>SVDZ01000023.1 GCA_015057625.1 Lachnospiraceae bacterium | reverse complement strand
ATGTATGATTCTCGCCCGTGCAAATTTCCAGAGTTTTCTTGATGAAAACTCTGTCACTTGCACTAAATTTCGAGGACCTGTAATCCTCGAAATTTGACAGCGAATCATCCTTCTTTTATCGAAATCCTTCGAAGTTTGTCTCAATCGTTTTTCGAAATCCATTCACATAATTGCTCTTTACGTATTCCCGAAAGCAACTGTAATTCACGTTTCATAAAGTATAGTATATGAAATGTGAGCAATAGTTTTCAGATGAGCAAAGCATAAATGTGACAATCCCTGTGACGATAGCTATATTTTCGTTACGACGAACATTCTAGCTGAAAATGCGGGCGCTGTTTGAGTCCGAAGGACGAGTTGCGCAGGAGCATTTTCTAATAAGCGAATGCGAGGAGTAGAAAATATAGTGTGTCACGGATTGTTACTTTATGCGTGCTCATGGAAAACTTTGCGTCATTTCAAAACCTATAGTTTATGATGCCTCTGCTTCGGTCCACTGAGAGTTGTAAAGTTCTGCATAGAATCCGTTCTTTTCCATTAACTCTTCGTGGTTTCCCTGTTCTATTATGTCACCGTCTTTCATTACCAGAATTATATCTGCATTTTTTATTGTTGATAATCTGTGGGCTATAACAAAACTTGTTCTTCCTTTCATCAGGTTATTCATCGCCCTTTGAATTCTTTGTTCTGTTCTCGTATCAACTGACGACGTTGCCTCATCAAGTATTAAGATTGGATTATTTGCAAGTATCGCTCTTGCTATTGTGAGGAGCTGTCGCTGTCCCTGAGAAATATTTGTTGCATCCTCATTCAATTCTGTGTCATATCCTCCTGACAATGTTTCAATAAAATGATGTGCATGTGCAGATTTAGCTGCTGCAATTACTTCCTCATCTGTTGCATCAAGTTTTCCGTATCGGATGTTATCCATAATACTTCCCTTGAACAGCCATGTATCCTGAAGAACCATACCAAACATTTTTCTAAGTTCATGTCTGTCAAAATCTTTAATATTATGTCCATCTACCAATATCTCTCCATCTATAACATCATAGAATCTCATTAACAATTTTACCATTGTGGTTTTTCCCGCACCTGTAGGCCCCACTATTGCTATCTGCTGTCCGTCTTTTACATCAACAGAAAAATTTTTGATTACTATCTTTTCAGCGTCATATCCAAACTTAACATTTTTGAATGTAACATCTCCTTTAAGCCCATCTGTTTTAACGGGATTTTCTACATAGATTTCTTCCTCATCTTCCTCAAGGAGCTCAAATACTCTCTCCGCTGCTGCTGCCATAGACTGAAGCATATTTGTTACCTGAGCTATCTGCTGAACAGGCTGGGTAAAATTTCTGACATACATCATAAAAGACTGGATATCACCAATATTTACCTTTCCTTTAATGGCAAGGTAAGCTCCTGATATAGCCACTCCTACATAACCTAAATTTCCAACAAAAGTCATAAACGGCATCATTAATCCGGATAAAAACTGTGATTTCCATGCTGATGCGTAAAGCACTTCATTTGTTTCATGGAAAGTTTTAATTACATCCTGCTCTTTATTAAATGCCTTCACAATATTATGACAACTGTATATTTCTTCAACCTGCCCGTTTATATGTCCTAAATATTCCTGCTGTGATTTAAAATACTTCTGTGAGTGCTTAACAACTACTGCAATCAGCATTACACTAAGCGGAAGAGTCACCAATGTGATAAGAGTCATTAAAGGACTTATTGACAACATCATTATAAGCACTCCCACCATTGTGCAAACAGATGTAATGAGCTGGGTAACACTCTGATTAAGTCCATTTCCCAAAGTATCAACGTCATTGGTTATTCTTGAGAGCACCTCTCCATATGTTCTACTCTCAAAATATTTCATCGGCATTCTATCTATTTTTTCAGATATTTCTTTTCTCATTCTATAGCATATCTTTTGAGTAATTGTACTCATGATATAGCCCTGAACAAATGAAAATATAGCACTTGCCAAATATATTCCAAGCACAATAAGAAGAATTCTTCCAACACGTTCAAAATCAACACTTCCATTACCTGAAACCTTTGCAGTAATTCCCTCCACAAGAACTGTTGTCGCTTTTCCTAATATTTTGGGTCCCACTACACTAAAAACAGTACTTGCCACCGCAAATATAGCAACTATAAGCACTGCAATTCTGTAGCTTCCAATGTATTCAAGCAGTTTTCCTACTGTTCCCTTAAAATCCTTTGCCTTCTCTCCGGGCATCATACGGGCTGCACCATGTCTTCCCATTCTTCCTCTTTTTGGAGCACTGTATTTATTTTCTGCCATTTATCTGTCCTCCTTATTTTCTTCTTTAAGACTTGCCTCAATCTCTTCCGGAGATAATTGAGATTGTGCTATCTGCTTGTACACTTCACAATTCTTCATGAGTTCTAAATGAGTTCCGATTCCTGCAACATTTCCATCATCCAAAACTATAATCTGATCTGCATCCAAAATAGTTCCTATTCTCTGTGCAACAATAAACACTGTGGCATCATTAACCTGACTCTTCAACGCTTTTCTAAGGCTCGCATCTGTCTTGAAATCTAATGCTGAAAAACTATCATCGAAAATATAAATTTTAGGATTTTTAGCTATAGCTCTTGCAATGGACAATCTCTGCTTCTGACCTCCGGATACATTTGTTCCGCCCTGAGATATTTCAGATTTATACTTCTCTTCTTTCGTGTCAATAAACTCTTTTGCCTGGGCAATCTCTGCAGCTTTAATCATATTTTCATCAGATATATCATCTGTGGAATACTTAATATTTGATTCGATATTTCCCGAGAACAATACACCTTTCTGCGGCACATATCCTATATTTTTTCTAAGACTGTGCTGTGTCAGTTTTCTAATGTCTGTTCCATCTAAAGTAATTGTTCCCTTTGTGACATCGTAAAATCTCAAAATCAATTGAACAAGTGTAGACTTTCCGCTTCCCGTTCCTCCGATAATGGCTGTAGTCTGTCCCGGTTTAGCAGTAAATGTAATGCTGTTTAAAACTGTATCTTTTGCATCCGGATAAGAAAAACTTACATTATCAAAAGATATTATTCCCTTAATGTCATTTTGTTCTTCAGCATTATCAGCATCTACAATTGTTGACTTAGTATCAACTACTTCTCTGATTCTTTCAGATGCAACTGTCGCTCTTGGCAATAAAATAGAGATAACAGTAAGCATTAAAAACGACATTACTATCTGCATTGTGTATGTTATAAATGCTGTCATTGTTCCAACTTCCAAAGTACCGGCATCTATTTTATGTGCAGCTACCCAGACTATAAGAACACTTATTCCATTCATTATTATCATCATGGCAGGCATCATAAATGCCATTGCTCTATTTGTAAAAAGCATAACTTTAGTAAGATTTATATTCGCATCATCAAATCTCTTTTCCTCAAGCTTTTCCCTTGAGAACGCTCTGATAACAGGAATTCCTGTAAGAATTTCTCTGGCTATAAGGTTAACATTGTCAACCAATGTCTGCATTATCTTAAATTTAGGCATTGCCACAAACATCAGAAATGCTACAAGACACATTAATGCAGAGATGGCAACCACTATAATCCATCCCATTCCTGAATGTGTCCTAATTACCATTATTATTCCGCCGATTGCAAGTATAGGTGCATAAGCTATCATTCTGAGCATTAAAACTGAAACCATCTGAACCTGCTGCACATCATTTGTACTTCTTGTAATCAGTGATGCTGTTGAGAACTTTTTCATCTCTGCCTCTGAAAAACTCATTACATTGACAAACACTTTTTCTCTTAAATCTCTTCCGATTTTTGCCCCGACACGGGATGCAAAGAAACCTACAACTATTGCCGCTATAACCATTATTAAAGTCATTCCAATCATCTTTGCGCCTGTGATAAATAAATAATGTGTCTGGATTCTGTTAACATCCACACCGAGTTTTTGGTATTCTGCCTTTACAAATGCAACTGTTGAGGAGTGAATCATCGAGTCTCCCAATACTTCAATTTTCTTTTCGGCTTCCTCTCTGATTTTAAGTACAACATCATCTGTCATCTCCATTCCCTGAGGAATTGTAGCTGTCATCTGCTCAGCTGCTCCTTCTCTTGACGACATAAAATAGAGCATAACCGGAGTGGCAAACTCATTTTCCATCTCTTCTTCATTTGCTTTACTTTGATCTTTCAAAACATAATAATCTTCTTCTTTTTCGTAAGCCTCTTCAAAAATTTTCTTTTCCTTTGAAGTTAGGAACACATTAATTCCATTAAAACTTTCTTCACTGATTTTTTCAGGAATACCAAATTCAATTCCTGAATTAATGATTCCGTTATCAATTATTTTTGATGTATAATTCGGCAAAGACAAATCACACATGGCTTGAATAAAAAGAAAAACCACAATAACTAAGCAAGATAATTCGCTTCCTCTAAAGTTTTTAAAAAATCGCATATAATACCTCTTTCTCGTAATAAATTTTAGTCATTCACTCTGCTTTTTGGAAACTTAACTGTAAATCTGGTTCCTAACTCAGGTCGTGTAAGCACTTCAATATTTCCATTGTGCGCATCCACAATCCATTTTGCAATGGAAAGACCAAGTCCTGATCCACCTGTCTCACTGTTTCTGTCACTGTCTGCTCTGTAAAATCTTTCAAAAATATGCGAGACATCTTTTTCTTCCATTCCAATTCCTTCGTCCTGAATCCTAAAAAAAGCGTACCCTTCTACTTCTCCGGCAGACAACTTTATTGTTGTATTTTCAGGTGAATACTTTTCTGCATTTTGAATAAATATTCTCATACATTGTTTTATCATAGCAAAATCCCCTGTGATGAACAACTCAGAACCCTGAGCAAAATCATACTTGTGCTTAGTATCTATCATTTCGGATTCTTCCCAAACTTCTTGTAAAATCATGCTCAAATCAATTTGCTCCATATTCATCTTATTTCTGCCATTATCTCCCCTTGCTAAGAAAAGGAGCTGATCCACCAATTCTTTCATATGACTGGTTTCGTTTTTCAATGCCTCTATGGATTCTTCCAAAACTTCCTCATCATTTTTTCCCCACCTGTCAAGCATATTAACATATCCCTGAATAACCGCGATTGGAGTTCTCAGTTCATGGGAAGCATCGGAAACGAATCTAGCCTGCCTTCGCTCGCTCTCCTTCATCTGCCTTAACAGGTTATTGAGAGCAACCTCAATACTCTGTAAATCCTTATCACCGGTGTGCACTCCCACATCAATTTCATCCGGATTCATATGGGTAATGGCTGCCTCAAGATTTTCCACCTTTGACATATCAAAAGATCCTCTGCTTATCTCCTCTGTCTTAATTGCAAGATCATTTAATGGCTTAAGCTTTCTCCTAATTTTTGCAATTCTCAAACAGCCGGATATAAGAAACATTAGCTCGAAAAGTATTAATATAAAAGCCGGCAAAAAGTATTGATCCAATAGTTTTAGCAAATAAATAGTTTCCGATGCATCTCCTTTAAATTGAAAAACCAGTCGTGCATCCCCTATATTTTTGCCGTGATAAAAATGTACATCAATTATTCTTTGTCCACTTCTAAAATATATATCTGAAACTTTTCTTCCCAAAATCATAGCAAACAACAACACATTGAGAAAGAACACTGCCATAAACTCTCTGATAATCTGGCTGTTATTCAATTTCCTGGCAATGGATGTAGTCTTCCTGGATAATTTTGTCCTATTATTATTGCTCATATTACTTTTCCTCTTTTATTACGTAACCTACACCTCTGACTGTGCTAATCATTTTCAGACCAAATCGATCATCAATTTTTGTTCTCAAATATCGCACATAAACGTCAATTACATTTGTCTCTCCAACATAATCATATCCACAGACATGATCCATTATTTTTTCTCTATCAAGGACTATATTTTTATTCTGCAAAAGCATCTTCAACAATTCAAACTCTCTGTTTGTAAGTTCAACACTTTCTTCTCCGACATACACTTCATGTCTGTCAATGTCCATAATCACATTTTTCCAACTGAGTTTTTCAGTTGATATATTGTCATTTTTCTTTCTCTTTAATGCAACTCTGATCCTTGCCAACAGTTCTTCTATAGCAAATGGTTTTGTAATATAATCATCCGCTCCTGCATCTAGACCAGACACCTTATCCATAACAGCATCTCTGGCTGTAACAAGAATAATAGGGATATCACTTTCTTTTCTGATTCGTCTTAATACCTCTACTCCGTTTAGCTGTGGAAGCATGACATCAAGTAGTACTAAATCAAACTCTCCTGATAATGCTCTCTCGAGCCCCGTTCTTCCATCAAAAACTTTTTCCGTCTCATATCCCTCGTGCTTTAATTCCAGCTCTACAAATCTTGCTATTTTTTCTTCATCTTCAACTATAAGAATTCTATTTTCCATGTTCTAACCTTTCTAAATCCTTTTCATCTTAACTTCGCTAAAAAACAAGAAATTCTCTTACCCCACCTTCCCTTTATTTTGAAGAAGGGAAATCTGCTTATTAGTTATATATGTTCAAATAGGGATGTTGATTTCCAACATCCCTAAAGAATACAATTATTTAGTTAAATCTTTTTTAATATTATCACATGTGTCTGATACATTGTTAAGTGTTCCGTTAATATCAAAATTTACATTCACTTTATCAACACCGTCAATTCTGTATCTGAAGTCACAGAAGAGACCTATAATTAAAAGTGGTACTGTGATCGCAAATGCAATAAGACAAATGATTAATACCAATACCGGAACATTTATTATTTCGTTTCCTTTGTGTGTTACTACAAAGGATGAATCAAGACTTGCCTTTAAAAGCTTTCCACAGGTTGCAAGTATCTTGTCTATCAGCTGCCCAACAGATGATTTTTTGCAATCATTCTGGTATGTTCTTTGAGCACTTTCAAATTCTGTATTAACATTTTCTTCATTCTTTGTAGTGTATGATTCTGTTTGAGGTGCCTTAACTTTACCCTGTCTCTCTAAAATAATCATTGCATCTAACAAGTCGTAATTTGCTTCCTCAAGAACCTGTTTTGCTTCCTCGTATGTAACTCCTGCTTTCTCTCTGATTTTTTCAATTTTTTCGATATTTTCCATAACATTTACCTCTCTTTACTAAATTGTGATTATGATGTTTCATAATCTTGATTATTTACTTTCTCATCGATGATGTAAGTTACTTCTTACTTACAACTAAAGAATAATCCAAGTAAATTAATCTATAATATAATAAAGATTAAAAACAGATTAAAAAATAAAAAGTAATTTTAATATTTGTATCAGCTGTTATTTCTATCAGCTATCATTTCTATCAGCTATTATTCCTCTCTGATTTTCTTAATATACTCAGAGACCTCAGGGCTTACATTATCTAACAGATAATTTTTACTGCTGGCATTATTCTCCATTTTTTCTTTTACTGTTGCATTTGCCATTTCCACTTCCGTTTTAAGTTCCATAGACGAAAGAATCTTACATCCCTGTGACAATGCAGTCAATTGTTCAAGTCCATCTGAAGTCACAACAGTGACATCGTATTTTCTTCCCATGGAATGTGCCATGCGTTCTATATACGCATCTGCGGTCTCATTTTCCTTGGTGAATACAATCTTGATATTGTTAATATTCATCTCTTCACCCGGAAACTCTTTTAACTTGTAAGCATCAAAAACTAAAATGACATTAACACCTTTTGCTCCCTGATAATTACTTATTATATCAATGAGTTTATCTCTTGCCGCATCGATATTGGTATTAGCAAGTTCTTTTAGTTCTTTCCATGCAAAAATAACATTGTACCCATCAACAATCATATAACTGTCAACTTTTTTTCGTGGTTTGTACTCATATGTTTTATTAGCAGTAACTGTTCTTCTAGAGGATTGCTTTTTACCTTTTAACCTCTGATTGCTCATATTTGTGTGAAATATGTTTCTTGAATTTTCTATTCCACCATATGCTCTTGCAAATATTAGTTCAAGCTCCCGCTCTTCATTTTCTGATTTTTCATATTCTTTTTTTGTCATTAACGGTGCTTCTGCTTCCATAGATTCTTCATTTATTTTTTCATTATATAATGAAGATTCTAAATGCATATAATCATATACTTCATTCCACTTTACTACAAAACCGGCGCCATGTGAACAGAAAACAGAATCCGGGGTGTTTTCCAAATCAGCATTCGGATCATATTGAGCTTGCTCTATAATTTCTTCTTCGTTATGACACACATCATATCCACCATATGTACAAAATAATTTTCCCAAACCTTTTGTATAGGAAATCACTTCCAAATAATATTCATGCATGGTTGAAACCGGGCAACGCCCTGTCAAGACAGCATTCTCACTATCTATTTCAGGTGGATTGAATACTCCACACATTCTCTCAATGTCAGCCATAGCTCTTCCCAACATTTCAGACGGAACTTCAAGATAAAACTGATAATATGGTTCCAAAAGAGTGCTCTCTGCATACATCAAACCTTGTCGAACTGCTCTGTAGGTAGCCTGTCTGAAATCTCCACCTTCCGTATGTTTAAGGTGAGCTTTTCCGTTTGTCAGAGTAATTTTAACATCTGTAATTGGTGCACCAATCAGTACACCTCTGTGTTCCTTTTCATTTAAGTGTGTCATTATTAATCGCTGCCAGTTTTTGTTAAGTTTTTCCTCACTACACTGGCATTCAAAAACCATACCCTCACCCACTGGCAAGGGTTCCATAATTAAATGCACTTCTGCATAATGTTTCAATGGTTCAAAATGCCCTACTCCCTCAACTGTATTTAGTATTGTTTCTTTATACACAATACTGCCTGTTCCAAAGGAAACATCAATCCCAAATCTTTCTTTAATCTGGCTTTTAAGAATTTCTGTCTGAACCTGTCCCATTAATTTGACATTAATTTCTTTTGTCTCTTCATTCCAACTTACACTCAGTTCAGGTTCTTCATCTTCCAAAACTCGCATATGTGCAAGCATCTCAACATGATTAATTCCATCCGGCAATATCAGTTTATAATTAAGTACCGGCTCAAAAATAGTGTCAGTGCTTTCAACTTCAGCTCCAATTCCAATTCCTGATTTAGTATTATTAAGTCCAGTGACTGCGCATACTTCTCCTGCATGTATTTCATTCACAGTATCGTACTTACTTCCTGAATATAAACGAATCTGGTTTACTTTTTCTCCATCAACCAAATCCTTTACTTTTAAAACTCCTCCGGTAATCTTCATATGGGTAAGGCGATTATTTTGCTCATCTCTTGATATCTTATACACCTTTGCAGAAAACTCGTCTCCATACTTATTTTCTAAAGTATATTTATCTATAGAGTCAATTAATTCTTCGACCCCGTCAGCCTTAAGCGCCGAGCCAAAGAAACAAGGAAATATCTTTCGCATTGCAATTAGTCTTCTGATATCATCCTCTTCAACATCCCCTGTTTCAAAGTATTTTTCCAATATCTCCTCATCGCTGGAAGCTATATTTTCCAGAAAATTATCTTCACAAAAATCTATGCAATCCTGTGTGAGATGTTTTTTTATATCTTCAATTAATAATTTCTTATCAGTTCCGGGCTGATCCATTTTATTTACAAAAATAAAAGTAGGAATATTATTTTGCTCTAATAATTTCCACAATGTTCTTGTATGTCCCTGAACACCTGATGCTCCGCTTACTACGAGTATGGCACAATCAAGAACCTGAAGTGTTCTCTCCATTTCGGCAGAAAAATCCACATGCCCCGGAGTATCGAGAAGTGTGTATTTCGTATTTTCTGTATAAAAAACAGCTTGCTTAGAAAAGATAGTGATTCCTCTCTTTCTCTCAAGTTCATACATATCAAGAAAAGAATCTTTACTATCTACTCTACCAAGCTTTCTTATAGAGCCGTTAAGAAATAACAGTGCTTCTGATAATGTAGTTTTACCGGCATCAACATGTGCCAAAATACCGATTGTAATATTTTTCATGGGATACTCCAATTTTCGTATAATTTTCCGTCTATTATCTAAAAGGTGTTTATTAATCGTTCCTTCTATTTCTGTAAAATATCCACAGTATGTGCAGAGGCACCAATTAAATCCATTCTCTCACAAACGGACATCTGATACTTAACAAACATATCAAATTCTTCGTCAGATAAACTGTTTAAAATTTGTCTCATATGATTTGCAGGTCCATCCGGAGATATTATTTTTACTCTTTTAATATCTGCATCTTCGTTTAATTTATTAATATCTTCAAGACGTACATAGTCATACAAATCGTTATCACTTGGATTACATCTGAATGTACTGTCAAATCTTCCATCAGAAACACATTCTAGAATGTGCTTTTCCTTAAATCCATAAGTGAGAATTGCATATTCATTCATAACATAAGCTACAAAGATATAACCACCTTTTTTAGTAACTCTTTTTGCTTCTTTTAAGGCCTGTAACTTTTCATCATATGAAAGTAAATGGTACATTGGCCCAAATAATATAGCAATATCAAAATAATCATCTTCAAACTTTTTAAGATTCGTTGCTGTTCCCTGAAAAGCTTTAACATTACTCTTCTTTACCTTTAGTTTTCCAAGATTTGTTTTTACCAGTTCAACTGCAGTTACATCATGTCCTTCTTCTGACAATGGGACACTATATCTACCTGTTCCCGCACCAATATCTATAATTTTTATCTTTTTATCTTTTGGAATATATCTATGAATATAATCCATAGAAATAATATATTCTATCATTCCATGACGTCTGGTTAATCGTTTATCTTCATTAAATTTATTATAATAATCATCAAGTTTCGACATAACAACCTCTTTTTTATTAAATCCTCGTAATGAGTATATCAGATATTATTATAACAAAATGCATATGCATTAGGCAAACATTTATAATCCCAATTAAATAATATCTCAAATTTTTTATAAAAAAAAAAACTATCCATAAAAGATAGTTACTAAAGTAATATGCCGGCGACCGGAATCGAACCGGTACGATGTTGCCACCACAGGATTTTAAGTCCTGCGCGTCTGCCAGTTCCGCCACGCCGGCTTATTAAATTTTGCATGTAATCATGCTAATGACTCCTACGGGAATCGAACCCGTGTTACCGCCGTGAAAGGGCGATGTCTTAACCGCTTGACCAAGGAGCCTCT
>SVDZ01000022.1 GCA_015057625.1 Lachnospiraceae bacterium | reverse complement strand
TCTGCGCCTGTTCTGGACAGAAATTATTCCAATCAACAGATCTACGAAGTTCAAAATAAGTATCTAAATCCGGTATTGTTTCATAATAAACTATTTCCATCTTTTTTCTCCCATCAAGTATTAGTTCATTATTTTGTTTTTACCATTGATGATGTCCTTTTCCCACAACTCCCTATACAATTATAGTTTTAAAATATCCCAAACATTTTTACCATTTATCTTCTCAAATCTTAACATATAGTCTCTTCCTTCTTACTAATTTCCCATTAGTATGGTTATAGCTTTTTCAACATCTTTTGTAGTAAGGCCAACCTCAGCATCTGTCCTTACCTGATGTTCATTATCCCAAAACTTCGAATTAAGGACTTCATCCACATCAAGAAATATTACATTGCTCATATTACAATCCCTTACTAACGTTTTTATGAAAAAATTCCCGTCACCATTATGGTGCATGCCCATAAATAGGCATTTTCAGCCATTTATAAATTCATCTGCTTCTAACAGTATTCTTCTTGAATCCTCATATTCCAACAGATGTAATGCATCTTCAAGTTTCAATCTTTTGATAGTTTTCACTTCTTGTGGCCTTACAATCCTAGGCTCCTGATTTTTATTTTCTGCAAGAAAGTACACAACCTGCCTCTTTATGGTTGGTCTCTCGGCAGGTACATATTCACTAACTTTTCTAAAACCTGATATCAATTTGAGATCAAGTCCCGTTTCTTCCAAAATCTCTCGAATTGCTGTTTGTTCCTCAGATTCACCAATTTCAATATGGCCTTTCGGAAAACTATAAAATCCAGACGCTTCCTCAACTAAAAAGTATTCTGTGTGACCATCTATTATCGAATAAACTACAGCACCACATGATTTTTCCGGAATTATTTTGGATTCTTGCAAAAATCTAATGCACTTTTCATCAAAAGAACCTGCAAGAACTGAAATCTCATCTAATGAGCAGTCATTAAAGTACTTGCCGTTGGCAGGACAAATCGTTACAACATCAAGCGGATTACCTCTATGTTGCCTGTTAACATTTGGTTCATTAGATATGTAAAAATCGTCATCAGGTACTTCTGTAGTATATTCTTTTCCATCTATCAGAAGAACCAATCCTGTAATATAACGTGCCTTCAGCCTTCCTCCGTATTTTACAGCCAGATTACTATAATGCTCAATCATTTCCTCTTCCGATAATGTCTTACCTTTTACCCTGCGCACAAATAATCCTGGCTGCGCATCTGCAGGAATATCATCTACATAGAGCCCTGAATCTGCTGCTAATGTCGTAAGTCCTGTTTTTTCATAATATGCCATTGCCTTTAATCTAGCATTCTCTATAGGAGTACAGCCTGATTCATCGACATCTATATGAATTCCCAGGTCTTTAGGAGTAATAATCTCTATATCATATCCCGTGAGCCTGTATCTCATATTGCATATTTTTGAGTCATTACCTGTGGCATATAACAATTGCATATTTCAAATACCTTTCTCACAAGCTCTAATTATAGTTCGTTTTATTATTTCTAAATTATCCTTTGTGTTCCCGGTTACCCCAACACCTCTTTATAAAAAAGAAAAACATGTGCTCTTCCCAAGAACACATGCTTTAATCTTAACACAACGATATTAAAGATTCTATCAACATTCATTTGTCTCTTATTTGTTGTAAATAAACCACCATAATACATATTCCAGTCATGATAGTCAATCAAAAAACCATACAAAAAACAGCTTCCAGAGAAACTCTGGAAGTTGCATAAAATCTAGGTTTGTTAAGATTACTCAACGATTGTCGCAACCTTACCTGATCCAACTGTACGTCCACCCTCACGGCTTAACGGTCTTTATATCTATTTGAAAAGCCTTGATTTTACGTGGTTTCTGTTCGCACATTTCTCATGTTTCGCCGTATTTTGGGTGGTTTTTGAAATTTTTAGAGCCATTTTAGAGCCAATGACCATCACAACTGGCTATCTAATATTTTTTTCCTCAACGCACTTTGCCCGTGACATCTTTTAGGTTAATGCCCATAAATCTAACTTTTTTGTCAAATCCATAATCATAAAGATTATATTTTTTAGAGTATACCCCGCTTCCCGATCCGGGGCTTATGCTAATTGTTGAATAGTCAGAATCTCCCTTGTTAACTCCGTTCGAATTCTTAACCGCATTTGCATTAAAAGTAACATTAAAATCCTGATACTCTGTTAGCTTTCCATCAATAGGCGTAATCTTTATTGTCACCGTCATATCTTTTGAATTGTAGTCATAATCATATGTGAAGTAGTCTTTGAGATTTTCCGTGCTTAGTTCAGTATAATAACTTTCATCATGGTCGTGATTTTCTTCTGAATAAGCATTAATCCCCACTGGGAGCTTCAGCCATCTCTATTCCAAGAAGTTTAAAGCCAACACAGTTATTCCAGAAAGGTTTTACATGGAATACATAGATTCCATTCCCTGGCTCTTTTGCATCACGATGGTCTTCCCAAGGCTCTCCGCTACCGGAAATATCATAAACCGGACCAAAGTGATAATCAAAGCAATCCAATTCTTCATTGTAATCCCAGTCATCAGGGCCATCAACACCGCCCTCTCCTGCGTACCCCCAGGCATAGACTATTTCGTCATAATCTTTGTTATAGATATAAAGGAACCTATCTCCGGGACAAAAATCATAACTATCCTGTAAAACAACATTAGTGTTTAATTCCATTTTAAACACATCCCTATAGAATGTCCTTGCATAGTTTAGCAGGCCTTTTTCCAGGGATTTTTCACCACATGCCAATGAACTGTAATCTTCAAACGAATCCCCAAGTTCGTCCTTGTAATAAAAGTCGTAATCATCATCTTGATGCCATCCAATATATGCTATTCGTTCACTCTCAACAGTTCCCTCGCCGCCGTCATTACCAGCATAATAAAATAGCTGCAAAAGAGATTCTTCCGTAGAAAGCTTTTCTGCGATTTCTTCTATACTTCCAAGCGGCATCTCGTAGTCATAATCAGTCCCGTAAAAAGCAGCGGTTCTCTCAGCCCTTTCCATACAGTCAACATAATACCGGATTATCTCCTGCAAAATCTCTTTCTGCCAGTCAGCCAAATGGAAATTCGTGTATCTGCTATCAACAAAATCCGCATATTTATCCGGCGTACTTCTGCTTGTTCCGCTAAATGCACAGAGCCTATACATCACATCAGAAAAATATGCCTTATGTTGGTCATCTTCCTGTGTTGTAGGACGTGGATATGTAAATTTCATCTGATATACATATTCACTTTCAATTCTGCACAGATCATATATACAATCAGAATTTGCTATGCTCCCGACATATCCCCTCATAATAAGTGTGCCATGACCACCATCAGTTGATACACCATTTACTTCCACTCTTGGAGCAAAAAAGCTCTTTTTCTCATGGTCAAAAACATATTCCGTCATTGCTTCCATTGTCTTTTCATCAACATCAGTGATTTCATTCTGATATACTGTAAAAAGAGCTGTTGAACCATCCGAACCGGCCATTTTCACCTGATGAAGTATCCTGCCATATTCTCCACCTTCCATGTCACTTACTACTTCTACGTCATTGTAAATATCTGATGGATAACCAAAGCTAAAACTTCCTATTCCGGAATCATACTTTTTATACTGGGTATAATCCAAAATCTGAGCAATGCTATAATCTGCATCGTTATCAGATGAAATGCCAAAGTTTGCCAAAAGCTCCTCTTTAGTATTCTCTTCCGATAGTTCCTCTGCATTAGCATCCGTCACTTCATTAATTTCATTTTCTCCATTAGCAACAATTTCTTCATTACCAGCAGATTGACCTACTTTGTTATGATTTAAATTTAGAACTACCAGCACTATAATTACCAAAATCGCAGCACCAAGACCGCTTCCAATAACAATACTTTTATTGATAGCTCTTTTCTCTGCAGGTACATCAAGCTTTGTTCCGCACTTAGGGCAGAACTGCGCTCCCTTCCTTAATTTTGCTCCACAATTTGGACAATTCATAACCAAAAACTCCTGTTATTTCTTTCTCTTTAAGTCAAAGCTCTGATTCAAAGCGCTTACAGTCAGAGTTTCACCGTTTACCTCATAATCCATATCAATCGACAACATGCTAGCAATAAAACTGTCCGATGCAACCTTAAGGCGCACTGTATCATCATCAACCTCAGTATAGGTGAAAGCATCTGCCCCAAAAGTTCCTGTAGAATCAGCAATCTTAACAGTTCCGTCTTTCCCAATAGTTAACGTGAATGTTCCTGACTCATTGGTCCAAGTGCCGTAGAGACTGCTGAAAAGAACTTTGGCTGCATAATCCAGCTCATTTCCTATTTCATTTGCCTTTTCTTTTGCTGCGTCAGCTGCCTGATCTACTGCAGATTTTTCCTCTGCATCCTCAGTTTCATTTCCGTCATTTTGACCCTGCGATACCACATCCGTTACAATCTGAGTAAAGTTCTTAGATTCTTCCGCATTTTCAGATTCTATGTTTTCATATCCTACTTTATCTGCTCTCTCCTCGTCTTTTGAAACGCCTTTTAAAGGATTGATAATGAGAATTATCAGCAAAAGAGCTGCTACATGCGCACCACCCCAGATAAGATGATGCTTAAGCTCTATTCCGTTCCACTTATGTTTAAAAAGCCTGTTCCAGTTATATCCGTACCAATCAAAGAAATTTCTTGTACCTTTCTTTGCTGCTTCAATTTTTTCTGAAGCATCGAAGTTTTCTATCTTCTCAGCAGTTTTATCCTTAACCTCTTTTGCCGCATCTGAAATATCCAAAAGAGTTTCGCCTGCTTTAGTTTTTATATTTTCAGCATTAATCTCAAAACTCTTTTCTATATTATTTCCAGCGCCTGCTTTCTCACTTCTTCCTTTCGAAACAATCCTTTCTCCACAGACAGGGCAGAACGCTGCACCTTCTCGTATTTTTTCTCCACAATTATTGCAATACATATTTCCCAAAAACTCCTTACCTTATTTTACTTAGTAGTTCTGTCATAACCTCTGAACCGCCAACTTTCTCAAGCGAATGGCTTGTATACTTAGGGTTATCCTTCTGTTTCCAGTCAACATAGTAATCTATCCGCAAGTTTTCCCCACTTGCACTGTACCTTATCCACACAGGAGCTAAGTTTACCCCAACGCTTTCAAGTTTAATCATATTGTTCCCAACTTCACTATATTTCCAATTTCCTGCGCACGATTCATTTGCAAGAATAACAATATTGCTACTGTTCATTACCCCAAACCAGAACTCAAATTTTCCACTACCGTCATACCATGTTCCTGTGCCAATATCACTAAAAGAACTGTTTTTCTTCTCTTCATTCTTCTCTGATGTATTGTTATTATTTTTAGGAGCAATAAGATCGTCGGCAGCGCCTCCACTTGTAATACTTGTAGTATCCCAATTGTTTTTTGAGGTTGCCACGCCATTTGCTGTTTTAGTAGCACTTTGAGACTTTGTCACTTCATAAATATATTCTGCTTTAGGAGCAATTGGCTCATTATTATCAGCTTTCTCACTTGATAACATTAATACAACAATCACTGTAACAATATGAATACCGCTCCAAATCACGTGATGTTTAAGCTCTACGCCATTCCACCTTGTAGAAAATACCCTTTTCCAGTTGTATGTATACCATTCAAAAACATTTTGAACTTTCTTTTTGACCGCGGTCGCATTTTCAGAAGCACCTGCATATGAGCCAATTTCCTTAAACGTTTTGTTAGATCTTGAGCTCGTTGCCTTTGCTATGATCTTATTACCACAGACCGGGCAAAAATCCTTCCCATCTTTAATTTCTTCTCCACAGTTATTGCAATACATCTAACGTTCCCTTCTTAGTCTATTCATCATAGCCCAACATTTTAGCTTTTATGTATCTCTGGTTAAAACAAAATCCTTCAAACATCTTTTCTCTAACTTACTGCAGTTTCCATGAGACAAATGGGCATGATAGCTTTGTACTACCTGACTGATATAATCCAGTTCCATATTGCCTTGCATGTAGCCTTTCTGCATATCTCTAAGTTTTTGCATATACCTCTTCTTAGCTTGTGGCCGCAGCTTCCTAATAACCTTCCCTGTATCAGTCAGATAAAAATGAAATCCCAAAAATCCTATTCCCCTTGATAATGGAACTATCTGTGTTTTTTCATTAAGTTCTAATCCAAGCTTTGACGCTATGGTCTCCATATCAGCCAAACACTCTTTTAAATATTCTCTGTCATTATGGATAAGTACGCCATCATCCATGTACCTTACATACCACTTGATACCAAGCCGTTTTTTTAGAAGCCTATCTTTAAAATGCAGGGCATGTATAACCCTTCTTTTGGGATCCGTGACTTCAAATGAATAATATGGAGAAAAAGAATATGTCCCATTCTTAAGTTCATCTGACAGTCTTGAAATATTCTCTGACAGATTCAGCTCAAACGCTGCAGCCGCACCAGAATATCTTTTCCCTTTTCTCGCTTTTCTGTATGCTTTATATAAATTCTGAAAATCCCATAATTTCTCGTACATATCTCTTCTGTATCAATAGGGCAGAACAGATTCCTTCCATCCTGCCAAAAGAGCTAAATCCGCCAAAAGACGTATCTCTTTCCTATTGATGTGTATTCTTCCAGCATTTCCACCGGTAAAGGAATATGGTTCCTTTGTTCTCTGTACTGAGCCGTTTTCCCTAAAACAGCTTTCTCACATAAAGAACGATGCGGGGCGCACACCATTGTTGTTGTTCACATTGTTGTTGTTCATATTGCCGTTGTTGTTGACGTTCATTGCATTATTCTGATTGTTGCCCGGCGACCGCAGCCACCAATAGCCTATCCTTGCCCGTTTATAACCATATCCCTATAGAGAACTCATGCGCAGTTTATTCTGCGTTTAGAGTATTACTATCCAATCCTTTTCCTGTCACCTGTGATCCATGCTCCCAAATAGTTTTGACAGACTGCTGCTTGCTTGGCTATCTGCTCATACTGCTTTGGCAGTATACAACCATCCTGACAAGCCATTTCAGAGAAAAATGTAAGAAGCCTCAAATCTGTCAGAGCTTTGTGCTGATAATTCAGCCTACGCTCGGCATAGATTTTATTTTGAGAAGTAACAAATGTATCGTTGGCTCTGTAAAGATTCTCTATAATGTCCATGGCAAGATTCTGCAATCTGCTAATGTATGTAAAGCGGAACTGCTTAGGCGATTTTTGTGTGATCTTTGTTATGTACTGGCACAGGTCCTTTGCCTTTATTATCACTGTCAGTTCACTCTTATTCTTGTCCTGCAATTTTGTACCTACTTTAAAACTATTATTCGCCGCCAACTGTAAGCAGTTGGCGGATGTATGTCATATATTCATCTTAACTACGCATTCACTATTTATGATTCGATGATTTGTGCTCCATAATGGAGCGCAGATAAATGATTCAGTCGGCATAAATCCACAAAGCGGGGCGCACACCACTGTAGTTGCCCACATTGATGTCGATCAGACTGCCGCTGCCGTCGACGTACATAGCATGCTGCTGATCGTAGCCCGGCGACCGCAGCCACCAATTGCAGCTATGGTCATCATTATTTGCATGCGCACCATTCCACATAGCATAGTCCGTCGGTGAACACTTTCTATCGGTACTTCCAGCAAAATAATTTTCAGCCTGCTCAAAGCTTAATAGAAAAACATTATCAGAAGTAGCATTTCCACCTTTTCCACCATAGCTACTACTGTAAAAACTGGCATCAAGGTTACTATTTTGGATAGTCATAATCTGGTTTCTCTCACCATCAGTGAACGCGCCATAATAGAAATCATTATTTAGCCAGTTTCTAAGTCCACATGTCTCCCATGTGACATCTTCATATTCTGGATTGTATGGCATACAATCCAACGCATATCTACTGATTACAAGCAGCACCTGTCTACCTGTATTATTACTGGTTTCCTTTGCAAGTACACGCCACTCTATATCTTCTACTCCGTCTGACGAGTCGTTATCCTGTTCATATCTGCCAAGAGTAATGTAATCGCCTACATTTATTTCATCTACCCAATAGTTTTTAACTGTTATATCTGCATCTAAAACATCGAAAGGCAACCCTTTTCTGTTATATTCATTCTCCGCTGTTTCAATTCTTTCATATAAATATTTTCTTCTTGCAACATTATCGATTATCAGAAATACATTTATAAGAATAAGCAAAACTACTATAGCAGTTATTACTATCCTCATTCGTTTTGACTTTATCGTTATTCCATTTTTTATTCTTAAGTTTCCTTTATTTGATATGGATTCGGAATGCTTCTTGTTAACCTTAGTACCACAATTTGGACAAAATTCAGCCCCTTCTTTTATCTCTTCTCCACAGTTGTTACAGTACATTGCTGTTCCTCCTCGTTAGAGTTTTCGTAATGGTCAATTTCTTCAAAAAGTTTTAATTTTACATTTCTTATCACAATGCTTTCATCTATGTTCTTCTTTTGTCTCCTTGAAGCAAAAACTACAAAAATCAAAAAAAGAATTAAAAAAATCAGTGTTCCAACGAAAGCTAACACAGCACCGATTATTGGAATTAGAGCAATAAACATTGATACATCAGCTATTATGATACTCAACGAATTCGTTACCATTGAGCTAATTTGCTCCATTTTCCCGTCGCTCTTAATACACTCATAGTATAATGAGTCTAATAAGCAATATTTTTGTTTTAGATTTCCGTTTCCTTCCATTATTTCCGCTATCTTTTTTTCAAGCAATTCTTCATTTCTTGTTTTCATAATTCCTCATAATCCTCAAAGTTGGTCTTTTGCTCAGAATCATATTTTTGGTTTTCTTCATACATCTGTTTCACATAAAAACATAAACATTCCAGCTTTTCTAATAACTCATTCTTAAATTTCTGATAATTCTCATGTTCTTTATCAATTTTTTCTATGATAAGTTCTAGATGTTCTGATAAATCATCAATGTCTTTCATAGCTGTTCCCCCTATTCTCATTTATAATTTATACCCACAACTAATGCAGAATGCATCCCCATCCTCCAGCGAAGCTCCGCACTTAGGGCAGATTTTACCAGCTGTTACAACTTCAGTTTCAAGTTCTCCCTGTTTTGCACCACACTTATTGCAGAAGGCGCTGTTTATTGGTAGCTCTGATCCGCAGCTCTCACATCTGCGAAGCCCCTTTGATGCAAGCTGGCGCTTTAATGTAAGATCAATCTCATCCTCGGTTCCTGACAGCTGTGCAAAGAGATCTGCATATGGAGTTGCTGCCATATCTTTTCCTGCGCTCTCCTCAATAAACTTCTCTCCGATTTGTCTTGTAATACGAATTTTCTGAGCCTTTAAGTCTCTTAGCTTTTCTTCGTAAACATCTCCCTTTCTTTCATTTTCCTGTGGTCTGTCAAAAAGTCCCATAACCTGTTTTCTCCCATTCTTTTCCATTATTTTTTGCATACAAAAACGCCCATGAATGAACCTGTTAGCTTCAACAAGCTCATTTATGGACGTCACATACTATTTCTATATCAAAAGAAGACAGAATTATCTCATCTGTCTGTCTGTCTGTCTGTCTGTCTGTCTGTCTACAAGATTATACTTCGACATATTTGTCTATTGCAATCCCCTTTCACATATTTCTGATTTTTACATTCTAGCATCTTATGGATAATTTTACATATGCTGCCAGCAGTTTTCTACCATCACAAAAGCGCTGCATCTTCCATATCAAGTACTTCCTCCGCAACGTCATCATCATCCCAATCAGGATGCTGTCTGATAACAAATCTTATATTATTTATAGTCTGAGGCTCAATTTTTAGTACAGCAACCAAAATATCATCTGTTACAGTGGCATCGCGCACCGACTTAACATACGCGCTATAATTGCCCACTTCTCTTTCATCAGCAACATTTGCATTTATACTCATATATTCCAGCCTCCTTTCCTCACTCTGCTTTACATTCTGAACAGCTTCATCAAGCATCTTAGCATATTGTGATTCTGGCTCTCCGCCATTCATGTATGCAAGCATTTCCTTGATTTCTGAACTTACTTCATGCCCATCTGCATCTTTTGTGCCTGTTGTATTAAGAATATACCATGACGCAGCATCGTTAATAACTACATCCAAATCCCATATACATACTGTTTCAAATGGGTAAACATACCACCCTTTACCAAATGGATCATATGTTGTAATGAATATTATGTAACTATTCTTTAGCTTCCCTACGCTTTCCCCCTTTGTAACAATCCCAACATCTATAGCACTTTGATAATATCTAAATCTCTTGCCCAAATGTCTTTTCTTAGATGCCTGCATTTCTACATCATAAACTGTATTCTCATCATCCTCAATGTAAACGTCACATCTGATTCCTCTTGATTTATAGCCTGTTTCCTGAGTTTTCTCAAGTTCTACAAAAACAATCTTTTTTATTTTCTTACACAAGATCATTTCCAAAAGTGGCTTAACTCGTTCAGGATTATGCATAACTGTCTGAAACATATAATTATCAGTAATTGTTAATTGCTCAAAAGGCTTTTTCTCTATTTTCTTACGCCTTGCCAAAATACATCTCTTATCATCTACAATTTCTCACTCTTATACTACCAAAAAGAGCCACTCTTTACAACATCCCTCTCGTCAGTTGATCAACTGTCAGATTGTATTTTTCTGCTCTTTTTATAGCTCTTCTAAGCAGTCAGATTTGAAAATCTAATGCAAGGGGATTGGGGGAAATTCCCCCAACAAGTCGCATATGTAATACATATGCCCCACTTGCCTTTAACAAATTGAAAGAATCCTTCGCCCTTTTGTGAATCATGATTTCAGCTCTGTGCTCTTCAATAAACTTTCTGTCAAAACCGGTTGCTTTGTACTTCTGATAAATACCTCTGGTCTTGGATTAGTCAATTATACTTTTACGGAGCTTTGAGTTTTCATCCACCCGTGATTCGCAAATCTTGATTTCAATACCTCTAGATAACATTACTATATCTTTAAACCGAAAGCTCTTCGACTACAATCGCCATGGAATAGAACTTCTAATGTACTTTGATACCATTGCAAAATACAAGAAACAGCATCCTGATTACAAAACAGAAATAAAAGAGGCTAGCATCAAAGAACAAAAGCAGAGATATGAAGCATATTTAAAAGAGAAAAATACACCAAAGAAGAACAATACGGGTGCTCAAAACTGATCACTCATTTTTCTGCAAGAAAAAAGAACACCGAAGTGTTCTTGGTAAACCTTCAAGAACGGAATTGATGCTGGCACCGCTTCCGCTGAAAACCTCGAAGGTTTTCTTTCGTTGTAAAAAAGTATATCACAAACACCTAGCATAACAAAGGCTATTATACTTTCATATGTTTAAAAACTCTTGCTCATATATTCTATCCCACTCCTCATCAAGAATCCAATCATCATCCGGAGAAAGATCTTCGATTCTTACAGCGTTTTTATGCAGAAGTTCTCTGTTTTCCTTGAGAAATTCTTTGTAATCCTGAACAGATCTAATATTTGCCATAGAATTCTCTTTTCTGAAATCGTCCTCAGCTTAGGGACGATTCTATATATCTATCAATTCGTCAACAAACTGTTGACGCTTCTTTACTGACATCAATTATGTATCCCTGTTAATATAGCAATGTTCTCGTTGCTCCAATAGTCGTTTTCCCATTGAAAACACACATCTTTTCGCTTTTTAAAAATTCGAAATGGTGTGTCTGTATTATCATAAACATGCAGTATATCGCAAACATCAACCAACTGTGGAACTAAAGATAGAGCCTTATAATACCTGGATCTTACCTTTTCCTCAGGCACACCATGACCACCTGAAGCCTCCCTAATCTTGACACGTGCTACATTAATATCTGGAGATGCAGTAAGAACATAAATGCATCTAATAAAGTAACCATTCTCCTTAGCACGCCTCAAAAGATTAAGATTTCTGTCTGTAGAAAGAACAGTTTCAAATGTAAAATCTCTTTTCTCATTTATAGCTTGCTCTCGGAGTTCCTCTGCCTTTTGAGCTGCTTCAAGATCACTACACAAACTAGATCTTTTGATATCATCTGCATTAATATACACGCCAACTGTTTTTGCCATTTTTGTAATTGTTGATTTTCCACTGCCATTAGGTCCAGCAAAAACAATTACCTCTGGCTTTAAATTCTTCTCTACATCAGACATACTCTTTCCTCCCATCAGGGTAGAGTATATATGCTCGTTTCGCTTCGGCATCATAACCTGACGTAGGAAGCCCTTTAATTTTTCTTATCTCCTCGTCTATGCGTATGGATTCCTTAAATCTTTCAGTTAATTCATCATCCGAAATTCCACAGGTATAATCTAATTCATTTTTTTCTTTTATTTCCTGCATAGGCTACTCCTTAACCTTATCTGTATTGCATCATGCCTCTTACCAACATAATACTACAAATACTCATTTTTGTATCTTATCAAATATCACAACACCTCTTTATAAAAAGAAAAAAACAGCTTCCAGAGAAACTCTGGAAGCTGCATAAAATCTAGGTTTGTTAAGATTACTCAACGATTGTAGCAACCTTACCTGATCCAACTGTACG
>SVDZ01000009.1 GCA_015057625.1 Lachnospiraceae bacterium | reverse complement strand
AACTTAATTTACCTACCAAATGGTAAATATATTAGTTTGGAAGGTAATTGATAACAAATTAACAAATTTACCTTACCCTCCAATGCAAGAAAAAACTTAAATGGAAGGTAAAATGGTGAAATATAGGAGGAAGTAATGGGAAAGTTTGATGGGATTTTAATATGTACAGATTGTGATGGAACACTGACTGACAAAGACGGACATCTTTCAGATGCAAACGCTGAGGCAATCAGATATTTTCAGAGTGAGGGAGGAAGATTTACTCTTGCTACCGGAAGATTTCCTGAACACCTCAATAAATATGCAGATAAATTAAAGATAAATGCACCGGTTATTTCGCTTAACGGAGTTCTTATTTTTGATACAGAGAAAAATCAAGTTTTAAAAACAGCGACAATGAAAACTAAACAGGCTCTTAAGGTAGTGGATTATCTTAACGATAATTGGCCGGGAATCTGGGAGTATTGGATAAACTACACTGACGAGACTTCCGGATGTTACAAGCCGATGGAAGATATTTTTAAATATGAAACCATTAAAGTTAGCGATGAGTGCAAGAAGCAAATAGATTCCATGGAAGGAAACAAAGAAACCAGACCTCAGTTTGCTGTGATGAGTGATAATCTTCCTGAGGCGATGGCAAAGATGGTTTTTGTTATGCCAGAGGATATGCTTCCTGCGGTGAGAAAAGATCTTCGCGAAAAGTTTGGCGATGAATTTAATTTTGCAGCAAGCTGGGCCAATGGACTTGAGATGCAGGATATTGAAAGTGGAAAAGGAATGGCGGTTGAATTTTTGAAGGATTACTTTGAAGATGTAACAACCAGTGTGTGCGTGGGCGACTACGATAATGATATTTCAATGCTTAAAATTGCAGATATAAGTTATGCGGTTGAAAATGCAACAGATGAAGTAAAAGAATTATCAGATAGAATTGCAGTTAAAAACGATGAAGATGCAATAGCATGGATTATAAGTGATATTGAAAATAAGGGTCTGGCTTGATAGCCAGGCCCTTAAGTTATCTCGTGAGTGATAAGTGGAAATGATATAAATTTAATTGCAACAAAATGTTAAAAAAATATTAACAAAATGGTGGGGGATGTGGTAAAATTTGAATAGGGTAAAATATAAGAAAAGGCTAAAAATAAGGAAAAATGCGCGGTTTGAGGGCTGTTTTACAAGGGGGTGCAAATGTGAGAAAATTAAAAACAAACTTTGAACAAAAAATAAACAAGATAATGAAGGTAGGAGGAAATAACATGAATAAGGCAACTAAAACTATAATTTGTTTTTGGATGATTGTATCAATGGTGGCAGCGTCTATCACGGGAAGTCCGATGGGGACGGGGATTGCAAAGGTTGAAGCGGCAACTAAAAAAGTGCAGCTAAATAAGAAAAAAGTGACATTGTATGAAGGAAAGACATTTGTACTTAAATTGAAGAATAACAAGAAAAAAGTAAAATGGAAATCTTCAGATAATAAGATTGTTACTGTTAGCAAAAATGGAAAACTGAAAGCTAAAAAAGCCGGAAAGGCAACTGTAACAGCGAAAGTTGGAAAGAGAAAATATAAATGTAAAGTAACTGTTAGAAAAAAAGCGGAACAACCAATATTAGCTGAAAACGCAGCAACAACTAAAAAATACGAGTATTCATCAGAAAAAGAAAATGCAATAGAAACAACAGAAGCAGAAGCTATAACAACAGCAGCAGAGACAGCAACAGCAGCAGAGACAACAACAGTAGCACCTACTACAACACAGGCTCCAACGACAGTAGAGCCTACTACAACAGCAGAAGTTATAACAATAGCAGAAGTTACAACAGCAGAAAACATTGGAGACAAAAATAGCGAAGATGTAAAGGTACTTCGAAAACTTATTAAAGAGCAAAAAGAGGCGGGAGCTCTTGTTAGTGAAAATCTGGATTCTGAACAGTATGAATGGGATGAAGAAGGAAAGTTAATTAGAATTGATTGGGAAGGATTAGATCTTAAAGGCGATTTGAATGTAGATGTAACCGAAAATGAATTTTCAAAGTTAAAGTATTTTTATTTTAGTAGAAATGAGGGCTTGGAAAATATTACTATTCGAGGTCTGAAAAGTTGGGAAAATAGTTATTTTGGGTACTTGGACAATTTGAAAAAAGTTATATTGGAAGATTGCACTGCTTTAGAATCTGTATATATAGATTGCACGGATGTCAATGAACTTGTTATGAGAAATCTGGATAGTTTATATTATTTTAAATATTTCTGGGGTAGATTTGGGAAAATGACTGTAGAAAAATGCGATGGCGTGGATAATATGTATATTTGGGATTGTGAAATTGGAGATGTCGATTTTACAAAATTTAGAAATCTTGAATATGTACAGATGGTGTCATGCACATCTGAAAAAGATTTGAATATGACAAACCTAAAAAAACTCGAAGACTTCTATTTTAGTAACAGAGAGAGTTGCAGAATTGAAGAGTTAAATTACAGTGGAAAAGTTAAAGTGAATCTTTCGGGATGTACAAGTTTGAGATCTGTACATCTTGAAAATTGTGACATAGTCGAAAATTGTTTTGAACACGATTATAATTTGGAATCTTTGGAGTGTATTAATAACGACATAAACGAACTGGATTTATCCGGTTTTGGAGAATTGTTATATTTCCAGTGTTGTGGAAATGATGTAACGGAATTAGATTTTTCGAATTGTATGTTGGTTTGGTACATAAATTGTGAAAATACAAAAATATCAGAACTTAATTTAACAAAAAATCCGCTGGTAACAGAAGTAGTTTGCGATGACGGTGTAAAAATAATTTACCCTTCTGATGAGGAAAATCCAGATGATGTTGAACTTCTCAAAAAAATAATTAGTGAGCAGAAAAAAAGGGGAGCAGATGTCAGCGAAGATTTGACTTCTGAGCAGTACGAATGGTGTTCGCAACCTGGAAAAAATAAAAGATTAATTGGCGTTGACTGGAGAGGAGTGAATATAACCGGCATTGAAATAGGAGAGCCAGTGAGTGAAAATGATAGTGTGATGAGTGATGCGTTTTCTGAGTTGGAATATTTCTATTTGGATGATAATCCTGAATTAGAAAATGTAATTGTACAAAATTGTCCTAGTATAAAAAGTTTAACCGGGAGCTGGAGTTTTGCTGCAAGAAATATAGAACTTATAAATTGTGACTCAATTGAAAAAGTGGAAGAATTATTGATGTATCCTGAAAACGGTGTATCTACAGAAAGTCTTACATTGATAGACTGTGACAATATAGAGTACTGCTATCTTTATGAATATGCCGGACTAAAAAGACTTGAAATAAAAGAATGTGAGAAAATTGAGTGGGTATGTGTAGAACTTGGAGAGGCGAATAAATTGGAAGAGTTACAGTTGGAAAATAATCCTAATATGTGTGAAGTATACTTGGAAGACATGTCTCACTTTAAAACACTTTACATTGAAAACGTAAGAGTGAGTGAGTTGGATATTTCAAAATGTCCGGTGCTGGAATATTTACACTGCAAAAACACAGATATTACTGAACTTAATATAGGTAATAATCCTGAATTGAAGGTTATTGAACTAGATGAGGATGTGAATATATTTTATGAAAATCAAGATGATTGATAGTTTGATTTCCAATATGAGGGCTCGGCTTAATGGCCGGGCCCTTTACTTATGTATGTTTTGGAAGGTGAATACGTATTTGAATTTTTGTTGTAATAAATAGTAGCTTTTCGAATAGGATGTACAAAAGATATAAAAGGACAAAGGTTGAGAGATTATATAGAAAGAAGAGCTTTGGAGATGGCAAAATATATTGTGAACAATAATTCCACAGTAAGAACTACGGCAAAATATTTTGGAGTGAGTAAGAGTACGGCGCATCAGGATTTAAGTGTGAGGATATGCAGACTCAATCCTGTGATGGCATCGAAGGTGAGAGAAATACTTGATAAAAACAAAGCTGAAAGGCATATAAGAGGAGGAATGGCTACAAAAAGCAAATATGAAAATAAATAATATAATGCCGGAAGTCCTTAATATAAAGGAAAAAACGACATTAAAAAAACCGCATCTTCCGATGCGGTGTTACTTTCGGGGGACCTAGTGGGAATCTCACCCACTAGGTTGAGTATGAAAAACTTAAAATCCGATATTTGTATATCGGATACAAACTATGCTGTACTATCGGCTAAATAGTACACTATTATAGTAAGCAACAAATGTGAAGAAAATGTGAACAAAAAACATATTTTCCAAAAAAAAAATAAGAACGACAAAAAAATGCAAAAAAGCCCTTAAAATAAAGGGTTTTCACGAAAAAAAATATTGAGAAAAAATTAATAAAGAGGTAAATTAATTTATTATCTTTAATTTTAAATACAAATTGTATATAATAAAAAAAGTACAAAATTTTTGGGAGGCATATTGATGTTTTTTAATACAGATATTGGAATAGATTTGGGAACTGCAAGCATTCTCGTTTATATAGAAGGAAAAGGTGTTGTTTTAAAAGAGCCTTCAGTTGTAGCATTTGACAGAGACACAAACAAAATCAAAGCTATAGGTGAAGAAGCAAGACTTATGATAGGAAGAACACCGGGAAACATTGTTGCGGTAAGACCGCTCAGACAGGGAGTTATTTCTGATTATACTATTACAGAACAGATGATAAAGTATTTTATTCAGAAATCTATCGGTCGTCGTTCTTACAAAAAACCAAGAATCAGTGTATGCGTACCTAGTGGTGCTACAGAAGTTGAGACAAAAGCTGTTGAAGATGCATCTTATCAGGCAGGGGCAAGAGAGGTTATTATTGTTGAGGAACCTTTAGCAGCAGCGATTGGCTCAGGCATAGACATAATGAAACCATGTGGAAATATGATAGTAGATATAGGTGGCGGTACTACAGATATCGCAGTTATATCTCTTGGAGGAATTGTTGTGAGCAATTCCGTGAAACTTGCCGGTGATGATTTTGATGAAGCTGTTGTTAAATATATGAGAAAGAAACACAATCTTCTTATTGGAGACAGAACAGCGGAAGAAATCAAGATTAATATAGGAACATGTTTCAAAAAATCAGAGAGCAAATCCATGGAAGTAAGAGGAAGAAACCTTGTAACAGGACTTCCAAAGGTAGTTACGGTTACATCTGAGGAGACAGAAGAAGCACTCAGAGAAGTTACAGCGCAGATTGTTGATGCGATTCATCAGGTGCTAGAGGAAACTCCACCGGAATTGTCGGCGGATATTGCGGTTAGGGGAATAGTCCTTACAGGTGGTGGAAGTTTACTCAGAGGACTTGAGGAATTGATTGAGGCAAAGACAGGAATCAACACGATGACCTCAGAAGATCCTATGACATCAGTAGCTATCGGTACAGGAAAGTATCTCAAGTTTTTTGATGAACAAAATAGCGATAAATAATTTGAAAGAATATTACTACAAAAAGGAAATATATGAAATTAGAAGGGTATGTTGATAGAATACTTTATGCCAATGAAAATAACGGTTATACAGTTTTAGACTTGGCATATGATAACAAAACCATGACATGTACGGGATACTTTCAGCTTATAAGTGAAGGTGAGTACATTGAAGTGGAAGGAAATGAAGTCAATCATCATCTCTACGGAAAGCAGATGGTTGTAGATCGATATGAAGTGAAACAACCAAGCGATGTTTTGTCTATTACAAGGTATCTGGGTTCCGGAGCTATAAAAGGTCTTAAACTTATTCTCGCGGAAAGAATAGTAAAAGAATTTGGTGAGGATACATTTAAGGTTATAGAAGAAGAACCGGAGCGATTGGCCCAAGTCAGAGGAATCAGCTTAAAAAAGGCTATGGCCATCAGTGACCAGATTGTTGAAAAAAAGGATATGCGAAAGGCGATGATGTTTCTTCAGCAATACGGCATTTCCGTCGGACTTACAGTCAAAATCTATAATCGATACGGACAGGATGTCTACAGTATACTTAAAAATAATCCATACCAGATGGCAGATGACATTCCGGGTGTGGGCTTTAAAGTGGCAGATGATATTGCAAAGAAAACAGGAATTGATGTACATTCCTCATTTCGAATTAAAAGCGGAATGATATATTCTCTCTCTCAAGCTGCAATGCAGGGACATACATATCTTCCGAAAGAAGAACTTGTCAGAAGAACTATTTCTATATTAGAGTTACAGGAAATGTGGCAGGATATGGATGAAACATATAATTTTGATCTGCTAGATACATATTTTTCAGATTTGATTATGGATGGAAAAATCATAGTGAAAGATATCGAGGGAGTGCAGGTGGTATATCTTTCTACATATTACTATACAGAATTAAATGTGGCCAGAATGCTTCACGATTTAAACCATACTCTCATCACAGATGATGAAATTACAAATCTTAAGATAGAAGCAATACAGAGAAAGCAGGATATACATCTCGATGAAAAGCAGAGAGAAGCGGTTGTTGAGGCACAATCAAACGGCTTGCTTATAATTACAGGTGGACCGGGAACGGGAAAGACCACTACCATAAATACTATTATAAGAATGTTTGCGTCAGACGGGCTGACTATAAGTCTTGCGGCACCTACAGGAAGAGCTGCTAAACGAATGTCGGAGGCTACAGGTTATGATGCACAGACCATTCACAGATTGCTGGAACTTAGAGGAATAGCAGATGAACCTGGAGATGACGATGCCAGATTTGAAAGAAATGAGGAAAATCCATTGCTTTCAGATGTAATCATTGTAGATGAGATGTCCATGGTTGATCTTTTTTTAATGAACTCATTGTTGAAAGCTATACCGGTTGGCTCAAGACTTATTTTAGTTGGAGATGCGAATCAGCTTCCTAGTGTGGGTCCCGGAAATGTGCTTAAGGACATTATAGATTCAGAGATGTTTAATGTCGTTAAATTAGATAAGATTTTCAGACAGGCAGGAGAGAGTGATATTGTAATAAACGCTCATAAGATAAATAATGGAGAGCATATAGTACTGGACAATAAGAGCAAAGACTTCTTATATATAAATAGAAATACTGCTCAGGAAGTGATTAATGCCACAATAGGGCTTGTAAAAACTAAACTGCCGGGTTATGTAGGAGCAGATGAATTTGATATTCAGGTTCTCACACCTATGAGAAAAGGAAATCTTGGAGTGGAGGGATTTAATGAAGCACTTCAGCAGTATATGAACCCTCCGGCTGAAAATAAAAATGAAAAGAAGTATGGTGACACTGTTTTCCGTGAGGGAGATAAGGTTATGCAGATAAAGAATAACTATCAGATAGAGTGGGAACAGAGATTGCCAAACGGAATATGTATCGAGACCGGAACAGGTGTGTTCAATGGAGATATCGGTATTATCAGAAGAATTAACAATACTTCAGAATTGATGGAAGTGGAGTTTGAAGACGACAAATATGTAATATATTCATTCAAGCAGATGGATGAATTGGAACTTGCATATTCCATTACTATTCATAAGTCTCAGGGTAGCGAGTATCCGGCGGTTGTTTTGCCTTTGCTTGCAGGGTCATCATTTTTGATGAACAGGAATCTTTTGTATACGGCTGTTACTAGAGCTAAAAAATGCGTCTGCATAGTTGGAAGTAATGATACATTCCAACATATGATTGACAATGAAAATCAGATGAAAAGATTTACGGGATTAAAATTTCAAATTAAAAATTTTTCGCTTTAAAATGTGTGAAGGGATGAGTTGCACGGAGGGATGAGCGATTAATATACGAAGGTTTATACAAAAAATGACAGGTATGTTTTTTCCAAACACGTGTCCTGTGTGCGGAAAAGTTATGCCTGTTGGGAACATTGATATATGTAGAAAATGCATTAGTAAGGCTCGTTACATTAGAGAACCCAGATGTAAAAAGTGTGGGCGTATGCTGGAAAAAGAAGAGTATGTATACTGTGATGAATGTAAAATTATACCTCATCAGTTTGAGCAGGGAGTGAGTGTTTTTGTTCACACAGGAGATATTCGAAATTCTATATACGACTTCAAATATAAAAATAGAAGAGATTATGCAGAATTTTTTGCGATGGAAGCAAAGAAAAATCTGGGAAGGTACATTCGCAAATGGAATGTTGATGTCGTTGTTCCGGTTCCGGTCTATCCGAAAAAAGAGATAAAGCGAGGATACAATCAGGCCGGGGAGTTCGGAAAACGGATATCAGAAATAATGAATATACCCTATGACGATAAATTGCTTATAAGAAAAATAAATACCGCACCTCAAAAAGAATTGAGTGATTATATGCGATATGTTAATTTGAAAGGGGTGTTTGGTGTCGACACAGAAAAAATAAAAAAATATCAACGCGTACTTATAGTAGATGATATATATACTACAGGGGCTACAGTTGATGCCTGCGCAAATGTTTTGAGAAAAGCAGGCATTGGCAAAGTATACTTTCTATGTATCAGCGCAGGTGTTCCCGGGAGTAAGGATAATAGTAATGACTAAAAAACAAAATGCTTGACTAAGGTTGCGTTGTATGTTATAGTTGTTTAACGAGCGAATAGGTCTTTTTTTTATGCCTAAAAATTGGACCTGTTATGTAAAGAGGAAATATTGGAGGTATGAAGCCGTGAGAACAAAAATTACATTAGAATGTACAGAGTGCAAACAGCGTAATTACAATATGACTAAAGATAAAAAGAGTCATCCGGACAGAATGGAAACTCAGAAATATTGTAAGTTCTGCAGAAAGCACACATTGCACAAAGAAACAAAATAATTAGCAGTCTATAATAGGAGGTAAATTATGAGTGAATCAAATAATAAAATGTCACTTAGTTCCTACTGGAAAGGCCTTAAAGGCGAATTTAGCAAGATTATTTGGCCAGACAAAGAATCTGTTGTAAAGCAGACTGCTACAGTTGTAATAATTACAATTATCTTATCATTAATTATCGTGTTACTTGATGCTGGAATTCAGAACGTACTCGATAAAATTATTGCGTAATATTTTTGAAAAGGTAAAGGTGATTATATGTCAGAGTCAAATTGGTATGTAGTTCATACTTATTCAGGGTATGAGAACAAAGTAAAAACTAATATCGAAAAGACAATTGAGAATCGTAACTTACAGGATCAGATATTAGAGGTGTCAGTACCAATGCAGGAAGTTGTAGAACTTAAGGACGGGGTTAAGAAAGTATCTCAGAAGAAGATGTTCCCTGGATATGTTTTGATCAACATGATTATGAACGATGATACATGGTACGTTGTTCGTAATACCAGAGGTGTTACAGGATTTGTAGGACCAGGATCTAAACCCGTTCCGCTTACTGAAAGTGAAATGCTTAACTTAGGCGTAAATGTCGGAAAAGTTGAAATCGACTTTGAGGTTGGCGATACAGTTTCAGTTAAGTCTGGCGTATGGGAAGGCACAGCAGGTGTCATCAAGAGAATTGATGAAAGCAGACAGACAGTCACAATTAACGTTGAGATGTTTGGACGTGAAACTCCAGTTGAACTTGCGTTCACTGAAGTTAAAAAACTTTAAGCAGTAGTTAAAGCATAAGCTTTAATGATAAAGAAGAATGTCTTATGACGAAACATAAGGCAGTGGGAGGGATTCCCGCTAATACCACAAATTTAGGAGGTGCCGAAGATGGCAAAGAAAATCGAAGGATATATCAAATTGCAGATCGAAGCTGGCAAAGCAACACCAGCGCCACCAGTTGGTCCAGCACTTGGACAGCACGGTGTAAACATTGTACAGTTCACAAAGGACTTTAACGCAAGAACTGCTGATCAGCCGGGAATGATTATTCCTGTTGTAATCACAGTTTACAATGACAAGAGTTTTACTTTCATAACTAAAACTCCTCCAGCAGCAGTTTTATTAAAGAAAGCTTGCAAGATTCAGTCTGGAGCAGCTAACTCAAAGACAACTACAGTTGCTACAATCTCAAGAGACGAAGTTCAGAAGATTGCAGAACTTAAAATGCCAGATTTAAATGCAGCTAGCATTGACGCAGCAATCAGCATGATTGCCGGAACAGCTAGAAGTATGGGAATCAAAGTTACAGATTAATAGATTGAAAGAATGTGGGAGGTTTATCCGTTATTACCACAAGGAGGTTTTTAAATGAAGAGAGGAAAGAAATACGTAGAGGCAGCAAAAGCAATTGACAGAGCTGCATTATACGATAAAGAAGATGCAATTTCTTTAGTAAAGAAAGGTGCTACAGCTAAATTTGACGAAACAATTGAATGTCACATCAGAACAGGTTGTGATGGACGTCACGCAGATCAGCAGATCCGTGGTGCCGTTGTATTACCACACGGAACAGGTAAAACTGTAAGAGTTTTAGTATTCGCTAAAGGCGATAAGGTTGCTGAAGCAGAAGCTGCAGGAGCAGATTATGTTGGTGGTGATGAATTAGTTCCAAAGATCCAGAATGATGGATGGTTAGACTTCGACGTAGTTGTTGCTACACCAGACATGATGGGTGTTGTTGGACGTTTAGGTCGTGTTCTCGGACCTAAGGGCTTAATGCCAAACCCAAAAGCAGGAACAGTTACTATGGATGTAACAAAGGCAGTAAACGATATCAAGGCTGGTAAGATTGAATACAGACTTGACAAGACAAACATCGTTCACGTTCCTGTTGGAAAAGCTTCATTCTCAGAAGAGCAGTTACTTGACAACTTCAACGCATTAATGGAAGCTATTAACAAGGCTAAACCAGCTGCAGTTAAAGGTCAGTACTTAAAATCAGTTACTCTCACATCTACAATGGGACCTGGTGTTAAGTTAAATCCAGTTAAGTTAGCAAACTAATCAGTAATTGCGATATAAATATGAATGTCAAATATGACATTTGAAAAAAGATTGTTACCGCAAGGTTGACAATATATAAAAAGATATGCTATTATGCATATGGTTTGAATACCAATGCCGTAGACAGTAGGTACGAAAGTGTAAGACAAAAGTCGCCTACCGAGGAAATAAGATCAAACAAATATGACTTATTACGCCTCTCTGTCTTTGGCAGAGAGGCTTTCTATTTATATAGATATTAGGAGCTTGCTCCCGGCATATATTTGGTTGAGAACCCGAATAATATAAGGAGGCAAAAAATCATGGCTAAAGTAGAAGAGAAGAAACCTATAATTGATGAGATTTCTGAATTACTTAATGGCGCTGCAACAGCAGTTGTAGTTGATTACCGTGGTCTTACTGTAGAGCAGGATACAAACCTTCGTAAGCAGTTAAGAGAAGCTGGTGTTGTATACAAAGTATACAAGAACACAATGATCAACTTTGCTGTCAAAGGAACAGAATTCGAAGAGTTATCTCAGCATCTTGAAGGACCTACAGCACTTGCTGTATGTAAAGATGATGCAACAGCAGCTGCAAGAATTCTTTGCAACTTCGCAAAAGAAGCAGAAGCTCTTGAGGTTAAAGGTGGAGTAGTTGAAGGAACATACTATGATGCTGCAGGCGTAAAAGAAATTGCAAATGTACCATCAAGAGAAGTACTTCTTTCAAAATTACTTGGAAGTATGCAGTCACCTATTGCAAACTTCGCTCGTGTTATTAAGCAGATCGCAGAAAAGAACGAGGAGGTAGCTTAATTATTAGGCTACAATGATGCAGCATAGCATCAAAATGATTAGACTAAAATAATTAAAATTAAAATGGAGGAATAAACAATGACAACAGCAGAAATCATTGAAGTAATCAAAGGATTATCAGTATTAGAGTTAAATGAATTAGTAAAAGCATGTGAAGAAGAATTCGGAGTATCAGCAGCAGCAGGTGTTGTAGTTGCAGCAGCTGGAGCAGCAGGCGGAGACGCAGCAGCAGAGAAGACAGAATTCGACGTAGAGTTAACAGAAGCTGGCGCTCAGAAGATCAAAGTTATCAAAGCAGTTAAAGATGCTTGTGGCTTAGGTCTTGCAGATGCTAAGGCAGTAGTAGAAGCAGCTCCAAAGGTAATCAAAGAGGGCGTTTCTAAAGAAGAAGCTGAATCACTTAAGAGCCAGTTAGAAGAAGTTGGAGCAGTAGTAACATTAAAATAATCGCGAAAACTTTAAGTCACGCGTAAGTGATAAAAAACAAAAAAGCAACAGGTCGTGCTTGCACGAAACCTGTTGCTTTTTTGTTTTTTATCGCGAACATGCGACGCATGTTCGCGTGGAGATTGACGAGCGAAGCGAGTCAAGATCCTTACGCGTAGCGCGCGAAAAAAGACGAGCGAAGCGAGTCAAGATCCTTACGCGTAGCACGCGAAAAAAGACGAGCGAAGCGAGTCAAGATCCTTACGCGTAGCGCGCGAAAAAAGACGAGCGAAGCGAGTCAAGATCCTTACGCGTAGCACAAAAGAAGCTGTTACACTAACATTTAAGTTAATGTAACAGCTTCTTTGATAAAATAGTATTTTGAATAATTATTTATTCTCATCTTTTTTGTCGTTGTCAATTCCCATGTTCTGAACTTCGTTCATTACATTCTTTGCAGCATCTGTTGCTACTGACGAAAACTTTTCAGTTAAAGAATTTTCGTCTGCAAATTGAACCTCTTTACCGGATTTTCCGTTAAGCTTGCCGTTGATAGCAATAACATTTGTTACAAGAATAACCATGAGCATTAAAAGTTCATAAGAGATTCTTAAAAGAATAGGACAAACGACTATAAAGAATAATCCTAATCCAAAAGTGCTGCTTTCACTTGTTGAAAATAATGAAAAAGACTGTTTTTTACCAACAAGTAAAAATACACCGAAACAGATACTGAATAATGTTGAGAAAGTGTAAAGGAAACGTAATACAGCTTCAATATACAATTTCTTGAAAAGGAAAAAATCGCGAACGAATTTTAAGAAACCAGTAACTGTGTTTGCTTTGCTCTCAGGTAAAACCATTACGTATAAAAGTATTGTGAGAACAACAGCTGAAATTAGACCTAATAATAAACATATTCCGTATGAAATCATTAAGCTACCTCCTTTGTATATTAAGTTTTTTCAATGAGTATTATAAAAGAAAAATGAATAATAATCAATGAATATCTCAGCAGGGAAAGAAATATACATCGATTTATAGTTTACTTGAAGAAATGGGAAGAGTATAATTAAGTTGAGTTGACATAAACTCAAAAAAGAAAAAAGAGGAGAATTGATTATGAAAAAACTTTTTAAAAATTTTATTGTAATGTTGGTTGTGGTGGCACTTGCAACAACAGGTGTAAACAAAGTAGCTTTGGCGGATAGTGTTACAGTAGCTAATCCTACATTTGATAAGAATGTTATGGCTGGTGGAGCGCCTTTAGAAACGGTAAGTATATTCTGCGAAACAGAAGGTGCAGAAATCTATTACACAATAGACGGAAGTGATCCACGAATCAGTGAAAGCCGAACCTTATATGATTTGGTTATAATGTTGGATCACGATGCAGTTATAAAAGCCTGTGCAAAGCTGGGCGATACATACAGCGAAGTAGTGCAGATTAATTATGATTATCCGGAACCTCAAAATTATACGATTGAAATTGAGGTTGAAGGAAAAGGAACAGCAACCAGTTCGACTGATTTATATAACGGTTATAATACAGTTTTTGTTCAATTAAATGCAACACCTGCAAAAGGTTACAAGTTTCAGGAATGGAAAGTAAGGAGTAAAGATGGAAAACCGGGACCGGCTGCAGTTTTTGTTGAGGGAAATAAATTTGCCAATACAAGAATAAATCCATTCTGTAGTATTATTCTCACAGCAGTTTTTGTTAAGGATGAGGTGGGAACTGAGGCTGAGACTCAAACTCAGGTTCAAGCAGAGAAGCTGAAAAAACCGGTTATAAGTACTGTTCAGAAAAAACATAGAAAGATAATTGTAAAATGGAATAAGAATAAGAATAAAACGTTTGAAGTGAATTATAGCACTTCAAAAAAGTTTAAAAAATTTAAGAGTGTAACTGTAAATAATAAATTTAAATTCACTTTAAAATCTGTGAAAAAGGGAAAGAGATATTATTTCAGAGTGAGATCATTATCTGTAGATGGAAAGAACCATTCAAAATGGTCGAAAGTTAAAAGTATTAAAATTAAAAAAGATTAATCAAAAGCCGCAGGCTTGAAGAGATGGATAATTATAAAGAGGGTGTTGCACAAATTTGTGTAGCACTCTTTTTATAACAAAATTATTTTGAAAATACCGCTTGACTTTTTGGTAAAAGTTGTGCTACAATGTTCTTTACTCTGTGGTAATAGGTCTTTTTGCGCCATTTTGCGCCCAGAATGCCACAAAATTACCATAAATAAACAAAAATAAGACAAGGGGTGAAATGTCAATGGAGAAAAGTAGAATGCGTCCCGTAAAAGCCGGAAAAGGAATAAGAATGAGCTACTCAAGACAGAAAGAAGTTCTTGATATGCCTAACCTTATCGAAGTTCAGAGAAACTCATATGATTGGTTTTTATCAGATGGATTAAAAGAAGTATTAGATGATATCTCTCCTATTGAAGATTTTAACCAGAACTTAAGCCTTGAGTTTGTTGACTTTAAGCTTTGCGTTGACGAAAAGAAGTATACTATCGTTGAGTGTAAGGAAAGAGATGCAACATACTCAGCACCATTAAAAGTTAAGGTTAGACTTCACAACAAGGAAACAGAGGAATTTACAGAACATGATATCTTTATGGGTGATCTCCCTCTGATGACTGAGACAGGAACGTTCGTTATCAATGGTGCAGAGCGAGTAATCGTAAGCCAGTTGGTACGTTCACCGGGTATTTATTATGACATTACTCATGATAAAGTAGGAAAAGAGTTATATGCGTCAACTGTTATTCCAAACCGTGGAGCATGGTTAGAATACGAGACAGATTCCAATGACATTTTCAACGTTCGTGTAGATAGAACAAGAAAGGTTCCTATTACAGTGTTAATCAGAGCGTTAGGAATTGGTACAAACGCTGAGATTATTGATTTATTCGGTGAGGAACCAAAGATTCTTGCAAGTTTTGAGAAAGATAAATCTGACTCATACGAGACAGGTCTTCTTGATTTATACAGTAAGATTCGTCCGGGTGAACCTCTCAGTGTAGACAGTGCTGAGTCACTTATCACAGGAATGTTCTTTGATGCAAAGAGATATGATCTTGCAAAAGTTGGACGTTATAAGTTCAACAAGAAACTTGCATTCAAAAACAGAATCAAGGGATTCAATCTTGCAGAAGATGTTGTTGATGCAACAACAGGTGAAGTATTAGCTGAAGCAGGAACCACAGTTACAGAAGAAATTGCTGTTAAGATTCAGAATGCTGCCGTACCATTTGTTTTGGTTCAGACAGAAACAAAGAACATAAAAGTATTATCAAATATGATGGTAGACATTGCATCATATGTTGATTTTGATTGTAAAGAACTTGGAATAACAGAGGATGTTTATTATCCTGTACTTGCTGAAATTCTTGAAGAGAATGACAATGAAGAAGATCTCAAAGAAGCAATCAGCAGAAGTGTACATGAACTTATTCCAAAGCACATTACAAAAGAGGATATTATCACATCAATCAACTACCTTCTTAACTTAGAGTACGGTGTTGGTACAAATGATGATATTGACCACTTAGGAAACAGAAGAATTCGTGCGGTTGGTGAGTTACTTCAGAACCAGTACAGAATTGGTCTTTCAAGAATGGAAAGAGTTGTTCGTGAGAGAATGTCAACACAGGATTTAGAAGTTGTTACTCCACAGACTCTTATCAATATCAAACCTGTAACTGCAGCTGTTAAGGAGTTCTTCGGAAGTTCTCAGTTGTCACAGTTCATGGATCAGAACAATCCTCTTGGTGAGTTGACACATAAGAGACGTTTATCAGCCTTAGGACCAGGTGGTCTTTCAAGAGATCGTGCCGGATTCGAGGTTCGAGACGTTCACTATACACACTATGGTCGTATGTGTCCTATCGAGACACCTGAAGGTCCTAACATCGGACTTATCAACTCATTCGCGACATATGCAAGAATCAACGAATATGGTTTCGTTGAGGCACCATACAGAAAAGTAGACAAAACTGATCCACTTAATCCTGTTGTAACAGATGAAGTAGTTTATCTTACAGCAGATGAAGAGGATAATTATATCGTAGCTCAGGCTAATGAGCCATTAGATGAGGAAGGACACTTCATCAACAGTAACGTATCAGGACGTTACCGTGATGAGACTTCAGAATTCCAGAAGAAGAAAGTAGACCTTATGGACGTTTCTCCTAGAATGGTATTCTCAGTTGCTACATCAATGATTCCTTTCCTTCAGAACGATGATGCTAACCGTGCCCTCATGGGATCAAACATGCAGCGTCAGGCCGTTCCACTTCTTACAACAGAAGCTCCTGTAGTAGGTACAGGTATGGAAGGAAAAGCAGCTGTTGACTCAGGTGTTTGTATCGTAGCTAAGAGAGCAGGTACAATCGAGCGTTCTACATCAAAGGCTATCACAATGGTTTATGATGATGACGGAACAAAAGAGACATACGATTTACTTAAGTTCCAGAGAAGTAACCAGAGTAACTGCTACAACCAGAGACCAATCGTATTCAAGGGTGAGCATGTTGAAGCAGGACAGGTTATCGCAGACGGAGCATCAACTTCACAGGGTGAAATCGCACTTGGTAAGAACCCACTTATCGGTTTCATGACTTGGGAAGGTTACAACTACGAAGATGCCGTACTTCTTAGTGAAAGACTTGTTCAGGATGATGTGTACACATCTATCCACATCGAGGAGTACGAGACAGAAGCAAGAGATACAAAACTTGGACCTGAAGAAATCACAAGAGATATTCCGGGTGTAAGTGAAGATACATTGAAGAACCTTGACGAGAGAGGAATTATCAGAATCGGTGCTGAAGTAAGAGCCGGAGATATCCTTGTAGGAAAGGTTACACCAAAGGGAGAAACAGAACTTACTGCTGAAGAGAGACTTCTTAGAGCAATCTTCGGTGAGAAGGCGAGAGAGGTTAGAGATACATCTCTTAAGGTTCCTCACGGTGAATCAGGTATCGTTGTAGATGCTAAAGTATTTAAGAGAGAGAACAATGACGAGTTATCTCCGGGAGTAAACGAGTCAGTTCGTATATATATTGCACAGAAGAGAAAGATTTCCGTTGGTGATAAGATGGCTGGTCGTCATGGTAATAAGGGTGTAGTTTCACGAGTATTACCTGTAGAAGATATGCCATTCCTTCCAAACGGACGACCACTTGATATCGTACTTAACCCATTGGGTGTACCTTCGCGTATGAATATCGGACAGGTCCTTGAAATCCACTTAAGTCTTGCAGCAAAGGCACTTGGATTTAACATTGCCACACCGGTATTTGACGGAGCAAACGAAAAAGATATCATGGATACTCTTGAGTTGGCAAATGATTATGTTAATACAGAATGGGATGAATTCAAGGCTAAGTATGAGGATAAGTTAGTTCCTGAGACATTACAGTACCTTGAGGATCATCTCGATCATAGAGAAGAATGGAAGGGTGTTCCATTAGGACGTGACGGTAAGGTAAGACTTAGAGACGGTAGAACAGGTGAGTATTTCGACAGCCCTGTTACAATCGGATTCATGCATTACCTCAAACTTCACCACTTAGTTGATGATAAGATCCATGCACGTTCAACAGGTCCTTACTCATTAGTAACTCAGCAGCCACTTGGTGGTAAAGCTCAGTTCGGTGGACAGAGATTTGGAGAAATGGAAGTTTGGGCACTTGAAGCTTACGGTGCATCATACACACTTCAGGAAATTCTTACAGTTAAGTCCGATGATATTGTAGGACGTGTTAAGACATATGAAGCAATTGTAAAAGGCGAGAATATCCCTACACCAGGTATTCCTGAGTCATTCAAGGTTCTTTTAAGAGAATTACAGTCATTAGCTCTTGACGTAATTGTATTAGATGAGAACGACAATGAAATCGAGCTCAAGGAAAGCATTGATTATGGTGAGACAAACCTTAACGCGATTATCAACAGTGATAGCAACAATCAGGCTTCAAAAGAAGAATTAAGCAGTGCCGGCTACACAACAGAGGAATTTGTTGATGGAGAGCTTCAGGTAGTTGATGATGTTGAAGAAACTCTTGATATCGAAGAATAATAGAAGGGAGTAAGAGCATGCCAGATATGAATAATGATCAGCAGATCACATTTGATAAAATCAAAATCGGACTTGCGTCACCTGAAAAGATTAGAGAATGGTCAAGAGGTGAAGTAACAAAGCCTGAGACAATCAACTACAGAACACTTAAGCCTGAAAAAGACGGATTGTTCTGTGAGAAGATATTTGGACCAAGCAAGGACTGGGAATGTCATTGTGGTAAGTACAAAAAAATCAGATATAAAGGCGTAATCTGTGACAGATGTGGAGTTGAAATTACAAAATCATCAGTTCGTAGAGAGCGTATGGGTAGCATTGAACTTGCTGCCCCTGTATCTCACATTTGGTATTTTAAGGGAATTCCTTCAAGAATGGGACTTATCCTTGAAATTTCACCAAGAGATCTTGAAAAGGTACTGTATTTTGCATCTTATGTAGTATTAGATAAGGGCGAAACAGATCTTGATTACAAACAGATTTTATCAGAAAAAGAATATAGAGAAGCTTGTGAAAAGTTTGGCTCAACAGCATTCAGAGCAGCTATGGGTGCAGAGGCAATTAAAGAATTGCTTCAGGCAATTGACCTTGAGAAAGATGCTGAGGAACTCACAAAAGAACTTTTTGAAGCAACAGGACAGAAGAAAGCAAAGATTGTTAAGAGACTTGAGGTAGTTGAAGCATTCAGAAGTTCAGGAAACAGACCTGAATGGATGATTCTTGATGTTATCCCGGTAATCCCACCGGATATCAGACCTATGGTACAGTTAGATGGTGGTAGATTCGCAACATCAGATCTTAATGATTTATACAGAAGAATCATCAACAGAAACAACCGTCTTAACAGACTCCTTGATCTCGGAGCACCTGAAATCATTGTTAGAAATGAAAAGAGAATGCTTCAGGAAGCAGTTGATGCTTTAATTGACAATGGTAGACGTGGACGTCCGGTTACAGGACCTGGTAACAGAGCACTTAAGTCATTGTCAGATATGCTTAAAGGTAAGCAGGGACGTTTCCGTCAGAACCTTCTTGGTAAGCGTGTTGACTACTCAGGACGTTCCGTTATCGTAGTAGGACCGGAACTTAAGATTTACCAGTGCGGTCTTCCAAAAGAAATGGCTATCGAATTATTCAAGCCATTCGTTATGAAAGAATTAGTAGCAGCAGGTACTGCTCACAATATTAAAAATGCCAAGACTATGGTTGAAAAACTTCAGCCTGAAGTTTGGGATGTACTTGAGGAAGTAATCAAAGAACATCCTGTAATGCTTAACAGAGCTCCTACACTTCACAGACTTGGTATTCAGGCATTCGAGCCAATACTTGTAGAAGGAAAAGCTATCAAGCTTCATCCACTTGTATGTACAGCGTTCAATGCCGACTTCGACGGGGACCAGATGGCTGTCCATCTTCCATTATCAGTGGAAGCACAGGCAGAATGTAGATTCCTTCTGTTATCACCAAACAACTTGTTAAAACCATCTGATGGTGCGCCGGTTGCCGTTCCTTCACAGGATATGGTTCTTGGTATTTACTATCTTACAATGGGTAAGATGGTTGACTACTCAGCAGACAAAGAACTTGCTGACAGTATCAAAAAGGTATACAAGTCAGAAGCAGAGGTTATCAAAGCTTTAGATGCACAGAAGATTCATATTGACACTATGATTAAAGTTATCGCAGATGAAGATAGTGACAGAACTATTATTTGTACACCATCTGAACTCATCGGTAAGTTCTATAGTAGTGTAAATCAGGCAATCTTAGCATATGAGAATGGTGATATTACATTACACCAGAAAATCAGAGTTAAGAGAACTGTATACAACAACAACGGAGAGAAAGTTACAGGTGTAATTAAGACTACACTTGGTCGTTGCCTTTTCAATGAAATCATTCCTCAGGATTTAGGTTTCGTTAAGAGAGAAGAAGACAAAGACTTCCTTGAACTTGAAGTTGATTTCCACGTTGGAAAGAAACAGTTAAAGCAGATTCTTGAAAAAGTAATCAACACACATGGCGCTATCAAGACAGCAGAAGTTCTTGATGATATCAAGGCTATGGGTTACAAGTATTCAACAAGAGCTGCAATGACAGTATCAATTTCAGATATGACAGTTCCTGCAAGTAAAGCAGAAATTCTTAATCAGGCACAGGAGACAGTTGAGAAAATCACAAAGAACTATCGTAGAGGTTTCCTTACTGATGAAGAAAGATACAAAGAAGTTATCACTACTTGGCAGAATGCCGATGATCAGATTACAAAGGATCTGTTAGGTGGTCTTGATAAATACAACAACATCAACATGATGGCTAAGTCAGGAGCCCGTGGTTCTGACAAGCAGATCAAACAGCTTGCCGGTATGCGTGGACTTATGGCAGATACAACAGGTAAAACAATCGAACTTCCTATTAAGGCTAACTTCCGTGAAGGTCTTGACGTATTGGAGTACTTCATCTCAGCACACGGTGCTAGAAAAGGTCTTTCAGATACAGCGTTAAGAACAGCCGATTCAGGATACCTTACAAGACGTCTTGTAGACGTTTCTCAGGATCTCATTATCAGAGATGTAGATTGTTCTGCTGGAAAGAAGATTCCATTTATGGAAATCTCAGCATTCATGGATGGTGATGAAGTAATTGAAAGTCTTGAAGAGAGAATCACAGGTAGATATGCTGCTGAGTCAATCTTCGATAAAGACGGAAATATGATTGTTAAAGCAAATCATATGATTACACCTAAGCGTGCAGCTAATGTAATGGCAAAGGGTGTTGATGAAAACGGAAACCCACTTACAAAGGTTAAGATTCGTACAATTCTTACATGTAGATCACACGTTGGTGTATGTGCTAAGTGTTACGGAGCAAATATGGCTACAGGTCAGGCAGTACAGGTTGGTGAAGCAGTTGGTATTATCGCAGCTCAGTCAATCGGTGAACCTGGTACACAGCTTACAATGCGTACTTTCCATACTGGTGGTGTTGCCGGTGGAGATATTACACAGGGTCTTCCTAGAGTAGAAGAGCTCTTCGAGGCAAGAAAACCTAAGGGACTTGCTATTATCGCAGAGTTCGGCGGAAGAGTTGAAGTAGTAGAAAATAAAAAGAAACGTGAGATTGTTATTACAAACGAAGAGACAGGTGAGCAGAAGACATACCTCATTCCATACGGATCAAGAATTAAAGTTCTTGACGGTGCGGTACTTGAGGCAGGTGATGAGCTTACAGAAGGTAGTATTAATCCACACGATTTATTAAAGATTAAAGGACTTCGTGCCGTACAGGATTACATGCTTCGTGAAGTTCAGAGAGTATACAGACTTCAGGGTGTAGAAATCAACGACAAGCATATCGAAGTAATTGTACGTCAGATGCTTAAGAAGATTAAAGTTGAAACATGCGGTGATTCAGAGTTCTTACCTGGAACATCAGTTGACGTTCTTGATTTCAATGAAGTTAATGAAATGTTAGAAGAAGAAGGTAAGGAACTTGCTACAGGTGAGCAGATTATGCTTGGTATCACAAAGGCATCACTTGCAACAAACTCATTCTTATCAGCAGCTTCATTCCAGGAGACAACAAGAGTTCTTACAGATGCAGCTATCAAAGGTAAGATTGATCCACTTATCGGTCTTAAGGAAAACGTACTTATCGGTAAGTTAATTCCAGCCGGTACAGGTATGAAGAGATACAACAACGTAAAACTTAATACAGATGTTAAGGAATCTGTTGTTGAAGAATTAGATGATGACTTCCTCTCATTCGATGAAGCAGATGAAGTTACAGAAACAACAGAAGTTGATGAATAAAAATAAAGAGCGTGTTCTTTGAACGCGCTCTTTATTTTTAAATTATGTACCAAATCATTATCGCATTTTGCCGTCCCCACATGTAGTTCAAGAACGCCTCAGCGTTGATATTAGTAGATAGATAATCAAAAATAGATAAAAATGATAAAAGGATTCATAGTACTATAGGAATTACTGCACTATAAAAGTGACAAAAACAATAGAGTTGTATATTTTTACATAGTGATTTATAATTGACATATATCGGATGTGAGAAGACTGTTACTTAAAGAGCATATGTGTTAAGTGGTGAGTAACACGGTAGTATAAGTCGGTGTCCTATATCACATCTTATATACGTTCAGAGAGTATAGAATTTTTTAAAGGAGTGTGATGTTATGAAAAATCAATCTATGAACATGTTAAAAAGAGGAATTTGTGTTGCTTTGAGTTTTGCGTTAATCGTATCAGTAATGTTTTTTGCTGATTATACTGATACAAATGCAGCAAAGGAACAATTCCAAACTGAAACAGATGAAAATTACGAAAATCCGAATACTAAGAATTTTCTGTTATATGCAGAAGATATGTTTGTTATTACTGGACGAGGGGTTGTATTTACAGGAAGAGTACTTCAAGGCGTTTTAAAAGTTGGTGATAAGATTAAAGTTACTAACTATGAAAACGGTAAATATGTTGATTACGAAATGACAGTAGAAGGACTTGAGATGTTCCAAAAGTCAATTGATCAAATTGAATCGGGTGATAATGCTGGTATTTTAGTAGGATGGCCGTTTGGTGAAGAAGCAAAAAAAGGCAATTTGGAAAGAGGAGCGGTTATTCAGGGAATAGATTCTCCTATAAAAGCTTCTAAAACAGTAACTGGAGTATTTGAACCTGTTGAATCAGGATATTCAGGTACTATTGGAAAAGGTTTTGAAGCAAATGCTTATTCAGGATACAAAGATTATAGCTGCAAATTACTAGACGTTAACGGTTCCGGAATAGCAGCGGGAGATGCACCGAGATATGGGGTAGTTCTTGGAGACTTCCAGTATGGTGGAATTGTTGCATATCCGGGTATGGAGATTTCAATTAGAAAAGAAGGAAAAGTTTATGGAACTTTCCATGTTGTAACTACAGAAATAATAGAAGAAGAAACAACTGAGATAGTTACTGAAAAGTCTACAGAAAAGGTTACAAATGTAGCTAAGAAAGCGAATACTATTACAGTTAAGGCTAAAAAAGTAAAAGCAAAATTCAAAATTGTTAAAAAGAAAAAACAGGTAATTTCAAATGCTATTAAAGTATCAAATGCATTTGGTAAAGTTACATACAAAAAAGTATCCAAAGGTTCTTCTCCAAGATTATCAGTTAATAAAAAAACTGGAAAAATTACAGTAAAGAAGAAAACTAAAAAAGGCAATTATAAGATTGTTGTTAAAGTTTATGCGGCCGGTAATAATGAATATTTACCTGCTACAAAAACAGTAACAGTAAAAGTTAAAGTAAAATAAGAAATATCAATTAAGATTATATAGCGAAAAGAGATAGATTCACTTTTGGATTTATCTCTTTTTTTATCACTTGACAGTATTATCAAATTAAAGTATACTCAAGCCTGTATGAGATGCAAGGTTTAAACAGAGCATCTATGCAAATATTTTATGAGACCACCGAATTAGGGGGAGACAGGAGTCTCCTGGCCATACGGACAGCCAGGTCAACTGCCGCGGGCTGCATTTTAGATACAGCCATTATTGATTCCCACAATGGTACATAGTTTCTATGGTTAGAATATGTATGGAAATGTGAGGGTTGGCATATTATGATAGGAAATATGATGTCAACAGAGTTAAAAGCTCAATTTTATAAGTTGGTTACTTTATAACCGGCGTTGGAATGCGCACATCAACTTGTAAAACGGTCAATAAGAGTAGTAAAAGTAAGTATTTGCTATATAGACTCTGAAAAAGCCTTATATATGGACTGATTAATTACGTTTACGATGTAATTATATATATAAGAGGTGGAATACAGACCTAAGACAAAAAAGCGGTGTGCAGTTGAGCACACCGCTTTTTTGTGTTTGCGCAATTTGGGCGCGATTTAACGGGTGAAAATCCTGAATATGCCTAGGTAACAAAGAAGCCTTATAGCTATCACGTATACAGTAGAGAAGGCAAAGCGGATTATGTGATTATTGTAGAGAAAATATCGGAGAGGGAAGATGTATAGAGGTGAGTAATGGCAGAAAAAGAAAAGATTAAATTATACGGATTTAATAATTTAACTAAGGCGTTGAGTTTCAACATTTACGATGTTTGTTATGCAAAAACTGCGAAAGAACAGCAGGAGTACATTGCGTACATCGATGAACAGTATAATTCGGAAAGATTAACTAAGATACTGATTAACTTAACAGATATGATTGGGGCAACAGTGCTCAATATCTCATATCAGGATTATGAACCTCAAGGTTCTTCTGTAACTATTTTGATGGCGGAGGAAACTATGGTCCCTCAGTCAAAAACACAGTTAGCTCATTTAGATAAGAGCCATGTTACAGTTCACACCTATCCTGAATATCATCCTCAGAAAAATATTACTACATTCAGAGTTGATATTGATGTGGCAACATGTGGAAAAATAACGCCTCTCTCTACATTGGATTATCTGATAGGATCATTTGATTCTGATATTATTACTATGGATTATCGAGTGAGGGGGTTTACAAGAGATGTGGATGGAAAGAAGTGTTTTATAGATCATGCCATAACATCTATCCAGGATTATATCAATCCGGATATTGTAATGAGATATAATGCGGTAGATATCAATGTATTTGAAGCAAATTTGTTCCATACAAAAATGATAGTAAAAGACATTGATTTAGATAATTATTTGTTCCACAAGGATGCAAGTGATTTTACGCCTGAGAAACAGCATGAAATTAAAAATAACCTGAGACAGGAAATGATGGAAATTTTCAGTGGACGTAATGTTTACGGCGTATAGACAATAATAATTTTAAAGGAGATTTTCACCTCGTCTGATAAAAATGATAGTGGTGGAGAATAATAAAGAAATGAGCATATCACAGGAAAATGCGCCAATCTATGAAGCGCTTATGGAATTTGAAAAAAAGAGAATAGTTCCCTTTGATGTGCCGGGACATAAGAGAGGAAGAGGAAACCCGGAACTTGTAAAACTACTGGGGGAGAAGTGTGTAAAGCTTGATGTAAATTCAATGAAACCACTGGATAATTTGTGTCATCCGGTTTCGGTAATAAGAGAAGCGGAAGAGTTAGCAGCAGAAGCTTTTGGAGCGGCCCACGCGTTTTTGATGGTTGGAGGAACTACATCCGCAGTTCAGGCAATGGTTTTATCATGTGTGAAGCGCGGCGATAAAATAATTCTCCCAAGAAATGTCCACAGAAGTGTGATGGGAGCTTTAGTACTTTGCGGAGCAATACCTGTATATGTGGATCCTGCATGTGATGAGAGACTTGGTATTCCATTAGGAATGAGAGTTTCTGATGTGGAGAATGCCATAAAGGCAAATCCGGATGCAAAGGCGATACTTGTAAACAACCCTACATATTATGGAATTTGCTCAGACATTTGTACTATAGTTAAAATGGCTCACGATAACGGAATGCTCTGCCTTGCAGATGAAGCCCACGGGACACATCTGTATTTTGGAGAAAATCTTCCTGTATCAGCTATGGCGGCAGGAGCAGATATTGCAGCAGTTTCAATGCACAAGTCGGGAGGAAGTCTCACACAGAGTTCCATATTGCTAACAGGGCCAAATGTATCAGAGGGATATGTGAGACAGATAATTAATCTGACACAGACAACCAGTGGCTCATACCTTTTAATGGCGAGTCTTGATATTTCAAGGAGAAATCTTGCACTCAGAGGAAAAGAGTCTTTTGCAGAAGTGGTAAGACTTGCAGAGTATGCTCGAAAAGAAATAAATGATATTGAAGGATATTATGCTTTTTCAAAAGAACTTGTTAATAATGATAGCGTCTTTGATTTTGATGTGACAAAACTTGCAGTAAATACATGGGATATCGGGCTTGCAGGAATAGAAGTATATGATTTGCTTCGGGATGAGTATGATATTCAGGTGGAATTTGGTGATTTAGATAATCTTCTTGCGTATATTTCTATTGGAGACAGACCGAGAGAAATAGAGAGATTAGTATCTGCTTTGGCAGAGATAAAGAGAAGATTTGGAAAAGAAAATAAAAACGGGCTTATGCGTCAGGAATATATTGATCCGGAAGTAGCGGTTTCACCGCAGGTGGCATTTTATGCTGAAAAGGAATCACTACCATTAGAAGAAACTGAGGGTAGGATCTGTAGCGAATTTGTAATGTGTTATCCGCCCGGAATTCCAATTCTTGCTCCGGGTGAGAGAATTACAAAAGAGATTCTTGATTATATTAAATATGCAAAAGAAAAGGGTTGCAGTATGACAGGTCCTGAGGATGCAGATATTACCAAGTTAAATGTGTTGAAGACGGAGAAATAAAGATACTTGCAATTATTGAGATATGAGGGAGTGAAGATAAAATGGAATTTTGGTATTCAGAAGAACATACACCAAATGTAAAATTATCAATAAGAGTAGACAAGCAATTATACAGTGGGCATAGTGATTACCAGAGAATAGATGTATTTGAATCAGTTGAGTTTGGAAGATTCTTAACACTTGACGGATATATGATGATGACAGAGAAAGACGAGTTCATTTATCACGAAATGATTACCCATGTCCCAATGGCTGTGCACCCGAATGTAGAAAAAGTTTTGGTGATTGGAGCCGGAGACGGAGGCGTAATCAGAGAACTTGTAAGGTATGATGATATCAAAAAAATAGAGATGGTAGAAATAGACGAGCAAGTCGTTGAGGTTTGCAAAAAATATCTGCCAAAAACAGCTTCAGATTTTGATGATAAAAGAGTGGAACTTCATTTCGAAGATGGACTTAAATACGTGAGAACAAAAGAAAATGAATATGATCTCATAATTGTTGATTCAACTGATCCTTTTGGACCCGGAGAGGGATTGTTTACAAAAGAATTTTACGGCAATTGCTTTAAAGCATTAAAGGAAGATGGAATTCTTGTAAATCAGCATGAAAGCCCATTTTATGAAGGAGATGCAGCAGCTTGTCAAAGAGCACACCGAAACATAGTGGAGTCATTTCCAATAAGCAAGGTGTATCAGGCACATATTCCTACATATTCATCAGGACATTGGCTGTTTGGATTTGCGTCAAAGAAGTATCATCCCCTTAGAGATTTGGATGAAGTTAAATGGAATGAAAGAGGAATTAAATGTAAGTACTATACAACAATGCTGCACAAGGGAGCTTTTTATATTCCAGCATATGTGGAAGAGTTGTTAAAAGATGTAGAAAAATAACAGTTTCAAAATGGATATTTTATGAAACGGACGTACGTTGCTTCATGAATACTCCATCACAATTATATAAATGTTTTCTCAAAACAGCTCGACATAACTTGAAGGATTATTTCTCAATCGTTTTTCGAAATCCATTCATATAATTGTTCTTTGAGTATTCACGAAAGCAACTGTAATTTATGTTTCATAAAGTATATTTGGTGGAAACGAAGATACAAGATAGAAGATTACGTACAAAAATCAAGAAACTAAGAAAAGGTATGTAAAATTGTTCAGGGAATTACGTACTAAAATTTAGAATTTAACAAAAAGTACGTAATGTTTTCTGGAGATTACGTACTAAAATCAAGAAACTACAAAAAGGTACGTAAAATTGTTCTGAGGATTACGTACTAAAATTAAGAATTTAACAAAAGGTATGTAAAATTGTTCTGAGGATTACATACTAAAATCAAGAAACTGCAAAAAAGTACGTAATTGTGTTTCAAAAAGTAAACGTTTTGAAAGAGAATGGAGTTTGTATGTTAGAGAAAAATTATGAGTGTTTTTTAGAATGTGATAAGGAGTATGAGGAGGCGAAGGTTGTTTTATTTGGAGCGCCTTTTGATTCCACAACTTCTTACAGACCGGGAACAAGGTTTGGAAGTTCAGCTATCAGAAGAGAATCATTTGGTATTGAGAGCTACAGTCCATATCAGGATAAAGACTTGATAGATTTGCCGGTTTTTGACAGTGGTGATGTGGAGCTGTCACTGGGAGATACTTCGGTTTGTCTTGAACAGATTGAGGAAAGAACCGAGCAGATTCTTGCAGATGGCAAAATACCTTTTATGCTTGGAGGAGAACATCTGGTGACTCTTGGAGCCTTTAGAGCTATTTGCAAAAAGTATTCGGATGTACATATTGTGCATTTTGACGCCCATGCTGATTTGAGAGATGACTATCTGGGTGTTAAGTTCTCACATGCATGTGTACTTAGAAGATGTCAGGAATTAATTGGAGATAATAGGATTTTTCAGTTTGGAATAAGATCAGGCGATAGAGAAGAATTCGCATGGGGAAAGAACCATATAGTAACTCACAAATTTGATTTTGAAGGACTAAGCGAAACTTTGGAGAAACTTAAGGATGTGCCGGTGTATTTCACTCTTGATTTGGATGTATTGGATCCTTCAGTATTTCCGGGAACAGGAACACCGGAGCCGGGTGGAGTAAGTTTTGAGGATTTGAGAAAAGCAGTGACTGAAGTTTGCAGTAAATTGAACATTGTAGGATGTGATGTAAATGAGCTGTCTCCACATTACGATAACAGCGGTGTATCTACAATGGTTGCCTGCAAAATTGTAAGAGAAATGTTGCTTGCATTGTAGATAAAAATATTCAGAAATGCGCAGATGAAGATGTCAGCAGCAATAGCGATTGTAAACAATCGGTATCGCTTCGATAACTTACTTTGTAAGTTATCTTTTGGCTGAAGCGCATTTCGTAGCAAGACTCGCGAGCGAGTCTTGAACAGATTAATGAATGAGAAAATAAAGTGATAAGGATGGATTAACAAATGGGAAAAGTATTAATAATTGGATGTGGCGGAGTAGCAGGAGTTGCTATTCAGAAATGTTGTCAGAACAGTGAAGTGTTTGAGGAAATTTGCATTGCCAGCAGAACTAAATCTAAATGTGATGCCCTCAAGGAAAAACTTGAAGGAAAAACTAAAACTAAAATTACAACTGAGCAGGTAGATGCCGATAAAGTTGAAGAATTAGTTACTTTGATAAAGAAGGTAAATCCGGATTTGGTAATGAACATTGCACTTCCTTATCAAGATCTTACTATTATGGATGCCTGCCTTGAGTGCGGCGTTAATTATATGGATACTGCCAATTATGAGCCGGAGGATATTACAGATCCTGAATGGAAAAAGATTTACGATAAGAGATGTGAGGAAGCAGGTTTCTCAGCGTACTTTGACTATTCATGGCAGTGGGCTTATCAGGAAAGATTTAAAGAAGCAGAACTTACAGCCCTTCTTGGAAGCGGATTTGATCCGGGTGTAACACAGGCATACTGTGCATACGCAAAGAAACATTTATTTGACACAATTGATACAATTGACATTTTAGATTGTAACGGTGGAGACCACGGATATCCGTTTGCAACAAACTTCAATCCTGAAATAAATTTAAGAGAAGTTTCAGCACCGGGATCATATTGGGAGGATGGACATTGGGTAGAGATACCTGCAATGAGTATTAAGAGAGAATACGATTTTGACCAAGTAGGAATGAAGGATATGTATCTTTTACACCATGAGGAAATTGAGTCATTGGCAAAAAATATTCCTGAAGTTCAAAGAATCAGATTCTTCATGACATTTGGGCAGAGCTATCTCACACATATGAAATGTCTTGAGAATGTGGGAATGCTTTCCACAGAGCCAATTGAATACGAAGGAAAGGAAATAGTTCCGATTCAGTTCTTAAAGGCATTACTTCCTGATCCTGCAACTCTTGGACCACGTACAGTTGGAAAGACAAATATCGGATGTATTTTCACAGGAAAAAAAGACGGACAGGAAAAGAAAGCTTACATTTACAATGTATGTGATCATCAGGAATGCTACAAAGAAGTGGGCTCACAGGCAATATCTTACACAACAGGAGTGCCTGCAATGATCGGAGCAATGATGCTTCTCACAGGAAAATGGAACAAGCCCGGAGTGTATACAGTTGAAGAATTCGATCCTGATCCATACATGGAAGCGCTTAATAAATGGGGTCTTCCTTGGCAGATAAACGACAATCCAAAACTTGTAGATTAGAGACCGTTTCAAAATGTATAGTTTTTGGAACGGATGCATCGGATGTTGTGTAGTACGTATCAGATTTAAAAAATGATTGTGGTACGCATGCCCAAAACAATATATTGTAAAGTGTGTACGTATCAGATTTAAAAATTGATTATGGTACGTATGCCCAAAACAATATATTGCAAAGTGTGTACGTATCAGATTTAAAAAATGATTGTGGTACGCATGCCCAAAACAATATATTGCAAAGTGTGTACGTATCAGATTTAAAAAATGATTGTGGTACGTATGCCCAAAACAATATATTGCAAAGTGTGTACGTATCAGATTTAAAAAAAGATTGTGGTACGTATGCCCAAAACAATATATTGCAAAGAATGTACGTATCAGATTTAAAAAATGATTGTGGTACGTATGCCCAAAACAATATATTGTAAAGTGTGTACGTATCAGATTTAATAATTGATTGTGGTACGCATGCCCAAAACAATATATTGCAAAGAATGTACGTATCAGATTTGAAAATTGCTTGTAGTGTGTACGACCAAAATGTTAAGTCGAAAAATATGGATGTACAATACTTAGGATATTAAGAATGTACGTAATATTTTACAAACAAATAATATAGCTAAGAAGTAGATGCCCCCCTCCTCTAAACAAAGTGAAGGTGGGGGTAAGAAAATTTACTGAGTAGGGGGCCAATCTCCTTCTCAGTTATAAGCCTCCCGCGGCTTTCGCGATTAGTAACTAATCGCATTTCGCAGCAAGAACGCTGAGGCGTTCTTGAATGTGTTTAATATACGTTACTGTTTGAACACAAGACTATTTTTAATATGGAGATTATGGTTATATGAAATTAGAAGATTTGCGTACTCCTTTTTTTCTAATTGATGAGAAGAAGATGGAGGATAATCTTGAATTATTAAAAAGAATACAGGAAGATACAGGTTGCAAAATTCTTCTGGCGCAAAAGGCGTTTTCGGCATACAAGTGCTATCCTTTTATGAAAAAATATCTTGCTGGAACCACAGCCAGCGGGCTTTACGAGGCAAAGCTTGGCAAGGAAGAGTTCGGTGGCGAGACACATGTGTTTGCGCCGGCTTTCAGAGAAGATGAGTTTGAAGAAATACTTGATGTGGCAGATGATATTGTGTTTAACAGTTCATCCCAGGTTAAGCAGTTTGGAGAGCGTGCAAAGAAGGCGGGCAAGTCAATTGGGCTTCGTGTGAATCCTGAGTGCTCAACCCAAGAGGGACATGAGATTTATGATCCCTGCGGTGCAGGTTCAAGACTTGGAACCGTACTCTCAGAATTTGATGAAGATATTCTTCCTATATTGGACGGATTACATTTTCACACTTTGTGCGAACAAAATTCAGATGATTTGGCTACAACCGCAAAGGCTTTTGAAGAGAAATTTGGAAAATATCTTCACGGAATGAAATGGCTTAATATGGGTGGCGGACATCATATCACAAGAGAAGATTATGATATTGAAACTCTGAAAAAAGTGATCAATCATTTTCAGGATAATTACAAAGTGCAAGTTTATTTAGAACCGGGAGAGGCAGTTGTGTTAAACGCAGGATACCTCTACACAGAGGTTCTTGATATTGTTCATAATGGAATTGATATTGCAATACTCGACACATCGGCAGCATGCCATATGCCTGATGTGATAGAGATGCCTTACAGACCACCGCTAAAAAATACAGGTGAAGCAAATGAAAAGAAATATACATATCGTCTTGCAGGACCAACCTGTCTTGCGGGAGATGTGATTGGTGATTATTCATTTGATGAGTCACTTGAAAAAGGGACAAGACTTAGATTTGACGATATGGCTCTCTATACAATGGTGAAGACGAATACCTTTAATGGAATGAGACTCCCGGATATTAATTTGTTGAGAAAAGATGGAAATGTTGAAATGTTAAATACATTTGGATATGAAGATTTCAAATGTAGATTATAGCTAAGAAGTAGTGCGCTGACGCGCATTTCGCAGTAAGAACGCTGAGGCGTTCTTGAAAAGGATAGTGATTCTTTACAATTGCGAAAGTTCTGACGAAGAAATACCTCCTAAAATGCAAAATCGCGTTTTGGGAGGTATTTCAAAAAGAAAACAGTTTACATAATAAAACGATAAAACAAAAGATACACCTACGACAGAAAAATTGTCATTCGGGGAGGAAATAGTCGCCATATTTCCCGCCAATAATGCATCTTCCACCATTTTCTCTTGAAAAAATACGCTATATTATATATAATTAATTCTATATGCCGTTTTTGTTAAAAAAATAACTAACTTAATAAATAATAATAAACTTTACTTAATGAATAACAACAAACTTCACTTTATTAATAATAAGAGTTGTTATTTTGACAATAAAAGCGATAATATACAAATTTAATTAATAAGAAGGAATTAGAAAGATGAAAGATACTCTTGAAATCAGATGGCATGGCCGTGGAGGTCAGGGTGCCAAGACAGCAGCACTTCTTTTAGCAGAAGTAGCTTTTAAAACAGGTATGAATGCTCAGGGATTTCCGGAATATGGTCCGGAGAGAATGGGTGCACCAATTACAGCTTATGACAGAATCAGTCACAATGAAATCAGAGTGCATTCAAACATCTACGACCCACAGTACGTGGTAGTTGTTGATGAGACTTTAGTTGATATTGTTGATGTTACAAAGGGACTCAGAGAAGATGGCGCGATTTTGATTAACACAGCAAGAGACAAAGAAGAAATAATTCCATCATTAAAAGGATATAAAGGAAAAGTTTACACAATCGATGCAAGAAAGATTGCTATGGAAACTTTAGGAAAGAACTTCCCTAACACACCAATGCTTGCTGCAATCGTAAAGGTTACAGGAGTTATTGATGATGAGACATTCTTAAATGAGATGGAAGGCTCATTCAAACACAAGTTTGCAAAGAAGCCTGAAGTTGTTGAGGGTAATATGAATGCTCTCAGAATGGCATTGAAGGAGGTTAAATAATGGCAAATTCAGATATCACAAAATTAGGTCAGGACGTGGCATGGCAGGATGTCACACGTGGTAACACAATCGTTGGTTGTGGAACAACAAAACATTTCATTACAGGTGACTGGACAAATGTTGCTCCTGTAGTAGATGAAGAAAAATGTAAACAGTGTCTTCTTTGCGTGCCGGTTTGCCCGGACAGCGCAATTCCTGTAAAGGATTACAAGAGACAGGCTATAGATTATGATCACTGCAAAGGATGCGGTATCTGCGTAAAAGCATGCCCATTCGGTGCACTTAAGATGGAGGTGAAGTAGGATGCCAAAGAAGAGAGTACTTATGTCAGGAAATGAGGCTGTAGCAACAGCTTTGAGACAGATTAATCCGGATGTATTTCCTGCATTCCCAATCACACCTTCAACAGAGATACCACAGTATTTCTCAAACTACGTATCAAACGGATTAGTTGATACAGAATTTATCACAGTAGAATCAGAGCACAGTTCAATGAGTGCTGCTATCGGAGCATCAGCTGCCGGAGCAAGAGCACTTACCGCTACATCATCAGCAGGTCTTGCTTTTATGTGGGAAGTACTTGGAGTTGCAGCTTCACACAGACTTCCTGTTGCACTTTGTGCAGTATGTAGAGCACTTACAGGACCACTTAACATCAACTGTGACCACTCAGATACAATGGGTGCAAAGGACAGTGGATGGATTCAGTTATACGCTGAGAACAATCAGGAAGCATATGACAACATGGTAATGGCTTATAACATTGCAGAGAACAAAGATGTTATGCTTCCAATTATGATTTGTCAGGATGGTTTCATCACAAGTCACGCTGTAAACAACATGGAATTGTTAGATGACCTCACAGTAAAAGAATTCGTTGGAGAGTATGAGGCAGATCACTACCTCTTAAATCCTGATGAAACATTTGCAGTAGGACCATATGCAGTTTCAGATTACTATATGGAATCAAGAAAAGCACAGGCACACGCAATGGAAAATGCTAAGCAGGTTATTCTTGATGTTGCAAAAGATTTCGAAAAGATTTCAGGACGTAAATATGGACTTATTGAAGAGTACCAGATGGAAGATGCTGAGTATGCAGTAGTTATCATCGGTTCTGCAGCAGGAACAACAAAGGATGCTATCGACAGAATGAGAGCAAACGGCGAAAAGGTTGGTCTTGTTAAGATTAGATCATTTAGACCATTCCCTGGTAAAGAAATTGCTACAGCCCTCAAGGGATGTAAAGCAGTTGCAGTTATGGATCGTTCAGAGAGCTTCTCTACAAACGGAGGACCTGTCGGAGCAGAGACAATGCAGGCAATGTATTCTGAAAAATGTGATGCTCTTACAATCAATATCATGTATGGTATCGGTGGTAGAGATGTCAGAGTAGAAGATATGATGAATGTATATGAGACATTAAAAGATATCGCAGCTAAGGGCGAGACAGGTGATGTTTACAGATACATGGGATTAAGAGACAAGGAGGCAAAATAATGGGTTACAATTTTAAGGAAGTAATGAACAAACCTGAGAGATTTGCACCGGGTCATAGAATGTGTGCAGGTTGTGGTGCTACAATTTGTGCAAGAAACGTACTTAGAGGTCTTCATGAGGGAGACAAAGCAGTTATCGCATGTGCCACAGGATGTTTGAATGTATCATCATTCCAGTATCCATACGTTGCATGGGAAGATAGCTATATCCACAGTGCATTTGAAAATGCAAGTTCAACAATGAGTGGTGTTGTTGGTGCATACAATGCAATGAAGAGAAAAGGAAAAGTTAAAGATGAATACAAGTTCATCTGTTTTGGTGGTGACGGTGGAACATACGATATCGGTATCCAGTCATTATCAGGAGCTATGGAGAGAGGAACAAACTACACATACGTTTGTTACGATAACGGAGCATACATGAACACAGGTACACAGCGTTCATCTGCTACACCAATGTACGCAGATACAACTACAACACCTGTAGGAACACAGTGCGACGGTAAAGAGCAGTATAGAAAAGATCTTGCTGCAATCATCGCAGCTCACGATATTCCATACGCTGCACAGACTACATTCTTCAAGGGATTTAAAGATTTACATGAGAAGGCAGAGAGAGCTATCTACACAGATGGTCCTGCATTCTTAAATGTATGTGCTCCATGTCCTACAGGATGGAAGTATAAGACAGATGAAATCATGGAAATCTGTCGTCTTGCAGTAGAGACAAACTACTGGCCATTATATGAAGTAGTTGAAGGAAAATGGATTCTCAACTACGAGCCAAAGAACAGACTTCCAATCGAAGAGTTCTTAAAGACACAGGCAAGATTCAAACATCTCTTCAAGCCTGAAAATGAACATCTTATCGAGAAGTACCAGCAGGAAGTTGATAGAAGATGGGAAGATCTTTTATTCAAGTGCAGCAGATAGATTAATAGAACTGAATTATGAGAGCAGGTTGTTGTTAGAAACAGCAACCTGCCTTATTGTTATCCGCGACGGCTGAATGAAAATTTGTGATTGCACGACAAGGACTATTTTTTATTATCTGTAAATACTGTAAAAACGAGTAGGAGGTTAAATAGTATGAAGAAAAGAATAATATCATTACTAATAGTTTGTATTTTAGTGTTATCAGGATGCGGAAAAAACAGATATCCGGATTTGCCTAAGGATGCAATAGCATTTAAAACAGGAGAGGAAATGGGCATTGTGTACAACAAAAGAGAGTATGTATGCTTTGGTACAATTGGAAAGACAATGAAAAACTCAGAAGTGGATAAATGCATCGGGTATATAATTCAGGATGAGAACAACTCCAGTGTTCCGGATGAAAATGATAAAGATACCAGAGTTTATACATTAAAGAGTGATGAAAATAATAATTTCCTAATGGTATATTATGTCGGCACGACATTAATGAATCAACCTGAGTTCTACAGAGCAATTGACACAAAAGGTGAGAATATCAGCATTCCTGAATATATCGAGGATTTGGATTATGAATGGTGGAAGTGAGCTCAAGACTCGCTTGTGAGTAATTAATAAAATACTGGGAGTTTAAAATGGAAATAAGCGTTAATAGAAATAGATCGAGTCTCAGAAAAATTATGATAACAAAGGCGGATAAATGCGGTTACGATTGCAAGTTTCAGGGAGACAAATTCACATTGGAACAAAAGCCTGGCGAGAGTATGAAAGACAGGGCGCCTGTCCCAATTACCTTTGTTGGTAATATTACCGAGAAAGGTGAAGAAGAGTCCCTAATTACAGGAAAATTCAACAACGGATTTTTTCTTTCAAAACTTGTATGGGTAGCAGTGGCTCTAATTGTCACAAGACTTCTTGTATCAATATTGCAAAAGCAGTTAAACAATATTGTTCTTTGCGGGATAGTTACAGTATTATTGATAATTGTTTATGTTGTTACTGCAGTTAAGGGTAAGCCTTTAAAGAAAGAAATGACAGACTATCTAAATGATCTTGATGTGAAGCACTAAAGGCCAATTCTTGAGGAAAATACAATATTAATAAAAGAGGTGATTGTTAATGGAACATAGTGAAGCGTATCATTTGTTGGTTAATCAACTAAATGCAGTTGGAACTGAAAGAATGGATGGGTTTTATCCAAATATTATAGAGGAAGTTTATGATTGGGAAAAAAATGAAGTGGAGGATATTATATGGGACAATTTTGTGTATAAAAATGAAATTGATTTAGCCGTATTTTTGCCTAAACTTACAAAATATGATGGAATAAAAGCGTTAGAAGAACGAGTTCATCTATCAAAAATACCAAGTGAAGCAAGTGTGGAGATTAGTAGTGCGTTGTATGAGAGCACGGGAGATGAGAAATATTTGGATATCATAAAACAAAATATTGATGCCTCCCCAAATACAATATCTTATGTGTCGGTACTGTCTTATTGTAAACCGTGTGAACACTTATTTGAAATTCTTTCAGATATATATGTTAACAATGAAAATAAAGTAAATAGAAACACAGCTGTCATGGGAATGCTTTATAACAGAGGCATTATAAAGGATAGAGAAAGTATAGAAGAATCTAACAACACAATACCTTTAAGAGGAAAGTTCAGGTCTGATGATAAGCAAGAGCGAAAAAGGATACTTGATAAATTTAAAAAAGGAATAGAGTTTTAGTGTGCTAAATAAGAACTTTTAAGCGAGAAATAAAATGTACTTAAACAGATGGTTGTCGCATTAAACGTAACAGCAGAAGCAATAGAATAAACTGAGTAATAAAAGTGAGGTTTAATATGAAGATGAGAAAAAAATTATATTCAATTAATTGTGTTGTGATATTAATGTCATTAATGTTATGTATGACAGCTTGTGAAAATACACATAATAATCCGTCAGATAATAAAGTGACTGAAAGTGATACTGTAAGTGACGAGTTGCCAGTTGATGATTATGCAGAAGAGGAAACTATGAGTATAGATGAAATACTTAAAATAGAGGATGGAGGAGAGATGATGAGTGAGTTGAGTTATAGCATTGGTGAAAAATGTGAATTTGGCGAAAATATAGATGTACTCAACGAAGCTGAAAAAAAGGTTTTCTATATAGATGAAGTAGTATCTGAAGTAGGATCGGATGGATTTGAAGGATATCTTTACTATTATGGTGATCATTTCGAAGAAACATTAAAGTGTGCAGATGAGTTGAAACTCAAAAAATTATCGACTCTTATGAATAAAGTTAAAAGTGTATTTCCTGACAATAAGATTCCTGAAGACATAGAGAGTATTCAGGATATGTTGGATGAGGAAGAGTATGATTTTGATGAATTCGATGAAATGATGTACGATGGTCTTGATTATGAAATCGAAAATGAACTTGCCAGATTTGTTAAAGAAAACATTGACCAGTTCAAATAAAAAGAGAATAATAAGAAAGAGGGGCTTTTGACGCTACCAGGTTTAAAAGAGGAGGTTAAATATGAAAAGAAAAAGTTTTAAAAAATATTGCGGGGGCTTATGTGTTGCGCTGACGATTATTTCCTTAGGTTACTGCGCGGGTAACTGGGGTGATACAGATGCATTTGGAGCCACAAAGAACAGAGTTACATTATCGGTAAAAAATAAAACGCTCACAGTTGGTGAAAAGTTTAAATTAAAAGTAAAGGGAGCACGCATTAAAAAAGTTTCTTGGAAGAGTATGAAAAAGAGTGTTGCCACCGTTTCTAAAAAGGGAGTAGTTAAAGCGAAAAAAGAGGGCAGGGCTACAATAGTTGCAAGTGTAAAGTTCAAGAATAAAAAAGCAATTAAAAAATTAAAAACAAAAATCACTGTTGTGTCAAAGGAAAAGTCTACAGCATCAAAGAATCAGACAGCAGAGGTTCAGACAACAAAAGTAACAGAATTACAGACTACAAATCAAAAAGAGAATACTACAGAAAAAACAACTGATTCAAGTGAGACCACAACAGAACCAACAACAGAACCAACAACAGAACCAACAACAGAACTAACAACAGAACCAACAACAGAGCTTGAAACTCCAACAGCGGAAACTGAAACTATGGAGAATAATGCTTTAAACAGAGCAGTTAAACTTGTAGATAGCTTTGAAGCAAATAATAATATACTTGTCAGCCCTACTTCACTGGATTATGTGCTTGCGATGGTAGCAAATTCGGGGGATGAGGATATAAAAGAAGATGTTGAAAAGTACTTGGGAAGAAATCTGAATGAAATTAATCAGTATTATTATGATTTGATGATTAAAGCAGAGAATGATGTTTTTTTGAATATTGCAAATTCATTTTGGTATGATCAAAGATATACTTTGAATCTTCCTTTCGCAAATCTGGTAAAGCAGCATTATCTTGCAGATGTATTTGCTGAACCTATGGATAATGGTTCAATTGACAAAATGAATAAATGGGCAAAAGATAATACAGATGGGTTGATTGACAAAATCGTGGATTACGATATGCTTCCTATTTATTCTTCAGTGTTTAATGCGGTATTGTTTGACGGAAAGTGGACAAGCAAATTTGATGCCAAGGATACTTTTGAGCAGGAATTTAATGTTAACGAAGAGACGAAAAAAATAGTTAAAATGATGCCGGGGACAGAATATTCATATTTTGAGAATGAATATGCGACAGGTTTCGAAAAAACCTACGGAACAGATAAAAGATACTCGTTTATCGGAATTCTTCCAAAGAAAGAAGGAGAGTTTAATTTATCAGATTTAGATTTGACTACATTTTTAGCTTCAAAGGAAGAAGTCACAACATACATAAGACTTCCAAAACTTGAACTTGGTTGGGATTCATCTGACAAATCTATAAACAAATATGATTTAAATGATGTTTTAAATAATTTAAATTTGGGAAGCATATTTGATGCCCGCTTTCTGGATGATTTAGATGTGCCGAGTGCGAAGAAGGCTTTTCAGGTAACAAAGATTCTGGTTGATGAAGATGGTACAAAAGCAGCCGCTGTCACAGGTGGAATAGAAGCTGAAGGGGATATTCTAGAGGATGAAAATGCTAAGAGGGTTTATTTAGACAGACCGTTTGCTTATATGATAGTTGACAACACAAATGGTGAAATATTATTTATAGGTAAATGCTTGGAGCCTTAAATGATAATAGGATAATAAAAAATGCAGAAGAAAAGAAGAGTCTTTGATGGCTCTTCTTTTTTTATTTCATAGGAAAGTTCTTTGAACTTCCCCATGAAATAAAAATGCTCCGCCTGAACTCATATCGGATATACGCTCAGCCGGTTTTTAATACATAAATATATAAAAAACTTGACGAATCATACAGAGTAATGTATCCTTATACAAAAGTCTTTACAACTGACAAGACAGATGTAAAGAATGATAGTAAATTTGATTAGATTACTTAAATATTAGGTATATAACAAATGATTACAGAACCAATCCAAAGCATATTAGGAGGAGCTTATGAAAGAGTACATAACAAAGTTAAAGAAGGATAATGATGCAATTATACTGGCACATTACTATGTGGACAAGGAAGTTCAGGATGTTGCAGACTACATCGGAGATTCTTTCTATCTTGCAAAGGTTGCCAAGGAGACTGATGCGAAAAAGATTATTTTTGCCGGTGTTGAATTCATGGGAGAGAGTGCAAAGATTCTCAATCCGGGTAAGAGAGTGTTTATGCCGGATGCATCTGCAGATTGTCCTATGGCACATATGGTTACAGAGAAAGAAATTAAAGAAAAAAGAGAACAGTATGATGACCTGGCTGTTGTGTGTTACATTAACTCCACTGCAGATATAAAGACATTATCAGATGTTTGTGTTACAAGTGCAAACGCTGTAAAAATTGTAAAGAATCTTCCAAATAAAAATATATTCTTTATTCCTGATCAGAACCTTGGAGATTATGTTAGAAGACAGGTACCTGAGAAGAATGTTATGACAAATGATGGTTTTTGCCCAAGACACCACATCATGACAAAAGAAGATGTGTTAGCGGCAAAAGACAGACATCCGGGTGCAAAGGTAGCAGTTCATCCTGAGTGCAAACAGGAAGTAAGAGAAGAGGCAGACTACATTGGAAGTACATCTGGAATTATCAAATATGTACTTGATACAGATGCAGAGGAATTTATTATCGGTACAGTTGACGGTGTGTTCCCATGTATTGAGGAGCAGGCTCCAAACAAGAAGTTATTCAAAGTAATGGAAGAGCAGGTTTGTCCAAACATGAAGAAAGTAACACTTGAGAAGATTGTAGATGTTCTTGAGAATGAGACAAACGAAGTATTTTTGGATGATGAATTTATTAAAAAAGCACTTTCACCGTTAGAGAAGATGCTAGAGTTAGCAAAATAGGAGAAAGCCTATGAAGACAGATATATTTATAGTAGGAACAGGATGTTCCGGTTTGTATATGGCACTTAACCTGCCAAAAGATATGAACATCCTGATGATTACAAAATCAAAAATAGAAGAGAGCGATTCATATCTTGCCCAGGGCGGTATGTGTGTCCTGAAAGATGAGAGTGACTACAATTGCTTTTTAGAAGATACTCTCAAAGCGGGACATTATGAGAACAATGTAGGTTCAGTGGAACTGATGATTAGAATGTCTCAGGAAGTTGTGAGGGACCTTGAAAAAGCCGGCGCAAGATTCCAAAAGAATCCTGACGGAAGTTTTGATTACACAAGAGAAGGCGCTCACAGAGAAAACAGAATAGTATTCCATGAGGACATTACAGGTGAGGAGATTACAAGTCACCTTCTTGCCAGAGCAAAAGAAAGAGACAACATTACAATTATTGAGTATGCATGTCTCAAAGACCTTATAGTTGAAGATAATAAATGTCTTGGTGGAATCTATGAAAAAGACGGAGAACGAGTTGAAGTTTATGCAGATACAACTGTTCTTGCAACAGGTGGTATTGGTGGAAAGTACAAACGCTCAACAAACTTCAGACACCTGACAGGAGATGCCATTGATCTTGCAGCAAAATACAATATCACAACAGAGCATCTTGATTATGTTCAGATTCATCCTACAACACTTTTCTGTGAACAGGATGAGAGAAGTTTCCTCATTTCTGAATCAGTAAGAGGAGAGGGAGCATTGCTCTATGATAAAAACGGAAACAGATTTGTTGACGAACTTCTTCCAAGAGATTTGCTCACACAAAAAATAAGGGAGCAGATGGAAAAAGATGGAACAGAATTTGTTTACGAAGATTTGAGACCAATCCCTGCAGATGAACTCAGGGAACACTTCCCTCACATTGTAGATTACTGTAGGGAAAAGGGATATGACGTCACAAAAGAATGTATTCCTGTAGTTCCTGCCCAGCACTATTTCATGGGTGGAATTAAGGTTGATTATGACAGCCACACATCAATGGATAATTTGTATGCAGTAGGTGAGACAGCCTGCAACGGGGTACACGGCAAAAACAGATTGGCAAGTAATTCACTATTAGAGAGTCTTGTATTTGCAAAAAGAGCAGCAAGACGTGTAAAGAGAGAAAGAATAAAGGAGAAAAATATGTTTGACAGTGCAACACTCAAATTAAATGTAGACCCACTCATTTTAGGAGCATTAAGAGAAGATATAACAAGTGAGGATGTTTCAACAAACAGTGTAATGCCTTATCCAAAAAAAGGACAGGTTGAGCTTATCTGTAAGGAAGACGGAATCATCTGCGGATTACAGGTATTTGAAAGAGTATTCACACTTTTAGATGAAGCTACAGAAGTAGAGTTTTTTGTAAAGGATGGAGATGAAGTAAAGAAGGGTGAACTTCTTGGAAAAGTTACCGGTGATATCAAAGTACTTCTTTCAGGAGAAAGAGTTGCACTCAATTATCTCCAGAGAATGTCAGGTGTTGCGACATACACAAATAAGACAGCAAAACTTTTAGAGGGAACAGGAATCAAACTTCTTGATACAAGAAAGACTTCTCCTAACAACAGAATTTTTGAAAAGTACGCTGTAAGAATTGGAAATGGAAACAATCACAGATATAACTTAAGTGATGGAGTGCTTTTGAAGGACAATCACATTGGTGCAGCAGGCGGAGTTAAAGAAGCTGTTCAGATGGCAAAAGAGTATGCGCCATTTGTTCGCAAAATCGAAGTGGAAGTTGAGACATACGATATGGTTGTTGAAGCAATCGAGGCAGGGGCAGATATTGTAATGCTTGATAACATGACACCTGAGCTTCTCGACAAATGTATCAAGTTTATTGACAAGAGAGCGGAGATTGAGATTTCAGGAAATGTAACAAAAGAGAATATCGAGATTCTCAAAAACTATGATGTAGACTACATTTCAAGTGGAGCGTTAACTCACTCAGCACCAATCCTTGATTTGTCACTTAAGAACTTACATCCGATTGAGTAGTAAAAAATGGAGGCAATATGACAGGAGAAGAGAGAAGAACTGCAATAATTGAATTATTAAAATGTAGTGATGAACCTTTATCAGGTACATATATAGCCAAACAATTAAATGTATCAAGGCAGATTATCGTTCAGGATATGGCTTTGCTTCGTGCAAAAAACCAGAACATTCAGGCGACTCATAAAGGATATATTATTGATAAATCCGGATTGTGTCAGAGGGTGTTTAAGATGAAACACGAGGAGGAAGATATCAGAACAGAACTTGATACAATTGTAGATCTCGGTGGTGCTGTTATTGATGTGTTTGTGTATCACAAAGTATTCAATGTTATCAGAGCTGAACTAAACATACGATCGAGACGTGATGTAAATAAGTACATGGACCAGTTAGAATCCGGAGTGTCCACAACACTTTGGAAAGTGACGGACGGTTATCACTATCACACTGTTGTAGCAGACAGTGAAGAAATACTAGATGAGATACAGACAGCACTTGGAAATCTGGGATTCCTCGCAAAACTGCAGGAATATGAACCGGTGGATTTCTGGGGACAGGATAAATAATAACATTATAAAAAGGTTTGCAGAGGGAAAATTCCCGATGCAGACCTTTTTTCGTAAGGGGGTATTGAAACGTTATTGCAAACTATATATTAGATGTGTATAATGGGGCTGTATTGCCTAAAGCAACGCAGGGTAACAATGTAAAAAAATGAAAGAAAGAGGAGAAGGGTTTTATGAAAAAGAAAATTTTAGCGCTGCTTCTTGCAGGAATGGTATTTGTGACATCAAATCCAATGATGGAAAAAGTAGTTGCAGATTCTGATGAGTATTATGAAGAAGAGGGGTTTGTTTTTTTTGATTCTAATCTGGAAAAAATAGTTGATTCAGATAGCTTTTTGAAAAAGGCAAGAGAAATTATTGATGAGGATTTTCAAGTGGAAGATTCTGTTGTAAAGGATTGGGTTGATGAAGCAATTAGTTACTATGAAGAGGAAAATGATTATCAATTTAGTGAAGAATTGAATGAAATAAAAGAAAATAATTATAATATTTCCGATTATGATGAACAGGAAGTTGTATATCAAGTGCTTGCTTATGGCATTTTAAAAAAAGTAGAAAATGTTTTGGTTTCAAATAAAATGGAAGATATTTTTATGGAGGGTGCTTATGGTATAATTTCTTCAAATGATACTTTTAATGATGTTTTTATAACTATATTATATTCAGAATATTTTAGAAAGCATCCGGAATTTGCTGCATATAATGATTACTATGTTAAGTTGACAAATCCTTTTGTGGGAGGAACAGAATGGAGTTATCGTATGAAAGAGGATGCTTTTAAAAAAATATACAATGCATATTTGTGTAAGGATCCTGTTGAAGAAATAATAGGAGATGCCAGAGGTACAAGAATGGGATATTATTACCTGGATGGATACAAGGTATATCAAACTATGATAAGAGAACGAAGTTTTCTTGAAAATAGAAAAGTTGATGATGGTTTCTCTTCATTTTTTGCAAATTCCCTCGAACAGTTATTGTTGAACGGGGGGAAAGAAGTATTTGATTTGCCGGATGACCATTATTGCAACAATGATGGGTATTATGTGGATTCATATGGCCAATATTCAAATGTGAAGGAAGTTGATGGAGGCTATAATATGACATTTTACCGCGCAGAAGCAGCCATAAAGATGCTCTACTATTCAAATAAATCATATGATCAAGTTTTTAGCTGGGAAGATTTGGCTACAGGTCCAATTTATACATACAATGCTTATGAGGAACATAATGCAGGAATGTATTATGAATGGCTTGCAGATGTTATTGATAAAGCTAATATGTATCGTGGAAATGCAGCAGCAGAAAAGTTAATAGATGAATGTGAACAACGCATAATAGAAGATTATGATGATGAAGCAAGTAGAGGTTGTATAGATTACGAAGATATGTTGCATCTTTTTAAGGGCTTGGAAGAATCTGATGTAAAACTCAATATCGAAGGATATCAGATTAATACTAAGAGAGGAGGACATCGTGTTCGTTATACTGTAGATGATCCAAATAACAAAGTTGTTGAAACGGGTTTGGTATACGGACTATTTGATTATTGCAATAAACTGGATTTGACAGTTGACAGCAAGAATGATTGTGTTCATTCGTTCGCATCAACTGAAAATGGTAAAGTTAATTCAGAAAGTAATTCAGATACAACTCAGACATATGCAATGACGATGGAGTTTATTAATTCAAAGGAATATTTTAAGGCTCCTATTTGGGTTAGAGCTTATGCAAAATTAAAAGACGGATCTTATATCTATAGCATGCCAAATTGCAATTCGGTATATAATATTGCAAGAGAACTTGAGAATAATTATTCAAATGGTGTAAGTGTAGAATATGAGTCGTATTTGTATTTACTCAAAAATGTTTTAGGAAAAGTTAATAAATATTATGCGATAATAGCATCGTATGTTGAGGAAGAATATAAGGAAGAAGAATCTGGTGATGGAGAATAAATCCAAAGATCAGAAGGTAAATTGGAAAAAAGAAAAGAGTAAAATAAAACTTAATACATAGTTAAGAGATGAATATAAGCCTCTCACGTGGTAAAGTATAAATGGACTTTTACGACGTGAGAGGCTTTTTATGTCTTTTGTTGTAATACTCACGCTTAATGAATGTGCGGATAGAACAGAGAAAGGGGAAAATGCATGTTTAGCAAAAAACAAATAGGGAGAATTAAGAAAAAAAGTGTCGCATTGATACTTTCATTGTCTGTTGCATCAAATATTTTTGTGACAACTGGCAGCGACTGTATGGCGAGCAACAATGCTTCACAATGGAACCTTATCTGGAGTGATGAATTTGACGGATCGTCTCTTAACAGAAACAACTGGAATGTGGAAGTAAATGGTTTTGGCGGTGGTAATGAAGAACTTCAGTATTATTGCGACCGACCGGAGAATATACAAGTGGGTGATGGTACGCTTAAGCTGATTGCCAGAAAAGAGTACTACTACGGACCGGATAACAGAGAAAAGGATTATACATCAGCAAGACTCAACACACTTAACAAAGTTGAGATAGGATATGGAAAGGTTGAGGCAAGAATAAAACTTCCAAAGTTCAAGGGTGCTTTTCCGGCATTCTGGATGCTTGGAGCCAATTTTGGCGAGGTGGGATATCCTGATTGTGGAGAGATAGATATAGTAGAAACAGTTAATGAAGAATCTGTTCCTTACGGAACAGCCCATTGGCCGATTGGTGATAAAAAAATAAGAAGCAGCGGATCAAATCTCTCAGATATAGGGGAGAGTATAGATACTTCCCAGTGGCATATCTACAGTATTATCAGAGATGAAAAGGAAATAACCTGGTATGTGGATGGAATGAAATATCACAAGGTTGCTTTGGAAAGTATTCCTGAGAGGGAAGCAATAACCAAAAATATGGAACTCCTTTTAAACTTTGCAATCGGTGGAACATGGCCGGGATTTGACATTGACGATACAGCCCTTCCGGCAACAATGGAAGTTGATTATGTGAGATATTATGAGAAAAATGCAGACTATGTGCCGACATACGAGAAACAAGATTCGCTGGATAATTACAACGGCACATGGCAGACAGAAGTTGCAGACTGGTCTGCAGCAACCGGTCAGATAGTGACAAGACAGAACCCGGAAGATGGCTTTTTAGCAGAGATTACAAAGATTGGAAATGATGAGTGGGGAGTTCAGGCATCTTTGAGGAATCTTGACTATGTCAGGGGCAATACATACACGCTCAAATGCAAATTACTTTCAGATATAGACAAATATGTATTTGTAAAGATTCAAGGAGATGGAACATCCACGATAGCAGGTGAGTACGTTCACCTATTAGCAAATACAGAACTTTCATACGAAACAACATTCAACATTCCATTTGAGTATACCGGTTCAGTATCCATTTATTTTGCTATGGGAGGAAAGGCAAATGGAGAGGACATTAGTATACGAAGCCCGATGAATTTAAGTGTGTCAGATGTGGAGTTCTATACATTGGTGGAAAAAGAGCAGGAGGAGATTGTTGAACCAAAACTGACAATAGATGGATTTCAGATGAATACAGTTCTTGGAGCATTTAGAACAGTATATAAGATAAAAGGTTCAAAAGATTTCCTTGAAAAAGATATAGTGGACAGAGGTCTTGTGTATGCCATTGGCGATGAGCCGGTTGACAATATCGTGGCAACAAACATAAGCGCGGCAGTTGTTCCGTTTAGCGCAACACTTGAAAAGGGTTTGCGAAGAGTAGAGACAGAGGCCAATCTGGTAACACAGACATTTGTAATGACTATGGAAATGATTCCAAATAAATTATTCTATCAGGAAAATATGACAATGAGAGCTTATGCAAAATTAAAGGATGGAACTTACATTTATAGTGAACCGTGTACAACAACGATGTATGAAATAGCAGATTATTTGTATTCAAATAGAAAGATGAGCACTCAGGCGGCATATCAGTATTTATATAATGAGATTTTAAAATCTGTGAACCCGGAATATTAAAATCAGAGGGATAATACATATTTGCATAGCATAGATAAATTGGAAAAAGTAGTGTGGAAGCACTACTTTTTTCTATTGACATTTATGATTCACATGTCTATAATTAAATAGTCTGCGAAAAAAGGGCTCATACTATGCCCAAACGCAGAAATAAGATATTTATCAATTATTCTAATAACAGGAGGTGAAAAAGGAATGCCTACATTTAACCAGTTAGTAAGAAAAGGACGTCAGACTTCAGTTAAAAAGTCTACTGCACCTGCTTTATTAAAGAGCTACAACTCTTTAAATAAGAAAATGTCAGACACAGCTTCTCCACAGAAGAGAGGTGTTTGTACAGCAGTTAAGACAGCTACACCTAAGAAGCCTAACTCAGCTCTCAGAAAGATTGCCAGAGTTCGTCTTTCTAACGGTATCGAAGTAACAAGCTACATCCCAGGTGAAGGTCACAACCTTCAGGAGCATAGTGTTGTTCTTATCCGTGGTGGTAGAGTAAAAGACTTACCAGGTACAAGATACCATATCGTTAGAGGTACACTTGATACTGCAGGTGTTGCAAAGAGACGTCAGGCACGTTCTAAGTACGGCGCTAAGAAGCCAAAAGATGCTAAATAGGAAAGACTAATGTAGTCATCACAGGTTGAATGGAAAAGTGCCGGTTATTAGAATGATTGTTTTACAATAAAGTCTAAAGCCGTGCGCAAGACACAACTTAAGTGAGTACCTATGATCTAATCGCAGTTTATAACTGCAAACCTGAATGAAACAAGATATTCAGGCAATATTGATTAAGGAGGGAAGTATAATGCCACGTAAAGGACATACTCAGAAGAGAGAAGTATTAGCAGATCCAATGTACAATAACGTAGTAGTTACAAAGCTTATCAACAACATTATGTTAGATGGTAAGAAGGGCGTAGCTCAGAAAATTGTATACGGAGCTTTCGAAAGAGTTGCAGAATCTACAGGTAAAGAAGCTTTAGAAGTTTTCGAAGAGGCTATGAACAATGTTATGCCAGTTCTCGAAGTTAAAGCTAGACGTATCGGTGGTGCAACATACCAGGTTCCAATCGAAGTAAGACCTGACAGAAGACAGGCTTTAGCACTTCGTTGGCTCACTCTTTACTCACGTAACAGAAGTGAGAGAACAATGGAAGAAAGATTAGCTAATGAGTTAATGGATGCAGCAAACAATACTGGTGCAGCTGTTAAGAAAAAAGAAGAAATGCACAAGATGGCAGAGGCAAACAAAGCATTTGCTCATTACAGATTCTAATTTTTTCACTCATATAGCAATTCGTTATATTTATTTTGAAAGATATTTTATGTTTTCAAAATATGTAAATGCATTTTGCATTTGATTTAGAATTACAGATTGGTTTTAAACCAAAATTAAATATAGGAGGAAAAAATCTTGGCTGGAAGAGAATATCCATTAGAGAGAACCAGAAATATAGGTATTATGGCTCATATCGATGCTGGTAAAACAACATTAACAGAGCGTATCTTATATTACACTGGTGTTAACTATAAAATTGGTGATACTCATGATGGAAATGCTACCATGGACTGGATGGAGCAGGAGCAGGAAAGAGGTATTACAATTACTTCAGCTGCTACAACATGTCACTGGACATTAGAAGATCACCATAAGAAAAAAGCCGGAGCTTTAGAGCACCGTATCAACATCATCGATACACCGGGACACGTAGACTTCACAGTAGAAGTTGAGCGTTCACTTCGTGTATTAGATGGAGCCGTAGGTGTATTTGACGCTAAGGCAGGTGTTGAGCCTCAGTCAGAAAACGTATGGCGTCAGGCTGACACATACAACGTACCTCGTTTAGCATTCATCAACAAGATGGACAAAATGGGTGCAGATTTCTTTTATTCAGTTCAGACAATCATTGATCGTTTGGGCAAGAATGCTATCCCAGTTCAGATTCCAATCGGAAAAGAAGATGATTTCGTAGGTCTCATCGACTTATTTGAAATGGAAGCATACTACTACAAAGATGATAAGGGTGAAGACATCGAAATCACAGAAATCCCTGCTGACTTAAAGGATGATGCTGATATCTGGCATGCAAACTTAGTAGAGAAGATTTGTGAATTAGATGACGACCTTATGATGATGTATCTTGAAGGTGAAGAGCCTTCAGTTGATGAACTTAAGAAAGTTCTCAGAAAAGCTACAATCGCTTGTGAAGCTGTTCCTGTATACCTTGGATCAGCATATAAGAATAAAGGTGTTCAGAAGATGTTAGACGGTGTTATCGAATTCATGCCTGCACCAACAGATATCCCAGATATCACAGGTACAGATGAAGAAGGTAACGAAGTTACAAGAAAGTCTTCTGATGAAGAACCATTTGCAGCATTAGCATTCAAGATCATGGCTGACCCATTCGTAGGTAAGCTTGCATTCTTCAGAGTTTACTCTGGTACATGTAACTCAGGTTCATATGTATTAAATGCTACAAAGGGTAAGAAGGAACGTGTAGGTCGTATCCTTCAGATGCACGCGAACTCAAGATCAGAGTTAGACAAAGTTTACTCTGGTGATATCGCTGCAGCAGTTGGTTTTAAGTTTACAGGTACTGGTGACACAATTTGTGATGAACAGCATCCAGTAATCTTAGAGTCAATGGAATTCCCAGAACCAGTTATCGAGCTCGCTATTGAGCCTAAGACAAAAGCTGGTCAGGGTAAGATGGGTGAAGCTTTAGCTAAACTTGCTGAAGAAGATCCTACATTCAGAGCTCATACAAACACTGAAACAGGACAGACAATCATCGCCGGAATGGGTGAGTTACACCTTGAGATCATCGTTGACAGACTTCTCCGTGAATACAAGGTAGAAGCTAACGTTGGTGCTCCTCAGGTTGCTTACAAAGAAACATTCACAAAGGCTGTTGATGTTGATAGCAAGTATGCTAAGCAGTCAGGTGGACGTGGACAGTATGGTCACTGTAAAGTTAAATTCGAGCCAATGGATCCAAACGGTGAAGAACAGTTCAAGTTTGAGTCTACAGTAGTTGGTGGTGCTATTCCTAAGGAATACATTCCAGCTGTTGGTGCAGGTATCGAAGAAGCTGCACAGTCTGGTATCCTTGCAGGATTCCCTGTACTTGGTGTTAAGGCTACAGTTTGGGATGGTTCATACCATGAAGTCGATTCTTCAGAAATGGCATTCCACATTGCTGGTTCTATGGCATTCAAGGAAGCTATGCAGAAGGGTGACGCTGTTATCCTTGAGCCTATCATGAAGGTTGAAGTTACAATGCCTGAAGAATACATGGGTGATGTAATCGGAAGTTTGAACGCTAAGCGTGGACAGATCCAGGGTATGGATGACTTAGGCGGTGGTAAGATCGTTAGAGCATTCGTTCCATTGGCAGAAATGTTCGGTTACTCAACAGAACTTCGTTCTTCAACACAGGGACGTGGTAACTACTCAATGTTCTTCGAAAGATATGAGCAGGCTCCAAAGCAGGTTCAGGAAAAGATTATTGCTTCTAAAGCAAAATAATGTTTTCTAAAAACATTACTGAAAAGTAGTATAAAATATAAAGAATTATAGGCATTTAAGTCGATTAAATTAACTATCAAAAGGCTTGAAAATATTCCCATTATAAAATATAATGGGAATTAGCCTATGAAAACACCCGGATGGGTGTATAGATTAAGAATTTATTTAGTTTAGGAGGATTACAAAAATGGCTAAAGAAAAGTTTGACAGAACCAAACCACATTGTAATATTGGTACAATCGGTCACGTTGACCACGGTAAAACAACATTAACAGCTGCTATCACAAAAGTTCTTTCTGAGAGAGTAGCAGGAAACACAGCTACAGATTTCGAGAACATCGATAAGGCTCCAGAAGAAAGAGAAAGAGGTATCACAATCTCTACAGCTCACGTTGAGTACGAGACAGATAAGAGACATTACGCACACGTTGACTGTCCAGGACATGCTGACTACGTTAAGAACATGATCACTGGTGCAGCTCAGATGGACGGTGCTATCCTCGTAGTTGCAGCTACTGACGGTGTTATGGCTCAGACAAAAGAGCACATCTTACTTTCACGTCAGGTAGGTGTACCTAAAATCGTTGTTTTCTTAAACAAGTGCGATATGGTTGATGATGATGAATTAATCGAATTAGTAGAGATGGACGTTCAGGAAATCCTTGCTGAGTATGGTTTCGATGATTCTCCAATCGTTAAGGGTTCAGCTCTTAAGGCTCTTGAAGATCCAGCTTCTGAGTGGGGAGATAAGATCATGGAACTCATGTCTACAGTAGATGAGTACTTCCCAGATCCAGAAAGAGATACAGATAAGCCATTCCTTATGCCAGTAGAAGACGTATTCACAATCACAGGTCGTGGTACAGTTGCTACAGGTAGAGTAGAGAGAGGTGTTCTTCACCTTTCAGACGAAGTTGAAATCGTTGGTGTTAAGGAAGAAGTTCAGAAGACAGTTATCACAGGTATCGAAATGTTCAGAAAGCTTCTTGATGAAGCTCAGGCTGGTGATAACATCGGTGCTCTTCTTAGAGGTATCAACAGAGACCAGATCGAAAGAGGTCAGGTTCTTGCTAAACCAGGTTCAGTAACATGCCATAAGAAATTTACTGCACAGGTTTACGTATTAACAAAAGACGAAGGTGGACGTCATACTCCATTCTTCAACAACTACAGACCACAGTTCTACTTCAGAACAACTGACGTAACTGGTGTTTGTAACTTACCAGCAGGTGTAGAAATGTGTATGCCTGGTGATAACGTAGAAATGACAGTAGAACTTATCCACCCAATCGCTATGGAGCAGGGTCTTGGATTCGCTATCCGTGAAGGTGGTAGAACAGTAGGTTCTGGTAAGGTTGCTACAATTATTGAATAATTAAGGTTAAACCTAGTATTTATGGGCATTCCCGGAGTTTTTCGGGAGTGCCTTTTTTACGTTTTTTGAAGGTAAAAAAAGATGAAGTGTCGTCAAAAGTGTCGTCAATTTTGGATGATATAAGATTTTACGAACATAAAAGCTCCGAGACTATTAAAATCTCGGAGCTTTTATCTTACCATCCTTTAATTGATTTTACTTGTTTAGCACGTTCTGGATCACGATTGATTTTTAGCTGCGCGTTGATGAATTGGTCAACTTCTGCACGAGCTTCATCAGTTAGTTGATAGTAATTTGTTAAATGAGCATCAACTAAAGGCATATTATTTTTACCAAACATTTCCATTAATGGATACAACGTGAACTTAAGATATCGTTTAATTCTGTTTCCATCAAGTACAGAATTAAGACCTTGTGGCAATTCAGGAAGAATAATTTTATTTTCATTATCCCAATCTTCTTTTTTTAAACCAGCATCGGAGCAGATGTCGTCAACATCAATATTCAATACATTAGATATACGCAATGCAAAGTCATAACGTATTCCGGTATCTTTTTGAATAATAGAATATAGTGTTGTTGGACTGATGCTTGTCTCTTTTGCTAATTTTCGAACACTCATACCCTGTTTATCAAGGATTTCTTTTAATTTTTTTCCGTCACCCATATTTAAACTTCCTTTCGTTAAGTATGAATATAATATATCATAATTTACGAAAAAAGTACATAAGAAATAAAATGATTTACGAAAAATATTGACAATACGAAAATCGTACATTATAATGCAAATATGCCCGTACGAAAATAGTACACAAAGGAGGTGAAGAAATATGAAATATGAACAGTATTTATATTCAGCAGAAGACCTTTGCAAAGTTTTAGATTGTTCAATTGCTCATTCTTATAAAGTAATTAGAGAATTAAACAAAGAGCTTAAAGCTAAGGGATATTCTGTTGAGCAGGGAAAAGTTCCAATTAAGTTTTTGGAAGAAAAATTTTACGGATTAAAAATTAATGCTAAGGAGGACTAAGACTATGGCATTTAAGGAAAGCGCAACAGGGAAGTGGACAGCACAGTGGTACGAGATAGATGTCTATGGAAATCGTAAACAGGTTAAAAAGCGTGGTTTTGCTACTAAACGTGAGGCGAAGCAGTATGAAGTAGAGCGCAACTTAAAACAGTCAGGCAGTGTTGATATGAAGCTTAAGGTGTTTGTGGAAACCTATTTTCAGGATAAGGAAAATGAATTGAAGGATCGTTCAAAGAGAAACAAAAGGTATATGATTAACAATTACATTATTCCTTATTTTGGAGATACAAGGATGTCTGATATAACACCGGCGCAGATTATTGCATGGCAGAATGAAATATATTCTAAAGGTTTATCGGAATCTTATATGAGGATGATTCAAAACCAGTTGACTGCATTATTTACGCATGCTTCAAAGGTATATGACTTAGGGAATAATCCATGTAAGAAAGTAAGAAGAATGGGAAAAGACAGTAAGCGCAGCTTGACTTTCTGGACTGTAGATGAGTACAAAACTTTTATTGCTTCTATTGATAGAGACGATAAGTATTTTGTTATATTTGAAATTCTGTTTTGGACAGGTATGAGAATCGGTGAACTTTTAGCATTAACAAAAGCGGATATTGATTTCTACAACGACAGAATTAATATAGATAAGACTTATCACAGAGAGGGCGGTAAAGATATTGTTACCAGTCCTAAGACGGAGCAGTCTATTAGAACTGTTGAAATCCCAAAGTTTCTGAAAGAAGAAATCAAAGCATATACGGACAGTCTTTATGGATTACCGGAGCATGCAAGATTGTTTCCGGTTGTGCGCGAAGCAGTTCAGCATAAAATGCAGAGAGAAGTTGCAAAAACCGGTGTGCGTTCAATTAGAGTACACGATTTGCGTCACAGTCATATAGCATACCTTATTAATCAGGGAATTGAACCTTTATTAATTAAAGAGAGAGTTGGACATAAGGATATAGGAATAACATTAAATACGTACGGGCATTTATATCCAAACAAAGCCAGAAGTGTGGCAGATATGTTAGACAACAACAATTAATGTTTTTAGTAAAGGGATATCAATACGATGATTAATTATTTTGAACAATTGAATAAAGAAAAAAGTCTTAAGCTGCGAACTTAAGACTTAAGCAACAAGGAAGGTATCCTTGCCATATTTATCACACACTTAAATTATAGCAAGGGTTCCTTCTTTAAACAATAACAAATTTAAGGAGGGGTGGACCCATGAATAATGAAACAAAAAATGTAGCCTCCGTAGCAGATGACACGAAGGCAATAGAGGCTGTAAGAAACGGTCTCGTAAAGAATGACGATGGAAAGGTTAGGCAAACGATAGAGAATGCTATGTACGTTCTTAATAACGATCCTATGCTTAAGGATTCCATTAAAAGAAATGAACTGTCCTGCAAGACGGATATCGTAAAGGATATGGATTGGCGCAGGCGTTCAAAGACATTTACAGATACAGACTTTAATAACATTATGCTTCGAATGGAAAAGAAGTATGGAATTATCAGAGATAAGAATATCAAAAGGGCAATAGATATCGTAGGAAATAACAATCATTACCATCCTATTATTGATAAGTTAGAGAGCTTGGAGTGGGATGGAAAAGAACGTCTTAGACATCTTTTTCCCAGATACTTAGGCACTCCGGAGACAGATTATACTTATGAGGCAACCAGATTAATGATGATGGGCGCTGCACACAGAGTCTTTTATCCTGGCATTAAGTTCGAGTATATGATTTGTCTTGTTGGAGGTCAGGGTGTTGGAAAGTCCAGTTTCTTTTCATTACTTGCAATGGAAAATGAGTGGTTTTCTGATGATATAAGGAAACTTGATGATGAAAATGTATTTAGAAAGATACAGGGACATTGGATTATTGAAATGGCTGAAATGCTTGCAACTTGCAATGCAAGAAGCGTAGAAGAAATCAAATCATTCCTTAGCCGTCAGAGTGAAACTTATAAAGTCCCATACGAAACACATCCGGAAGACAGACCTAGACAATGTATCTTTGTAGGAACATCAAATAATGCAGATTTTCTTCCTTTTGACAGATCGGGTAACAGAAGATTTATTCCTTTGTTTGTTGATAGGAACAATGCAGAGCATCATCCTATGGATGATGAGGAAGAAACTTTAGAGTACATTGAGCAGTGCTGGGCAGAGATTATGGATAAGTTTCATAGAGGTGTTGAAACAAGTCTGGTATTTGATAAAAGGTTGCTTAATGAACTTATAGAGATGCAGAAGATGTGTATGCCAGAAGATACAAAGGTTGGTATTATTGGTAAGTTTTTGGAGGATACATCAGAAGAATATGTATGTTCAACTATGATTTTTCAAAAAGCTTTTAATCATGAGGGTGAAGAACCAAAGACTTATGAATCTAGAGAAATTGGTTCCATTATGAGAAATGAATTCGCTGATGAATGGGAACCTGTATCAACTCATAGATTTGTGGAATATGGTCCACAGCGTGGTTGGAAGAGAAAAAATACCAAAGTTGATGAAAATGGATTTATGGTGATTCCTGATGATGCAGAATTACCTTTTAACTTATGACATGATGACAATAAGTTGTAAACAGTTTTTGTAAACAGTTTGAGATGCAAGAATTTTTGTAAACAATGTAAACAGTAACAGTATCTAATAAAACGGACTGTTTACAAGATGATAGGCAGCAATCCCTTTATTTATGGGAGTTTTAGAAAATTTGTAAACGAAAAACTGTAAACAGTTATCAAAAAACTAAAAAATAAGTTTTTTATATTGTGTTTACAGTTTCTGTTTACAGGAAAGGAGCAAACTATGAGATATAAGAATGTAAAGATAAGTATGGATTTATTTATTAAGATTGTCAGATATATCTATATGGACAATTTTGATTTAAAAGATGAAATTATTAAAGATTTACAGGAAAAACTCAATAAGTTGGAACTGGGTGAAGTTTGCACGAAAATGCATATGTGCAAGGATCCTGTAGAAAAAGAAAAATATCGACAGGAATTTTGTGATTTATCTGGTATCCATCCGGACTTTAGATGGTAGTAAATCATTTTGATTTAAGATTTCTCACTTATCAACTAAAAGACCGGCAAGTGCCACTTGCCGGTTAATTACAAACAAGTGGTAATTTAGAACAGATGACATGATGTCATCTAAACTTTGGGACATAATGTCCCAAAGTGAATGTCCACACACACAGAATTTTTTAATGACATGATGACAATAACCAACTTGTGGACATGATGTCCAGAAGTTAAGGAAGAGTTAAAAATGTAACTTGTGGAACTGAGTTCCAGAAGTTGAAGGTAGGTATTAAGGAGGTAAGTACAGGCTCTACAAAGCCCTCGGCGTTTGAGAGCGAAATACACCCATCGCACAAAATACTGACGTATTTTATGCTCTTAGGGTTTACATTTCGCGATTGCATCGAGCTTTATATCATACCTACACTACCTACTAATACCTACATGACAGATGACATGATGTCACCAACTTGTGGACGCGACGTCCACAAGTTAGATAAATGAATTACGAAGGAGGAGGTAATTATGGCAAGAAATTCATTTATTCAGATTAGTAAATTACCTAATCTGAAAGGACGTATAGATTACATTACAAATCCAAAAAGACAAGAAAATCTATACGCAACATACAACACTACTGACGAAGCATTTTGGGATGAGCTTGCAAAGTGTAATCGTTTAGAATTTAAGAAAAGTGGTTCTTTCGGTAAATGCATTGAAGGACGAGAATTAATCATTGCATTGCCGGAGGCGTACTGTGAGCTTAATAAGCAATGGGTACTGAAGAGTTTTACAGACTTCTTTCAGCACGAATATGGAGTAAACTGCATTGCAGCACTTCATCATAATAAGACTAAAACAAATCTTCATATCCATCTTATCTTTTCGGAGCGAGAAGAGTTAAAAGACGGTATTGAGAAAATTGCGACCAGGAATATGTTCTATGATGAATCCGGAAGGCACGTCAGAACTAAGAAAGAAATTCTTGATGCAGATGGCAATATCAGAAAAGGCTGTTCAATAATCAAAAAAGGCGAAGTCTATGATTACAACAGATTTTCTAAAAAGAAACCTGAGTTTAAGTCAAGAACATTTCTTTCAGAAGTTAAGGAAAAGTATACAGAGAAAATGAATCTACTTCTCTCTGATGATGAGAAACTGAAAGTATTCAAGAATGATGGTTTATATCTTCCAACCAAGAAGATTGGAAAGAATAATCCTAAAGCTGATGAGATTGCGGAAGCAAATGAGGCTAGAAAGGAATGGAACAGTTTAGTAGATGAGGCACTATTCTATAAGGTTCCTGCAAAACATATCAAGGTGATTAAGTATTATAAGATCATTAAGGCGTCAAAGAGACTCAGCAATGTAAAAACAAACTTAATTGATACCAATGCTCTGCCATATAGTTCTTTTATTAAATCTGCCGGAAGTGTTTTCTTGGATGCAGTGGAAAAAGCTATTGAGTTTCTAAAAGGTCTTATCGAGATATTTAAGGCAATCATTGAACCAAAGAAAACTCATGATGAAAAGACTTATAAGCAATACAAAAAGGTATATGTGGTTGTAAATGATTTGATTAGTGAAAGAAATAATCTTTATGGCAAGATTAACTATCTTGAAAATCGATTATCTTCAAAGGATTATAAACTCATTGGTGGAAAGAAACAACTTCAAGGTGACATCATGTCACTGGAAAAGGAATGCGACAGAATTGAGAAGAAAATCAACAAAGTTGTTTGTGAAGTCGGAGAAGATAATGTGGATGATGTTATTAGAAGATTTCGTGATTTGGAAAGAGTTAAAGATGCTTATGAAAGTAATCTAGAACGTCAGAAGGAAGCAAGGATGTTTCTTGCGGAAAATGTTAAGGCGTATATGGAAACTGTCAAAGAAGACAAAGTTGAAGCTCAGGAAAGAGAAAAGAAATATGTTAGAAGCAGATAACTGAAATGCCCTTAACTACGTGGATAAGGGCATTTTCTTAATGCGCAGGTATAGGAAGTATGGTAAAATAAAAATTAGTATGATGAGAACGGGAAACTGATGATCTATGTTAAGGGGAAGAGTGGAAGAAGGTCAATAAAGATAATATTTGTGAGATAAAAGATAACTAATCGAAATATGAGGAGGAATCGATGGAATATACACATTTTGTTTCTGTAGCTGGATTGGTATGTAATGACAACAATGAGATTCTATTATTGGAAAGTCCTAGACGAGGATGGGAATATCCAGGGGGAATGGTGGAGCCCGGTGAAACAATTCAAGATGCACTGAGGAGAGAAATAAAAGAAGAAACCGGTGTTGAAGTCGATATTATAGGTTTTATTGGAATATGTAAAAATATAGAAAAAGATATTGTGAACATTGATTTTATTTGTAAATATCGTGGAGGAACTTTGACCACGAGTGATGAAAGTATTAAAGTTAAGTGGGTGGCTAGGGAAGAAGCAATGAATATGGTATCATTTACTCTGACAAGAAAACGATTGCACAATATGTTATCTGCTATTGAGAAAGTGAACTGCTTCAATTTTAGGCGTGAACCATTTGAAGTTGTTAACGAAGATTACTTTACAGTGGGGAAATCGGTGTTTATGGAGGACTACAATGCAAAGATTTGAAATGAATGAAAATGACAAATTACTAATTGAAAAAGGGCTAGAAGTATTAAAGAATAATTTTGATGACGGAATCTACAATCATACAGTTGGATGTGCGATTCGTTGTAAAAATGGAAATGTATATACTGGGGTAAACTGTGACGGAATTCATGGATCTTGTGCTGAGTATATAACAATTGGAACCGCAATATCAGCAGGGGAAAGAGATTTTGATACAATTGTTGCAGTTCACGATAAGCATTTAAATTGTGTTATTCCGCCATGTGGTAATTGTAGACAAATGCTTTTTGAGTACTGTCCTAATATAAAAGTTATTGTAAACGATGAAAACGGTAAATTGATTAAAGTAGAAGCTAAGGATTTGTTGCCATTTGCTTGGCAGTCAGTTATTTGCTAAATATAGTTTTGGGGAATAAAAGATTACGGAGTAATCTAACATAGAGGTTTTTAATATGAAAGTACAGTTTTATGACAAAGTTGATGATAAATTATTAAAGTTTGCAGTAATTATTTCCAAGTCAAATGGGAAATGGGTGTTCTGCAAGCATAAAGAAAGAGATACATATGAAGTGCCAGGTGGTCACCGTGAAAATAGAGAACAGATTGATATGACAGCAAGAAGAGAATTGCAAGAAGAAACTGGTGCTGTTGATTTTACAATAGAACCTGTATGTGTTTATTCGGTTACTGGAAAGAATCGTGTAAATGATACTGGAGAGGAAATGTTTGGGATGCTTTATTATGCTGAGATAAATAAGTTTGATGATGAACTGAACAGTGAGATGGAGAAAGTTGTTTTGTTTGATGAATTGCCAAGCGAATGGACATATCCGCTGATACAACCTAAGTTGATAGAAAAGTATTTAAAGACAGTATCAAATAGCGAAGCATAAATAAAGAAAAAAACAAAAGTAAAATAGCAATAATAATGTGGAAAAATATAAACTGATAGGAGGCAACAAGTGAAATTAAAAGTAGCAATGGTACAGTATGACACCAACGAGCCGGACATTGATTTCAATACCAAAGTGGCTATGAAATATATAAAAGAAGCTAAGGAATCAGGAGCAGATATTGTATTGTTTCCGGAATGCTTTCTGACAGCATATTGCTGCCCGGATATTGTGGAAGAATTACTTCCACTAGAAGAACTGGAGAATGATTCTGAGTTTATCGATTGGTGTAATAGTGCGGTAACGGAAGAGGAAGAACACGTCCTTCAAATCAGAAAACTAGCGAAAGAATTGCAAATAGGTGTGGTTATTACAGCTTTTACAAAAGGCGAGAAGTACCCACAGAATACGGCGTTTATTATTGATAGAAATGGAGATATTATTCTTAAATACTCCAAAGTTCATACTTGTGATTTTGATTGGGAAAGATATTTGGAAAGTGGACAGGAATTTAAAGTCTGCGAGTTTGATGGGGTAAATATAGGTGTAATGATATGTTACGACCGCGAGTATCCGGAAAGTGCTAGGGAATTGATGCTTCTGGGAGCGGAAATTATTTTTAATCCAAACTGTTGCGGTGGTATGGAGCCGCGACTAAAAGAACTATCTGTACGTGCAATGGAGAATATGGTCGGCGTGGCTATGGCTAATCCTCCTGCACCAGGAATGGGACGTTCCGCTGCATTTAATCCAATGGTCTGGGGAGAGAATGGGGAAGTGTTAGATAATACAATTATTGTGGCAGAGGAATTCTACGAAGGAATCGTCTATGCTGAATTTGATATAGATGTTATCAGAAAGTATCGTGAGAATGAAGATTTAGGAAAGTTTCGAAAGCCAAGAGCTTATAAGAGTTAGTGATAATAATAAATTGTAGTAATGATATGGTAGTGTTGTTTTCAACACTACTAAATTTTTACCCAACCATATTGAACCTAAGCGACACTATATAATTGAAAAACAAAAAAGTGCACGTTTGTTTATCATAGGAGGTTAATAATGAATAAGGCAGATGCTGACAGTTTAATAATTAAATATCAGCCGAAGGTTTTTGGATTTGCAATGTCAAAAGTTAGAAATATATCAGATGCAGAAGAATTGGCTTCAAATATTGTGTTTGAGCTTTATAAATCATTTCTTAAATCGGAGAGTATTGTAAATATTGATGGATATGTATATAGAATATCAAGCAATGTTTATGCCAAGTTTGTTGATAATGAAGTTAGAAATAAGCATACAGACATTCTTCAGGTTGCATGTCCAGTGAATGAAAGCGGATATGAAAATTTAGAAGATGAGGATGTATATAATAACTTGAGAAAACAAATCGGTAGGCTATCTAATCGGCAGAGGACAATTACATATATGAAGTATTATAAAGATATGTCTGTTACTGATATTGCAAATCAGTTGGGGATTTCTGTTGGGACTGTTAAATGGCATTTGTCTGATATCCGAAATGGATTGAAGGAGGAAATCAATATGGTAAAGAGTAATAATTTAAGTGTGAATCCAATATATTTTAATGATATGGGGCACAGTGGCACTCCTGGAAAAACTGGGGATACAATGGAGATGTTTGACTCAAGATTGAAACAAAACATTGCATGGAGTTGCTATTATGAATCAAAAACAATGACAGATATAGCAAAGGACTTAGAAGTTCCGGTAGCTTATATTGAAGGTGAGTTGAAAAAACTTGTTGAGTGGGGATATATTGACCAGGTAGACAATTCAAAGAATCCAAAGTATCTGACAAATATGTTTATTACAGATGATAGGGAAGATTTTTCTGATAATATTGAAATTAAAAAAAATGCTGCTAAGTTTTTGGTTGATAATCTATATAAAGATTTATTTGAAAAGTTTGATAAAGCAGAAGACAATTGGGGAATGATTTGTCCGGATAATGATAAGAATTATTTGAAATATAATCTTGTAATGATGACTCCTAGCAGTATAGGAAGTGATTGGCAGAATTGGGAAGATTTTGCAGTGAAAAGACCAGATGGAGGTTATTTTATTGCATATGCAACTGTTACAGATGACTGTACAAAGAAAATTAATGATTACAAATACTCAGGATGTGGGTATATGTTACGTGATGTTTGGAAAGATGATAAATGTGTTCTACAGAGCAAACAGTATAATTGTATGTATAGTGACAGAGAAATTAGTTGGCGGAGTAACAGGTATGAGGACTGGCAGGATTTGTATTCATTCTTATCAAATGATTGTAACAAAGATAAAATAAGTCTTGAAAATTTTTCGAACTTGTTAAAAAAAGGCTATGTGGCAGACGGTGAAAGTCAGGTTACTGTTATAAAAACTAATAGAGATAATTTGGGTGAAGCAATAGATTCTTTTGTAAGTGAGCATTTTGCTATTCCTGACAAAGTAATTAAAGAGAGTAAAAAGGTTGATGAAAGATTATATGCAGCAAATAAAATGAAATACCCAAAGCATCTTGAAGGATTGGTAAAATACAACAATAGCAATTCATTCACGTGGGCAGAAATGATTCCTTTTGTTATAGAAATATTGTTAGAAGAAGGTATCTTAAAGCCATTGACTGCTAAACAGAAAAAGGCTGTTTTCTCGGTAGTTATGATTAGAGAATGAGCAACCAAAAAGGACACTGGGAAATAAATATGTAGCAATTTTCTCGCACTTGTTCTATACTAAAAGTGTCGTCAAAGTGTCGTCAAATTTTTCGAAAACTAAAAATAGTGACGATATAAGATATAGAAAAAGCCTATAAACAGGCGATTTGATAAGTCGAAAAATAAGATAAAAAGTCAATAAGCTCCGTGAAGGTGGTAGAACAGTAGGTTCTGGTAAGGTTGCTACAATTATTGAGTAATCAACGTTATCAATGAATAGAGCGCAAGCTCACTATAAATAAAGAAAACCACGGTCGTGTTTACACGAAACCGTGGTTTTCCTTTGTTTATAGGGCTCGCAGGCATTCTATGAATGACGCGAGCTTATTGATTACGGAGTAATCAATAAGATATGCTTGTGCAAAAATATGGGCATTCCCGAAAGTTTCGGGAGTGCCTTTTTTACGTTTTTAGAAGGTAAAAAAAGATGAAGTGTCGTCAAAAGTGTCGTCAATTTTGGATGATATAAGATTTTACGAACATAAAAGCTCCGAGACTATTAAAATCTCGGAGCTTTTATCTTACCATCCTTTAATTGATTTTACTTGTTTAGCACGTTCTGGATCACGATTGATTTTTAGCTGCGCGTTGATGAATTGGTCAACTTCTGCACGAGCTTCATCAGTTAGTTGATAGTAATTTGTTAAATGAGCATCAACTAAAGGCATATTGTTTTTTCCAAACATTTCCATTAATAGATACAACGTGAACTTAAGATATCGTTTAATTCTGTTTCATCAAGTGATTAACGAATATTAACGAAACGTGAATAGAAGTATTGACGCATGTTAACGATTGTGATATTGTTTAATTACAAATGATACTGGTATTTAATTTGAAATATTACATGAAAGGAGTCAATATGTTTATTGAAGAAAGACATCAGGCTATATTAGCTTGGTTAAATGAGAAAGGAAGTATTACTAACGGAGATATTCAGGAACAGTTTGGGGTTAGTTATGATTCAGCAAAGAGAGACTTAAGAATATTAGAAGAAAAGGGGTTATTAAAAAGAACTCATGGTGGAGCATTACCACTCCATCAAGTCGCTATTGGTAGACCGGCAAAAAAAACGGTAAAAGATATTGAGTCTATTAAAGAGAACTACCTATTGATTGCATTAAAGGCGGTTTCAATGATAAAGGATAACGATGTCATATTTTTGGCTTCGGCTACGGTGTGCTATTTTATGGCACAAAATCTTCCTGATAATATTAGAATTAGGGTTGTAACAAATTCTATTGTTATTGCAGAGGAATTAAGAACAAAAGACAATGTATCGGTTATTTTGTTAGGTGGTGAAATGGATAATAAGGGAAACTGTTATGATGCTATAGCTGTAGAGACAGTGAATCGTCTACGCTTTGATAAATGTTTCATCACATCAGCATTTATTTCCGCTAAATTTGGTTTATCAATTCAAAGAACGGCTGCAATCAGTTTCTATAGTGCAGTAATCAATAGTTCGAAGCAAACAATTGGTTTGTTCCCGAAAGAAAAGATAGGATTTGATTCTATCGTTAGTATTTGTCCGGCAGAAAGGTTGAATATAATGATTACTGACTGGGATGCTTCAGAAGATGACTTGAAGTTATTTGATGAGAAGGGGATTGAGATTGTGATTGTGGAAAAGGAAGATGATATATAGTAATTATTCATCCGCACTGGTTGACCGGTGCGGATGTTTTTTAACAGTTTGTTTATACTGGGCATAGAGTTTATCCCAGTCTCTGAATTGTCTTTTCATTTAACAATACCTCCGATAGAAGTATTATGCTATAATTTGAAGTGAGTTTAAAGTGTGTCATCTATGAGACGCTTGCGTTGAAAAATAATAATATGAAATAAAAACAAACAACATAAGCGATTCTTGACAATAGGAGTAAAGCTATGGAAAAAATAAAATTGCCGGATAGCATTAAACAATTAATAGCCGAAAAAGAATACAAGGCAGATGATATCGGAATGTCAAAGGCTTGTGTAAGAGTCTATGATGATTGCGTACTAAAAATTGCAAAGAAAAGTGAAAAGAACGATAAAACAGTTGAGATGATGAGATGGATGGAAGGTAAAGTTCCTGTACCAAGAATTCTATGCTATGAACACGATGATGAATATCAATACCTTCTCATGAGTAAAGTTCCGGGAAATATGAGCTGTGACGAACAGTACTTGAAACAACCACAGAAGTTGGTTGAGTTGTTAGCCGATGCAATGAAATTGTTATGGAGTGTGGATGTTTCAGATTGCCCTAGAAACAGAACGATTGATGTGGAATTAGAAGAAGCAAGATATCGGGTTGAACATAATATGGTAGATGTAGACAATGTGGACCCGGCAACTTTTGGTGAAGATGGATTTACGGATCCGGAAGAACTTCTTCATTGGTTGGAGAGCAATAGACCGGATTACGAACCGGTACTATCGCATGGTGACTTTTGTCTTCCAAATATTTTTTTTGATGGAGATAAATTAAGCGGATTTATAGATTTAGGAGATGCGGGAATAGGTGATAAATGGAGAGACATAGCCCTTTGTTATCGAAGTCTTCGCTGGAATACGGAAGGAGTTTACGGAAAGGTTTATCCAAATGCAAAAGAGATGATGTTGTTTGAAGCTCTCGGAGTGGAGCCTGATATGGAGAAACTGAGGTATTATCTTTTGTTGGATGAATTATTTTAACAGGACATGAGGGCTGAAAAAGGTAAAGAACAGTTATAACGGTTCTACCTATATTAATTATCTTTCTTGGCTGATATTATAAAAATGTAAAAGCGCTTTACAAACAAAAACGCATAGGGCGTTAACGAAGAATCAGAAAAGGAAGGTTGAGTATTATGAATAGAGATATATTTATTAGAAATATAACAAAGGATAGAATTGAAATGAGTCCTAAGGGAAGAAATGCTGACGAGGTTTCTCCGGAAGAATTCGAGAAGATTTATGAAAACTTCTTCGATATGATTTTTGAAATCGCGTCTACTGATATTTCTTCAGAGACAGGATTTGGTGAGTTTGATGAAAACAATAAGGCACCATTTAGTTCGGTAGAGGAATTTATCAAAGAAACTTTCAATGAAGACAATGAAGGTTATTGGAAAAATTGGAGAGAGATGTTTGAAACTTCGTTTTTAAAGAAAGAGTATTTCGAGGAGATTTTAGCTAAGGCATTAAAGTATGCAAGCTTCTGCGAAAATGAGAGATACTTGGTAAACAACAATACTTTCTTCTGTAATATGTTAGTGGATGAGTATGGAAAGACTTATTGTACTGATTGGGGAAGGGCAGGAATCATGGATTATATGATGGATTTTGCAATTCTCGATCTCAACAAGCCATATCTTTTGGTACCGGAAAAGTTATACGAATATGCTAAGAAGAAAAATATTGAAATCAACAATTTCAAAGAAAGATTCTTGTGCATGGCATATTTTAAAGGCATTGATACATTGAGATGGCATGCGTCTATTGACGATTTAGAGTCATGTGAATCAATAGTAAAATCTATAAATGCATTAGAAGAACGTATGGCAAATATTTAGAGTTAAATAGAGTGGCAAGTGCCAGAGAGAACGATTAAATACCATGTAGGAGAATGACACATGAAATACGAAAACGCAGGGGATATTCTTCCGGCTTCACTACTTAAAGAAGTACAAAAGTATGCTGAGGGCAAGATGATATATGTGCCTAAAAAAGCGCAGGCTAAGGGCTGGGGAGAAGCTTCGGGATACAGGGACAGATTAAAAAAACGAAATGCAATGATTTGCAGCCGCTATTCTGCAGGACAATCCATAATGGAAATAGCAGAAGAGTTTTATCTCTCCCCAGAGACAATCAAAAAACTAGTATATGGTAAGAAGGTGAAAATTCCTGTATTTTCACCTTCCATAACCGCAGCAAAGAAGTATGCAGCAGCCGGAATGGGAGAAGAATGGGTAAGGATGTATCTGAATTCTTTGAATGAAGAAATGCCTGACCTGTCGGATATATTTATGTCAGAACTAGTTAAAATCCCATTGAGATTGATTACTAACAAAGAAGAAAAAAGAACTTTAGATGAGGAAAGAAACTTTTTGGAGATTCCTTTAATCGTATTTTATAAGAATAAAAAGTTTGAGGTACCATTTCAGGCTGACTATCTTGCCTACCTCAAGGCACAAAAAATGAATTCGCAATATGCGTTTGTTTTTACTGACAATGAGGATTACAGATTTTTCTGGAATAATTTCGGAAAGCATTTTCAAAGATAATTTAAAAAAATTAAATAAGATGAAAAGCATAAAAACATCCGGTGAGAATATATCTCCGGATGTTTTTATTTCGTCAAATTTTGGCAGATAAAATTATAAACTTCTTTAGGGTACTTATAATAATTATTATCAATTTTTGCGTAACAAATCGCTTCGCCTTCATTGGAGCTGATTATCCCTATTAAAATATCATTAGGTTCAAAATGAATGTAATATTTTGGGCATGATTTTAAAGTAAAATTGTCAAATTTTTTCCATTTTTCAAATTGTAGATTGCCTATGAAATCTTGTATACTCTCAACTTCTACAGTATCATAAGGGTATTCCTGAGATATTGTGATTTTAGTCACATCCTTTGTATTTGGAAAGGAATTCTTTTGGCTATTACACCCACAAATCGAAAAAGATGATAAAATAATACAAAATATAATAAAGTTCTTTTGGTTTAATATCATAATAATCGACCTTTCTTACTGTTTGGGAAAATAATGAATTGCTGCTTATGATGATAATATAATACGGTAGAGCTTTTTTTGTTAAATAATTCTTAAAAGATTTTAAATATAATATCATTTATGTTAAAGTTAACTATATTGATAAAGTGGCTTGAATGATTGGAGGAAACAAAATGTCAGATAATATTAATAACTCCATTAATCGCATTATAAAAATGGAAACGATATTTGATGAGGCGCAAGAGAAGATAAAGAAACTGGAAGAAGCGATTGAAGATTTTGCAAATTTTCAATCTGAAATACAGAAATTAGAAGACTATTATCAGAGCAAAGAATGGAAGGAAGACTTCAAGCTTGACGAAAGTGGAGAACTTCCAAAGGACTTAAAGAGAGGTGTCCTATCGGAAGATGGAATCTTTAATCTTCTTGAGAAGAACAGCGACTTGGATAAACTAATTAAATAATAAAGAATTCCTTCCGGCAAAAAAGGATATGCAATTGCACTTAGAACCGGACCGGGAATAAAAGAAACAAAAAATACAATAAGGGGATTAAAGAAAGGAAAAAAGAAATGAATAGACATTTATTTAAAAAGCATATGGCATTGCTAATGTGCGTAGTTATGTTGGTCGCAGGTATAGCGGTAAAACCAAACAATGTTGTAAAGGCAGAAGGTAATACAACGATTTATTTTTTGAACACCAAGTCATGGTCGGATTTGTACGCATATGTTTATATGACAGGAAACAATTATGTGTTAGGAGGGTGGCCGGGAACCAGGCTTACGGCTGCAAATGAACAAGGAGATAACTGGTGGAAGGTGGATGTGCCGGTAGATGTTTCGTCGGCTGGTTTTAATATTATCATTTCTGCAAATGGATCAGAGAGCGACAGGGTTGAGGCATACATATCAAGTAACAGCTACACATATCTGACAGGAGAAAACTCTAGCTTGTACTCATCTTCCAAAGCTGCTGAAACAACGGTAGGGATAAATGAAAATCCTTCAAACAAAGAATATTACATTAACACATCGGGAGTAGGTGCAGATATGCCCTACACTACTTATCAGGCAGAAAAGGCACAGACAAATGCCTTAGTACTTGAGCCGGCAACTAATTATATGACGACAGTGCAGTCTGAGGCGAGTGGAAGATCAGCAGTAAAACTTACAAATACAGGAGATTATGTTGAGTTTACATTGCAGGAAAGTGCAAATGCCATGGTTGTAAGATATTGTATGCCGGATAGTGCAGATGGAAATGGAAATACATCAACTCTCAGTTTATATGTTGACGGAAATCATAATAGGGATATGTGGCTGACCTCAGCCTATGCGTGGGTGTATGGATATTATCCATATTACAATGAACCTAGTCAGGGAAGGGCTCACAGATTCTTTGATGAGAGCAGACTTTTGTTTGGGCAGACCTACAGTAAGGGAACCAAAATCAGACTTCAGAAAGATAATGGTGATAGTGCCGGATATTACATAATTGATTTTATAGAATGCGAGCTGGTAAATAGTCCGAAATCAAAACCACAGAATGCACTTTCGATAACTGATTACGGTGCTGTGGCAAATGATGGTGGAGATGATTACAATGCCATATCTTCATGCATAAATGATGCAAGAAACAGAGGCATGGAGGTGTGGATTCCTGAAGGCAGATTCATAAATAATACAACCAGAAAAATTGATTCTAGAGGAGTGACAATAAGAGGAGCGGGAATGTGGTATTCTGAAATCTATGGATACGGCGCTGCATTTGGTTTTTCAGGTTCCTCAAAGTTTTATGATTTTGCGGTGACAGGTGATAGAACAATAAGACGAGACAGTGAGGATCCGGCTACATTTGGTGATGCCGGAAGTTCAAATAACATTGTGATAGAAAACATATGGATGGAACACGTAAAGGTAGGAGTGTGGTCAGGAAATGTTGGCGGAATGGTGATTCGTGGATGTAGGATCAGAGATACATATGCCGACGGAATTAACCTTTGTTCATCAACAAATAATTCAAGAGTTGAGAATAACAATATCAGAAATACCGGAGATGATGGAATGGCAATTTGGCCATGGATGGGAAATTGCAGTGGAAATGTTATAACTAGAAACACAGTGCAGCTTCCTATGCTTGCAAACTGCTACGCAGTTTACGGTGGAGGAAATAACACCTTCACATATAACATTGCAGAGGACAGTGTGAACAACGGCTCCGGATTCTGCATAGGTTCCGATTATGATACTTCAAACGGATATACAGGAGAGACGGTATTTAGCAATAATCTTTTAATAAGGTGCGGTTCTCTTCAGACAGATTACAATTATCCTGTGGGAGCAATTTGGGTATGGGGAACTAAATATCAGATTAACGGAACTTACACAATCAGTAATAACAGAATATATAACAGTACATACGAAGGTATCCTGGTGGATGGATATAGTGAAATTTCAGGACTATCAATGAGCGATAATAAAATAATTGGTTGTAGTGACGGAGTGTATGTTAGAGGGAATTATCCGCTGAACCTGACACTTAAAGATATAGGAGTTAGAGACTATCGCGGAAATCTTATGCTAAATGAAGCAACAAATGCAAATGTAAGTATGCAGGGTAAAGGTGTCTACGAACTAGATGAAAGTGAAATCGAGACGGAACAGGAAAGTGAAACAGAAACAGAGACTGAGACAGAAACTGAAAAAGAGACAGAAACTTTGAACCCGCAGACAGTGGAAATAAATGGTTTCCAGATTAGCACAAACGCAAATGGTCTTAGATGTTTGTACACAGCCAGAAATGAAATCGGAAATCAAACAGTTACTGAAGTGGGTATGATATTTGCGCTGGCTGATTGCGTTAAAGACAGTGAAGTGATAATTACAAATAATTCAGAAAATGTAAAGAGCTTTGCAGCAACACAAGTAGGAAAGAGAAATTATCATTTAGGAGATGTAGATACAACAACCTATGCTATGACAATGATTTTTGCAGTAGGAAATGCAGCAGAGTTTAATGAAAACTTGGCATTCAGAGCATACGCAAAGACGCCAGATGGTTCGGTATACTACAGCGATGTGGTAAGGACCTCAATTTGTGCAGTGGCAGAAGAATTATATAATAAAATGGATATGCCGACATCTGAAGGACTTGAATATTTGTATAACAACATTATAAGTGTCGCAAAAAAGAGATATTAATTTCCGGTAAGATAAGAAAGGAAAATGAAATGAATTATATATACGTAGCCCTTGGAGGTGCATTAGGTGCAGTAGCAAGGTATGCAATCAGCTTAATACCAATAAAATCAGAATTTCCGATACTTACACTTATAACCAATATATTGGGAGCAATCTTGATTGGAGTTGTTGTAGGAGTGGCTTCAAAAAAAGGAACTACTTCCTCAAACAGTGTTTTGTTTTGGAAGACAGGAGTGTGCGGAGGATTCACTACCTTCTCAACATTTTCTCTGGAGGCACAGAAGTTATTTGAAAATGAATCCTATGCACTTGGTGGAAGCTATGTTGTGCTTAGTGTGGTGTGTTGTATCTTTGGAATTGTAGTTGGAGAAAAAATATCATCAATGGCATAAAAATCCGGGAAAAAATAAATGGAGAAGCCGGACAGATTCAAAAGTATCCGCAGAATATTGAGAGAGGTTAATCTTTCAATTGCATAGATAAGGAGCCAAGCTTCTATAAGCAGTGAGTAAATAATTTTAGAGGAAATAGAAAGAGGAGAATTATGAGTAATTTTAGATTAGAAACAGAAAGATTGGTTATTTGTGAATTTACTTTGGATATGGTACATGATGTTCATGTAAATTCTTTGGATGATGATAACAGGAGATTTGTTCCTGATGAGGTTTTTGAAAATGAGGAAGAGGCAAAAGAGACAGTGGAATTTCTTATGTCTCAGTATGGCACTCCTGATGGACCTTTAGTTTATCCGGTTTTGACAAAGGATGCCGGAGTTAATTTGGGATATGTTCAATTTGTTCCGTTAGATGAAAATACATGGGAGATTGGATACCACATTGCAAAAAAATACACAGGAAACGGATATGCAACAGAAGCTGTAAAAGCATTCTTACCCATAATCACAGAAGCAAAAGGTGTTGTAGAAGTGCATGGCATCTGTCTTGAAGAGAATAAAGCTTCAATCTGTGTTTTGGAAAAATGTGGATTTGAACCTGTATTCAGAGGCATGGGAATATATCAGGAAGAAGAAAGAGAAATATTCAAAGGAATTTGGAAAACAAAATAACATGACGAATATGAGGACTAGTACAACGAAAACAAAAATTAATTCAATAAATATTGGCGGAAAGTGGATTGCAGTTTCATTGCTTATTGGAGGTGCAATTCCTTTTGTTATATGGTTAGTTTCCCACAAGTTTTTGTGGGGATTTTGTGTTGTGGGAGTATTACTTTTAACTGCATTTTTGATTTTGATTATAATTGAAATGCAGCAGGACTCAGGGAGAGTTCCATATTATAAAAAACATTTGAAAGATGAAATACCATTTGACCCTGAAATGCAGTACCCGGTAATCAAAAGTTCAATTTGTACAGGAGAAAAAGTCGCGGGATTTAAGAATAAGATTGACGGAAAATTTACTGAAGTGATGGTGATAAAAAATGAGTCAGACAAGAGACTGTTTATGGAAACCTACGAACTTGAAAAAGTAGATATAGAATATTAGATTTGATTCGCCCATAATAGCAGATGATTATGAGAAGGAGAATGACAGATATGAGAACACTTTATGTTTCAGATTTAGACGGAACACTAATGCGTGATGACAAGACATTGTCAGACAAGACGGTTGAACTTATTAATAGATTGATTGAAGAGGACGTATGCTTTACATATGCTACGGCCCGCTCAATAAAAAGTGCAAGAGAGATAACTGGAAGGTTAAATTTGAAATTGCCGGTTATAACAAGAAACGGAACTGCGTTAGCAGATAACAAAACAGGCAAGATAATTAAGAGAGCAATTTTTTCTGCCGACGAGATAGAAAAAATAAAAAACGAACTTCCGGAACTATATGAGTGTGGATTTGTTTCATCATATTTTGGAGATGAAATGATGAAAGTTTGCTTAAAAGGACAGCATTCATTTGGAATGGAAAAGTATATCGAAGATCATAAAGATGATTCCAGAATGAAGCAGGCAGATTCCATAGAAGAAATGTTTGAGGGAGAACCGGGATATATTACGGTTATAGATGATAAGGATAAACTTGAGGATGCATATGTGAGGATGAATGATTATCCGAATTGGGAATGTGTGTTTCAAAAGGACCAATACGGTGATGAGTACTGGCTTGAGATTTGTCCTGACAACAGTACCAAAGCAAAAGCAATATTGAAATTAAAAGAAAAAATAGGCGCAGACAGATTGGTAGTATTTGGAGATTCTGTAAATGATATTCCAATGTTTGAAATTGCCGATGAATCATATGCGGTTGAAAATGCACTTTATGAAGTTAAGAAAATAGCAACCGGCGTTATCGGAAGTAATAATGATGACTGCGTTGCATCTTATATTAGTTCTAAAACAAAGATACTGTTATGATTAGAGAAAAATTTCAAAAGTGTTTAAAATAAAAAAAGATAGGAGAATGAAAAATGGAAAGAATTAAAGAACTTAATGTTTTTCAAAAAGGAATCATGTTGTTAATGGCCATCATGATAATAGTATTCGCAGGGATTTATCTAAAGGTTGGTTCGAAGGTTGGATTAAGATATAATGGCAAGATTCTTGTTCAGACAAAAGAGAATGGCAATACTTTTTACACAGGTAAATTCAAGGGAACACAGGCTCAGTTTGCAGTTTCTGAAGATGGCACGGTGGTTTTGGAATATGGTGATAAAACTTACGGACCTTATTCGGTTACCAAGGATGAAGAAAAACCGGATATCTTAGTATTTCGTGAGGACGATAAAGTGATATTTAGAGGCATGGTTGAACATTCTGATGGCAGCTACATACTTTTGGATGAAGATGGAACGTTTAGTGATGCTAATTTTACAACAACCTATTCGATTGGCGATGGAACTGAATATAATGATGATGGAAGTGTTTATGATAGCATGAAACCGGGAGTTGTTGATATTTATCAGCTGGTTGTTGATCCTGTAATGACTCATAAAGGTGAAGGTTTCTTGTGGCTTGTGGGTGTGATTTTGTGCATTCTAAATGCTGTTTTGATTCTCTTTGCAGATGAAATATTTAGGTTTAATTTATTGTTCAGTGTTCGCAATCATTATGATGCAGAACCTTCATTTTTTGAAATGGCGGGAAGATATTTAAGTTGGATAGCATTGTTTGTAGTGGCTGCGGGCATCTTTGTATATGGTATTGTTGCTTAATAATTAAAAATGTAATATACTGAAAAAAGATTTTAATTAGAAAGAGGTGAAAGGATGAGAAAATAATTTACTTTTGATTACATGAAATGTTAAAGAAATCGCTTGGAGCGTTTTTGATTAGTCAGTATGAACAAGGTTCCTACTGTTTTTCGTGTTACCAAAAGTGGATTATGTTCTCATCATAACCTCTTTTTAATTTACATGGCGAGGGATAATTCATCAAATCTGCTTGAATGAATTTGATGACTTCCTTCAATGCTTAGTGAGTAATAAATATAGAAGTTAATTCAGAACATAAGACTATTTGGAAACATTTAGTCTTTTTTTATGGGACACTTAAAACATAACAGGAATCTGAGAGGAGGAATGTGTATGGCACAGATTTTAGTAAATAACCTTACTTTCGGATATGAGGGTAGTTTTGATTTGATATTTGACAATGTTTCCTTTAGCATAGACACAGATTGGAAGCTTGGATTGATTGGAAGAAACGGAAAAGGGAAGAGTACTTTCTTAAACCTTCTGATGGGAAAATACAAATATCAGGGGACAATTCAAACGAGCACTGTATTTGATTATTTCCCATATATTATAAATGATGAACAGATGAAGCAGAGTTCAGCGGAGTTTATTGAAGATTTAAAAATCGGATGCGAGAGCTGGCGCGTTATGTGCGAGCTTAATCTTATGGGAGTGGATACAGAGATTTTGTACCGCCCGTTTGAGACTTTAAGTCATGGAGAGAGAACCAAAGTATTGCTTGCAGTTCTTTTTTCAGGAGAAAATGATTTTCTCCTGATAGATGAGCCGACCAATCATTTGGATGTTGAGTCCAGGGTTACAATTAGAGAATATCTTGCAAAGAAGAAAGGATTTATTCTTGTATCCCATGACAGAGAATTGTTAGATGGTTGCATTGACCACGTTTTAGTTCTTAACAGGCAGACCATCGAAATTCAAAGTGGAAACTTTTCAAGCTGGTGGGAAAACAAAGAAAAGAAAGATTCTTTTGCCAGAGCTGAAAATAAGAAGCATCTTAAGGAAATTGAAAAATTAGGAAAAGCAGCGGCTACTACAGCTGAATGGGCGGCAAAGGGTGAGAGTAGAAAAATAGGTTACGATTCGATTAAAGAGCCTGACAGACCTGCAAATGCAAGAACTTATATAAGTTCAAAGACAAAGAAAATGCAGTCGAAAGTCAAACAGATTGAAAAGAGAATCAATCGTGAGATAGAGGAAAAAGAAGATCTCTTAGTGGATATTGAAGATGTGGTAGATTTGAAAATAATGCCACTGATTCATCACAAAGAGGTACTCGTAAATGTCAGAGATTTTTCAGTGACCTATAAGGGCAGTGAGACGCCTGTATTTGAAAATCTTACATTTCAGATAAAGCGTGGCGAGAGAGTATGCCTTAGGGGAGCAAACGGTTGTGGAAAATCAACAGTGATAAAAGCAATCCTAAAGACATTAAATGAAGATGCAGTTCAAACAGGAATGTTGGAAATTGCAAGCGGACTGGTTATCTCATACGTTAATCAGGATACTTTAGGACTTCACGGAACCATAAGGGAATATTGCAAAGAAAAGGGCATAGAGGAAAGTCTACTGTGTGCAATTCTTCGCCAGCTTGATTTTGACAGAGTACAGTTTGTTAAAAAGATGGAAGATTTCTCCGAGGGACAAAAGAAAAAAGTTCTTTTAGCAACAAGCTTAATTACACCGGCACATCTATATATCTGGGATGAACCATTCAATTATATTGATGTATTTTCGAGAATGCAGATAGAAAAACTGATAGAAACATACGATTTTACGATGCTTTTCGTCGAACATGATTCAAGATTCTGTGATAAAATTGCAACAAGAACAGTTAATATGTAGTTGCTTTTAGTTATAGGAAGTCTCAGGTGTATTCCAAAGAAGAATGCTAAGACTTCCGTTAATAAGGAAAGTGGCACAAGGGTAAAATAAGAGGAACATGGAAAATGCAAAAGAGTTATCTGAATGTTATTGATATTGAAACAGGTGAAGTTGAGGTTCTTCGCACATATGAAAAAATAATTGAAGCACCGAACTGGAATAGTAAAAATGATTGCCTGTACTTCAATTCCAACGGTCATATTTACAAATATGATCCGACCACAGATTTCGAGGAATTGATTGATACCGGTATTTGTGATGAGTGCAATAATGATCATGTGCTGTCGCCGGATTGTACCATGATAGCTGTCAGCCACAACACGGACCATGACTGGTTGAAGTGTCAGATATATGTATGCCCTATTGAAGGGGGAGAAGCTTCACTTGTCACAGAGGAAAAGCCGAGTTTTCTCCATGGCTGGTCTCCAGCAACAAATGAACTTTGCTATTGTGCCTTCAGAACAATAGATGGTGAGAGACATGTGGATGTGTACAAGACAAATGCTCTAGGCAGTCTGAGTGGAAATGACAATAGCGATGCTGATACTGATAGAATTATTCAAGGAGATTTTGCAGAAGAAAGACTCACATCAGTTGGATTTAATGACGGGCCTGAATTTTCTCCTGACGGAAAACACATCTGGTACAACAGCACCAGTTCAGGCATGATGCAGATATGGCGCATGAATGAAGACGGAACAGATAAAATTCAAATTACCGACAATGATAAGCATAATTGGTTTGCCCATGTTTCCCCTGACGGAAAAAAGGTGGTATATCTTGCTTTTAACAAGGAAGATCAACTACCGGAGCAACATCTTCCAAATCTTCATGTTGAATTGTGGATTATGGATTATGACGGTTCAAACAAGCGCAAACTTGTCAGCCTGTTCGGAGGGCAGGGGACTATCAATGTAAACTCATGGAACAAAGATAGCAGACGACTTGCATATGTAAGTTATGATGAAATTTAAGCAGATAATTTTCTGTAGGCATTTAGAAGGAGGACAAAATGAAGAAAAATAGTTTAATAAGTTTAGTGTTAGCAGTGATGTTAAGTGTTACTTGTGTACAACCGGTTCAGCTAAATGAAATTAAGACAGTTCAGGCGGCAACTGTCAAAAAAGCAAATAAACCTGAAATGAATAAGAAGGTCGTAACCTTGGTAGTTGGGAAAAAAGTAAAATTGAAATTAATAAATGCTAAAGCTAAAAAGGTCAAATGGAAGAGCTCTAATGAGAAAATTGCAACGGTAAAAAAAGGTGTCGTAAGAGCAAAACAGATCGGAAAAGTTAAAATAACTGCCAAATACAAAGGAAAGAAATATAAATCCATAATAACAGTAACCATGACCAAAAATGAAATTAATCAGTGCGTGGATATGGTGGATTATTTTGATGACGGAAAGAATATTATGTTTAGTCCATTGTCGTTAAATATGGTGCTTGGAATGGTAGCAAATGCATCAGGAACTAAAGCCAAAAAAGAAATAGAAAAGTATTTTGGCTGTAATATAAAGAATTATAATGGGGCTGTTGATAATTTTATAAAAGATTCTATGTACGGTGAAGCTTTAAAGATTTCAAACGGAGTCTGGTATAAGGATAATTATGAATTGTTAAGTTCTTTTGATAATAAAGTATCAGCAAAATATAAGGCTGAAGTTAATCCGTTAAATTTTGATGATACTAATGGGGCTGCAAATGAGATTAACAAATGGTGTAATGAAAAAACAGATGGGTTAATCCAAGAGATTGTTGGACCGGGAAGTTTTAGTCCCTCTTTAAGGGCATTATTTATAAATGCAATTTACTTTAAATCAAACTGGTCGGATACCTTTAATAAGAATATTACCAAGAAGAAAAAGTTTATTGATTTTTCAGGAAATAAAAAGAAGGTCAAAACAATGCTTGGAGAAGCAGAGGTATATTACGAAAATGACTGTGCAATAGGTTTTGGAAAGTACTATAAAAGTGGAAATTATTCATTTGTTGCAATTCTTCCAAAGAAAAAAGGAAAGTTTACATTGAAAGAATTAAAACTTGAAGAGTTCCTAAACTCAAAGACATATAAGTATGATGTAGACGTTGAAATGCCTAGGTTCACATATGAATGGAACTCAGAAGAGAAGATAGATAATTATATGCGTAGTCACGGAGTTAGGAAGATGTATAACTCTGCGTCTAATCCTTTAAGTAATCTTCTTAATATAAAAGAGAATATTTTTCTTAGTACAATAATGCAAACATGCAAAATTGAAGTGGATGAATATGGAACTAAAGCCGCAGCTGTTACTAAAGCTGATTTATGTGGCGCTAGCGGTCCTAACATGGAAGTTCCTCCTAGAAAAGAGGTTATTTTAAACAGGCCTTTCGCATATATGATTATTGATAATACAACAAATCAGATATTATTTATGGGTAAAGTGGTAGAAATTAAATAAGAAAAATGGCTGTTGCAACAGTGATAATGAAATGTACAAAGAATCACAAGTGCAACAGCCTTTTTTTTAATATAATAATAAAAAATCGGAATGACAGGATTCGAACCTGCGACCTCGTCGTCCCGAACGACGCGCTCTACCAAACTAAGCCACATTCCGATATTTGGAAAACTTCCATTAATTATAATAACAGTTTGAACATCTTTCTTCAAGTATATATTGGTATTTTTATCTGTTAAAAAAATATATCAAAATTAACATTTTCTATTTCATTCCTAAGGATGATATGGTAAAATTAATACAAATGAGTCGGGAATACCTGGTGCTATTTTGAACAGGATAATATATTAGGGAGGATTATTAAATGAATAGGGATACTATGATCGCAGAAATCGAGGAAGTAATTGATATTCTAAAGGCAGAAATAATAAAGGATGATTCATTTATCAAGGTATATGATTCTCTTTTAGCTACATATGAAAATGCACAGAATAAGATTATGAAGAATCCTGATTACAAGTGTGAGGATTTAGTTGGTATGACAAATAAGTACGTGACTAAAGTAAAAGAGGAAAATGCCAGCAAGGATTTGGTAGAAGCACTTTGGAAGGTTGAAAGCCTTATAAAGGTTATGTATAGACAATAAGGAAAACGAATGAACAAAAACGGACTTCAATGTTTGCATGTATTAAATTGTTAGCAAATGTTGTATGTCCTTTTTTTGTTTACAGCAAAGATTGATAATTTTTTGTGATACTTTTGTATAGGTAGGTTCAATAAATGAGATGTTGCAAATAGTATAATTGGAGAAAATGGATTAGCATGAAAGGAACGTAATATGGAAAAAAGAAAGATTGCAAAGTTAAATATTGAAACATCACTTCTAGGGTTTGGATGTATGAGATTTCCTACTGTGGATGGAAAGATTGAAGAAACAGAAGCGACAAAGATGCTTGATTTGGCATATGAAAGCGGAGTGAATTATTTTGATACTGCATATGTCTACCACGGTGGTGAGAGCGAGATTTTCACAGGAAAGGTACTTGACAGATATCCAAGAGATTCATATTTCCTTGCTACAAAATTGCCGGTATGGGAAGTTCATTGCAAAGAAGATGTGGAGAGACTTTTGGACGAACAGTTATCAAAGCTTCACAAGGAATATATTGATTTTTACTTGCTTCATGCATTGAATAGTGCCAGATGGGATGATATGGAAAAATATCAGGTGTTTGAAGCTTGCGAAGAAATGCGAGCAAAAGGGAAAATAAAGTATATCGGTTTTTCTTTTCATGACGATTATGACGCCTTCGAAAAGATTATAAAAGCAAAGGACTGGGATTTCTGCCAGATTCAGCTCAATTATATGGATACGGATATTCAGGCAGGTATGAAAGGTTATAAGCTCGCTGAGAGTATGGGAATTCCTATGGTCATCATGGAGCCGATAAAGGGAGGAAATCTTGCAGTGCTTCCTGAAGAAGTTGAAAGTATTTTCAAAACAAAAAGACCGGAGGATTCAGTTGCAAGCTGGGCTCTTCGCTGGGTAGCTACCCTTCCAAACATTATGACCGTACTTAGCGGTATGTCAAATCTTGAACAGACTCAGGATAACCTTTCCACATTTTCAAATTTTGAACCAATGACAGATGAAGAAAATGCTACAGTAAAGACAGTTGCTGATACTATTTGCAGCCGTGTTGCAAATGGTTGTACAGGTTGCCGTTATTGTATGCCATGTCCTGCAGGAGTTGATATTCCTAAGAATTTCCACATTTGGAATCAGTATCATATGTATATGAACAAAGGTGGTCTTGGGTGGATGTGGTACAACGAAATCGAGGAGTCTGCGAAGGCTCACAATTGCATAAAGTGTGGAGCCTGTGAAGCTGTATGCCCTCAAAAAATAAAGATTAGAGATGATCTTGAAACTATGGAACAGGAAATATCAGAAGCGTTAAAATAATATGGTGCTTAAAAGAATGGATAAAACGCCACAGAATACCTTGGATTGTTGACAATAATTCGATACAGGATGTAAAATATAATTAGATGATTTCGGAATAAAAATGAAAGGAGAACATTTAATATGAACGGAAGAATTAAGAAAATAATTGCTGTCGCAGTTGCCTTGGTAATTGTCGTGGCAGGAATAAACTTTACAGGTGTCAGTTCATCTAAAGTTGTAGCTGATTCAAGTGTTAAATATAATTTGACAGTTGCAGTGTATGAAGGAATTGTGGAAAATGTAGTAAAGGAAGCAAATCTTACTTTCTACTATAAGGAAAGTGCAAATGCTCAAGAAACTCAGGTTAATTTAGAAACATTAGAAGGTGCTCAGAGTGGTGATGATGGAACATTTACCTTTAGAGGAGATGAGGGTATGTGGCGTGTGGCTGCTGAAAAAGAGGGCTATGAAGTTACATATTCAGACTGGTATACGGTATCTTCTGATACTACTATGTATGTCAAAATGTGTAATGATCAGATGCCAAAAGTAGAATATGTTAAAGCATATGAGACTGCATGTGTAATTAAGTTTAGTCAGTATATGGATTTTAGTACGTTTTCAAATATTATAATTACAGACGAAATGGGAATACGTATTTTTTATAGAGTAAACTACGATAAATCAGGAAGTGATCATAATGGAAAATTATACGCAAAAGATTTTACGTTCCATTATACTGACGGAAAACCTGAGATAGGTTCTTTCCTTCAGATTTCATTTAATTTCGGAGTTAAAGATTGCTTGGGAAGAGATTTCAGAGGATTCATTTTAAATCCAAGAGTATATATCGATGGAAACTCCAGTGAAATTGAGACCTCAATTGATGTTCAGATTGCTGGATGGCAGATGAATGCTTATGCTCCGGGCATTAGAGTTGATTACTGTATTCCGGATGTAATAGGTGGTAAAAATGTTGAAAAAGTAGGTTTAGTTTATGGATTGGGTGAATTAGCAAATGAAAATGATTTATTTGTGGGAAATCCAGACTGGTTTGTTAAGAGTTTTGATGCTACTGAGAGAGGAAAGATTGATTTCGAACTTATCCCTGGATCCAATACATACTCAATGACTATGCTGTTTACAGGCTATGATAATCCTGTGGAATTTACTGACTTGATTAGAGTTAGAGCTTATGCGTTATTAGAAGACGGAACATATCTGTACAGTTATTGTATTGATTATTCGGTGTATAAGGTGGCGTTGGATGAATACGAGGGATCATGGGGAATTGATAAATATTCTCATGATTATGTATATAATAAAATCATTAAGTTGGTTGATCCTAATGCGGAGCCGATAGAGTATAATCCTACTTGGAAGAATGAAGAAGGAGTGAATCCTGATCAGTTATAAGCCTACGGTGCATTTCGCAGCAAGAACGCTGAGGAGTTCTTGAATGTTTAACACATAAGAGCATTAAGCTCGTATTTCAGAAAGGTATAAATTAAGGACTGTTTTATCATATATATTTTTCTTAAGTGAAGAATATAAGTAAAATGGTCCTTTTATATTGGTGAATCCTTGAAAAAAAATACAGATTTGATAAAATAGAGTATCATTTAATATAAAAAGGAGAGAGTGATGGAAGCAAATAAAAACGAAAATTTAGTAGAAAAAACAACAGTAGAAGCAACAGACAATGTTTCTATGGCGGAATTGGGACAGGAACTTGAGGATTCTTATAAGTATATGGGAAACGGAGAGTACGATACAGATACTCTTTTAGCTTGGGAAAAAATCAATGAATATAAGAATTCAGGAAAGATTCTCAATGTTACTATCAGTGGTGTTGTAAACAAGGGTGTAATTGCATTGGTTGAAGGTGTGAGAGGATTTATTCCTGTGAGCAGACTTGATATTGAGCATGTTGAAGACACCAATAAATGGTTGGGAAGAGATATTAGAGTAAGAATTATAGAAGCTAATATGGAAACTGACAAACTGGTTCTTTCTGCAAGAGAAATTTTAAGAGAAGAGTCAGCTGCTGCAAAGAGAGCTCAGAGAGAGCTCGCTGTGTCAAAGATACAGGAAGGAAGTATAGTTGAGGGGACAGTTGAGTCTATTATGCCATATGGTGCATTTATCAATTTGGGAGAAAATGTATCGGGATTGGTACACATTTCACAGATTACTACAGAACATATTAAATCCCCTAGAGAAGCGTTAGAGCCGGGACAGAAAGTTACCGCAAAAGTAATCAAAAATGAAGGCGGAAAGATTAGTCTTAGCATCAGAGAGCTTATGGAACAGAAGCGCCTTGAGGAAGAAGAAGAGTACAAGAGCAATATTCCTGAAGTTGAAAATATAGGAACTTCACTTGCAAGCCTTTTAAGCGGAATCAAACTTGATAACTAATTATTTAAATATTATGAAAGGTAGAGTAATAAACTCTGTTTACTATAATGAAAAAAACAAAAATAGCATTTAATTCACCGGCGATACTTTTATTTGTGTTTTTATGTCTGTTTGCAATGTTACTTAATATGATGACAGCAGGGGCGACAAATAAAATGGTATTTTTAACATACCGTTCATCACTTATTAATCCATTAACATATGTCAGATTATTTACACATGTATTGGGACATGCAAATTGGACTCATTTCATAGGAAATATGTCATACATTTTACTGTTAGGTCCGATTCTTGAGGAAAAATATGGTTTTGCAAGAATCGTTGAGGTTATTGCTGTAACTGCAGTTATCACAGGCTTGTTTAATGCAATTTTCTTCCCGGGTGTTGCACTTTGTGGAGCAAGTGGCGTTGTATTTGCATTTATACTCTTAACATCATTTACCAGTTTTAAAAAGGGAGAGATACCAATAACATTTATTTTGGTTGCTATAATCTTTCTTGGACAGCAGGTTCATGATGCTATATTTACAATAGACAATATTTCCAATATGTCGCATATACTTGGCGGAATTGTTGGGGCGTTGACAGGTTATACATTGAACCAAAAGTAATTGGAGGAAAAATGGCAACTGCAAAGAAACAGAAAATATTGTATTTAATGAAGCTGTTTTTGACCAAGACAGATGAAAAACATTCGCTGACTATGAAACAGATTCTTGAAGAACTCGAAAAAGTGGGTATAGAAGCTGAACGTAAAGCTATCTATAATGATATCGCACTTCTGACAGATTTTGGCTTTGATATTGTTATGAAAGGCGAGGGGAGAAGTAGAGGCTACAGTCTTGTTTCCAGAGATTTTGATTTGGCAGAATTGAAACTGCTGGTTGATTCGGTGCAGTGCTCAAAGTTTATTACTGCAAAGAAGTCAAATGAGCTAATTAAAAAAATTGAAAATCTTACCAGTATTTATCAGGCTAAAATGCTTCACAGACAGGTTTACGTTGCCAATAGAAATAAAACCTTGAATGAAAACATCTATTATAATGTAGATGCAATTCATGAAGCGATTGCCGAAAATGTGAGAGTCAGATTTAAGTACTGCAACTATAATTTGAAAAAACAGTTAAGTGCAAGGAAAGATGGTAAATTGTATGAAGTCAGTCCCCTGGCACTGTCTTGGGATGACGAAAACTACTATCTTGTTGCTTATGACAGTGAGGCAGGGAAACAAAAACATTACCGTGTCGATAAGATAAAAGAAATACAGCTTACTGATGATAAGAGAGAGGGGATAGAGCTTCTTAAAGAATTTGACGTGGCTGTTTATGCTAAAAAGCGATTTGGAATGTTTGATGGTGAAGAACAAAAGATAAAACTGTTATGTGACAACGATTATATAGGTGTAATAATTGATAGATTTGGAAAAGATGTTATGCCGGTAGTTGCAGATGATGAGCATTTTACAGTAGTGGTAGATGTTGCTCTTAGTCAACAGTTTCTAGGCTGGATATTTGGACTTGGAAGTGGAGTTAAAATAATTGAACCAGCCAATGTTTTGGAAATGGTCAAAAAAGAGATAAACAGATTAAAAGAACAATATGACATTTAATGTCTGCAATAAAAATAGGAAATGGTGTTAGTGTTTTACTGACGCCATTTCCTATTTTTTAATTTGCAGATATTTATAATAATGTATCTCCCATCTCGTATAACAGGTGGTTGAGAGCATTAATCGGTTTCATATATGTGATACCTCTGATTAATATCTCATCTCGTTTGTTTGCTTCGTTCAAACGGGTATATCCTGCTAACTCAATGGCATTTTGTGTCTCGTCTAATGTGAATCCGGCTGCAATACAAATTCTGAGTAAAGTATTGAATGTCGGATGTACTAATCCTGTAAAAATCTGAAAAGCCATAATTTCGTCAATGTTGGCTTTTTCTATAACTTCTGACTTGGTGTAGCCAATATCATCAATTACATTATTAAGATAATCACCAAGTTCGGCATCCGTTATTAGAGGCTTTGCTGCTTCATAAACAGATTCTAAAGTAATGTCTTCGCCTATTGCCATCTTTACTCTGGCGATAGGTGTGTTCCTACGAAGGATTTCTGTACCTTCGCTTAGTGAGTTGATAGTCATAGTTATTCCTCCCTTTTTACTATACCAACCATAAGAAACATATATATGTAAATTTAATTAAGAACGTTCCCAACGACCTGAAGAACCACACGGAAGTACTAATCCGTTTTTTGAAACAGGTAAACCTAGCTCGTCAGCGATTACGTGTCCGCCAAATTTGCTTACGACCTCAGTTGAAATCATATATGATAAAACTGATGGAGCAAATCCCGTTGTGTAAGAATTCACAAGGAAAAACAAAGCGTCCTCCGATAATATTTCTGTACACAATTTGATAAAGTCGTAGAAACAATCTTCTATTTTCCAAATTTCTCCACCGGGGCCTCTGCCGTAAGATGGTGGGTCCATAATGATGCCGTCATATTTGTTGCCTCGTCTGATTTCTCTTTTAACAAATTTGATGCAGTCATCCACAAGCCATCTTATTGGGGCATCGCCAAGACCGGAAGAAGCGGCGTTCTCTTTTGCCCAAGTAACCATACCTTTTGAAGCGTCAACGTGAGTTACATGTGCTCCTGCAGCTGCAGCAGCCAATGTAGCACCTCCGGTATATGCAAAAAGGTTAAGTACTTTAATAGGGCGATTGGTTGTTTTAGATGCGTTCTTTATAATAGAAGAAAACCAATCCCAATTTGCAGCCTGCTCAGGAAACAAACCTGTATGTTTAAAACTAAATGGCTTGAGATTAAAAGTCAATGATTTGTAGTTTATTGTCCACTGTTCCGGGAGGTCGATGAATTCCCATTGACCACCACCCTTTTTACTTCTGTGATAATGGGCGTTGATATTTTTCCATTGTTTGTCCTTTGGTGTGTTCCAAATAACCTGAGGATCAGGTCTGACAAGAATGAAATTTCCCCAACGTTCTAATTTTTCTCCTCCTGAGGTGTCAATTACTTCGTAATCTTTCCAGTTATCTGCTAACCACATAGCAACCTCCAATGTAAATTTTGATTATTATAGTAATGTTAAAATTCAAGAACGCCTCAGCGTTCTTGCTGCGAAATGCGCGTCAGTCATGAGATAATTTACTCTGTAAGTTATCTCATGCTGACATTTTCATCTGCGCATTTCTGCAATCCGCCGGAGGCTTATAACTGAGAAGGAGATTGGCCCCCTACTCAGTAAATTTTCTTACCCCACCTTCACTTTGTTTAGAGGAGGGGGACATTTACTTCTTAGTTATATGTGCTGTCATTCAAAATAAACATTTACCAACACTATTTAATTAAATAAACGTACTATATTGTCATATTAAATCTTACATATTATAATAAAAAAAGTCAATAAATACCATATAAATATTAATAAATAGAAGAGTAGGGATGATCAATTTTTACGAAATTAAGAGTTTCTTCTATTATATATATAAAGGCATATGCAAAATGACTTTCAAATATGAATAAGAAAGTGCTGAATTAGTTAAAAAAATATCAAAAATAGGGTTGCATAATGGAAATTATTAGTGTATACTAATTCTTGCTGTGACATGATAGCTGTGAAGCATGAGGTTGCTGCATGTAAATTGCAGGTTTTCTGTGGAGCGAATGTCAAGTTAGGAAACTGGCGACAAGTCACTGTACTAAATATAGGTCCACCGCTTGAGTGGAAACACGTGTGTTAAATCGGTTTGCAGGTCAAACGCGACACACACGGAAAAGTTGTACAGTCACCGCTTGTCGTGCTAATCAAAGTACGAAAAGGAGGCGGCTTTTTTTATGGCAAGTCAAGTAATGAGAATCACATTGAAAGCTTACGATCACAAATTAATCGATCAGTCAGCTGCAAAAATTGTTGAAACTGTTAAGAATGCAGGAGCAGAAGTTAGTGGTCCTGTACCTCTTCCAACAAAGAAGGAAGTGGTAACAATTCTTAGAGCTGTACACAAGTACAAAGATTCAAGAGAACAGTTTGAACAGAGAACTCATAAGAGACTTATCGATATCGTAGCACCAACTCAGAAGGCTGTTGATTCATTAACAAGAATCGAAATGCCAGCAGGTGTTTACATCGATATTAAGATGAAGAATAAGTAATTCATCCACAAATGAGTGAATTATCCTTGAAGGTTTAAATAGATTAAATTCTAATTGGAACTGTTCTAGGATGATCGCGGATACGCGATCCGCTGTAGATTAACAGGAGGTAATTAAAATGAAGAAAGCTATTTTGGCAACAAAAGTCGGAATGACTCAGATCTTCAACGAAGACGGTGCTTTAATACCAGTTACTGTACTTCAGGCAGGTCCATGTGCTGTTACTCAGGTAAAGACAGTAGAGAATGATGGATACAGCGCTGTACAGGTAGGATTCGTTGACAAGAGAGAAAAATTAGTGAACAAACCAATGAAGGGAATGTTCGACAAAGCAGGAGTTTCTTACAAGAGATTTGTAAGAGAATTCAAATTTGAAAACGCTGAAGAATATTCAGTAGCAGACGAAATCAAAGCAGACATCTTTGAAGCTGGCGATAAGGTAGACGCAACAGCAATTGCAAAGGGAAAAGGATTCCAGGGCGCAATTAAGAGACATGGTCAGTCAAGAGGACCTATGGCTCACGGTTCTAAGTATCATCGTCACGCAGGTTCAAACGGTGCTTGTTCTAGCCCAAGTAAGGTATTCAAAGGTAAGAAGATGCCTGGACATATGGGAGCTAAGAAAGTAACTGTTCAGAATCTTGAAATCGTAAGAGTTGACGTAGACAACAACTTACTTTTAGTAAAAGGTGCTGTACCGGGACCAAAGAAAGCTTTAGTTACTATTAAAGAGACAGTTAAATCCGGTAAATAGATTTTGGAAGGAGGAACAGGCAGATGGCAAAAGTATCTGTTTTAAATATGGAAGGAAGCCAGGTTGGAGAAATCGAACTTAGCGACGCAGTATTTGGTGTTGAAGTAAATGAACACTTAGTACACATGGCTGTAGTTAATCAGCTTGCAAACAACCGTCAGGGAACACAGAAAGCTAAAACACGTTCTGAAGTAAGCGGCGGCGGAAGAAAGCCATGGAGACAGAAGGGAACAGGTCATGCAAGACAGGGTTCTACAAGATCTCCACAGTGGACAGGTGGTGGAGTAGTATTCGCACCAGTACCAAGAGATTATTCATTCAAGATGAATAAGAAAGAGAAGAGAGCGGCTCTTAAGTCTGCACTCACAGATAAAGTTAATACAAACAAATTTATCGTTGTTGATGAACTTAAGTTTGACGCACCTAAGACAAAGGAATTTGCAAAGGTTATGTCTAACTTAAATGTTGAAAAAGCATTAGTTATCACAGAATCAAATGATAAGAACGTTGTATTATCAGCAAAGAATATTCCTACAGTAAAGACAGCTTCTACAAACACAATCAACGTATATGACATTCTTAAATATGACAGCGTTGTTGTAGAGAAGGCAGCTGTAGCAAAAATTGAGGAGGTGTATGCATAATGGCAAGTATCAAGTATTATGACGTAATCCTCTCTCCAGTTATTACTGAGAAGAGCATGAACGCTATGGCAGAAAAGAAATACACATTCTACGTACACACAGACGCAACAAAGTCTCAGGTTAAAGAAGCAGTTGAGAAAATGTTCGAAGGAACAAAGGTTGCAAGCGTTAGCACAATGAACGTTAACGGAAAGAACCGTAGAAGAGGAATGGTAGTTGGAAAGACAGCAGCAAAGAAGAAAGCAGTTGTTCAGCTTACAGCTGAAAGTGCTGATATCGAAATTTTTGCAGGTCTTTAAGATTTAAAGCAGTAGTTTGAAAGGAGAAACAAAATGGGAATTAAGACATTTAACCCATATACACCTTCAAGAAGAGCTATGACAATGCTTGATAAGGCAGAAATCACAAAAGAGGTTCCAGAGAAATCTTTAGTAGTTTCTAAGAAGAAAACAGCAGGTCGTAATGCTCAGGGTAAGATTACAGTTAGACACCACGGTGGTGGATCTAGAAGAAAATATAGAATAATCGACTTCAAGAGAAGAAAAGATGATATCCCTGCAACTGTTAAAAGTATCGAATACGATCCAAACAGAACAGCAAATATCGCACTTCTTTGCTATGCAGATGGCGAGAAGGCTTATATCATCGCTCCAGTTGGATTAAAGGTTGGAGATGTTCTTATGAACGGTGAGAACGCTGAAGCAAAGATTGGTAACTGTTTACCACTTTCAGCAATCCCTGTTGGTACAGAAATCCACAACATTGAGTTATATCCTGGCAAGGGCGGACAGTTAGTTCGTGCAGCCGGTGGTTCAGCTCAGTTAATGGCTAAAGAAGGAAAGTACGCAATCTTAAGACTTCCTTCAGGCGAAATGAGAATGGTTCCAATTATCTGCCGTGCAACAATCGGTACAGTAGGTAATGTAGAACATGGTCTTGTAAACATTGGTAAAGCAGGACGTAAACGTAACATGGGAATCAGACCTACAGTTCGTGGTTCTGTTATGAACCCTAATGATCATCCACACGGTGGTGGTGAAGGACGTGCACCAATCGGTCGTCCAGGTCCATGTACACCATGGGGTAAACCAGCACTTGGTTTGAAGACTCGTAAGAAACATAAACAGTCTAACAAGATGATCATCAGAAGACGTGATGGAAAGAATATGAAGTAGGAGGTAGGAACTAATGGCTAGATCATTAAAGAAAGGCCCATTTGCGGATGAGAGCTTATTAAAGAAGATTAACGCATTGAACGAGTCAAACGATAAGACAGTTGTTAAGACTTGGTCAAGACGTTCTACAATTTTCCCACAAATGGTTGGACATACAATCGCTGTTCATGACGGTAGAAAGCATGTTCCAGTATATGTTACAGAAGATATGGTTGGACATAAACTTGGTGAATTTGTTGCTACTAGAACTTACAAAGGACATGGAAAAGACGAGAAGAAGGGCAGATAATTGCTTGTAATTTGAAAGGAGGTCTCATCTATGGCAAAAGGACATAGATCCCAGATAAAGAGAGAAAGAAATGCTAACAAAGATACAAGACCATCAGCTAAGTTATCTTACGCAAGAGTGTCTGTACAGAAAGCATGTTTCGTATTAGATGCCATTAGAGGTAAAGATGTTAAGAGTGCAATCGGTCTTTTAACATACAACCCAAGATATGCATCAAGCGTAATTTTGAAATTATTAAATTCAGCAGTAGCTAACGCTGAAAACAACAACAATATGAATGTTGAAGATCTTTACATCGCAGAGTGCTATGCAAACAAGGCACCTACAATGAAGAGAATCAAACCAAGAGCACAGGGTAGAGCTTACAGAATCGAAAAGAGAACAAGCCACATCACTATCGTGCTTGATGAAAGATAATAGGAGGCAAGTATGGGACAGAAAGTTAATCCTCATGGTTTAAGAGTCGGCGTTATTAAAGATTGGGATTCCAAATGGTATGCTGAAGCTGATTTCGCTGATAATTTAGTAGAAGATTATAAGATTAGAAAATACCTTAAGAACAGATTATACAACTCTGGCGTTTCAAAAATTGAAATCGAAAGAGCATCTGATAGGGTAAGAGTAAATGTTTATACAGCTAAGCCTGGTATCGTAATCGGTAAGGGTGGTGCTGAAATCGAGAAAGTTAAAGCAGAAGTTCAGAAGATGGTTGACGGTAATAAGAAATTATTCATCGACGTTAAAGAAGTTAAGAGACCGGATAAGGACGCTCAGTTAGTAGCTGAGAACATTGCTTTACAGCTTGAGAACCGTGTTACATTCAGAAGAGCTATGAAGTCTTGCATGAGCAGAACTATGAAGAGTGGTGCTCTTGGTATTAAGACATCAGTTTCAGGACGTCTCGGCGGTGCTGATATGGCTCGTACAGAGTTCTACAGCGAAGGAACTATTCCACTTCAGACATTAAGAGCTGATATTGATTATGGTTTCGCAGAAGCTGACACAACTTATGGAAAAGTTGGTGTTAAAGTTTGGATTTACAAAGGTGAAATCCTTCCTACAAAAGAAGGAGGTGCTAAATAATGTTAATGCCTAAAAGAGTTAAACGTCGTAAGCAGTTCCGTGGTTCTATGAGAGGAAAAGCTAGCAGAGGTAACAAAATCAACTACGGTGAATTTGGTATCGTTGCATTAGAGCCAGCTTGGATTAAATCAAATCAGATTGAGGCAGCCAGAATTGCTATGACTCGTCATATTAAGAGAGGTGGTAAAGTTTGGATCGATATTTTCCCAGACAAGCCAGTAACTACAAAACCAGCTGAAACACGTATGGGTTCCGGAAAAGGTACTCTTGAATACTGGGTAGCAGTAGTTAAGCCAGGAAGAGTTTTATTTGAAATTTCTGGTGTTGCAGAAGAGACAGCTAGAGAAGCTTTACGTCTCGCTACACACAAACTTCCAGTTAAATGTAAAGTTGTTTCACGTGAAGAATTAGAAGGCGGTGATAACAGTGAAAATTAGAGAATATGTAGAAGATTTAAAAGCAAAATCAGCTGCAGAATTAGAAGAAGAATTAGTAGCTGCTAAGAAGGAACTTTTCAATTTAAGATTCCAGAACGCAACAAATCAGTTAGACAACACAAGCAGAATTAAAGAAGTTAGAAAAAACATTGCAAGAATTCAGACTGTAATCGTTGAGAAGACTGCAAACGCTGCTAAATAGTTAAGGAAGGAGAATTGTTGTGGAAAGAAATTTAAGAAAAACACGTACAGGTAAAGTTGTTAGCGACAAGATGGACAAGACAATCGTAGTTGCAATCGAAGACAACGTAAAACATCCTTTATATAACAAAATCGTTAAGAGAACATACAAATTAAAAGCTCATGACGAAGAGAACCAGTGTGGAATTGGTGATACAGTAAAAGTTATGGAAACAAGACCTTTATCAAAGGATAAGAGATGGAGACTTGTTGAGATTATTGAGAAGGCTAGATAGTAGCCGTATTTATAGAAGGAGGAATACAGCATGATTCAACAGGAAAGTAGACTTAAAGTTGCTGACAATACAGGAGCTAAAGAATTACTTTGTATCAGAGTAATGGGCGGATCTACTAGAAGATATGCTAGCATCGGCGATGTGATCGTTGCAACTGTTAAAGATGCAACACCAGGTGGTGTTGTTAAAAAAGGCGATGTTGTTAAAGCCGTAGTAGTTCGTACTGTTAAAGGCGCTCGTCGTAAAGATGGTTCTTACATCAGATTTGACGAAAATGCTGCTGTAATTATTAAAGATGATAAAACCCCAAGAGGAACTCGTATTTTTGGGCCGGTTGCAAGAGAATTAAGAGATAAACAGTTTATGAAGATCGTTTCTTTGGCACCGGAAGTATTATAGGAGGTGTGCAGTATGGCAATGAAGATTAAGAAAGGTGATACTGTTAAAGTAATCGCTGGAAAAGACAAATTTAAAGAAGGCAAAGTAGTTTCTGTAAATAAAGAGAACAACACTTTGATCGTTGAAGGCGTTAATATGCGTACAAAGCACACAAAGCCAAGCGCTGCTAATCAGACTGGCGGAATCATTACTCAGGAAGGACCAATCGATGCTTCAAATGTAATGTATGTACACAAAGGAAATGTTACAAGAATAGGTTACAAATTTGAAGACGGAAAGAAAGTCCGCGTTGCCAAATCTACAGGCGATGTAATTGATTAATTGAGAGAGGAGGTCAGGAAAGTTGAGTAGACTTAAGGAATTATATACTAACGAAATAGTTGATGCCATGACTAAAAAGTTTGGATACAAGAATGTTATGGAAGTTCCAAAACTTGATAAGATCGTTATAAATATGGGTGTTGGCGAAGCTAAGGAAAATGCTAAGATCCTTGATACAGCAATTAAAGATCTCGAGACAATCGCTGGTCAGAAGGCTGTTGTAACAAGAGCAAAGAAATCAGTAGCTAACTTCAAATTAAGAGAAGGTATGCCAATCGGATGTAAAGTTACACTCAGAGGCGAGAAGATGTACGAATTCTTAGATAGATTAGTAAATCTTTCACTTCCTCGTGTACGTGACTTTAGAGGTGTTAACCCTAACGCATTTGATGGAAGAGGTAACTACGCTCTTGGTATGAAAGAGCAGATTATCTTCCCTGAAATCGAATACGATAAGGTTGATAAGGTTAGAGGTATGGACATTATTTTTGTTACTACAGCTAACACTGATGAAGAAGCTCGTGAATTATTGACATTATTTAATATGCCATTTGCAAAGTAGTTAAGGAGGGAAATCCATGGCTAGAAGTGCTATGAAAGTTAAACAGGCGCGTAAAGCGAAATTCTCAACACAGGAATACAACCGTTGTAGAATTTGTGGTCGTCCACACGCATATTTAAGAAAGTATGGAATTTGCAGAATTTGCTTCCGTGAATTAGCATATAAGGGACAGATACCAGGCGTTAAGAAAGCAAGCTGGTAATCAAGTTTTATTAGGAGGAATTTTAAGATGACTATGAGTGATCCAATCGCAGATATGCTTACAAGAATCCGTAATGCAAATACTGCTAAACATGATACAGTTGATGTACCTTCATCAAAAATGAAATTAGCTATCGCTGATATTCTTGTTAATGAAGGATATATCACAAAGTACGAAATCGTTAAAGATGGTAACTTTGACGTTATTAGAATTACATTAAAATACGGTAAAGACAAAAATGAAAAAGTCATTACAGGTATTAAGAAAATCTCTAAGCCAGGTCTTCGTGTTTACGCTGGTAAAGACGAACTTCCAAGAGTACTTGGTGGTTTAGGAATTGCAATTATTTCTACTAATAAAGGAATAGTTACAGATAAGGTTGCTAGAAAAGAAAACGTTGGTGGAGAAGTTCTCGCGTTTGTTTGGTAATCAAAACATATTACATTGATATATAGAACATTGAAAGTTGAAACTTTTGTTTCTTCTTTCATAAAGTTCTAAATTATAACTCATTATATTTAAGGAGGTAGCGGCATGTCACGTATAGGAAGAATGCCTATCGCTATACCAGCAGGTGTAACTGTTGATATTGCAGAAAATAATAAGGTGACTATTACAGGACCAAAGGGAACACTTGAGAGAGTATTACCAGAGGAAATGGAAATCAAAAAGGACGGCGAAACAATCGTTGTCAACAGACCAAATGACCTTAAGAAGATGAAATCTTTACATGGTCTTACAAGAACACTTATTAACAATATGGTAATCGGTGTTACAAATGGTTATGAGAAAGTGCTTGAAGTAAACGGTGTTGGTTACAGAGCACAGAAACAGGGAAGTAAGTTAATCCTTTCTTTAGGTTATTCTCATCCGGTTGAGATGGAAGATCCAGAAGGTCTTACATCTGAAGTTGAAGGACAGAATAAGATTATCGTAAAAGGTATTGATAAAGAAAAAGTTGGCCAATACGCTGCAGAAATCAGAGATAAGAGAAGACCTGAACCTTACAAAGGTAAAGGTATTAAGTATGCTGATGAAGTTATTAGACGTAAAGTTGGTAAGACTGGTAAGAAATAATTAAAGGAGTGACAAATTATGATTAGTAAGAAATCTAGAAGCGAAGTTCGCGTTAAAAAACATAACAGACTGCGTAATCATTTAAGTGGAACAGCTACATGCCCACGTTTAGCAGTTTTTAGAAGTAATAATCATATGTATGCTCAGATTATTGACGATACAGCCTTTGACGGACAGGGAACTACTCTTTGCGCAGCATCTACTCTTGATGCAGATGTAAAGAGCTCTGTAGAGAAGACTAATAACGTTGAAGCAGCAGCATACGTTGGTACAGCAATTGCTAAGAAAGCAATTGAAAAAGGTATTAAGGAAGTTGTTTTTGATAGAGGCGGCTTTATATATCAGGGAAAAATCAAAGCATTAGCTGATGCAGCTAGAGAAGCTGGATTGGAATTTTAGTTGAGGAGGACGAACACAATGAGACGTGAAATAATTGATGCTAGTCAGTTAGAATTAGAAGAAAAAGTAGTGTCAATCAAACGTGTTACTAAGGTTGTTAAAGGTGGACGTAATATGCGTTTCGCTGCTTTAGTAGTAGTTGGTGACGGTAAAGGACACGTTGGTGCAGGTTTAGGAAAAGCAGCTGAAATTCCTGAAGCAATTCGTAAAGGTAAAGAAGATGCAATGAAGAAACTTGTTAGCGTTCCTATGGACAATAACGGAAGTATCCCATATGACCTCATCGGAAAGTTTGGTAGTGCTTCTGTATTACTTAAGAAAGCTAAAGAAGGTACTGGAGTTATCGCTGGTGGTCCTGCTCGTACAGTTATCGAGCTTGCAGGCATCAGAAACATCAGAACAAAATCTTTAGGATCAAATAACAAGCAGAATGTTGTACTTGCTACAATTGAAGGTTTAGCTGCATTAAAGACTCCTGATGAAGTTGCTAAGCTTCGTGGAAAATCTGTAGAAGAGATTTTAGGATAAGTGGAGGTAATTGAAAATGGCAGATAAATTAAGAATTACTTTAGTAAAATCAACAATTGGAGCAGTTCCAAAAAATAAGAAGACTGTTGAAGCTTTAGGTTTAAGAAAACTTAACAAGACAGTTGAAATGCCAGATAACGCTGCTGTAAGAGGAATGATTCAGCAGGTTAGACATATGGTAAAGGTTGAAGAAATTTAATTTAGTTAGGAGGTGCGACAATGAACTTATCAAATTTACAGCCAGCAGAAGGCTCAAAGCAGAGTGATAATTTCAGAAGAGGTCGTGGACATGGTTCAGGAAACGGCAAGACAGCTGGTAAGGGTCACAAAGGACAGAAGGCACGTTCAGGCGGCGGTGTAAGACCTGGTTTTGAAGGTGGTCAGATGCCATTATATAGAAGAATTCCTAAGAGAGGATTCAAGAATATCAACACTAAAGAAATCGTTGGTATCAACGTATCTTACTTAGAGAGATTCGATAATGACGCAGTAGTTTCTGTTGAGACATTAGTTGAAGCAGGAATTGTTAAGAACCCACGCGATGGCGTTAAGATTCTTGGTAACGGAGAATTGACTAAGAAGCTTACAGTTAAAGCAAATGCTTTTAGTGAAGGAGCAAAAGCTAAGATTGAAGCTCTTGGCGGAACTTGTGAGGTGATCTAATGTTTAAAACACTTCATGATGCATTGCGTTCACAGGATATTAGAAAAAGATTACTTTACACATTCTTCATGTTAATAGTAGTTAGATTAGGATCTCAGATTCCTATTCCATTTGTTAACGATGATGTTGTAAAACAGCTTACAAAACAGTTTAGTGAAGGAGCTTTCAGCTTCTTCGCTGCTATAACCGGTGGTTCTATGGAAAAGATGTCACTTTTCTCACTTAGTATCACACCTTACATCACAGCATCTATTATTATTCAGCTTCTTACTATTGCTATTCCATGGTTTGAAGAGAAGCAGAAAGATGGTGAGGAAGGTAGAAAGGTACTTGCAAAGATCACACGTTATGTAACTGTTGCATTAGCTATTATCGAAAGTACTGCTTTGGTTTGGGGTTTTGCAAACCAGGGTATGTTTGATACAGAAACACTTCAGTACGGAGTTAACATGCATAAATTCCGTGAAGTGGCTGTAGTAGTGACAGGTATTATTACAATGACAGCTGGTTCAGCTGTACTTATGTGGATTGGTGAACAGATTACAGAGAAGGGTGTTGGTAACGGTATTTCAATCGTACTTACTATCAACATTGTATCTAGAATTCCTAGTGATGTAAGTAACTTGTTTACAAACTATGTAGGTGGAGCTAAGTCTTTCGGTGGAAAGATTACAGCCGCTGTACTTATTATTGCAATTATTGTTGCAATAGTTGCATTTGTAGTAATCCTTCAGGGGGCACAGAGAAATATCGCTGTACAGATGTCACAGAAGGTTCAGGGAAGAAGAAGAGTAGGAGGACAGCAGTCAAGTATTCCACTTAAGGTTAATACAGCCGGAGTTATTCCAGTAATTTTTGCTTCTTCTATTTTACAGTTCCCAATTGTTATTGGATCATTCTTTGGAAAATCACCTGAATGGATGAACTACTTAAATCAGTCTAACTGGTGTGATCCGGCTAGATTGAAGTATTCAATTGGATTTGTAGTATATTTAGTATTGATTATATTCTTTGCTTATTTCTATACTTCAATCACATTCAACCCACGTGAAGTTGCTAAAAACCTCAATGACAGAGGAAGTACAATTCCGGGTATCAGAAGTGGTAAACCAACAGTTGAATATTTAACATCAATCTTAAATTACATCATTCTTATTGGTGCGATTGGTCTTATTATCGTAGCTGCTATTCCTATTTTAGCTTCAGGTATTGCGGGCGCAAACGTATCATTTGGTGGTACATCAATTATCATTATTGTTGGTGTAATTATAGAGACACTTGCTACAATTAAGGCTATGACAGCTGAACGTAGTTACAAAGATATTAAGAGTATTTTCTAAGATACTTTAGTGTTAAATAGGGAACAGCCAAAAGGTTGTTCCCTAGATTGACATTTGAAACTGTTTACAATATGAAGTAAAAAATAGTAAAGAGGTATATAATATGAAAATAATTATGTTAGGTGCACCTGGTGCAGGTAAAGGAACACAGGCAAAAATGCTTGCTGAAAAATACAATATTCCTCATATCTCAACTGGAGATATTTTCAGAGCGAATATTAAAAACGGAACAGAACTTGGAAAGAAAGCAAAGACATACATGGACGCAGGACAGTTAGTTCCTGATGAACTTGTTGTTGATTTGGTAATTGATAGATTTGCAGAGCCTGATTGTGAAAATGGATACGTACTTGACGGATTCCCAAGAACAATTCCACAGGCGGAAGCATTAGAGGCAGCTCTTGCTAAAATCGGCGAGAAAGTTGATTACGCTATCGATGTTGATGTTCCGGATGAGAACATCGTAAACAGAATGGGCGGAAGAAGAGCTTGCGTAGGTTGTGGAGCAACATACCATGTTGTATTTAACCCAACAAAAGTTGAGGGTAAATGTGATAAATGTGGAGAAGATCTAATCTTAAGAGATGACGATAAGCCTGAAACAGTCCTTAACAGACTTGATGTTTATCACAAACAGACACAGCCACTTATTGATTTCTATAGCGGAAAAGGAATTCTTAAGAGTGTCGACGGAACAAAAGACATGAATGAAGTATTTGCAGCTATAGTTGAGATTTTGGGAGCTTAATATGGCAGTTACAATAAAGTCAGAAAGAGAGATTGAACTGATGCGGGAAGCTGGTAAGATTCTCGGAAAGGTTCACAATGAACTGGCTAAAGAAATCAAAGCCGGTATGACAACATATCAGATTGATAAAATTGGAGAAGAGATGATACGAAGTTATGGATGTATACCTTCATTTTTAGGATATGAAGGATTTCCTGCTTCGATATGTGTTTCTGTAAATGATGAAGTTGTTCATGGCATCCCCTCAAAAAACAGAGTAATTATTGATGGTGACATAGTTAGTCTTGATGCCGGAGTTATTTACAAAGGTTATCAGTCAGATGCAGCCAGAACAGTTGCAGTAGGCGAGATTAGCGATGAGGCAAAAAAACTAATTGAAGTAACCAGAGAAAGCTTTTTTGAGGGTTTGAAGTTTGCAAGAGAAGGATGCAGATTGTATGAAATATCTGCAGCGATTGGAGATTATGCAGAACAGAGGGGCTACGGAGTTGTAAGAGAATTGTGTGGTCACGGAATCGGTAAGAATCTTCATGAAGATCCTGAAATTCCAAATTTCAGACAAAAAGCCAGAGGAATAAGACTTCAGGCCGGTATGACACTGGCAATTGAACCTATGATCAATATCGGAAGACCGGATGTTGATTGGCTTAATGATGATTGGACAGTAATTACAGATGACGGAAGCCTATCCGCACACTATGAAAACACTGTGCTCATCACTAAGGGAGAACCGGAAATATTATCATTAGTATAAATTAATCTTTAATTATTAGGAGGATATAAAAATGTCAAAGGCAGATGTAATTGAAATAGAAGGAACTGTTGTGGAAAAGTTACCAAACGCAATGTTTAAGGTAGAATTAGAAAATGGTCACGAAGTATTAGCACATATCAGTGGAAAACTTCGTATGAATTTCATCAGAATTTTACCTGGAGACAAAGTTACTATTGAATTATCACCATATGATTTGTCAAAGGGACGTATCATCTGGAGAGATAAATAATAAAAAAGTTGTGAAAAAACCTTTTTGCAAGGGGTTGAAATATCCCAAAATATGTGATAAGATTTTATTCGGACTTTTTTTGAAAGGAGGATTTTACTGTGAAGGTTAGATCATCAGTTAAACCTATTTGCGAAAAATGCAAAATCATTAAAAGAAAGGGAAGCATCAGAGTAATCTGTGAGAATCCTAAGCACAAACAGAGACAGGGTTAATTTAAGCCTGTTTATTTGTGTGTTGTTATGAATTAAGTGTTTCATAACATGAATTTGCGGCTGCAGTAGCTATAAGCTACTATTAGCAAGATATATTCTTGCATGTAAGAAACCTACAAGTACCAGTTTCTTACAATATAGATGTAGGATTATCCTACGAGAAACCAAACAATTATGAGGTGTATGGGTGCGTACAACATTTCAGACGTCATATGACGGGCTACGTTATTTATACATACTTATTACAATTTTAACTAATGGAGGTTATACACATGGCTCGTATTTCAGGTGTTGATTTACCAAGAGAAAAGAGAGTTGAAATTGGCTTGACTTATATTTATGGTATTGGTCTTCCAAGCTCAAAGAGAATTTTGGCTGAGGCTAATGTTAATCCGGATACTCGTTGTAGAGACTTAACAGATGATGAAGTTAAGAGAATCAGCGAAGTTATCGACGCAAGCCAGACTGTTGAAGGTGATTTAAGAAGAGAAATCGCTTTAAACATTAAGAGATTACAGGAAATTGGATGTTACAGAGGAATCAGACATAGAAAAGGACTTCCTGTTCGTGGTCAGAAAACAAAGACTAATGCAAGAACAAGAAAAGGTCCTAAGAGAACTGTAGCAAATAAGAAGAAATAATAGTAAAAACCCATAAGGGAGGTTAGTTTTAAAATGGCTAAGAAAGTTACAAAGAAAGTGACAAAAAAGCGTGTTAAGAAAAACGTTGAACACGGACAGGCACATATTCAGTCATCTTTCAACAATACAATTGTTACATTAACAGATGCTGAAGGAAATGCTTTATCATGGGCAAGTGCTGGTGGTCTCGGATTTAGAGGTTCAAGGAAATCTACTCCTTATGCAGCTCAGATGGCAGCAGAGACTGCTACAAAAGCAGCTTTAGTACATGGATTAAAGTCAGTAGATGTTATGGTAAAGGGTCCAGGTTCAGGAAGAGAAGCAGCTATTCGTGCTCTTTCAGCATGCGGACTTGACGTTACAAGTATCAAGGACGTTACTCCTGTTCCACATAATGGATGTCGCCCACCAAAGCGTAGAAGAGTCTAATTAGGAGGGAATGTAAACAATGGCAGTTAATAGAGTTCCTGTTCTTAAAAGATGTAGATCACTTGGTTTGGATCCAATCTATTTAGGAATAGACAAGAAATCAAATAGAAATTTAAACAGAGCAAGCAGAAAGATGAGTGAGTACGGTCTTCAGCTTAGAGAAAAGCAGAAAGCTAAATTCATCTACGGCGTGTTAGAGAAGCCTTTCAGAAACTACTTTGACAAGGCATCTAGAATGTCAGGTATGACAGGTGATAATCTTATGATTTTACTTGAGAGAAGACTTGACAACGTTATTTTCCGTATGGGATATGCTAGAACAAGACGTGAAGCTAGACAGATCGTTGATCACAAGCATGTAACAGTAAACGGAAAAGTTGTTAACATCCCTTCATATTTAATTAAAGTTGGTGATGTTATCGAAATCAAAGAGAAGTGTAAGAGCTCTCAGAGATATAAAGATATTATCGAAGTTACAGGTGGAAGATTAGTTCCAGGTTGGCTTGAAGCAGATCAGGAGAATCTTAAGGGTGAAGTTAAGAACTTCCCTACAAGAGAAGAAATTGATGTACCTGTTAACGAAATGCTTATTGTCGAGTTATATTCTAAGTAAGCATAAGCAATTCCCAATAAAGGAGGGACTTTGTAGTGTTTGATTTTGAGAAACCAAATATTGATATAGTTGAGATATCAGAAGATAAAAGATACGGTAAATTTGTCGTAGAGCCACTCGAAAGAGGTTACGGTACTACACTTGGAAATTCTCTCAGAAGAATCATGCTTTCTTCTTTACCAGGTGCTGCAGTAAGTGCTATTAAGATTGATGGAGTTCTTCATGAATTCAGTTCAATTGAAGGTGTTAAGGAAGACGTTACTGAGATAGTAATGAATATCAAGCAGTTGTCAATCAAGAACAACAGTTCTTCAGACGAACCAAAGACAGCTTACATCAGCTTCAGCGGTGACGGAGTGATAACAGCAGCAGATATCCAGGTTGATTCTGATATAGAAATTTTAAACCCTGATTTGGTAATTGCTACAGTTAATGGTGGCAACGTCAATATGGAGTTGACAATTACTAAAGGTAGAGGATATGTGAGCGCTGATAAAAACAAAAATCAGAATGCTCCAATTGATGTAATAGCAATTGACTCTATCTACACTCCTGTTGAAAGAGTTAATATGTCTGTTGAGAATACCCGTGTTGGTCAGATAACAGATTTTGACAAACTTACATTAGATGTATATACTGATGGAACATTAGTTCCTGACGAAGCTGTTAGTTTAGCTGCAAAGGTTCTCAGCGAGCATTTGAAATTATTTATCGATTTATCAGAGAATGCCAAGAATGTTGACATTATGGTTGAACCTGTTGATGATGAAAAAGACAAAGTGCTTGAGATGAGTATTGATGAGTTAGAATTATCAGTTCGTTCATACAACTGTTTAAAGAGAGCAGGTATCAATACACTTCAGGATTTAACAAACAAGACTTCTGAAGATATGATGAAGGTAAGAAATTTAGGACGCAAGTCTTTAGATGAAGTACTTGCAAAACTTAAAGAGTATGGCCTTGAATTGAAACCTAGCGATGATAACTAATAAATGGACTATTTATTAGTATAGGAGGTAAGAAAATGGCAGGTTATAGAAAACTTGGAAGAACTTCAAGTCAGAGAAAAGCTTTAATTAGAGGTCAGGTTACAAGTCTTTTAAATAACGGCAAAATTGTTACAACAGAAGCAAGAGCTAAAGAAATTCGCAAAGTTGCTGAAGGTCTTATCGCATTAGCAGTTAAGGAAAAAGATAACTTTGATGAAGTAAAAGTTGTTGCTAAAGTTGCTCGCAAAGATAAAGATGGCAAGAGAGTTAAAGAAGTTGTAGATGGTAAGAAAGTTACTGTTTTTGATGAAGTTGAAAAGACAATCAAAAAAGATAAGCCATCAAGACTTCACGCTAGACGTCAGATGAACAAAGTACTTTACACAGTAAAGGAAAATGGCGAGAAGAAAGCTGATACAAAGAACATTAACTTGACAAACAAGTTATTTGACGAGATCGCTCCAAAGTATGCTGGACGTAACGGTGGTTACACAAGAATCGTTAAGATTGGACAGCGTAAGGGCGATGCTGCTATGGAAGTTTTATTAGAGTTAGTATAATTTATATAGCAAAAAAAGGAGTCACTCATGTGACTCCTTTTTTAGTGTGAATAATTCCTAAAGAATAATGTTCTTTTGATTATCGTAAATAGTCCAACAGCGTTGGATGCTAATAAGCTAAGTGATATTGGTGAAAAGTAATCTGCTGACCCAGCGTCTTCATGTATTAAGTCTCTGATATCACATGATTTATAGATATTATCCTTAAACATCTCAATTAAATCGTCAGGTTTATATCTTGGTATTGGTTTTTCAAACTGATAACCGAGTTTTTTCAACAGGGTCATTGAAAACTCAATACATGAGTAAGCCTTATATGTGTCAAACCCTTTTGTTATAGGATATGATATTACAGAAAAAAGATTGTATATATATTCCGGATCGTTATAGATGTTATAAATGATTGCCTGGATCTCGCTATATTGTTCTTCTGTAATTTCAAATCTAAGAACTTTTACAGGTACAGGCTGGTTTCTTCTCAATGTAAATCTATCGAGAGACTCTTTAACTAATGTTCCTTTAAATATACTGAAGTGCTCAGGTCTTGCAAATGCATATATGTTATTAACGTCATCATCTAGGTAAACAGATGTGTGATTATAGGTCATATTTCCAAAATGACGAATGCAAGAAGCAAACTTTGTTTGTGTTCTTGAAACTATAATATTAAAATAATGTTGACAGCTCATACTCATTCTCCTATTTTTATGATAGAATCATTCTAGCACATAAAAGCAATTAAGACAAATATTCTTATGCTAAACTATGTGCGTATATCCTTGATTATTATCTTATAATAGAATAAAATAATCAAGATTATATAGAGAAAATATTTAACAAAATGTTAAGAGTGAAGTGTGTAATGTGTACTAAGGAGACAAAGGTGTTCTTTAGTAAAAGGAATTGTTATGGGAATAATACAAACATTTAATTTGATATATGATTATATTACAAGAGATGAAAATGATAATGAAATAAAAGTCAGAGCGATTGATGGTATAGATATAGACGTTGAGAAAGGTCAGTTTATAGCAATACTTGGTAGAAACGGTTCTGGCAAATCTTCCTTTGCAAAACAGATTAACGCGCTTTTAAAACCTACATCCGGAACAGTTATTGTAGATGGAATGGACACATCAGGTAAGAACAATAAATGGAAAATAAGGCAGAAAGCAGGAATGGTATTTCAAAATCCGGACAACCAGCTTGTAGCTGAAGTGGTGGAGGAGGATGTGGCTTTCGGACCTGAAAATCTGGCTCTGCCAACTGATGAAATATGGAATAGAGTGAATAAAGCATTAGATGCAGTGAATATGACAAAACACAGAATGAAAGCTCCATATAATTTGTCAGGTGGACAAAAACAGAGAGTTGCTATTGCGGGGATTATTGCAATGGAGCCTGATTGTATAATTCTGGATGAGCCTACTGCTATGTTAGACCCGGTTGGACGAAAAGAAGTTATAGATGCTGTGACACAGTTGAATAAAGAAAAAGGTATTACTATTATTTTGATTACTCACCATATGGAAGAAACAATTGGTGCTGACAGAGTATTTGTAATGGACAAAGGTAAAGTCCTGACGTTTGGTACTCCAAGTGAAGTTTTCTCTAAAGTGGAATTGCTTAAAAGTGCAGGTCTCGAAGTTCCGAAAGTAACAGAACTGGCTTACGAATTGAAAAAATCCGGATTGGATTTGAAGGATGGCATTATAGATAATCAAACATTTGTTGATGAAGTACTTAAGATTTATCAGATGAAATAAAAACATTTGAGATTTGAGAATTCTTAATAACCAGTAACTAAAAAAAGGAAGAGATGAAAATATGAAGTTAGAAATGAAAAATGTCAGATTTTCATTTGAAAAGAAAGATAAAAAGGAACAACCACTTTTTGATAATTTAAATGTTAAAATAGAGAGTGGGGAATTTGTAGGAATAGTCGGTGAGACTGGGGCAGGTAAGTCAACACTAATGCAGTTGCTTGGAGGAATTATTGAGCCTGATAGTGGAGAGGTATTGTGTGATGATGAGAATATTTACAGTAGCTCCTATGACCTTGTAAAATATAACTGTAGAGTAGGAAAGGTATTTCAGTATCCCGAGCATCAGCTTTTTGCAAATTCAGTAATGGAAGATGTGTGTTTTGGACCTATCAATCAAGGATTGTCCAAAGAAGAAGCAGTAGAAAAGGCGAAAAAAGCCCTAATTGATGTGGGAGTTGACGAAGATAATTTCTCTAAATCGCCATTTGAACTTTCGGGAGGACAGAAAAGAAGAGTGGCTATTGCCGGGGTTCTTGCAATGGAACCGGAATTTTTGTTTTTGGATGAACCAACAGCAGGCTTGGATCCTGCCGGCAGGGACGAAATACTTGATTTGATATCTGCAATGAGAAAAGAGAGAAAAATTGCAGTGGTAATTATTTCCCACAGTATGGAAGATATGGCTAAATATGTGGACAGATTAATTGTAATGAAGTCTTCAAATATAGTATTGGATGGTGATGCAAAAGAAATATTGACAAGGAATGACGAACTGGAAGCTGCAGGTTTGGTATCACCGCAAATTTACTATATAATGAAACAGTTAAAGGAAGCAGGACTTCCGATTAACGAAGAAATAATAAATGTGGAGGACGCAAGAAAAGAACTGCTAAGAGTGTTATCGTAAATGCTCAGGCTGTATTGCGAAAGGATAATGTCAAATATAACCATTGGACAATATTATCATGAAAACTCAATATTACACAGACTTGATCCTAGGGTAAAACTTATTGGAACTGCAATCTTTGTCATTGTATTGTTTGCAGCTAACAATATAATTAGCTACAGTGTAATAACTTTGGCACTGATTTTGACAATTAGCCTTTCAAAAGTTCCGTTTTTGAGATTGCTCAAGGGAATAAGGCCGATACTGGTTATTCTTTTGATAAGTGCCATGTGCAACATGTTATTTACAAAAGGCGGAGAAGTTTTATTTAGTTATGGAGTTATCAATATCACAAAGAGTGGAGTTATAAAGTCCGTTTACATAGCGGTAAGATTGATTTATCTTGTGATAGGAACTTCCGTTATGACGCTAACTACAAAACCTTCAGATATAGCAGACGGTTTAGAAAAAATATTTGGTTTTCTTACAAAAATAAAAATACCGGTTCATGAGATAGCTATGATGATGTCTCTTGCTCTAAGATTTATACCTACTTTAATGGAAGAGTCAGATAAAATTATAAGAGCGCAAAAAGCAAGAGGTGCTGATTTTGACAGTGGAGGACTAATTCGAAGAATAAAGAATTATCTACCAATTCTTGTGCCACTATTTATTTCTGCTATAAACAGAGCGATGGAACTCGCAAATGCTATGGATGCAAGATGCTATAGTGGTGGTAAAAGAACAAAAATGAAACCTTTGAAATATGCAAGAAGAGATTTTTATGCATATGGTATTCTGATTGCATTTTTAATAACGATAGTTATTATTGATGTGCTGATATCACGTTTCGGAAGCTGTTATGTATTTACATTTTTTGTATAAATAGATTTAGATTAGCACTAAAAGAGGAATAATATGAAGAAAAGAATCAGACTTATAATAGCATACGATGGAACAAATTATTGTGGATGGCAGATTCAGATAAATGGAATTACTGTTGAAGAAATAATAAATAAAGCCCTTAGCGATTTGCTGAAAGAAGAAATAGCGGTAATCGGGGCTAGCAGAACTGACTCAGGAGTTCATGCCCTTGGAAATGTGGCGGTATTTGACAGTGAGACAAAAATTCCACCGGAGAAGATTTCTTTTGCGTTAAATCAAAGATTACCGGAAGATATAAGAATTCAAAAATCAGAGGAAGTCCCTCTTGATTTTCATCCAAGATTTTGTGACAGCGTAAAGACGTATGAATATAAGATATTAAACAGAAGGTTTGATATGCCTTTGTACAGGCTGTACACACATTTTGTATATATGCCACTTGATGTTGATAAGATGAAAAAAGCTGCTGAGTACATAGTTGGTGAACATGATTTTGCAAGCTTTTGCTCATCAGGAAGTCAGGTTGAAAATACAGTAAGAACAGTCTATACATTAGACGTGTCAAAGGAAAATGATATTATTTCAATCAAAATAAGTGGAAATGGATTCCTTTACAATATGGTGAGAATTATTGTGGGCACGCTTATAAAAGTAGGACTTGGAGTCTATCCACCCGAACATGTAAAAGAGATAATAGAGGCGAAAGACAGATATGCAGCAGGACCTAAGGCTCCTGCATGTGGTTTGACATTGGTGGGGATAGAGTATTGTTGAAATTGTCATTGCCAGAATATTGTAGTATAATTAGTGGATAATGAAACGGAAACAATAGGAGGTCTGAAGTATGGGAATATTATCTAGTTTATTTGGAAACAAAACGGAAAAAATAGCAAAAGAGATGCTTGGCGAATATGCTAAGAGTGTTAAAGAGAGAATACCTAATCAGAATTATGATGATGACAATATAAATAATTCAGAAGAAACTGTAGGAGTATCTTATGGTAAAAAGAAACCGGCTGAAGAGAACCAGTTTAATTTTAAAGGAACATATTTAGAATACTTCGGGAAAGTATTTAAGGAAGAGTTCCCTGAATATAATTATCAGATTGATAAGGAAACTGATAATTGGCAAAATGCCGGTGTGATTACTTTTTATAGCGGGGAGAACAAAGCTCTTGTTGTAGAATTATTATCCGAGGCAAGCAAAAGAAAAAAACTTCGTTCAGAATGCGCGGACAATGGTATTCCGTATTTGAGATTCTACTACGATCATAGAGGCTGGTGGAATACACGTTCATATGTTGTTGACAGAACGAAGAAAGCACTTGGAAGATAGTTGTTAATCAATTAGTTAATAAGCAGAGAGAGAATGCTGTGCGCCTGTGGCGGACCCGGCATGGACTTGAAAACAAGACTCGCAAGATAGTCTTGATACTTCGCAGGCAGTTAGTCTATGTACGGTCTGGTCATTTCACGAATTTCGTGAATTTAATGATTTCTCTTTCTGCTTTATTTTATACCATAACATAGAGGGAGAATGGTGTGACTTTACTTAATGCAATTGCAGATAAAAAAGAGTGGAAAAGATTCCTTAACTATAAGAATTCTATTTTGAGTTCAGACTCGTTTATTAAGGAGTTACAAAAATATATAGAAGAAGAAAGATATTCTGATGTGTATGGGAATATTCAAAATGAAGGGAGATTTCCGGTTCCGAGAAAATCGATAATAAGCAAACTCAGCGCTGATAAGAAAAGAACTGTTTACAGCTATCCTTATAATGAAAATATGGCTATGAAGCTGCTTACATATGAGATAACAAGAAAATATGATAATATATTCAGTGGCAATTTGTATTCTTTCAGACCCGGAAAGACTGCTAAAGATGCATTCAAAAAAATGGCCAGATATCCCGGGATAGAAAAAATGTACTCCTATAAAGTTGATATACATAATTATTTTAACTCAGTGCCGATACCACAGTTTATACCGGTATTGAGAAAAGTGCTTCAAGATGACTTGGAGCTTTTTGATTTTTTGTCCGGTTTGCTTTGTGAAACAGATGTTATTAGTGATGGATGTATTATTTCAGATGAAAAAGGCATAATGGCAGGGACGCCTATGGCAACTTTTTACGCAAATTTATATCTGAAAGATTTAGATAAATACTTTGAAAAAAGAGGAATATTGTATGCAAGGTACTCTGATGATATAATTGTTTTTGCAGAGAGCAGGGAAATGATTGAAAAATATGCAGAATATATAAAAGCTCATTTGTATGAAAAAGGATTGACAGTGAATAAGTCAAAAGAATGTTTTAATATTCCAGGCGAGGCATGGATATTTTTGGGATTTAAATATGAAAAAGGGATAATTGATATTGCCCCTGTTACCATTAAAAAATTAAAGAAGAAAATGAAAAGGAAAACAGACTCTCTTAGAAGGTGGCATATGCGTAATCATATAGAGGGAGAAAAAGCAGCCAAAGCATTTATAAGAATTTTCAACAGAAAACTGTTTGAGCATCCTGATAACAATGATTTATCATGGAGCTACTGGTTTTTTTCAGTGATAAATACAAGTGAAAGTCTTAAAGAGATAGATCACTATTCTCAGGAGTGCATACGATATCTCGTAAGCGGGAAGAGGACAAAAGCAAGATTCAATGTCCGTTACGAAGATTTAAAAGAACTAGGATATCGCAGTCTGGTCCATGAGTATTATGGTAACTATTCAGCCATGCACATGAAAAAATAAATATTTGAAAGACTGCTTGCAGGATTTCAAATATTTATTTTTTCATGTATTTGGGGAACCCAAATCAGCGAGAAGTAGCAGATATAATCTGCGGAGTCGAGCTGGTATGGCTGAAAAAAATTAGGATGTCAAATAAAGATTTTTATTTGACATAGCAGAAGAATTAATATATAATACTTTATTGTGACGTGTTATGCGTAGGAGTTTTATGTCTAACCAAAGCCCCGGTAATGACATTTAACATATATATTATTAAAGATTTATAGTATTTCAGGAGGTAAACCAATGAAAACATACATGGCTAGTCCATCAACAATTGAAAAGAAATGGTATGTAGTTGACGCTACAGGATATACATTAGGACGTTTATCATCAGAAATCGCTAAGGTGTTAAGAGGAAAGAATAAACCAGAATACACACCTTTCATTGATACAGGTGATTTCGTAGTTGTAGTAAACGCTGAAAAGATTAAAGTAACAGGTAAGAAGTTAGATCAGAAGATTTACTACCATCACTCAGATTACGTAGGTGGTATGAAAGAGACAACTCTTAGAGAGATGTTAGATAAGAAACCTGAAAAGGTTATCGAACTTGCAGTTAAGGGAATGCTTCCAAAGGGACCTTTAGGAAGAGACATGATCAAGAAACTTTACGTTTATGCTGGAAACGAGCATCCACATGCTGCTCAGAAACCTGAAGCATTAACATTTTAATTAACTGAAAGGAGATAAATCGAAATGGCAGATAAATTTTATGGAACAGGTAGAAGAAAAAAGAGCGTAGCTAGAGTATACGTTATGCCTGGTAAAGGAAATATCACAATCAACAAGAGAGATATTGATGAATATTTAGGATTAGAGACATTAAAGGTTATCGTTCGTCAGCCATTAGTAGCTACAGATAACGCTGATAAGATGGACGTTATCGTAAACGTACACGGTGGTGGATACACAGGACAGGCTGGTGCTATCAGACACGGTATCGCTAGAGCATTACTTAAAGTAGATGCTGCATACAGACCAGTACTTAAGAAAGCTGGATACTTAACAAGAGACCCAAGAATGAAAGAAAGAAAGAAATACGGTCTCAAAGCAGCTCGTCGTGCTCCACAGTTCTCAAAACGTTAATAAGAGCCAAAGTAATAGCCTTCACATTTGTGGAGGCTATTTTTTGTTCTTATACGTTTTGAGAACTGTGGGAACCTGAGTGTTTTCCGAAAGGAAAACATTAACCGCAACAGCACTTGCTTGCAAGTGCGAGTGCGGACAGTTCTCAAAGAGATAATACGCGTTACTACAAGCGATGCGAAAAAGACAAATCACAAAGCCTTTGGAATGTTACCATTCCAAAGGCTTTTTTTTGTTGTAAAGTGGGTATGAGGGCATCGTTTGTCTTCGTGAGATTTTGGGTTGATTATGTGGGAGAGAAGGAGTATAATTGGCCACATATAGTTTATAGCTATTTTACGCGTGATTTAAGTAGTATTTTCGTTTCATCTTTAGCGTGATTACTATAGGAAATGAGAGATAAGTAAATCCTATAGTAGTAATCGCAGTGGAATTACTATAGGAACTGAAAAATGAGCGAATCCTATAGTAGTGACTGTGGTGAAATTTACTATAATAGGTTATGAAAGAAAAAAGGAAAATGGATTAATGGTAAGAGAGGCGAAAAACGAGGATTTAAAATCTTTGTTGGATTTATACTTGTGTTTACATGAAGAAACAATCCCGGAAGATACAGAAAAACTTCAGGGAACATGGACAAAGATCATAAAGGATGAAAATCATCATATCATTGTGAATGAAGTTGATGGGATGATTGTTTCTTCTTGCGTTTGTGTAATTATTCCGAATTTAACAAGAGGTATAAGACCATATGCGTTTATTGAAAATGTTGTCACGCATAGAGACTATCGAAAACGAGGATATGGGTCGGAATGTCTAGCTTATGCAAAAGAAATAGCAAAGGAAAATAACTGCTATAAAATAATGTTACTAACTGGGTCGAAGATGGAAGAAACTTTGCACTTCTATGAGAAAGCAGGATTTAATAGTAATGATAAGACGGCCTTTGTTCAGTGGCTGTAATAGGAGAAGAGGAGAAACAGATAGGGAACATAATGAGTGAAATAATATTGGAATTAGTAGAATCGAACGAAATAGATCAACTTCATAACATGCAGGTTCAAAGTTTTATGCCACTGTACGAAAAATATCATGATGAGGAATCTCCTGCAATAGAACCGGTTGAAAAAGTTCGTGGAAGAGCAGAATTCCCAGGAAGAAAATACTATTTTATCGTTAAGGATGGAGAGCGAGTGGGTGCAATCAATATTGGAAATAAACAAAGGGATAATGATAACACCATATTTTATATCAGTCCATTATTCATTCTCCCCGAATATCAAAATCAGGGAATCGGATATGCTGCAATTAGAAAAGTGTTCGAAATGTATCCGGAAGCTACGACATGGAGGCTTGCTACAATCCTTCAAGAACCGGCGAATTGTCACCTGTACGAGAAGTGTGGATTTCAAAGAACCGGAGAGGAAACAGTTATCAATGAAAAGATGACTATAATAGGATATGAAAGAAAATTGACAAGATAAGAATGGAATTTGACAGGAGAGTAAGAATGAACATATTAGTTATAAATTGTAGTCCGGTAAAAAACGGAGCAACAGCAGAAATTGTCAGATTAGTGGCAGAATATACAGGAAAAGATAATACAGTAAAGACAGTATGCATTGATGATTATGACATAAAGATGTGCAGAGGATGTAGAAGTTGCCATACAACTGCGAAATGTATTCAAAACGACGACGTTACAAAGTTGATGAAGGAGTATGAATGGGCAGATAAAATTGTATCGGTATCCCCTTCTTACTGGGCAGATATTCCGGGACAGTTCAAAGTGTTTATTGATAGATGTACACCATGGTGCAATACACACGAGCCTCACGCGACCATACCTGTAGGCAAAAAAGGCTACACAATTGCGCTTAGAACAGGACCAAGTATGCCAGAGTGTGAGAGGATTATCAGCAGTATCGAGCATTTTTATGGACATCTTGAGATTGAAGCTAGTGGAAGTTTAGGACTTTGTTCAGTGGAATATAAGGAAGATGTTGACGCACGAGTTGATGAGATAAAAGATTTTTGTGAAAAAATAATAAATAAAGAAGAGGAAATATTCATAGAACTTAAGGATACAGAATGGCCTTTAGAGTACATCGACCACGACAGACAAATAGCAAGGGCAATCGTATTTGACGATGAAGATTATTTTTATTTTGTAAGGGCAAATCACGATGATGATTTTGGAAAGGCAACGCTGATAGAGACAGCCGGAGGCGGTGTGGAAACCGGAGAAGATTTACATACTGCAATTCAAAGAGAGTTAAAAGAAGAACTAGGAGTCGATGTAGAGATTGTTAGCAAACTCGGAGTGGTTAGTGATTATTACAATCTGATACATAGACATAATATAAGTAATTATTACCTGTGCAGGATAACAAGGTTTGGAGAGAAAAAACTAACACAGGAAGAAGTTGAGGATTTTAAGTTGTCTACTCTGAAACTGAAATATGAAGAAGCGGTTAAGGAATATGAGAAGTGCTCTGGCACGAAATTAGGCAGACTTGTAGCGAATAGAGAGGTTCCGGTTTTAAAATGTGCGAAGGAGATTGTGGAGAGTTTATAAATGATATGACGGCCTTTGTTCAGTGGCTGTAATAGGAGAAGAGGAAAAATGTCCGCATTATTCTAAAATTGAAAACATTACAAAGGCTATCGATGAAGCAGATGTTATTATCCTGACAAGCCCTGTTTATGTAGTTCACGCAACAGGTGCAATGAAGGCGTTGTTGGATCATTATGGATATCGCTGGATGATTCACAGACCTGAAGAATCAATGTTCTCAAAACAGGGAGTTTGCATTACAACTGCGGCAGGTGCAGGAATGAAATCTACATTGAAAGATATGGCAGATAGCTTTTTCTCTTGGGGCGTTGCGAAACAATATAAATACGGAATGGCTGTTGCAGCCACAGGATGGGATGAAATCAGTGAAAAAAAGAAGACGGCCATTGACCGAAAAATTACAAAATTAGCCAAGAAGATTACAAAGAGAGTTGGGAAAGTTAAACCTGGCATTGCAACGCGAATGTATTTCCTGATGATTAGCAAGATGCAGAAAAAAGGTTGGAACGAAGCCGATATGGAATATTGGAAGAAAAAAGGCTGGACTGAGAAGAAGCGTCCTTGGAAGAAATGAGGGTAAAATGATAAAAGCAGTTAGCAATTTACTGGAGGTACTGGATGCATTATCATGAAGGAGAAAATAGGTGAATTTAATTTTAGTAAAAGCAGAAGAAAAATATAGAGAGCAAATAACAGACATGATGGATGAGTGGACAGCAAGTGGCGAAAAAATAGTTCCGTATGCAATTCGAAAAACGAATTATCGTGACTTTGACAGTTATATTTCCAGTCTTGAACAAAAGGAAGTGCGGGATGGAAAGGTCCCGGATTCAACGTTCTTTTGCCTGGATACAGATAGAAATATAATTGTGGGTGCTGTAAATATCAGACATTATCTGAATGAGAATTTACTAAGAAATGGTGGACATATTGGCGATGGTGTGCGTCCTTCGGAAAGAAGAAAAGGTGTTGCCACGAAGATGATTTCTCTGGCCTTGGAGGAGTGTGGCAAACTTGGCATATCAAGAGTTCTTATGGTGTGTGATAAAGACAATATCGGTTCAGCCAAAAGCATAATTAATAACGGTGGAGTTCTTGAAAATGAGATTTTCTGCGATGGAGTTATAGAACAACGATATTGGATAGAAGTGTAAGTTATCTTATAGCTGACGAGCATTTCGCGGCAAGACTCGCGAGCGAGGATTGAATAAATAAGACTCACAACGATTGGGCAATATTGGAAAAGCATGATACCAACAAAGATGTTACTTTATGGATATCATCAGATTGCAAAAGGAGAAAAGATGGATAGAAAAGAAATAGTTACAGAGAGTCTTGTTTATATTGAGAAGCATTTGAAGCAAAAAGTAAGCATTGAGGAAATTGCAGATTATGTAGGTTATTCAAAGTTTTACTTTTCCAGAATGTTTAAGCAGGAAATGAACATTTCCATAATGGAATATGTTAAGGAAAGAAAAGTGATTGATGCTTCGGAGTCCATTCTGCGGGGAAATAAAATTCTGGATGTGGCAATTGAATATGGATGGGAATCTCACAGTGGATTTATTAAGGCTTTTAAAAGTTATTATGGATTTTCGCCCTCTCTTTTGTATGCGATGAATTTAGAAATCATGCATTTAGGAGGTAGTGATATGAATCGTTATGCTTTTTATGAAAAAACTGAGGAACATTTGCTGAAGGAAGAATTGTTTGATTTATTAAATCGGAAAATGACAGAAAACAAATTGGATTCTTCGGAGTTGGAAAAGGTTTACGCTTTCTGTCAGAAGGTGTATGCAGATAGGAAACGATATTCCGGAGATGAGTATGTTACCCATTTACTAAATGTGTCGTTATTACTTGTGCAAATGGGTGCTGAATCTAACGTAGTTTATGCAGGCATGTTTTGTGATGTGTTTCGAAAGACAGATGTCACAATCGATGACATAAAGAATGCATTGCCAAAAGATGTTGCGCAAATCATTATTCGATTAAGAGATTATGATATTGAGAAGGATGGTCTGGTGGATGAAGAATGTACTGTGATAAAAATGGCAGAGCGTCTTCATAATATGAGAACTATCGAATATATGGAGAAAAGTGAAAAACAGAGAAGAGCAAAAGAAACAATCTCCATTTTTATGCCGGTAGCCAGGAAATTGAAAAATGAAAAGGTTATCAATGAATTAAATAAGATATCAATGAAATATGTTATGGAATCCTAATGAAAGACAAACCTTCCTCAGTAGTTCGAGTTCGACGTTATTTAATAAGTATTACGAAACAGGTCTTACAAAGCAAACGGCATCTGAAGAATATCATACATACGCAGTTGAATGGACAGATAAATACATTGAGTTTCAAATCGATGGAAGAACAATAGGAATATATGATCCGTCAAAGTATAATTCATCAATCCACGAATATTATTGGCCGTTCAATCACGATTTTTTCTTTGTATTGAACTGTGCAATAGGCGGAATTTCGTCAGATATTAATGATTATGCAAAATCATATGATGCAACAGGATGGACAGTTGTAAAAGAAGAAAATAATATTCAGACACTGGAAGATTATTTCTATATTGATTATGTGAGAGTGTACAGATAGGGAAAGAGAATTAAAGAAAGGCGTTGCGCTAAATGAACGTTAGTGCAATAGCCTTTTTTATTTCATAGGAAAGTTCTTTGAACTTCCCGGGCGGTTTTTTATTGAAATTCTTAATCTCAAAAATAAAGCAGAATTAAGTTTGAGAATATTTTTGGGAAAATATATGTTACGATGACAGCGGAGGTGCAAAGAATGAAGTATTTAAATGCAAAAGATTGTCTGCCTAAAGAACTTTTAGAGAAAATTATGGAACATGTTGAAGGGACATACATCTATATTCCAAAAAAGGAAGACAATAAAAAACAATGGGGAAATGAGACAAGTTTTCGTAGAGAAATGGAAATTAGAAATCAAAATATATTTGAACATTTTCTGATAGGAATGCCATATGCCAAAATAGCAGAAATGTATCATTTGTCTGAAAAAAGTATAAGAAGAATTGTGTTGGAAGAAAGGAAAAAATCTGAAATGGAAAAATTACATGTATATGATGTTTTAAAAAAATACGATACAGAGGGAGAGGTAAAACAAATTTACACGTCAGCCTGGGAAGTTGCAGGAGAGTACGTACTTAAAAAATACGAAAATAAAAAGGAATTAGTTAACAATATTAAGATGCTGACGGCTCTTGGAAAAGAAAAAATACCAGTGCCTCAAATTATTAAGAATGCGGAGCAAAAAGATTATGTGGAGGAGGAAAAACAGTACTGGATTTTAACCACAAAACTGAAGGGGAGCAATATTGTTAATATGGCTTCATGTGATAAAGAGTGGTTTGTACAGATGGGAAGAATTATCGCAAATCTTCATAAAGCATTCAACAAATGTGAAGCTGAGATAGAGTATTGGAACAACAGTCTGCTTGGCGAAATGGAGAGTTGGGTAAGTGACAACTTATTTAAAAAGGAACTGGATTATATTTCAAGAGAAGATATTGTTAACACAATTGATGAACTAAAAAAGGTCGATAAAGAGTTACCTAGAAATCTGATTCACAGAGATGTACATCTGGGAAATTTCCTGTTTGATAAGGGAAAGTTTTCCGGATATATTGATTTTGATTTGAGCCAGAAAAGTATCAGAATATTTGACTTGTGTTATTTTCTTTTAGGATTATTGTTAGAGGAAGAAGAAAACAAAGTAAGTGAAGAGAGATGGTTTGAAATTGTTCGATATATTGTCAATGGCTACGATAGCGAGATGCGCCTCTCTGAAGTTGAAAAATATAGCATTCCGGTTGTAATGAAGAATATTGAACTTTTGTTTGTAGGTTATTTTATCGGAGAAAAGGATGAGGTTGCAGCTATCGAGTCAGCAAAACTTTTTTATTTCGTGAAAGACAATGAGGAAAAGATTAGGATAGGTATAAGATAGATAGTAACTAATAATCAAAATAAGTGTTTGACAAAAACTATAATATAGACTATTTTAATTCAAAACAGGCAGTTTTACCAATACTTATTCAAGATTATGCTGCTTGACTATAACTGGGTAAAAAAATATAATAGACTATAGTAAAAAAGCGGAGGTTAAACAATATGGAAAATAAAACAGTGAAGTTATACAATGCATTTTTCCCATTTTGGATGTTTTTTCTTTTCCCGGTGACATGGTTGATTGCAATTCCGGCTAATTTTTTGATTGATTCATTGGTTTTAGTGATAGGAATGTATGTAATTAAAGTTAGCAACAAAAAGCAGGTATATCGCAAGAGCATAGTAAAAGTGGTGATTTTTGGATTTTTATCAGATTTCATTGGTATGGGACTGATGTTTTTGCTAGATTGGTTATGTTCATTTAGTGATGATGTTATGTTTGAAGATATATCTCATGCATTGGTTTTCAATCCGTTTGAAAATCCAGTTGCGTTGATATATACCATAGGGTGTCTAATTGTTATAGGATTTTTTATTTACTGGTTCGATAAGAAAGTAGCTTTTAGAAAGGTAGATATTTCAGAGCTTGAAAAGAAAAAATTAGCACTTACTATGGCTGTTTTTACTACGCCATATATAATTATAGTGCCTACAGGTTGGTTTGTGACTTGGTATTAAGATAACAGTATCAGAAAAATAAGCATTTGACAAAACTATATTATCTAGTATAATAAAACACAATTATTAAAAAAAGAAAGGGAATTAATAATATGCAGAGCAGAACACTTTTTTCAAAAAAGCATAGATTAATTGTCGTGCCGGGAGTCAATGTCGATTGCGGGTCTATTGCTGATGGAAAAAGATACTGTATTAAAAGATATTCCCATTCTTAATAAAAATTAAGAACAGAATACATAAGTTTATGTATCATACACCATTAAGCAATAGAAATATTGTTTGATGGTGTTTTTTATTTGAAAGGAGTTTTATTATGGAGTATAGGATGGCTACAAAAAACGACGCAGAAAAGATTTATGAAATTGTTAAAGAGACTATCAAAAAAATATATCCGAGATATTATCTGCCACAGATTGTAGATGCTTTTTTGGAATATCACAATCAGGATAGAATTAATAAAGATATTGAAGCGAAAGATTCATACGTACTTGTAGATGAAGGTAAGGTTATTGGAACCGGAACCAAAAATGACAATCACATTGTTAGAGTATACGTTCTTCCTGAATTTCAGGGAAAAGGATATGGAACTTATATTATGAATCAGCTTGAGAAAGAAATTGGTAAAGAATACAAAGTGGCAGAGTTGGATGCATCTGCTTCAGCCTGTAATCTTTATTACAAACTTGGTTATAAAACAATAGATCACGGCGTTTGGGACTGCGCAAAGGGTGTAACTCAGATTTATGAAATTATGGAAAAGGAATTGTCAGGGAAATTAGCAGGTAATGATGGTATGAAAAATAAATTGGCGAAGGAGAATGGAAAGAAAATAGCACAAAACGAACTTCGACTTCGACCTTATAAACCATCAGATGCAAATACTATAACATCCTGGATTCACAGTGAAAAAGACCAGAGAAATTGGAGCGCTGACAGGTATGAGAACTATCCTGTAACTCCAAAAGATATAAATGACAAATACTTTGGAAGTAACGGCGCCTGTGATGCAGATGATGATTTCTTCCCGGTTACTGCAATGGTTGGAAATGAAATTGTCGGACATATGATTTTACGATATCCTAATGAAGACAGAGATACAATTCGCTTTGGTTTTGTTATTGTAGATGATAAAATAAGAGGAAAAGGATACGGAAAGAGAATGATGAAGCTGGCGATTCAATATGCATTTGATATATTGAAGGCTAAAAAAGTAACACTTGGGGTATTTGAAAATAATATGCCGGCTTATTATTGTTACAAGGCAGCAGGCTTTGAGGAGAACAATGAAACATTATATTTTGATTGCATGGGAGAACAGTGGAAATGTATTGAGATGGAGGTAAACAAATGAATTATGAAACGAGGTTAATAACGATAGATGATTATGATGGTATTTTAAAATTATGGAATAGCGCAGAGCAAACTCGCCGTGCGATGAATCCCGTGGATGATACTCGTGAAGGAATTGAGAGATATTTAAAACGAAATCCAAACACCTGCTTTGCAGCAATTGCAGATGGAGAGATTGTTGGAGTAATTCTCACAGGTCATGATGGAAGAAGGGCAATTGTCCATCATATGTGTGTTCATGAAAAATGCAGACGTATGGGTATCGCATCAAAATTGGTGTCGTTGGCAGAAGAGGCGTTGAAAGCTGAAGGAATCCAAAAAGTGTTTGGGCTGGTGTTTAAGGATAATGATCCGGCAAATGCATTTTGGGAAGAACAGGGATATTCCCTTAGGACCAATTTGAATTATCGAAATAAGAGTTTAAATGATGCAATCCCGACAGGAGAGTAAGGAATAAACAATTTGTCTCAGTAAAAATCTAATGATAATGAACTCAGGAGGTAAGCTATGCACAAATATATTTTAGAAACTGATAGATTAATAATGAGGCCACTAACGATTGAGGATGCAGAGGCGGTTTTTGCTTGGGTAGGCGATGAAGATGTGGCCAGATATATGGTGTACAATACTTACAAATCAGTGGAACAGGTTAAGGGCTGGTTAGAATATTTAAAACAGGAGGAGGAAGAATATCATTTCGGCTTCGTTAGAAAAGAAGACAATATGCTGATTGGAGCCGGTAGCATTGGTCCAACCATGAACATAGAAACCAATGAAAAAAGAGATGGTTTTTGGGGCTTTGGTTACAATTTGCGAAAAGACTGTTGGGGAAAAGGATATGCGACAGAAGCAGCAAAAGCAATGATTAAATTTGCCCATGAAAAATTCGGTATCAATAATTTTACATGCAGTCACGCTGTTGAAAATAAAGCCTCAGGCAGAGTTATAGAAAAGTGCGGTCTTCATTTTGTGAAATATGGAGAATATACAAAATTAGACGGTACATGTAAGAGACGTTCAATGGAGTATGAAGGAGAATTAAAATGCTTACACATATTGGAACAAAAACAATAACAACCAAAAGTTTGATACTTAGAAGATTTGAATATACTGATGATGATGCAATGCTTAAATACTGGATTGCAGACGAAAAAATTCAGTCATTGTATTCTGAACCGGTCTATACCACAAAAGCAGAGGTGAAAGAACTGCTTGATAAATACATCGGCTCTTACGAAAAAGAGGATTATTATCGTTGGGCTATTATCCTAAAGGAAACAGGGGAGTGCATCGGACAGATTGCATATTTTTTGGTAGATAATAAGAATCATTTTGCGGAGATTGAGTATTGCATAGGTGGAGATTTCCAGTGTAAAGGTTTTGCAACTGAAGCGACAAAGGCAGTCATAGCATTTGGATTTGAAAAAATGAATCTGCACAAAGTTCAGATTTGTACAAAGACAATCAATAAACCGTCCAAGAGGGTTATTGAAAAATGTGGGCTGACATATGAGGGAACCTTGAGAGATTATTTTTATCATAATGGAGAATATGTTGGCAGATTGTATTTTTCTATTCTCAGAAGTGAGTACATGAGTTGACAAATCAGACAATATATTTGTTTGGTGGTTAATTGAGTGGTAAGTTAATAACAATCGGATGTCAGTAAAATCGAAAAAAATCTATTTTTTTAATATTCGTTTAAGATTACGTTTTTATAATGAACATAACTTCAAGAGGTATCGAAATGTAAAGTAAGTACGAAAGGAGATGCTCATTATGAAAATTGAGAATAAAGATATTACAAGAATGTATTCCATGATATTAACATTAGGACTTATGGTAGGGATGACCGGATGTGCAAACCAGGAGCAGGTTGGTGAGAATGCAGAAGAAACTACAGTGACAGAAGAAACCACAGTGGCAAAAGAAACTGCTGTAACAGATAATGTTTCTGAAAATGAAACAATCAATAATTCAACTGACGGCGGACATGCAATAGAAGTTGACGGCAAAGAAGAATCATATTCTAATATTGCAGTCACTAAAACAGGAGAAGCAGATGGAGATGAGGCAGATTTCTATGGGGAAAATTCGGCGATATTTGCAACAAATAAAGCGACACTAAATCTTAACAACATAACTGTTGATACTAACGGCACACATGCAAATGCAGTTTTTTCTTACGGCGAAGGTACCACAGTTAACATTTCTGATTCTAATATTTACACCGCAGGCAATTGCTCCGGAGGAATTATGACAACTGGTGGAGGTACAATGAATGCTACCAATCTTACCATAGTAACTGACGGTAATTCTTCAGCGGCAATAAGATCTGACAGAGGTGGCGGAACGGTTTCAGTGACCAAAGGCAGTTACACAACTAACGGCACCGGCTCACCGGCCATTTATTCTACAGCAGATATTACAGTAAATAATGCGACGTTGACTTCAACAGCCTCACAGGGAGTTGTTGTTGAAGGACAGAACTCAGTAACTCTCAATAATGTGATTTTAAATGCTGACAATAACAAAAAGAACAGTGATAAATCGGATTACTATCAGGCGATTATGATATACCAGTCAATGTCCGGAGATGCAGACGAAGGAACTGCAGCATTTACCATGAAGGATGGCAATATAACAAACAAGAACGGTGACATATTCTTTGTAAACAATACTGTTGCCACAATTGATCTTAATAATGTGACAATTACAAATGAAGATAAAGACGGAGTATTCTTAAGAGCCCAGGCAGCAGGCTGGGGCAATGAAGGTTCAAATGGAGGCAATGTCACATTAAATGCCACGAAACAGACAATAGACGGAGATGTTATTGTGGATTCAGTTTCCACATTGAATATCTATCTGAAAGACAGTTCGACATTTACAGGAGCAATTAACACAAATAAAGATGGAGGCGAGGTGTATGTGGAAATAGCTGATGGCTCAGTTTGGAACCTTACGGAAGATTCTTACATAACATCCCTGACATGTAATGCAGATTCAATTAACCTGAATGGACATAAGTTATATGTTGACGGAAAAGAATATTCATCAGGAACAAAGAGTACAGGAACAGATGTAACAGCAAAGACCGGTAGTGGAAGTGGTAAAGAAAATTCTAACGGAAACAATACACCGCCAAGCAAACCAGATGGACAAAAAAACGACAGCAGCAGTTTAGATAGTAATACCAAAATTAAAAAATCAGACAGCAGCAGTTTAGAAAACAACAACTCGGAAGGAAAGCACACAAGACCTGATAAAAAGCCGGATAGAAAACCGGATGCCGGCAAATCAGACAGTAATAAGTCAAATAAAAAATCAGAAGTAGAAACAACAGCAAAATCATGAGATACTAGTATCAGTGGATTACTATAAATGAAAGAGTGTAAAATACGAGGGCAAACGATATGAGAATTTTAGTTATAGAAGATGAAAAATCACTGGCAGAATTAGTTGCGGACAGACTTAGAAAAGAAAGATATGTTGTGGATGTTTTCAATGACGGAGAGGAAGGTGCTTACAATGCAGTGTCAGGTATTTATGACCTGATACTGCTTGACATTATGCTTCCGGGAAAAGACGGAATTGAGATATTAAAGGAAATAAAGAAAAGCGGTGTAGCATCAAAGACCATTATGATGACTGCAAAGGGCGAACTTGAGGACAAGCTTTTGGGATTCAAGGAAGGCGCTAATGATTATATTCCAAAGCCCTTTCATATTGATGAGCTTGTTGCAAGAGTAAATGCTCAGCTCAGAATTGAGAGCGTGGTTGATAATTCTAAAGAATACGGAGACATTAAGCTTGATTATTCTATTCCTGCAATAGTTAATAAAAACACCGGAGAGAATATCAAAATCAATAATAAAGAATTTCAGTTGTTGGAATTGTTTGTAGTCAATCACGACCAGGTGCTTTCAAAGGATTTGATTTTTGACAGAGTATGGGGAATGGACAATGATTCACTTTCAAATAATCTGGAAGCATACATTTCATTTGTTAGAAGAAAACTTAAGATGCTTGACTCGGAAGTAACTATTAAAACTATCAGAAATATGGGATATAAGTTGGAGAGTGCAAATGAAGGAACTAAATAGAAAAGTATTTACTACAATTTTTGGAATACTGGTTTTCTTTCTTTTCATCAGCATACTGATTTTAAATATTCAGAGTTATAGGAGAGAATATCAGAGCATTAGACGGAATCTTGATATCATGGATGAGCGAGGTGGAGGATTCAGACCGCCGGTTAGATTTGATGAGAAGAAAGAATTTGATATTGAAAACATGATGATAATGGATCATGAAGTGTACACAATAGAAATCAGTAATGGATACATAAACAGAATTCTTGGACATGGTAATGAATCTGACGATTTTGAAGCAAAAGATATTGCAAATGATATTATGGAAACGTATGATTCCGATACTTTGAAAATTGGAAATTTGTATACGGATAAATATTGCTTCAATTACAAAACAGATAATGCAATTGTTCTGATTCATATATCAGATATTAACAAAAAACTCAGAATGTTTTTGCTTGAGACTGTACTTATATTTATTGCATTGACTTTAGCTATTTTTATTTTGGCAAAACAGATTACGAAATGGATTACAGGACCTGCAAAAGAGGCCTTTGATAAGCAGAGAGAATTTATCGCCGATGCTTCTCATGAACTAAAGACTCCTCTTGCTGTAATAATGGCATCTTCAGATGAACTTAAGGTAGATAGTGAGAGTGAGAAATATATGGAGAACATCAAATACGAGACTGACAGGATGAGTAAATTGATTTCAGCACTTCTCGATCTCTCAAAAATCGAAGAGGGAGTATCCCGTTCTCAGTTTAAGGAAGAAAATGTTTCCAAAATAGTTGAAAAGCAGACGTTGGTTTTTGAGGGAGTTGCTTTTGAACAGGGTGTTTTGATTGAGAGTGAAATTGAAGATGACATTATGCTTAATTGCAGCAGAGATGAGATTGAAAAATTAGTGTCAACTTTAATCGATAATGCAATTAAACACAGTTTCAAGGATAAAACAGTAACGATTAATCTAAAAAAGAACAAAAACAGTATAGTTCTAAAAGTGACTAATGTTGGAAAACCAATTAAGCCCGGAGATGAGGAAAAGATATTTGAGAGATTTTACCGAGCTGATGAGTCCAGAAGCAGAGGAGACAATCGCTATGGACTTGGCCTTGCCATTGCAAAAGGAATAGCCGTGAATCACGGTGGAAATATTACCGCAAAATCAGAAAATGAAAAGACGACTTTCAGGGTGAACTTTCCTTGTTGATGTAATTATCAATGGAAAGATAAGGAAATAATTATCAAATTGAATATAAGAAAAAAGAAAAAATGATTATCTGCAGAATAAATTGCAAATAATCATTTTTTTTAATATTCGTTTAAGGTTGCATTATTATGATAAACACAGATAAAGAAAAATAAGCATTGAAAAAATGAAATAAATTCATTAGGAGGATAACTAATATGAGTGGATATATAAATGTTTTTAGAAGAACGGAAATGAAGTATCTGGTAAATGAAGAACAGTACAGAAAATTAAAAAAATATCTGGATACAATTGCAGCAGTTGACAGTTATGGAAAAACAAAAATAAATAACATATATTTTGATACACCGGATTTCAGACTGATTAGAACATCATTGGAAAAACCATTGTACAAAGAAAAAATAAGACTTAGGACATATGGTAAGACCGATGATAAAACAAATTCATTTATTGAGATAAAGAAAAAATATGACGGAGTAGTCTATAAGAGAAGAATTTCAGGTGAATATGAATCAAATTACAAATATCTTTTACAGAATAAAATGGTAGCAGGCGATTCGCAAATTAAACAGGAGATTGAATACTTTAAGTATATGTACAAGAACCTTATTCCGGCAATGAAAATTTGTTATGACAGGATAGCAATGATAGGAAAGGAAGATGATAGTTTAAGAATTACATTTGATTCTAATATTACCTGGACTACAGATTCATTTGATTTGAAGGATGAAAAATACGGAAAGCAGATTCTGGAAGAAGGATGGTACATGATGGAAATAAAAGTGACCAATGCAATGCCCATTGAACTTGCAAGGAAACTCAGTGAACTTAAAATTTATCCGACATCTTTCTCAAAATACGGAAGAGGATATACTCAGATGCAAATAGAGAGAAGAAAAAGAATAGCAAATATGAATGTAGTGACAATAATCAGTGAACAGCCTTTTGCAACAGGTGTTGTAAATAGATGCGGAGCATAAATGTATATGCAATAAGAAAGGAGAGATTAATATGTTAGACAACATTTTTTCATCAGTATTAACAAACGGAACTTTTACAGGAGTACAGCTTGGAATAGTAACATTGACGGCACTTGCCTGTGGCTTCATAATAGCATTCTCATATATGGCAAAAAATAAATGTACAAGAAGTTTTGCGGTTACATTGATACTTCTTCCGGCAATAGTTGAACTGGTAATTATACTTGTAAACGGAAATATCGGAACAGGTGTTGCAGTGGCTGGAGCATTCAGCTTAGTAAGATTCAGATCAACACCTGGAAGAGGCCAGGAAATAACAAGTATTTTTCTTGCAATGGCGGTAGGACTTGCAACAGGAATGGGATACATAGGAGTTGCAATTACATTCACAATAGTATTGTCATTAATCAATTTAATTCTAAATGTGACAGAGTTTGGTAATTTTGATGAGCATAGCAGAACACTAAAAATAACTGTTCCGGAAGACCTTGATTATGAAGGAAAATTTGAAGACATTTTCGAAAAGTACCTGGACAGTTATAACTACGAAGAAGTAAAAACTACCAACATGGGTAGTCTTTACAAAATCACTATAACAGTAGTTCCTAAATCAGGAATATCAACAAAGAATTTTATAGATGAACTCAGAACGAGAAACGGAAATCTTGATATCAGTCTTGGCAGAATGGTTGACAACAGAGATGGTTTATAGGAGGTGTGCGTTATGAAAAAAATGATGGAATTATTAAATAAAAAAATGAAAAATATAGTTATGGTAAACCTTGTTATAGTGACAATGATTTTTACAACGGCATGTTCGGATACATCTGTTACAACAAAATTAACCGGAAATTCGAATTCTTCAAACTCTAAGGAAGAGGGAGAAATATTCACGGACAGAGATTTGAAACAGACAGCTGACACATCCGAAGCAGAAAAAATAACTCTCGAAAATGGAAAAGATGTTACCGTTACGAAAGAAGGAGTGTACCTTTTATCAGGTGAGGCTACAGATGTTACTGTGTTTGTGGAAGCAGATGATGCAAAAGTTCAGCTGGTATTTGATGGAGTTTCCATTACTAATAACACGGAACCTTGTATATATGTTAAGAGTGCAGATAAAGTATTTGTGACAACAACAGATTCGAATAATGCGCTTACAGTTACCGGAGAATTTCAGACAGATGGAGACACAAAGACAGATGCAGTTATCTTCTCGAAAGATGATATAGTTATTAATGGTGTGGGTACATTAGACATTGCATCATCAGATAATGCAGTTACATCAAAGGATAAGTTGAAAATTACCGGCAGTACATTAAATGTAAGTTGTACAGGAAATGCCCTCGAGGCCCACGACGGAGTATATGTGGCAGACGGAACCATAAATGTAACATCTTGTAATGATGGTATACATGCAAAAGACAGTGATGATGAAACTATTGGTGAAGTATATGTTAAGGGAGGAAAAATTACAATTACTGCAACAGATGATGCGATACACGCAACAACAACGGTTTGTATAGATGGAGGAGAACTCAACCTTACGGCAATGGAGGGTATTGAAGGAACATACATCACAGTTAATGATGGAAAGATAAATATAAATGCAAGTGATGACGGAATCAATGCAGCAGCAAAATCAAGCAAATATACGCCGACATTTGAGATGAATGGTGGAGATGTTGTTATAGTGATGGGACAGGGAGACACAGACGGTGTAGATTCAAACGGCGACATTTATATCAATGGCGGAACAATTGACATCACAGGACAGTCAACATTTGATTACGATGGAAATGCTGAATATAAAGGTGGAACTATAATTGAAAACGGAACCGAGACAAACACAATAACAGGACAGTTTTTTGGAGGTGAAGGCGGTGGAGGTTTCGGAAGAGGTAGGCAGAAATTTGATGGAGAGATGAACCAGGATGGAAGGATGCAACCTCCAAACAGAGGAATGAATGGAGAGGAAAACACAATACAGCAGGATAATTCAACTGGAGATGTATTGTGATTGCCGGTAAAAAATAGTAACTAATCTTTGTAACTGGATATATGAATAAACCCCGGAAGAGTTCATCGGTTTTAGATGAACTCTTTTAATTTTGTGTGGAAACTAGACTCTAAGTAGGGTATAATGGAAAAGGCGGATTGGGTTTTGCCGCAAAAAAGATAGTTAAAATCTGATAAAAAGAAAAATTAACATATAGTGAAAGGAATGCACAGATGATTACATTAAAAGAATACAGAGGCCACATCAGAAACTGGAGAAATCTTTGTGAAGAATTGGCTGTTGATAATACTCTTCCCAGAGAGGAGAGAGAAAAAAATATTATAATTGAGGCATACAAAAAATGGGGATATTATATGGCATCTCACATTTATGGTATGTTTGCATTTGCAATCTGGGATGATGAAGAACAGAAATTATTCTGTCTCAGAGATCAGTTTGGAACAAAGCCGTTCTACTATTATGTGACAAAGGATGGACAGTTACTATACGGAACTTATATCAGACAGATTATGGAACAGCCTGGATTTGAAAAAGAACTTAATGAAGATATGCTTCAGATATATTTGTCCCTCACATATGTTGCCGGTGAAGATACATTCTTTAAGGGGGTTAAGAAATTACTTCCTGGAAGATATCTTGTATGGCAGGATGGCAAAATTACTATTGAGAGATATTGGAAACCTGAGTTCAAGGCCGACGAGACAAAGTCACTTGAGGATTGGGCAGATGAAATTCACAATACATTAAAAGACATTATGCCTGAGGTAAAGGAAGAGGGAGAAGTGGCTGAGTCATTTCTTTCAGGTGGAGTTGATTCTTCTTACGTACTTGCAATGTCAGACGCAAAGGTTTGTGATTCATGCGGATATGATGAAGAGAGATTTGACGAGTCAAAGGTTGCAAGGGTAACTGCAGATCTTCTTGGAAGAGAACACAAAGTAAGTGTTATTCAGCCGGAGGAATTTTTCGATGTTGTTCCTTATGTAATGTACAATATGGAACAGCCTCTTGGAGATGCATCTGCTATTGTATTTACATTGGGATGCAATGCCACTGCAGAACACACAAAACTTTGCTATTCAGGTGAAGGTGCAGATGAGTTCTTCGGCGGATACAACATGTACAGAAATGCAGAGCGCTACGGTGACAATTTGAAGACATTCTACGTAGGAAATACAAACATCATGAAGGAAGATGAGAAACAGATTATTCTCAAGAATTACAAAGATGATGTTTTGCCTATTAATTTAGTTAAGGATATTTATGCAGAGACAGAAGATCTTGATCCACTTACAAAGATGTCAAATGTAGATATTCAGATTTGGCTTGAGGGAGATATTTATCTCAATGTTGATAAGATGAGTACTGCCTGTGGTCTTGAAATCAGAATGCCTCTTACAGATATGCGTATCTTTGATATTGCATCACGTATGCCTGCAAGATTTAAGGTGAACGAAGAACAGAATAAAGTTGCATTCAGAACTGCAGCAGCCAAAATGCTTCCTGAAGAAATTGCATTCAGAAAGAAACTTGGATTTATTGTACCTATCAGAATCTGGATGGCAGATGACAGATACAATCAGGATGTAAGGACTAAATTTGCAAGTGAGAGCGCAGCTAAGTTCTTTAATGTTGAAGAGATTAACAAAATATTTGAAGAATACATTTCAGGAAATTCAGATTTGTGGAGAAAAGTATGGACCATCTATACATTCCTTGTATGGTATGAAGAGTATTTTGTTAAGAGATAATTTATATTGCTTAATCGCAAATGGGGAAATGCGAAGGGGAAAGGAATAACTTAAAATTACAATACTATTTTTTATTGGGAGATTTTTTATGGAAGAATTGTACAAGTTTATTGAAGACAAAATTCATTCGTCAGGATATCCTAGACCTGTTTCAGGTGAAGCAGTTTATAATGATATCTGTGATCAGATTGATGGAAAACAAAACGGACAGTATATTTTACTGTCGAAGTTTGATGATGATGTAGTGTTTGAGTACAACATCACTATTATGGATGAGGAGTTCAATTTAGGACTTCTTACAATGACTACTCCGGAGGGAGTTTTTAAGGCTGATTTTGACGAAGAATAATTAGTGATTATTCGGTAATAGATACAATGTGGTGATAGGAAATGGATATAAAAGTACTGTTGGAATTTATCAGGAGAATTGTGTACGCATCTTCTACAAAAGAAAAGTTCACAGGTAATCTTATGGAACTTAAGGAACGTGTGCGATACGACGAAGAAGACAAAAGACTTTTGGATATAATTGACATCACGATGCAGGGCTTTGATGAGTTTATGGAATTAAAAGAAAATGGTTTGTTGGAAAAAGACATTGTCATTCTGGATACTATTAAAAAAATAAAAGTGCGGAAAAAGAAAAAAGGGGCTAAGGAGCAATAATGGATATATTTTTCGATGAAAATATGGCTATAGCTGATAGGACACTTATCACCTACAATGTCCGCGAAGAAAAAATAGTTGTTCCGGCATATACAAGTGAGGGACAAAAGATAGTTCGAATCGGAAGAAATGCTTTTTCAGACAGTGACATTGTAAAGGAAATAGTGATTGAGCAGGGAGTGGAGATTGTTAAATACGGAGCATTCTCTAATCTTCCCAATCTTGAAAAAATTACCATTCCACCGTCGGTTGTTCAGTCTTATGATGGCGTTTTTAAGGGTGACGGGAAATTAAAGTTAATTAAAATTGGAATGCGTTTAAAAGAAGATGAATACAAAGAACTTTATTCAAATATTCGTTATGACGCAAAAGGCGAAGCGTATGTAGTTGCAAATACCTTTTCCAGACTGACAGGTACCCTTGAAAATATGATGATTGATAAGGGGTATACTAACTGGAATGAACAGGAAATTAGAGGTGGAATTGAGAGGCTGTTTTTGGTTGGTGATTCGGAAGATGAAATAACAGGGGTTATTCATTTTTCTGAAAGCATGCTTACAGATGAGTATGAGTGTGTGAAAGATATTATAGTCAATAATAAGACTACACCTTATAGCGTTGATGCCGATGATATGAATGATTACTGGATTAGGGCTAAAGAGATTATCGAAGTGAGTAAGGCTGCGGTGATTCATTTTAATCCGAATGAGAATAAGAAAGACAGAGACAGAATAGTCGTTAACTTTTCTATTGAACTTGCACATGCATTTTGGCAATCGGTCGAAAAGATGCGCTGCGACGGTGAGGATTACTATTTATATACAAGAAATTATCTTTATAAGAAAAATGAAGAAGAGTATATAAGGGAATTGTGGGATATATTTGATTCAAAAGGAAATCCGCTTGAAAGTATGGATACAAAATCTAAGTTGATGAAAAAGTATTATTTGCTTTCAATGGTTTAGGCCGGGAGGTATGATATGTGCGTGGAAGAAAAATTTAGCAAATTCAGAGTGAATATGCTAAGAAATAACCCTTTCTATGGTGACATTATTATGAAGGTTAAATTTAAAGAACGCAATGATATCGGTACTGCAGCCACTGACGGAAAGATTATATACTACAATCATGATTATATGATGGGCCTGACAGAGGGACAATTTAATTTTGTTGCATTACATGAGGTATTGCATCTCCTTCTTGGACATTGCAAGAGACATGGAGACAGAGATACATCTCTGTGGAATACGGCATGTGATATTGTTGTAAATAATATGATAATAAAAATGATGCCTCAGTTAAATGAATACAATATGCCTATAGAGAGGCCACCTCGCGGTGTATTCAGACCAAATGAACAGGAAAAAAGTGCTGATGATTTTTATTATCAGTTCTTTAACAGATACACGGTGGAGGGAAATCAGGTTGTTTTTGATGAGGAGTATCAGGGTGTTAGTAGGATAGCAGTCCCTGATGACATAATTCAGTCTGATTTCAGTGAAGAACAGGAAGGCAATATGGAAGAGTGGCGCAAACAGTTGATTAGAGAGTCGCTCAAAAAGAACAGTAGTCGAATTGATAATATGTATGTTCCAAGAGATGTTCTTAAACTTGTTGAGTCAAAAACTATTGCATGGGACAAACTCTTGATAGAATATCTAAGTGAAGTGGATAGCGATGAAACATCATACGCGACTCCGGAAAGAAAGTATTTGCACAGAGGAATTATAGTTCCGGGTTATGGGCATGAAGAAAAGCTTGAAAGTGTGTGGATGTTTATTGATTCATCAGGATCTATAAATGAACATACCATGAATGAGTTTTATACTCAGGCATACAGGATATGCCGAAATAATAAATGTGAACTTAATATTGCATATTGGGATACAAAGGTAAATACCATATACAGAAATATCAGAAATTACAAGGAAATGTACAAACTCACCCCAAAACATATAGGAGGTACTGATATTAATTGTGTATATGATTGGATAAAGGAAAACAGGATTAAACCGGTTGCTATGATAGTGTTGACAGATGGATATTTTGGGATACTTGAGAAAAATAAAGTTCCTCACAATCTCAGAAAAAAAACCATAGTGTTGCTGACTAGTCATTCGGTTAATAAACGAAAAGCAGAGCAACTTGGCAAAATAACATATCTGTAGGAGAAAAACTTTATGAACATTAGTGAATTCGCAGAAACAATAGAATTTAATATAGTCCATAACATAAAACATTCTATTCTGGGCCTTGGAGCGCCCGGTATTGGTAAGTCTGAACTGATTCAGCAAATCGGGAAAAAATACGGTTATAAAGTTATAGATTTACGTCTTGCACAAATGTCGGAAGTGGAAATAAGCGGATTGATTTTTCCTAATGAAGACAAAACTAAAACAATATGGCTTTCTCCGGATATTTTACCTGACGAGAAAAGAGATGGAAATAAGACTATTCTTTTGTTGGATGAGATTACTTCCTGTAGCAAAAAAGTACAGGTCGCGGCTTATCAGCTGATTCTTGACAGAAGAATAGGTCAGTACAAATTGCCGGAAGGCACTTTTGTAATTGCACTGGGAAACAGAGAGGATGATGACGGAGTATATATTCATCTGGCGGGTCCTCTTGCGGACAGATTTGAAATACATTACATAGAACCAGACTTTGAAACATGGAAGTACACATATGCTCTCAACAATGGAGTACACCCATTAGTTGTTTCATATTTGTCTTTTAAACCTTCTGCGCTCCATACGCATGATCCGGAGAGTGACGCTATGACCTTTGCAACACCTAGATCCTGGGTGAGAGTCAGCGACATTCTTCATTATGATGATGATGTGACTAAAAATGTGGTTAGAAACAAAATTGCCGGAAACATTGGGGAAGTTGAAGCTAGGCAGTTTTTTGAATTTTGCAAAAAACAAGATAAATATGTTACACTTGATCAAGTGATTTCAGGACAGAAACAACTTCCTGTTGAAATGGATGAGGTGAGTGTGTTTATTTCTTCTATCGCAAACAGGCTCAGATTTCTTTCAAATGTGTTTGCAGTGGAAGAGTTGTCAGATGAGCAGGTCAGACTTGTCAGAACTGCGATAGATATTATATTTGAGTTCCAGAACTCTGAATATACAGTTATGGGGATAAGAGAGTTGATTGGTCTCAACAGGAGAGTGACTAAACAGATATTCTTAAATACAGATAACGATAATATTTTTGAATTTATCAAATCTAATGAATATTTATATGATTAATAATAGATACAAAGGAAGAGAAAATGAAGGTATTAATTACATCGGACTGGTATAAGCCTGTGATTAATGGCGTAGTTACATCGGTTATTAATTTGGCTAACGGTCTTGAAGAAAAAGGTCATGAAGTGAAAATTCTTACATTGTCCAATAACGTGAGATCTCATGTGGATGGAAATGTTACATACATAGGTTCAGTGAGCGCCGGAAAGATTTATCCTAATGCGAGAATCAGGGTGTCATTGTCACGCAAATTAATTAATGAATTAATAGAATGGAAACCGGATATAATACACAGTCAGTGTGAGTTTTCTACATTTATTATTGCAAAACATATTGCAAGAAAATGCGATGCACCGATTGTTCATACTTATCATACAGTCTATGAAGATTTTACCCACTATTTTTCTCCGAGCAAGAGGGTGGGAAAATATATGGTTTCACTTTTTTCGAGAAAACTTCTTACACGAACAGATGCAGTGGTTGCACCGACTGACAAGGTTAAGGAACTTCTTGAAGGTTATGGTGTTAAGGAGCCAATTTACACAGTTCCATCCGGACTGGAACTTAAGGATATCTATTCCTCAATAGAAGAGTCAGATAGAGATGCGTTGAGAAATGAACTGGGAATTGATAAAGATGAGCGAGTTTTGGTTTATCTTGGAAGAATAGCAAAAGAGAAGAATATCGAGGAGATACTGGAAATGTTGCACACCGTTGATGGTCCTAGACTTCTTATAGTTGGTGACGGACCATACAGACATCATATAGAAGAGAAGGTGAAAAAATTAAAACTCGAGAACAGAGTTATATTTACCGGGATGGTGTCTCCTGAAGAGGTTGCAAAGTATTACAAAGTTGGAGATGTTTTTGTAAGTGCATCTCAAAGTGAAACACAGGGACTAACATATATTGAGGCGATGGCATGCGGACTTCCTATTTTGTGTAAAGAAGATGCCTGCCTTGATGATGTGGTAGACAATGGAATAAATGGTTTTACCTACAGCACAAAGGAAGAGTTTGAAAAAGAACTTCATAAACTTCTTTCAGATGAATCTTATCGTGAAAAAATGGGAGAGCGAGCTGCAGATACAATAAGAAAAAATTATTCCACAGAAGCTTTTGCGACAAATGCTGAATATATATATACAGATGTATTGGAACAGGAAGAAAAATGAATAATTCGTGCATAAATTATTTAATTAGATTGGTAAAGAAAGAGGCAATTTTGACTATAGCTATCTGTATGGCTGTAGTCTCTTGCTTTTTTGTACATCCTAACAAAAAATATATAGAGTACATTGATTACCGAACTATCGTAATATTATTCTCCCTAATGGTAGTTATGGAAGCCTACAAGAGAATAGGAGTGTTTAGCTATATCGCAGAATGGTTGTTGGCAAAGTCAAATAACATCACATATATTGTATTTGTACTCGTAGCGCTGTGTTTCTTTTTTAGTATGCTGATAACAAATGATGTGGCTTTGATAACATTTGTGCCTTTTTCTTTTACGGTATTAAACAGACTTGATAATGAAACATCTGCAAAATTATTTATACCAATCGTTGCCATGCAAACTGTTGCGGCGAATTTGGGAAGCATGCTGACTCCGGTTGGAAATCCTCAGAATCTCTATATATACAGTGTGGGCAAAATGGAGTTTTTTAACTTCGTACATTTGATGGCACCTTACTCAATAGTTGGATTTTGCATTCTGTTAATCTCTACAATGTTTGTTTGCAGAAATCAAGGGAGAGCAGAGGAGAAAATAGATAGCTACCAGGTTGAAAGTCAAATGGAACCATTGAAACTCTTACTTTATTCAGTAATGTTTTTATTGTGTTTATGCTCAGTGTTTAGGATGATAGACTATAAAGCGGTGGGATTGGTTATATTTGTGGCAATATTATTGGTAGACAAAAGCGTGCTCATGAAAATAGACTATTCACTGCTTTTGACTTTTGTATTCTTTTTTATATTTGTCGGAAACGTGGGAAAAATGGAATGGTTTTCCACAAAACTAGGGGGATTCGTTGATGGAAGTGAGTTTTTTCTGTCTATAACAATTAGTCAGGTTATCAGCAATGTGCCGGCTGCTTTACTGTTGTCTGATTTCACTAATAATCTGGAGGAACTGATTGTTGGTTTAGATGTTGCAGGATTTGGAACAATCATTGCTTCTATGGCAAGTCTTATCTCCTTTAGACAAGTTGCTAGAGAAAAAGATTCTGTCAAATGGAAATATCTTTTCAAATTTACCGTTTATAATATTGTGGTGTTATGTGCAATGATCGCTGTATATTATATAAGTAAAAATAATATTTAAAAAATGTTTTTTTAGAAGCGTAATTAGTTCGAAGACTAGAATATTGGCTGGTTTAGTAGGTATTTGATATGTATGGGTATTCATTTTTTGAATAAATATAAAAATTAGTACTTTAATTTGATAAAGAAGTAGTGTATAATTCGTAGTGGATGAGGCATTAATATACAACTTGTAAGAAATCTAAAATGAATCTTGGGCTAGTTGACGTTACTAAAAAATCTAATTTAGGGGGTAATAATATGATTAGGGTATATTCGTCAGGTGAAATTGAGGATTCAAAAAGAGTGTTGGAACTATTGGAAGAAAAACAAATGACTGCAAAAGTGAAAGAGGTGCTTATTGCAGACCAATTGGAAAATGGAGAAGAAATAATTGTAACAGAATATGAAGTTCTCGTTGAAGATTGGCATTACGAAGAAGCAGTCAGGTTTATCTACACAACAAACTATGTTGATCGCGTTACAGAAAATGCGTATAAGATTATTAACGGCATCAAACAGGAACCAAGAAATACTGTTGTGGATGAAGAGGAAGAAGATAGTAATTCAATAGAGAAAACAGCAGCATACGCGAAACAACTTATCAATAAAGCTAAAGTTGGTTTTGGAGTATTCTGATATAACTTGAGAGTTATAAAAATAGCGACCGTATGGTCGCTATTTTTTATATTTTAATCTAAATTGTTTTGGGGTAATTCCATATTTTCTTTTAAAAATCCTAATCAAATGACTACAATCAGAAAATCCGGTCTCTGAACTGATGAAATTTAAATCGTAGTTGGTAAATAACAGATAGTTTTCTGCTTTATTCAATCTAATGAATTCTATGTAGCTTTTGCAAGATTGCCCATATAACTTATGGAATGTTTTTGCAAAATAGGAATAACTCATATTGCACATTTTGGCTAAATCATTAACCTGAATGTTTTCGTGTGAGTGAGCATCGATGTACTCGAGTATTTTATGGATAGATACGGATTCATCGATTCCGTAAGACTCGTTCTCAACAGAAAATCCCATCTCTTTCCAAATTCTTAATATTTCTAATAAGAAAAGAGATATACTGTGCTGCATGTAGTAGTAGTAACCATACTGCTTCCCGTCAGCCTCAGATAGACATCTAAAGAAAAATTTTTCTAAATTGAAGTCAGGAAAATTTTCCTGCTTAAAGATTAGGGGAAGAGAATCATCCATAGAAGCACTTCTGAACAGTGAACTGAATTTAGGCATATGAGCATCTGCATTATTTAATTTGTTTATATCAAACTGAATAACGAGATAACGTATGTCTTCATCGGTAGTCTTGTCAAAAGAGTGTATCGCCTGTGAGTGAAAAAACATCATCTCAGATTCGTTTAATGTGTAATTTATTCCGTTGTATGTAATTACAGCGGAGCCTTTGAGCATATAAACAGCTTCAACAAAATAATGCCAGTGAGCTTCCACAGGAAATTTTTCGATGGAAGTGTCATAGCAGAATGCTTCAAAAGGTGAATTTAGGGTGTCTGTATATTCGAATAAATATTTCATAGAAATCTCCGTTCTGCACAAAAAATGTGTACTGTTATGTTTTTTAGTGAATGTATCATCACTCTTGATAAAGAAAGTATAGTATAAAAGAAAAAAATATGCTATAGAATAAAAGAAAAAGGAATAAAAATATTTCAAAAATCTTTGAAAATAGTATAAAACTCTTCAAAAAACGTTACAATAGCCAATTCCGTACAAAAAAAACAATAAAATGCAAAAAAACAGTTTCAAAATTATGACATTTGTGTTAATATTGATAGAGAGGGAAATGGTGCGGAATGACAAGTTAAAGTGATTTGATAATGGAGGGGTGAATATGTTGAATCCTAAGAAAATTCAAAATTTGAAGAAAAAATTTATAAAACAGGAAAAAGGTGTCGTTATGATATTAGTGGCATTCTTAATTTTTGTTGTAATGGGTTTTTGCGCATTTGCATTAGATTTAGGTACAGTATATATGAAAAGAGCACAGTTACAGGCAACTATTGATGCCGGAGCAAGAGCTGGATCAAGAAAATTGGCTGATCCTAATTTGACTCTGGCACAGCGTATGGCATCATTTGCTGGCGAGGTTGATAGAATTGTAGAGGAGAATGGATACGACATCGATGATTACGAAAATTTTATGGATTATACCAGAGAGCCTATGTCAGAGGATACTGTCAGAGTGACTGCAAAAGTTCCGGTATATATGAATTTTGCAAGAGTCCTTGGTGTTGAAAAAGTTTACGTTTCTTGCGTGGCTCAGGCAAAGACGGAAGTAAAAGCTGAAGAAAAGAAGAAAGTAACTACCGATGTTGCTTTTGTTCTTGACTTATCAGGTAGTATGTTTAACGACAAAACAAAAAGAGATCAAAAATTTAAACCTATGATTGATGCCGTAAATATGGCAATCAACAGTATTGAAGCTGAAAATGAAGAAAACAGAATGTCAATATCAGTATTTGGTGACGATAATATTGTAGGTTCAAAGAGAATAACCCATTTAAGAAACGCTTTGCCATCGATTTATGGAAATACCATTGACGGTAGAGAGTACACATACCAGATTACTAATTTGGCTGCGGGATTTCCTAAAGTCTTTCTTGGAATGTATGCTTACAAGGATAATGAAAGTCTTAATATTGTAGTCGATGGTGGAGATGATTATGTACATCTTGAGCGTTCTACAGCTACATTCACCCAGTATGGATTACAGTTAGGTGGAAAAACGCTTGTTGAATCAACGGAAGATAGTCTAAAGAGAATTCCGGCTCTGTTCCTTATGTCTGATGGTGAAAGTACATATGCTGACAATGATCCGATAAATGAAGGGTATAAAAATGTACAATTCAACAAAAATACAGGCGCGATTAATCATATCGTTGGTTGGGGTAATGCGTCACAAGGTAATAGAAAAGAATTTGAATATTCAAATGAATTATCTGCAGTAGGATTATACACAATTGAAGCAGCAACTTATTGGAAAACTAAACTCGCATCTGAGTATACTTCTAGAAATAGTGAAAGTACAAATTGCAGATTCTTCTGTTTGGGATATAAATTAGATGATACAGTTGATAAAAAGTTTGCACAGGCAGTTTTGAATCCGGTTTCGCTTAGATCGATTAATAATACAGTTGATAATAATTTTGCAGTTACAAGACAAAAACAAGTGATGAAGTGGGATAAATGGCTTGATCATTATGAATACCAGTATGACAGATGGGGTAGACGATATAAGGTTGCTGTTTACTATGAAGGTTATCGAATGGTAGATGAAAACTACACTAAATATATACCAAAGCCAGCTTTAATGCTTAAGCAGAAACTGCAGAATACATATGATCCTGACATATGGACAGATGAAGGAAACACACATAAGGCAGATTGGCCATATAAAAATAACTACCCAGGAAATTATGAATATGCCGATTGGTATATGGAAGCAAAGAATGGCGATGAACTCAAATCAGTTCTTTCTGAGTTTGCTAATGAAGTAGTTAGTGAAGCTAGAAAGCAGAGAACATACCTTGAAGATGCAGAAAAAGATAATTAAATTCTGTGGGCAGTATTTGAATGGATTATATAGGTAGATGTATTATATATAGAGATAAGAAAGCCGGGCGTGCAAATGCCCGGCTTTTAGTGCCTATTAATGTAGAAAAAATACTATGGAATAAGGCGGCATTAAAAAGAAATAATAAAAAAATAAAAAAAATGAAAAAAAGTGTTGACAGAACACATATAGGATGCTAAACTATCAGAGTTGCTGCTGAACAAGACAGCAACAAAACAAAAGGAACATTGATAATTAAACAGCAACCATC
>SVDZ01000021.1 GCA_015057625.1 Lachnospiraceae bacterium | reverse complement strand
GAATTACCTACTAAATGTGAGATTTATTAGTTTGGAAGGTATGTTGCAAAAATAGCTTGGCATGAGAATTACCTACTAAATAAGATATTTGTTAGTTTTGATGGTAATTGACAAAATTATGACAAACTTAATTTACCTACCAAATGGTAAATATATTAGTTTGGAAGGTAATTGATAACAAATTAACAAATTTACCTTACCTTCCAATGCAAGAAAAAAGTTAAATGGAAGGTAAAATGGTAAAATATAGTTTCTAAAAGTATACTTAATGAAACGTACGCAACAGGGAAATGAAACACAGATATAGAAATCTTGATTTATGATGTGTGCAAAAATTTCTTGAAGTAAGGAAAATACAACATAGATTTAAAAATCTCAATCTATGATGTATGCAAAAATTTCTTGAAGTAAGGAAAATACAACAAAGATTTAAAAATCTCAATTTATGATGTACGAAAAAATTTCTTGAAGTAAAAAACGTACAACATATATTCAAGAAACTTAATCTATGAGGTATGCGACAATTTTTAGGAGCAAAAAACGTACAACATATATTGAAAAATCTTGTTTCATGTTGTATCCGCACATAATATTGCTCTGGAAATACGCTTCATGCATCGAATAATGAAATCCTGTTGCTTGAAAGAATAAATATTTCAAATGATATATGTCGTGAAACACAGCATCGTAACAGAAAACGATGCGTGTCTCAGATTATTATTGTATAGACTTTTTTGAACGATGCGTTCGTTTCAAAACTATACATTTTGAAAGTAGGGAGTTAGGATGAATATTTTGTTGGTTGAAGATAATGAGGCGATTATCAAGGGACTCATTTATGCATTTGAAAAGAATAACTACACACTTTTTTATAAAACAAGAATCAAAGATGCAAAGGATTTTCTTCTGGAAAATTCGGAAATTGATCTTGCTATTTTAGATGTCAATCTTCCTGATGGAAATGGATTTGACTTTTTTAAGGATTATGTGAAGAATAAAAATATTCCGGCTATTTTTCTTACTGTGAGGGATGATGAGGATGATATTGTAAAAGGACTTAATATCGGCGCTGAAGATTATCTTACAAAGCCTTTTAGTGCGAAGGAGCTTCTTGCAAGAGTTAATAAAATTCTTCTAAGGTATAAGAAGCAAAGTATTATTAAGATTCAAGATATATCATATGATACAGAGAAGATGGAACTCTTCAGGGGACAGGATAAAATCGAACTTTCAGCATTGGAACTAAAAATAGTTAATTATCTGTTTTCAAATGTGAACAGAGTTGTTAGCAGAAATATACTTTTGGATAAAGTATGGGAGTGGACAGGCAATTACGTGGATGACCATACCATTACTGTTTATTTCAAAAGAATCAGAACAAAGATAGGCACTGATATTATCAAAACCGTAAAGGGAATCGGGTACAGAATAGATGAAGAATAAAGTAATATATAAAAGATATTTAACTTGTGTTGTTTTTTTTGCAATATTGTTTTTGATTGTTATTTCTGCAGTTAACTGTTTAGAGTATCGTATATACACAAAAAATTACAATAAAAGTATCAGTGCTCTTGTTGGTACAATATCAGAAAAATATCCTGATGTTAAAGAAAGCGATATTATGAGGATATTGAATGCAAACAATGGAAATGCAGATGAGATGTTTGAAAGATTTGGAATAGATTTAGAAAAACAGTCTGCAATAGAGATAAATGACAAAAGCTTTTATGAATTTCTGATTATTAATTTTGTGATAGTGATAATTGGAATTATATGTTTTGTAAGTATATTTATAATATATGAAAAAAGAAAAGACAAAGAGTTAAAAAGCATTACAAAATATATTGAACAAATTAACAGGAGAAACTATGATTTGTCCATCGACACAATTTCAGAAGACGAGTTGTCTATTCTAAAAAATGAAATTTACAAAACAACAATTATGTTAAAAGAGGTAGCAGATAATTCAAATCTTGATAAGGTTAATCTCAAAAAGTCATTGGAGGATATCTCGCACCAGCTTAAGACACCTCTTACCAGTGTGCTTGTTATGATTGATAATCTAATAGATGATCCTGATATGGACAGTGAAGTCAGACAGGATTTTATCAGAAGCATTAAGAGAGAACTGGTGAATATCAAATTCCTGGTTCAGGAAATACTTAAACTGTCAAAGTTCGATTCTAATACCATAAACTTCATTAAGCAGGATGTTGAAGTTAAAAAGATTATTGAAGAGTCAATGAAGAATGTGTCGGCACTTTGTGATTTGAAAAATGTTAAAATAGAAGTTGATGGAAATAATAATCCTGCGATTTACTGTGATGAAAAATGGCAGATTGAGGCGGTAACAAATATACTCAAAAACTGCATTGATCATTCTAAAGAGGGATCGAAAATTCATGTAAACTATGATGATAACAATGTGTATTCAATGATTAAAATAGTAGATGAAGGTGGTGGGATTTCAAAGAAAGATCTACCACATATATTTGAAAGATTTTATAAGGGAGATAATGCGGTTACTGACAGTCTCGGAATCGGCCTTGCACTGGCAAAAACTATTGTGGAGCAGGACAATGGAATGATTAGTGTGGATTCTGATGATAAGGGAAGTACATTTACCATAAAATATTTCGATAGAACAATTGTAAAACATTCACGATAAAAAAGTTGCATTCAGAAAAATTTTAAACTGAATGCAATTTTTTTTAATTTAGTTCCGTTTACATTTATAGAATACAAAAAATAATTATTATACATTTATTTATGGAGGTTAAGTATGAGAAAATTAGCATTATTATTAGCAGCAGCTATAACATTGACATCTGTAGGAGGAAATACAGTAAATCCGATAAGTCATGTTTATGCAAACGAACAGAAAGATATCAAAATTCAATTTGAGACAACATTATTTGGTGTGGAACTATTGGATAATGAAGTACATTATGATTTTAAAGACGGAGTTCTTACAGTAAGCGGAAAGGGAGTTGCAGATGAGTCATATTTAAATATTTGTAAAGTGGGCGATATTAAAGAAATTATTATTAAGCCTGGAATTACAGCAATTGCTGATGGAGCGTTTGCTAATCTGTTAAATATGAAAAAAATAACAATTCCTGATACAGTTACAGAACTTGGTTGCTCATCATTACTCGGAATAACTGTAGATAACCTTGTTATTCCATCCAGTGTCAAAAGGATTGGTGTTTACTGTATGTATGAGGGGAAAGTAAAGTCAATTACTATGCCGGGAAACTTTGAATGTGTAAAAGAATATAATCCGCATAGTAATGATTATGATAATAGTTATGAAGACGATGAAACAGAGTACGATGGTTTTGCAGGAGTTACATTAGAAGAAGCAGGTTATTATGATATTCTTCCAAAAGCGGAAGTAATGAATTTGAATACAGAGTACGATCCAAATAATATGCTGTTTTTTCACGGAGCTGATAAGGTAAATACATTTAAAGATGATAAATATTATAAAACAATGAATGGATGTATTTATTCTAAGGATGGTAAAAAATTAGTTTTCGTGCCATCAACTACAAGAAAATTGAAGATTAGAAAAGGCTGTGAAGTTGTTTCGGTAAGAGCATTTGCTTACAATACCTTTGAGGAAGATTACGATATAATGTATTGCAGAAGCCTTGAGTCTATTATTATTCCTTCAACAGTTAAAGAATTAGTTTTAGATACCAGATTGGCTTATGACGATGATACATTAGAAAAATGTAATTGGATTTTAAAGTCAAAGAAAGTTCCGGGAAATGTGTTAGGAATGATTGGATATTTGGCCGGTTCACAGACGAAGAAAAAAATATTTACAAAGAAGTATGGGGTAAAAACAGTTAATGGAATTGTTTCTTCATATGACAAATATATACTCAAGTATAAAGGAAAAAGTAAGAAGTTTACTATTCCTAAAAAATATAAAGGAATCGCACCTTTTGCATTCAAAGGTACATCAGTTAAGAGTGTAGTAATTCCAAAGAATTGGAAAAAGATTGATGATTTTGCTTTTGCAGAATCAAAAATATCAGCAGTTAAAATGCCTTCAAAAATAAAAATGATTGGCAGGGGAGCATTTTACAAAGACAAGAACTTAAAGTCAATTAAACTTCCAAAATCTGTGACTACAATATATGGACAGGCTTTTTATAAATGCTATAATCTTAAAAAAGTTCAGTTTAATAAAAAGTTAAAATATATTGGAAATTCAGCTTTCTGTAACACAGAAGTAAAAGAATATAAAATTCCGGATGTTGGAACAATATGGTAAGTTAGTTGAGAGAGTTCTTAGAGAATATTCTTAGATAATGTTCTACATAATCAAAGGACCAGCATTGAAAATAATCAATGCTGGTCCTTTGATATTTTTGCGGTATTTTTGCAGCTACATATTTTCTTTTCGATTACAGAGCAACTGCAAGTATATAGCATGATACTGCAACAAATATTATAAAGCTTCCAATTGAAGGAATTATATGTGTATCGTTAAATTTCTCAGGATTGCGTTCGTAAATAACCTGTAAAATTACACCGATAAATCCCAATATGCCAAGAATAAGTTTGGCATAAGAAGTAGTTTTATAATTTGCCAAAAGACACTGTGTCGGTGGTATGGTATATACTACTCCGTCATCAATTTCATCTAACTTGCGAGATAACTCGAAAGGAGTAGATTTATTTATTGATGAGAGAGAAATACGGTTTGAGTAAAGTGGGTAACCGTTTTCAGTAAAATTATCAGTATACCATTTTGGAGTAGCTTTGATTATACACGCCTCCCCTTTTTCGTTGTCACAAGCAAAATAAAAATGCTCTGTTCCAACAGGGATAAGACCACCAAACAGATGTATATATTCATAAGCTTCAACACATTCATCAATCATTATTTCAGTTTCATGTCCAGCCTGTCTCAGTTCACTTATAGCTGATACTAAAAAAACAGCAACTATAAGAAGAGCAAAGAAATTAAGCGATAATCCTCTTTTCATTTTTCATCTCCTATGTTTAATAATTATTTTGAACACGGTTCATATAAATATCCCACTCGACAATATCTTTATCTGCCTGAATTTTTAAGGTGTATGAGTCGAGAGCGGTATTATAGTCATCTTCATCAGAAAACTCGATGGAGAGAGTGTAGGAATTTGAATTTTTTTCAACCTTGTACAGATAAGCACTTTTGATATTTTTTAAAACAGAAATAATCTCTGTATCAGTCAAAGGAGTATCAGGTACTTCCTTGATTAGCACATCATCAGCGTTGTAATATTTGTAGCCGTCTTTTACAGCAGATGTAATGCTTCCCCCCACAAGTCTGATTTCAGTTGTGCCGGCGTAGCTTTCTGTGAAGTTTGAATTTTGAGAATTGTCCGGTAAAACTATCAATGCTTCAACCTGAAGTTTAATTCCTTCCGGATTAACTTCAAATTCAATTAATTCACAATCTCTAAATGAAAAATTATTTATCTCATCAACTGATTTATATCTCATTTTTGGTAATCCTTTCTCAAATTGTTCCTGACTATTATTTCAAATTTAAAGCATTGTGTCAAATATAAATTATTTGCAATTAGAGACTAATGAGTGTAAAATTCTGTATGTAAAACATATCAGCAGATTTGATGTAATGTTTGCATAAAATAATAAATGATTAGTGAGTTCAAATATGCAGGAATTAGAAAAAAGTAATATTAAAGAGAACATATTATCCAAAACTTCGGTTATGATTTTTGTTGCAATGATATGTTGTCTCCTTTGGGGGTCGGCATTTCCATGTATAAAAATCGGCTACAGACTTTTTGGGATTGAAGGAAATGACTCTGTTTCCCAGATATTCTTTGCCGGCTGCAGATTTACCATTGCAGGAATGATGGTAATTATGATTTCAAGTGTTACAAACAAATCATTTACAAAACCAAAATGTCCGACGAAAATAGCAACCCTTGCTGCATTTCAGACAGTAATTCAATATCTGTTCTTTTATATGGGACTTGCCCATACTTCAGGAGTAAAGTCATCCATTATTACAGGGTCAGGAACTTTTCTCACACTTTTCGTGTGTGCAATAGGTTTTAGGCAGGAGAAACTTACAACAAAAAAAGTTGTGGGAAGTATAATCGGATTCGTTGGTATTATTTTAGTGAATCTCGGAGGAAACAATATTGATTTTGATTTTTCATTAGCCGGTGAAGGCTTTGTATTTATAGCTGCATTTTCATCTGCTATGGCATCGGGATTTATTAAAAAATTCTCAAAAGATGCGGATGTGGTTATGCTTAGCGGATATCAGTTTTTCTTTGGTGGACTTATTATGGCAGTCACGGGATTTTTCTTTGGAGGCAGATTAATGGGGATTACACCAACAGGAATGTTGCTGCTTTTGTATATGGGATTTATATCTGCAGCGGCATACACACTTTGGGGATTGTTACTTAAACATAATGATGTGTCAAAAGTGTCAACCTGCAAGTTTATGAATCCGGTATTTGGTGTTATTCTCTCATTCATTTTGCTTAATGAAAGAGGTACCCTTGGAGTAAATGTATTTGTGGCACTTATACTTGTATGTATAGGAATCTTTATAGTAAACTACAGAAAAAAGTGATGAGAAAAAAATGGAATTTATCAAATGATTAAAAGTGCAATATGCATTTTAAAATAAATAGAAAAATGGAGGACAAAAAATGGGAGAAATACATAGTATTGATGCAGAGGATGATCAGTTTGCTTATCGTTATGATACACAGTTACTGATTGACAGAAGAGATGAGGATCTTGATGAGGATGAGATTGCAGACTATATAACAGAGCATTTTGAGGGAAACTCACTCATTGCAGCAGGTGATGAGGATTTAGTAAAGATTCATTTCCACACAAATGAGCCTTGGAAGATTCTTGAATACTGTAACACTGTTGGCGAGATTTATGACATTGTAGTTGAAGATATGATTCGCCAGGCAGATGGATTGCAGGGTTAAAACATATGCCAAATATTATAGAAATAACAGACTTTAATGCTAAAGAACTTGACGTATATGCAAGGTTATCTGAAAATGAACTGCTCAATAACGACGAACCTTCAAAGGGAATATTTATTGGTGAGAGTCCAAAGGTAGTTGAGCGAGCCCTTGATGCAGGCTATGAGCCAATCTCGCTACTGCTTGAAAAGAAACATATAGATGGCGAGGCGAAATGTATAGTAGAAAGAGTCGGAGACATTCCGATTTTTACAGCCGAATTTGATGTGCTCACACAACTTACCGGGTTTAAACTTACCAGAGGAGTACTCTGTGCAATGAGGAGAAAAACTCTTCCCACAGTGGAGGAGATATGTAAGAATGCAAGACGAATTGCCATTCTTGAGAAGGTTATGAATCCCACTAATTTGGGGGCGATTATCAGATCGGCAGCAGCACTAAATATAGATGCAATTGTGTTGTCACCTGAATGTACTAATCCACTATATCGAAGAGCAATCAGAGTGAGCATGGGTTGTGTATTTCAGATTCCCTGGACCATTATAGAAGATAGTGATGACTGGGAGAATACGTATTTAGACAATATCAAATCTCTTGGATTTAAGACAGTTGCAATGGCACTGAGAAAAGATACCGTAGATATCGACGACATGGGACTTAAGGAAGAGGAAAAGCTTGCAATCATACTTGGAACCGAAGGTGAAGGATTGCTTGACAGAACCATTGACAACTGTGATTATACGGTAAAGATTCCAATGAGTCACGGAGTGGATTCATTAAATGTTGCAGCTGCAAGTGCGATAGCATTTTGGGAACTGTCAAAATAATCATGATAATAATAGATTTGGAGAAAAACAATTGAAAAGAACTATTAGTATTTTAGGAGACTCTTATTCCACATTTTCAGGATACAATAACAAAAAATATGATGTGTGGTATCCAAATGAGGAACAGGGTGTTATTTCGGTTGAAGAAACCTGGTGGAAAAAACTCTGTGACGATGAGTGCTTAAATTTACTTGAGAATAACAGTTACAGTGGCAGTACAATATGTAACACAGGATATGACGGTGTTGATAGTTCGTTCTCTTCATATGTGACTAGGATTACAAAAGAGATGAGTGAAAAGTCACAAGAGTCAGATATATTTTTGATTTTTGGAGGAACAAATGATTTTTGGTCAGGTGCACCGATTGGCGAGATTAAATATAATGACTTATCGGAATTTGATTTAAAACAGTTTGCACCGGCATTTTGTTATCTTATGGAGTTCGCAACAAATAAGTACAAAAAATCTGCAATTTACGTTATAGAGAATGATATTTTACCGGACTACATTACATCTATTATGGATGAAGTCTGCAATCATTTTGGAGTGAAAGTGATTAAACTTGAAAATATAGACAAGATAAACGGGCATCCGACAAAAGTTGGAATGGCTGAAATAAGCAAGCAGATTGCTGATAAAATTTGATTAGGAGTTTCTATGCATGATAGGTAATTCAGAGAAAAATGTAATAAATATTTTATGTTTTGGAGATTCCAACACATATGGACATATTCCCATTGATTGTGGAAGATATGATAAAAAAACCAGATGGACAGGAGTCCTTGCCAATTTGTTGGGGGATGATTACAACATTATAGAAGAAGGCTGCAATGGAAGGACTACAGTGTTTGATGATCCTGATGAGCCATGGAAAAATGGACTTCCCTATTTAAGACCTTGTCTTAACAGCCATAAGCCGGTTCATATGGTTATAATGATGCTTGGAAGTAATGATTTAAAAACGATATTTCATGCTTCTGCAAAAGACATTGCAAACGGTGTGGAAAAGTTAGTTTGCGAGATCAGAGATTTTACTGATTATAAGCAGGGATTTATTCCAAAGATTATTCTTATGTCTCCACCTGTGATTGGCGATAAAATATGCGAGTCACCCTTCAATACCTGTTTTGATGTGACGGCAATAGAGCGCTCAAAAGAGTTGCCGGTATGGTATGAGAAGGTGGCAGAAAAATACGGCTGTATTTTTGTGAGAACTTCTGACTACATAGAATCTTCAGATGAGGATTCTTTGCACCTTACAGGAGAAGCGCACAAAAAACTTGCCAAGGTTTTATACAAAATGATTTTGGATATGTAAGCTTTAGATACATTTTACAGTAAGAAAGTTTGTAACTTTGAAGATAAAAAGGGGAAAAGTAATGGACGAAAAAATGTTAAAAGAATTTGGTGATAATAAAAAAACAAAAAGAAAGAGAGATTGGTTTTTTACAATAATACCTTGTTTACAGGGATTATTTATAATAGCGATTGGATTTCTTTTTATATCGAAGACGCAGGAATTTTCTCCGGCATTTATCCATGCAAAAGTAAGTGGCGTATCACCGATTTATGTGGATTATACATATAAGGATGTTGAGTATAAAAATATTCATTTGATACATGATGGTGAGGTGGAAGATAAGCAGGTTGGAGATTCAATAGACGTAGTTATTGATAAGAAAAATCCGTCTCATTGTAAGGACAAAGGATCTTTGATTGATAGTAACTCTTTAATGACAGTATGTATATTTGGAACCGTGGGATTATTTTTAATAATAGTAGGTGTGTTTGAAAAGTATACTATGAGAATATTTGGAAAAGTGTATGAACCATATAGGATAATATATAAAACGCTAACACACAAAAATGAGAAGGAATAACCAAGAAGTAGATGATAGAAATAACTAAAAATTAAATGAGAAGGTAATGAAAAAAAACATTGGACTTAGGTATTAATACTACTTAAGTCCAATGCTTTTTTCTACGATAAGCCCATAGAAAATTGGTGCTTACTCGATTTTAGTAAGCTCTGCCCCAGTAAACCATTTTCTTAGCCGGCTTTCCACAGCATACACAAGTATCTGCAATCTGTTCCTGCTCGAATGGCATACAACGGCTTGTTACGCTTAAATTTTCTTTGATTGTATCTTCGCATGCCTGGTCTCCGCACCACATAGCTTTTACGAAACCTGATTTCTCAGTGAAGAGCTTTTCGAACTCTTCCATGTTCTTTGCAACATATGTGTGGTCTTCGCGGTGAGCACGTGCTCTCTCAAGCATTTCTTTCTGCATTGTATCAAGAATTTCTGCTACCTTGCTCTCAAGTTCGTCAAGAGATACTTCGATTTTTTCTCTTGTGTCACGACGACAGATAACGCATTTATTTGCCTCGATATCCTTTGGTCCAATTTCCACTCTGATACAGTGACCTCTCATCTCAGCCTCTGCGAATTTCCATCCAGGACTCTTGTCTGAATCATCAACTTTAACACGGAAGTTGCTAAGACGATCGCGAAGTTCGTAAGCCTTGTCAAGAACGCCTTCTTTCTTCTGCATAATTGGAATGATGTTAACCTGAACAGGAGCAACCTTTGGTGGAAGTACTAAACCTTCGTTGTCACCGTGAACCATGATAATGGCACCGATAAGACGAGTTGTCATTCCCCATGAAGTCTGGTGAACATGTTTTAATTTATTATCTTTGTCTGTAAACTGAATATCAAAAGCTTTTGCAAATCCGTCCCCGAAGTTGTGAGATGTTCCTGACTGAAGAGCTTTACCGTCATGCATCAAAGCTTCGATTGTGTATGTAGCTACAGCACCTGCAAATTTTTCTTTGTCTGTTTTCTGACCTTTAATAACAGGGATTGCCAATACGTTCTCACAGAACTCTGCGTAGAGGTTAAGCATCTGGATTGTTCTCTCCTGTGCATCCTCAGCTGTAGCGTGAGCTGTATGACCTTCCTGCCATAAGAACTCTCTTGAACGAAGGAAAGGTCTTGTCTCCTTTTCCCAACGAACTACTGAACACCACTGATTGTATACCTTTGGTAAATCACGGTATGAGTGGATATCATTTTTATAGAAATCGCAGAATAATGTTTCTGAAGTAGGACGAACACATAATCTTTCTGTTAATGGATTTAATCCTCCGTGTGTAACCCATGCTACTTCAGGAGCAAAACCTTCTACGTGATCTTTTTCTTTCTGAAGAAGAGATTCAGGAATAAACATTGGGAGATATACATTCTCAACACCTGTCTCTTTAAATCTTGAATCCAACTGACTCTGGATTAACTCCCAGATAGCATAGCCGGCAGGTTTGATTACCATACAACCCTTAACGCTTGTGTAGTCAATTAACTCAGCTTTTCTTACAACGTCTGTGTACCATTGTGCAAAATCTTCATCCATAGAAGTGATTGCTTCAACCATTTTCTTGTCTGCCATAATAATTCTCCTTTGCTATTGTTATGATTTGAAAACGCCATAGCGTTTTTTCTGTAAAAAAAAAGCCTTAGATCCCACAAGGGACCGAAGACTCGGCGGTACCACCCTAATTGATGTAAATATACATCCATCTTAAAATCGTTAACGCCGAACTACGTTGCATTTACGTGAATCACAAAGATGAAAGTGAATCACTTCATACAAAACTCCAAGGTAGGTTCCATACCTTATTCATAAGAACCTCACAGCTTCGCATTTGTTGTTGAATGATAATAACAATGCTTAGGTTCTCTCTCTGAGATGTTTGGGATATGTACTAGTCCTCTTCATAGTTTTTTTCATATTTCTTTATAGAAGCGATTGTAATTCATTTAAGCTTTATTTGTCAATGGGAAAATGGAAACAAAGTACAAAGAATAAATGATTTGATAAGAGATTTGTGGTACAATTAATCATATCAAATGGGAGATTTCCCACCATCTGATATACACTCCGGGAGAATTGCAGAAATGCGTAGATGAAGATAGATTTTACATATGAGGTGAAAAACATATGAATTTATTGATTACATGTATTGGATTAATGATATCTATCATTGGATTGATAGAGGTTATTAATGGTAGTCAGCTTGAAAAAGAAACAAGAAAATGGCTTTTACGGCTATTCATTTTATTGATTGCTTATATAGGTAGTGCCTTGCTGGGATGTTTTGCAGAAGCGTGGACAGGAAAAATGTGTAGACTTTTATTACAATTATCAATTTTTATGGAATCGACGTTTTCAGGTGGGTTAATGTGGATGCTAACAGGATTGTTGCTGGTTTTCGCCAAAGAAAAGGAGATTGTCAAGAATAAGCTGTTTATAATTTCAGGAGTAATTTGGTTCATATATATGTCATTGCTTATTTATACACAGTTTTCAACTGAGATTTACTATATCGATTCACAAAATGTTTATCATAGAGGACCTTGGTATCCAATTCTTTTAACTCCCCCAGTATTATTGATGATTTGGAATTATATTGTTTTGGCAATCAAAAGAAACAAACTATTAAACAAACAGATATTTGCATTTTCTATTTATTTGATATTGCCGACTATATGTATGATTTTGCAAATGCTATTTTATGGAATATTGTTTATCGTTTTAGGAACAAGTATCTCAGCGTTCTATTTATTTATTTGTATACTTATAGAACAGAAAGAAATTTACTACAAAAGAGAGAGTGAAAATGCATTACTTAAAATGGACATATTATTGGCACAGATTCAGCCCCATTTTTTGTATAACACTTTGACCACCATCAAATATATCTGTCGAAATGATCCTAAAGTTGCTGAGGAAGCAATTGGAAAATTTACTATGTATCTCAGACACAATATGGATTCAATTACCATGGACAGGCCTATTTTGTTTATGGAAGAGTTAAAACACGTTAAAGCTTATGTTGAATTGCAGCAGTTACGATTTGGGGAAGAATTGAAAATACAATATGACTTGGAATGTACTGATTTTAAGATACCAACACTCACACTTCAGCCATTAGTTGAAAATGCGATTTCTTATGGAATACGAAAGAGTGAATCCGGAATGGGGACAATAACTATTTCTACAAGGGAATTAATGAATCGAATAGAGGTGATAGTGAAAGATGATGGCCCGGGATTTGATATTAATAGGATTTACGATAGTAAAGACAGATCACATATGGGACTTAAAAATGTTAAAGAAAGAATAAGACTTGTTGTTGGTGGCAAGTGTGAAATTGATTCAAAAATAGGTGAGGGGACTACGGTAACTATTAAACTACCGAAGGAGGATTAGAAATGCTTATATTTGTAATTGATGATGAGATTAGTGTATTAGAAGATACAAAGGAAACTATATCAAAAGTAGTTGCGGATGCTAAGATAATAACTTTTATGCGTGCCGCAGATGCTTTAGATATGATTGAAAAAGGAGAAAAGCCAGATGTTGTTTTCAGTGATATAGAGATGCCGGGCATCTCAGGATTAGATTTTTCAATCAGATTAAAGAACATATCACCTGATACAAGGATTATCTTTGTTACAGGATATGAAAAATATGCTGTTGAAGCATTTAAAACAAGAGCTTGTGGGTATCTCCTTAAACCTTTAGATGCAGTGGATGTAAAAGAAGAATTAGACTATATTATTGAAGAAAGTACAGGAAAACAATCAAATAGAATAGTCGCTAGCTGTTTTGGACACTTTGACTTATATTGGAATGGTGAGCCGTTGATTTTTTCAAGGCGCAAGAGCAAAGAATTGTTGGCATATCTGATTTACAGAAATGGAGCAGCTTGTTCATCAGGGGAAATAGGATTGGCATTATGGGAAGAAACTGATGATGCAAAAGCTGAACAAAATCGTATAAGAGTTCTTATAAATGATATAAAAGGTACTTTAAAAGAATTAGGGATAGAAAATCTACTAATAAGAGAACACAGACAATTAGCCATTAAGAAAGAAATGATAGAGTGTGATTACTATAAGATGTTAGAGGGGGATATGAATGTGATGAATTCCTACAATGGAAAATTCATGGAAGATTATCATTGGGCTGATTTGTCAAGAGTCCATTTTAACAAATCTAAATAGTATAATGTTTCAAAATGTATAGTTTTTGAAACGGGCATACGTTGCTTTCAGAATACTAGGTCACAATTATATAAATGTTTTCTCAAAACAGTTCGACATAACTTGAAGGATTATTTCTCAAAAGAAGTATGATTCTTGCCCGTGCAAATTTCCAGAGTTTTCTTGATGAAAACTCTGTCACTTGCACTAAATTTCGAGGACCTGTAATCCTCGAAATTTGACAGCGAATCATCCTTCTTTTATCGAAATCCTTCGAAGTTTGTCTCAATCGTTTTTCGAAATCCATTCACATAATTGCTCTTTACGTATTTCTGAAAGCAACTGTAATTCACGTTTCATAAAGTATAGGTTTTGAAATGACGCAAAGTTTTCCATGAGCACGCATAAAGTAACAATCCGTGACACACT
>SVDZ01000008.1 GCA_015057625.1 Lachnospiraceae bacterium | reverse complement strand
ATTAAGTTTGTCATAATTTTGTCAATTACCATCAAAACTAACAAATATCTTATTTAGTAGGTAATTCTCATGACAAGTTATTTTTGCTCCATACCTTCCAAACTAATAAATCTCACATTTGGAAGGTAATTCTCATGATAAGCTATTTTGTTCCATACCTTCCAAACTAACAATTCTCACATTTGGAAGGTAATTCTCATGATAAGCTATTTTTGTTCCATACCTTCCAAACTAACAAATACCTTATTTGGAAGGTAAATGATGCATATCTCATTTTTGCACAGCCCTTATCATGACAATTCTGTGTTTCAAAACCTATACTTTTTGAAATAGACGCATCGTCCCTGAAAGCCTATACAATAATGATCTGAGACACGCATCGTTTTCACAAATAATACTTTTTGAAAACTATATACACTACTTTCCGAACACTCTACCGCATCAAGTGACAAGTGATTCCCATTTCAAGTACAAAGAGTGCTTTGTGCTCATTTCCATCTGATACATGAAGAACAGATTGAATTTCTAACTGTGAAGTTAGATTTCAATCTGTTTTTTTGACGCATCCGCTCGCGCGCTAAGTGTCGCAAGCGACACTTTGTTCTTATAATTATTCAAAATTTGTAATTGAAACCTTCCGATAAAAATATTTTTTCACATTTTTTTCACAAAATTGGTTGAAAAGGTTTTTATGTAATGTTTATGTAATGCACGTAATGTTAAAATTTAAGTATAGTTTTGAAAGGAGGAAACAGTTATGCAGATTGTGTGTGTGGATCATAGTCCTTGGGAACTACGGGAATTGGAAAGTATTGTAAAGTCTATTATGCCGTCTGCAATTACTAGTGGTTTTCGAAATTCTCTGGAAGCGGAAATGTTTGTTAGGCAAAATGGCTGTGACGTGCTGCTGTGCGACTTAGATTTTGATGGTCCTAAATGGGAAGGTTTGGATTTGGCAGAGAAGATTAAAAAACTAAATCCGAAGGTAAATATTATATTTGTTACCAACTGGCCGGAAAGAGAATATGCGGAATCTGTGGTGCAACTAAGAATTAGCGGCTATGTAAGGAAGCCCTATGACAAAAGTGATTTAGAGGAGGAATTTTTGAATCTCAGATACAAGATGGAATGAAAAACAAAGAAAGCATTTAGAGTGCAACACCCAAAGAGGAGGGACGACTATGGAAAAGAAAAAACGAATACTAAGTATAATCTTGACAGTGTGTATGGTTGTAGGAGGATTGAATGTACCGTCTAAAGTTGAGGCAGCGGTATACCAAAATACAACTAATATTGATCTTGTAAATGAGGCTGATGGAAGCCAAGTTACAGGAAACAAATCTGGTTCAGGCTGGTACTGGAACAACAGTGAAAAAGTACTTACTTTAGAAGATGGGTTTGAACTTAATATTGACAACACACTTAAACAGGCAGCTTTAAGATTAAAAGCAGATACAACTATTTTGTTAAAGGGAACAGCTAAGATTTCCACTAACCATAAGGCAATCGAAGCGTTAGGTAGCCTTAACATCAAATCACAGGACGGAACAAAAGGCTATTTAAAGATTTTTGTTAGTCAGAAGGGTTCTAACGGATATTTTAATTATGGTATTGAAATTCGAAATCCAGAAGGCGCATCAAATAGAAAATTAACCGTTACCGATAATACAATTCTTGACATAAGCGGTGGAGATAAATCTGTAATGTGTTCAGCCGGATATTTGGACGATAACAATAATGACGTGGCTTCAAACAATAAAGCATTACTGGAAATAACAAATCAGAGTGCAGTTCAGCTTCGTCATGAAACAGCAATTGCAGCTGGATTTCAGATAAAAAACGCTGAACGTATTCTTTGGCTCAATGGAAATGAGACACCTAAGTTTTTACAGGAGCAGGAAGTTCGCTCGCTTGACTCTCAGAAGAATCTTACTATGATGTCAATCACACTTGAAGGTGTAGCAGATAATGACAAGAAGAATTACGATTTAACATATGATGGAACTGAACACCCTATTTTAGTAAATAAAAATGTGACAGTACTTCAGAGTTTAGGTATAGGAAAGATTCAGATTACACCTGAAAACTTTTTCTACTATGAAACAAGACATAGTGAGTTTTTGAATGATGATAATTCAGATTTCAGAGATAAGGAAGTTGTTAAAACAATGACACAGTATGAAGCCTTTACCGCAGATTCAGCTTCTCCTAAGAACGCTGCTAAGTATCGACTTTATTACAATAATAACAACTTTGTAACATTAAACATCAACCAGAGAGAGGTTACTGTTACAGGGCTCACAGTTAAAGACAAAACCTATGATGGTTGGGAAGATGCAGAAATTGATTACACTGATATGGCAATCAGATGCATCAATGATAATAATAACGGAATTACAAATACAAACGGAATTGTAGATGATGACGCAGCTAAGGTAGGACACGAAATAGTACCTTATGCAAAAGCTTACTTTGTTGAAGAAATAGGAGGCGGTGCATCTTATGTTAATCCGTTTGGAGATGGAAAGAATTATCAAAAGAGCGCAGATGTAGCATATACAGGAACAGGAACATCTGCACAAAAAAAGGTTACTTCAAAAGTAGTAGTAATCGACAACGGAACTGATGATAGTGGAATCACAACAGGAATCAGCTTGAGCGATCCAAACTACCGTGTAGTAACTCCTTCGGCAGAAACTAATGCTACAAGTCAGATTAGATCAGAAGGAACTATTTATCCTAGAGCTCTTACAGACACTAATATTACCTGTACATTGACACCAAATCTCGTTAAGTGGCGTCCACAGGGTTATTCAGAAGAAACAGACATTATTAAGTCGGTTAAAGATATTTCACCTATCACACCAAATCAGCCGGGTTTGGTAAAGACTCTCGTAGCAGATAGAGATTTTATCGTAAATCCTAACACAAATACTATTACTGAAGTTGCAGAGTACGAGATTATCTTAACAGGTCAGGGAAACTATACAGGAACAAAGAGACTTAACTGGTCTATTGACCGTGCACAGAGACAAATCAACATTAAGAAAACTGAAAACAGAGCTTATAACGGAAATGCATATACTATCACTGCAAAAGCAAACAGCAGCGATTTCTGGTATGAAGTTAAAGATACAGACAATAACACAGATGTTACTGAAACATTAGAAGAAGGTTCAAATCTTAAGATTACTTACAAAGGTACTAAGGCTGACGGTAGCACATATCCAGAAAGTCTTACAGCACCAACAGATGCTGGTAACTATACTGTAATGATTTCAGTTGATCAGACAGCTAGATATACTGCAGCATCAGCACAGATGAATTACACAATTCTTCCAAAAACAGTTGATCTTGTATGGAACTGTACAGGCGGAACTGTTGAAGAGACTGAACAGAATCCTAGTTCATTAACATATAACGGAACTAAGAATATATTCTCTGCAACAGTTAGCAATACTGTTGAAGGAGACACAGTTAAGGTTACAAATATTGTATATGATGGAAACACAACAGGTGGAAAGAATTACAACGCATCTGCTACAGCACCATTTGAAGCAGGTAGCTATACTGCTCGTGCAACAGAATTAGATAACAAAAACTATACACTTACTGGAACACTTGCACATTCAGCAGCAACACCTGGACATGCATATGTGGTTAATAAAGCACCTCTTTGGTTGACATGGGAAGAGGATAATACAGAGTTTACATATGATGCAACAGATCATACTCCAGGTTCAGAAATTCACGGACTTTGCGAAAATGAAGAAGGTGTAGAGGATACATGTAAGGTGACAACATGGAGTTTTACAGGAACAGACGTATTTGGAAATGCATATACACAAGCAGGAACAAAAGCAGTTAATGCCAGCAATGGAACTGTTAAGATTACAGCTACAGGAATAAGCAATCCGAACTATAAGCTTGTTCAGGGCGAAGGAAGCCTTTCTTCAAACTTTACAATTATTCCTCGTGATCTCTCTGCATTAGAAGTTGGAACAGCAGATGATCACAAAGAAATCTGGGCGGAAAAACTCTATTACAGCGGCAAAGTAGTAGAACCTACTATCGTTTGGAGCCTGAATGAAGTAGGTGAGACTCTTACAAAAGATGTGGATTACACAGCCTCTCTTTCTACAAAATCATTGGAATACAACAAAAATGGCTTAAATATCAAAATTGTAGGTAAGGGAAATTATGTGGGTGAGACAATTATTCCTTGGAATGTTGATAAGCTTATGTGCCCAATCAAAGTTGTTAACGCATCCGATTATTCGGATATTGTTTATGGCGATGCATTTCCTGAATTTGAAGTTGCATATGTAAATATGGCAATGCAGAATGAAGATATTGTTAAGAACTATGCAGATAGCATGGAAAACCATCTTTCATATTTATACACAGGAACTATGAAGAATGGTGGAACTTATGAAAGCGAATTTGCACCTACACAGGTAGGTACTTATGAAATTACAGTTACATTAGAAGAGACAGATCATTATCAGAAAGAGATAACAAAAATACCTCTCGTAATTAAACAGAAACCAGTAACTGTTACAGGTATCGTAGCTGTGGAAAAAGAATATGATGGATCAGATAGTGCAGTATTAGATTTCTCACATTCAGTATGGAATGGAATTCTACCTAGTGATTCAGCAACTATTTCAGCAGCACTTGCAAATGTGGCAGATCCTACTAATGGATTTATATCATATACAGCTACATTTGAAGGAAAAGATGTTGTTCGCAATTCAGATTATGCAAGAACAATAAAAGAACAGAATGTAACTATTAGTAATTGCGCAATTGCATATGCAGATGCTACATCTGATATTTTCTACAATTACGTAATCGAAACAAGCGGAAATCAGGATACAGCAAAAGCTAAGATTGTACCTAAGGAAGTAGTTATTTCCGGAATTAAGGCAAAAGATAAAGTATACAACGGAAGTAAAGAAGCGGAACTTGATCTTAAAGATATGCAGATTATAGGCGCTGCTACAGGAGAACTTCTTGAAGTAAAAGTTAGAGGCGAATTTACAAAAACTTCCTCAGAAGCATCTGAAAAAGATGTAAGAATGGATGCAGGCCAACCTGCAGCAAAGACAGTTAAGGTTGTCTATGAAAGACTTATATCAGGAAACTCAAGCACAAATCTTGAAAACTATACAATTAATACAGAAAAAGAAGGAGTTCAGAATACTACAACAGCCATTATTTCACCTGCAACACTCACAATCAAGGGCGTTAAGGCGAAAGACAAAGTATACGATAGCAGTGAAGATGTTCAGATTGACTGGAGCAATGCTACAATCGAAGGCGTTTTTTCAGGAGATATTGTTACATTAAGTGATGCAAATGCAACTGACTGGCCATTGGATCGCTATGCAGACGCAAATGTTGTATATGATAAGAGTGGCAACGTAATTGAAAAGACCGGTACTATTACAGCTGGTAAGTATCAGGTTAAATTAGAAGGATTGTATCAGGCAGATGACTATGTGGTTGATACGGTAATCTTCAGTGGAAAAATTAATCCAAAACCTTTAAAAGGAATTACCTGGACATTCTATTCAACATTATTTAATCATCTCCCAACTGCAGTATTTGATGATGACTGTGGAATTATTGGAGAAGAAGCTTTTGAGCCGGTTGTTAAATTCTATCAGAAAGATAATCCTGATAAAGAAATTACACAGCCTTACATGGTAGATAATGGAGAGTATGTTGCTAAGGTAGTGGATGTAAAACTGAGTAGTGATGATAGTAACGCAAAAACAAATTATTGTGTTGATGAAACAGATCCAGATCAGTCATTCACATTCAAGTATGAACGCAACCAGGATGAAAGCAATTTAGAAATTCTCAACTATCAGAGAACAGGAAATACAGCTTATACAATTGTTTATGGAAACAAACTTCCTGAGCTGGAACTTAAGTACAACAATAGTGATATTGATAAAGAAGATCCAGAAACCAGAGCTTCACACTTCACATATCACTATACAGGTAAGTCATTAAGTGGTAAGTCTTATGACAGTGATAAGGCCCCAACCGCTGCAGGCGCTTACAAGATTTCTATAACACTTGAAGAGACTGCTCACTTCAAAGGTAGCAAAGCAAGTGCTAATTTCATTATTGCACCTGCAGAAGTAAGAATTATTCAGGGTATAAATGTTTTAACTAAAAAATATAACGGAACAAATAAAGCAATCCTTGATTTTAAGAATATTGTTTTTGACGGAGTAACAGACGAGGATGAAGAAACAATCACAGCATTATTTGAGGCTGATGAACTGGATATGATCAGATATTCTGCAACATATGCACAGAAGGATGTACTTTGGCTTGCAAGAAAGATGACAGATGATGGAAAGATTGATAATTCTCTTGCTGAAATAGATGTAACAGCAGGTAATTACTCATTCATTTTGAATGAAGATACTCCTGATGTCCTTTACAACTACACGATTGCAGCTAGTGGAAATATAACTCAGCTGAAAGGAAAGATTGCACCTAGACCTGTAACAGTTTCAGGAATTAAAGTAATTGATAAAGTTTATGATGGAACAGCAGTTGCTAACTTAGATCTTTCAGAAGTTATATTTGACGGAAAAATTAAAGGAGATGTTCTTGGTATCAAAGTAAGCGGAAATTACGTGGTAACAAATAAAGAAGCAACAGCTAAAGACGTTTTGTATGACGATAACAAAAACATTATAGACAAAAAAGTAGTATTAGATATCGAAGCTATTATAGCAGGGGATGAAAATACAAATGCAGAGAATTATATTCTTGCAGAAAGCGAACAGCAGGAAGATGCACAAGCTAAGATCCTTCCGATTGTACTCAATAAAGTAGAGTGGAGTTTTGATGAAATAACACAGCTTCCATCTGCAACATTTACAAGAAAGAATGGCATTATTGAAGCAGATGTTGAAGGAAACAGTGCTGAGATTTCTATTTACAGAAAGGATGATACAGCATTTGCAAAGGCAGTTAGCAAGGAAAACATGGCTCCTGGAGATATTTACGTAGCAAGAGTAGAAGGATATACAAGTTCAAACTATATTATTTCAAATAAGTTTGAAAATCCAGTATTTACATTTGCTTTTGGAACAAAGAATACCGCAACACCAGAACAAAAGGCAGTTGGAGCAATTGCTTTGAATGCAGGGCTTTCACTGAAATGGAAGAAAGGTAATCTCACATTTAAGTGGGGTAAAGTTGACGGAGCTGACGGATATCTCGTATATACACGAGAAGGAAACAAGAAATACGGAAAAGGTGTAAAAGTTAAAGGACAGACAAGCTATACTATCAAAGCAAAGAGCAAGAAAAAGATTTACAAAGCCTATGTGAAAGCATACAAGCTTGTAAAAGGCAAGAAGGTTGTAATTGGAAAGAGCTTGAAGCTTAGTTGTGCAGGAAGCGGAATTCAGGGTTACAATCCAAGTAAATTGAAAGTAGCTAAGAAATCTATCACAGTTGTTGTAAAGAATACAGCAGCAATCAAGGCAACTGTTACTGTTAAGAAAGGCAAAAAGGCCATTAAGAAGAAAGGCAAAGCAGCCTCATTGAGATATTGGTCAACAGATTCATCAGTTGCAGCAGTAGCAACAAACGGAACAATTATGGGAATGAAGACCGGTACATGTTATGTTTACGTAATAGCTAGAAACGGTCTCAAAAAGAAAATTAAAGTGACAGTAAAAGATTTGTAATTATTGATATGAAACTGTTGGCTAAAATGTAGATGTTTTGTATCTCGTGTAAGTGGACTCCCACTTAATGCCTGTAATATGAAGAGGGCAAAGCCTGTGGGAGTCAGGCTTACAAGATGACACAGGTTTCTATCCGAGGAAAAAGGAGTTGAGAATATGAAAAAATGGACGATGAGACTAAAAAGTCTGCTATGCTATATTCTTATTTTAACTATTGTGGCTACTAGTGTACAACCTGCTGGGACAGTTAAAGCGGCAAGCAACGTTGGACTCAATAAGAAAAGTGTTAAAATCCTTGTAGGTGAAACCTTCAAACTTGAAATGCGTGGCGATACCATTAAGAAGGCTACAAGTAAAAATAATAAGATAGCTACGGTTACTAATGATGGAACAGTAACTTCAAAGAAACAGGGCAAGACTACTATAATTGTTACTGCTTCCAATGGTAAATTGTTCAAATGTAAAGTTAAAGTTATTACAGGTTTGACAAAGAAAAAAGCCTATGTGACTCAGGGCGGTTCTCTTACAGTAAAACTATGTGGAACGGCCATAAAAAAAATTAAATCTAAAAATAAAAAAGTAGCAAAAGTATCAAAAAAAAGTAAATATGAATTTGTTATCAAGGGTAAGAAAAAGGGCTCTACAAAGATTAAAGTTAGAGGTAAAAACAATAAAACTTACACTTGTTACGTTAAGGTTGAAACACCTGATTTAAATAAAAAAGATATAGTACTCACAAAATGGGATAATACTACGCTTAAACTTAATAACTCAAAGCAGACTGTTATGTGGAGTTCTAATGCATCGGGGGTTGTAACAGTAAGCGAAAAAGGAGTATTAACTCCTGTTGCTGCAGGAGAAGCAGTTATTTCTGCCATTGATGAAAGCAAGAAAGTATATACATGTCATGTGAAGATTGAAGAGCCTAAGATGGCTGCCTCAGAGCTTCATATGGATGTTGATCAGGAAATAACTCTTGTCTTGGCAGGAAATACTCAGAAAGTTACTTGGACAACTTCTAATAAATTAATAGCTTCTGTAAATAATAATGGAAAGGTGAAAGCTAATTCAAGCGGAACAGCAATTATCACAGCAACAGTAGAGAGTGGTGCAAGCTTCAAATGTAAGATTATCGCAGCAGATAAGCAGAATAAATATGAGGAGCCAACAAAAATCAACACAGATGAGACCGAGACAACTACTGCTAGTGATGGCGGTGGAGAGACTGGAAATCACGAAAATGATGGTGATGAAATTGGAGATGGCGATCCTGAACAGGAAGAGGATAACAAACCTGAGATTCAGGAAGAAGAATATTATGTTAACTTCCTTGATGTAGAGGGTGGAAGTGATATGAAACCTATGCTAGTTCCTAAAGGAACCACTATAGGATCTATCCCTACACCAAAATATGCTGATAACCGTACATTCATTGCATGGTATTATGATGCGGAATACACAAATCCGGCTAATGCAGAGGACATAATTGATAAGACAACTACTCTTTATGCAAAGTCGGTTAAGATGGAGATTGCTACTCCTGAAGAAGTGGTGACTGTCACAGCAGTAAACGACGCTGAACCTGATTTTCATATTGGAATCCGTTCTACAGACCCTACTATGACAGCTCAGCAGGTTCTCGATTCCATAGAAGTAGTAAACATTATTCACAAGGGTTCAGATGAATATCAGCTCAAAGAGAATAATGTTTCAATAGAAGGAGAGAACGGTGTTTATACTCTTTCAGGTAAACATATCCTTATGGAAGAAACTGTAGACAATTTTGAAAAAGGTGGAAGTTATGTTATCAAACTTCCAGAGGTAATAGACGGTAATGATTACCTTATGTTTGATAATCAGCCAAAGTCTGTTCGTGAGTATGACGTCAATATAGCTCAAAAAGAAGTAAACAATATGAAGCTTAACAATGATGTTATTATGATTGAAGTGTCAGAACTTGACGGTCTTTTTGATGAAAATGGTACTAAACAGGATTACATTGACGGAAGCTTCTACACGATAGATGAGCATGGCAATACAAAAGAGAGTGAAGAAATTAGTGGATATTTTGTTTGGAAAGACACTGAAGCAGAAAAACTCCAGGTTGGAAATACTATAGCCCTTTATAGTGGTATGAATCCAGCTAAGGCAATGGAAAATCCTGAAAAATTTGATGAGGGCGATAATCACATTGCTTACCTGTTTATCAATAAGATAGATGGAAATAGATTCTACTACGGAAATGCAGATATGGCTAATATTATTAAGATGCCAGAGATTCTTCCAATTCCTTCAGATGCAGATTTGAAATTGGATGATCTTCCGGAGACATTGGAGATTATGGCATCTGAATTAGATTGGTCAGATGACAAGTATTCAGATGTTAAGTTAGACTCAACAACTAAGCTTGAAGAAGATGATTTCATTGTTCTTTATAAGGGAGAATATGGAAGTACTGACATGGAACAGGTTGGGGACTATCTTAAAGTCACAAAAGTTGCATCTGGTGGTACAACTTTAAACCCTGTAGGTGATGAATGTGAATTTATCCGTATTACTACAGAAAAAGCTAATGTTGAGGAAATTGCTGAATCTGGAGATACAAACTATTCAAGACCTATCGATGCTATGGATAATCTTACTCCTGAGCAGAAGGAAGAGATTAAGCAGCAGGCAGTAGCAGATGCTCAGAATAGTGGTTTCTTAGAGGAAGCAGGACAATATCTTGCACAGACAGCTATGGCAACAGAAGGATTTACAAGTCTTGCAAGAATGAAAGATATTGATAGCCTTCAGGACTTTAAGTTTAAGGTTAAATCATCGCCTGCTCCAATCGTCGGAACAGCTAATGAATTCTATGATAAATATAAAGACTACAGCGACAAATACAAAGAAATGATGGAGACATACAAGCAGTTTTTAGATGACGATGACGACGATGATGATGATGGTGCTGTAGAAGTTGAACTTGAAAATCTTGATGTTGAACTCGTTGAAGCAGAGAATCTTCCTGGTGGACTTGGCATTCACATGAATGTTCAATTTAGTGTTGAAGTTACTGTACCTAAGTTTGAGAAAGAATTAGGCGGTGATGATGACAATAAAGACAAAGATGACAAGGACAAGGACGACAAAGACGATAAAGACGGTAAAGACAAGGACGATAAAGACGGTAAAGACGACAAAGACGACAAAGACGGCAAAGACGATAAAGACGATAAAGATGACAAAGACGGCGAAGATGAAGAACCAGAGGAAGAAAATAAGCTCAATATTGAAATTGAAGCAGATTTCCTTCAGGAAATACAGCTCTCTATGGGATTCAATGCAAAGATTGAATGGAAAAAGATTCTCTGTATCCCATATCCTGCAGATGTTGTCTTCTCGCCAAGCTTTACAACTGGTACATATACAGGTATCAACGTAGAAGCTACAGCAATGACAGCAGGTCAGGACGATGGTATGGGAGATTCCATCCTCGAAGATCACAATACAATGATTAAGGATATTTCTGATGAGCTTAAGAGTCTCATGGAAGAAGACGAAGCTGAGGAAGATGAAGAAGCTGAAGAAATATCTAACTGGTTGTCAGTAAAATATAAACAGATGCTTGAGCAGGAACATGATGCTATTACTTTAGTTGAGATATCATTATTCAAGACCAAGTATGAATTGTTCCCAGGTATCGTTGAGTTTGGTCTGGAAGTAAAATTCATTGTCACGGTGGATGTTGTAGTAACAATAGGACTGGAATTCTCAAATATTCAGTGTAAGAAGACCATATACAATATTCATGTACTGAAAGGAAAGTGTGATAGCGAGACTGTTGAAATAATTCCGGCAGAATTAGATTTCAAGTTTTATGTAATGGGGACGCTGGAACTGAAGGTTGGATTTGAAATAGAACTATCCCTAGAACTTGTGGAAGGAATACTTGGATCAGCATCACTGACTGTTGGAGTTGGAGCTTACGTAGATCTGTATGGATTCTTCTACTATCATGTACATATTCTAAATGGTAAGAAGACAGAGAATAGCGCAGGTGCATTATATGTTCAGATTGGTATTTACATAGAAGTAGGAACCGGTGCACAGATAGGAAAGAACTTTAAGAAGATTAAGGGTAAGATAGCTTCATTTGAACATACATTGTTTGAGACACAGATTCCGCTTAAGGAATTTGGAGAAAGTGAAGTACCACTTAATTTTGAAATCCTTCAGGAAGACATAGATGATATTGAACTTCACCAGTATGTAAAACAGTTCGTAATCCCTGATGAATATTATGAGATTACTACTATGGACATGGAAGAGGGAGAAATCGGTAGTACAACTTATGACGATGAGTGCTATGGTGTTGAATTATCTAACTCTTGGTTCAAATATGATCCGGATACTCATACGGTTGAACTGAAAGATGGTTACAAAGAAATGGAAGCAGAATGTACTGCTACATTGTACTACAAGAATGGACATATTCCTCTTTCATATGCAAAGATGAAGAGAACTATTGAAATATCTTGGGATAACTACCTTGATGGATATGCAATTAGTCCATTTACAGAAGGTGGTTCATATGTAGAGGCTACTGTAGGAGCATATGGTGCAGAAGTTGTACAGCCAAAGAATCCTACTAGAAAAGGTTATGTATTTGACGGATGGTATAAGAGAACTGAAGACGGTAACGGTAACTACACAGAGGAACCTTACGAATATCCAGAGACTATGCCGGCTGAAAGTGTACGTATATATGCACATTGGAAACCGGCAGATGACACTCCTTATACTATAAAATATTATCTTGAAGATCCAAATACAGCAGGAGAATATTCATACGATGGCAAGAAGATTTACAGAGGAACAACATTGACAAATGTTGAACCTGAAATATTACAGCCTGGAGCATACAAGAAGAATCTTACAGAAGAAGAAATTGCAAATTATAACAAGTATGAATATACAGGCCCTACAAATCAGAAATTGCAGATTCTTGCAGATGGAACAGCTTCATTAAATATCTACTATGATGTTAAGAGAAGTAAATCAACATTTACATCAGGCGGAAAAGGAACTGCACCTGATATTACCTTGACGGAAAAATATGGTGAGAACATTTATGCACCTGAAATTTCTGCAAACGGATATGAGCTGACAGGATGGCTTGACAAAAACACAAATCAGGTGATTGATGGAGATACTATTTTGGCTGACAGTGGCAAAATAGGAGTAGCAGATGGTACAGATACTGTGTACGAAGCACAGTGGGCACCAAGAACAGATATCCTTTATCGTGTTGAATATTATGTACAGCAGTTAAGCGGAGCTTACACTGTTCAGACAATCGATTACGGCAAGGGAGCTGCAGGTGATAAGATTTCAGAGGACACAGTTAGAAATCTTATAGTAACTGCAAAATTCTTACAGGAAGATGGAACTGAAATTGAACAGAAAGGTAAAGCAGAACATCTCTTTACATTAAGTGATGGTGGAGGAGCAGTTCAGTTCTTTGACAAGATGACAGTGGGTGGCCAGCCGGTAGATGAAGGAGAAATCAAGGCTGATGGCTCAACAGTAATTAAAGTTATCTACAGTCGCAAGCAGTACACAGTAACACTTAAGGGTGCTGATGCAAATGATAATAGTATCGTTTACACAGATTACAAAGTATGTGCAGGCGGAAAGATGGCACTCCCAGTTCCTGTTAAGGAAGGATATACTTTCTTAGGTTATAAGGATCAGTATGGAAATAAAGTGCCACTCAATGAAAAGACAGGATTTGAAGTAGTAACAGTAAATGGAGATGCTACATACACAGCTATAGGTTGGAAGCCAAATAACTACACTGTTATGTACGATGCAAACAATGGAACAATGGCAGGAGCAACTAGCCAGAACTTCACATATGATGAAGCACAGAATCTTTACGATGCTCCAACAAGAACTGATTATGTGTTCAAAGGTTGGAAAGATACAGTTACAAATAAGATTTATGCCGCAGGAGAAAATGTAAAAAATCTTACTTCTAAAGAAAACGGAGTAATTGAATTGACAGCCGTATGGGAACTTAAATCATATGATGTTAATTACAATCTTAATGGCGGAAGTATCAGTGAAGGCGCAAATCCGAATAAGTACGTTCCGAATGCTCCGGAAACTGCTTTGGATTATCCTGAAAGAGAGGGATACAATTTCATTGGTTGGTATCTTGGAGAGAACAGGGTATTCAGTTTACCTGGTGGAAATCTGGGAGCGTTGACACTTGATGCAAAGTGGGCAGAAAGGGATGACATTCCTTATGTTGTTCGTCATTATCAGAAAGACTTAGACGGTGAAGGAGAGACATTAGTTCTTTCAGAAAATCTCACAGGTACTGTAGGAGAAACGGTTTCACCGGAAGTTAAGAGTTTTGAAGGATTTACAGCGCCAGCTAGGAAGAATGTTGAAATTGCAACAGATGGATCTACAATAATTGATTATGTATATACCAGAAAGACTCATACGCTTACATTAGATTTAGATGGAGGAACATTTACAGGTTCTGGAACACCTCTTACTACTCAGGTAGCTTATGGAGAAAACCTAGTACTTGATATTCCAGTTAAAAACGGAAAAGTTTTTGCAGGCTGGACAAAGAATGGTACTGTTTATACACAATCTACTATGCCGGATGCTGATTTGAACTTAACAGCTCGCTGGTCAAATGCAGAGGCAGCAGTTGTTGTAAATCATTACAAGCAGGATATTGAAGGAAACTATACAATCCTTGCAGACACAGAAGTTATAACAGGACAAAATGGAGATATAGTTACTCCTGAAATCAGAAACTATGAGGGATTCAATGCACCAAGTGCAACTGAAGTAACATTAACAGCAGGTGAGATTGAAACAGTAGAAATCAAATATGCTCGTGAACGTTACAAATTGAGTTGGAATCTCGATGGAGGAGAAGCAGAGAATACATACACAAGTGGCGATGTTTATTTCGGACAGCCAATTATAGCTCCAATAGTTAAAAAACAGAATTATTCTTACATATGGGATAAGGAGCCTGCAAGTGTTATGGGTATGGAAGCACTCACATACACAGCAGTATGGGTAGCTAATAAATACAAAGTAGCGTTTGATGGCAACGGAGGAAACGTTGAGGGTGATGTAGAAAAGAGTGTAACTTACGGAAAAGCTTATGGAACTCTTCCAATCGCAACAAAAGATAATGCAGAATTTACCGGATGGTATGATGCAAAGACAAATGGTAACAAGATTGATGAAAATACTTTAGTTGGTATTGGAAAAAATCATATATTGTATGCAGGATGGAATTATGTTACGGCAACGATTACATACCAGGGCATTGAGAGCACAGATGTTAATGACAATCCTATTTCATACAATGTTGGTGAAGAAACTATCATTAAAGAACCTGTAAGAGAAGGATACATTTTCTTAGGATGGTCTGTAGGTGATAGTGAAGAAAGATTTAAAGAATACATTATTTCAGCAGATTCTACTACTGATTTAACACTTGTTGCACACTGGGAAATCAGGACACACACACTTTCACTTTACAATCGTACCGGTTTATATCTTGTTAAGAAGTTAGAAGCAGGAGCAGATCTTTCAGGAATTACACTTCCAAAGGTTAGTGGATTCACGCTTACAGGATGGACAGTAGTACAGACAGAAGAATTTATTGACAAGCTTCCAAGTACTATGCCAGAGAATGATCTTACATTAGTAGCCCAGTGGCAGGAAAACGTATACAGAGCTGTATTTAACAATATGTATGAAGCTAAGGTAGATGAGGTGACTTGGAAGATTACTGACAATAGCTTCATAATACAGCCACCATCAGAAGGACGTAGAGGTTATGATTTTGCAGGTTGGTATACTAAAGCAAATTATGACAGTGACAGCCTGGTAGAGAAAATGAATCCTGTTGCTTACAATGTAAACTTATATGCTAAGTGGATTCCAAGAACATACAAGATTAATCTTTACTATGAACAGGGTATGGATTCAACTGGAAAAGAATTCAATGAAGATGAAGACAATGTATTTACATTTGACGAGACAAGATCACTTAAGACAGCTTCTTCATTAGGACTTAAACGTAATGGTTACACATTCATGGGATGGTCAACTAAGAGTGGTGGAAACGTTGAATATTCAGACGGATATACATTCACCCAGGGTGGACATAGTCTCTACAATGGAGAAAATGTTGTAAGTCTGTTTGCAGTATGGAGCCCAATCACTTACCAGATTACATATGATTCTGTAACGGTTGGTTCAGCAGGAAATCCAGCAGTAAATCCAACTCAGTATACAATTGAGAGTACAGATGTTACACTAGAGGTTCCACAGGGCATCAAGGAAGGATATGAATTCCTTGGCTGGTATGACATTACATCAGGTAATGAAGTACTGATTGAGGGTAATTATCTGAAACTGAAAGGAGAAGTTGGAAATAAGAAATTAAAAGCAAAATGGGCATATGCAGGAACATTTAGTATTGCATTGAAGTCATCTACATCTTCATCTCCTACAGGTGATGGAGAGACAACATATACTATTACACGTACACTTGCAACAGGAATTAATCTGATTTCTTCAGATCAACAGAGAGTATATTTTAGAACTGTAAATGGTACAGCAATTGGTGGAACAGTTACAGTTAAAGGAAATGCCGGACCAGAGAAGGATAAGGAATCAGCTAACAACTTCTTACATGTAGGTGGAAATAATACATTTGCAATGTTCGATGGAAATAATACACCATATGTTATGGTTAAGAATGAGAAACAGAATGGAACTATTAATGCAGATGGAAGTATTGCACAGGTAGAGTTCAAGGTTACTAAAGAAAAAGCCGCAATAAGATATTACGGCCACCAGATTCCGGGTGCCACAAATGGTACGTTTGCACATCAGTTTAACCTCACAGGTTACAACACAAGATACTATACGGTAGAGCTTTACAGAATTGAAAGTGTTAAAGGTAATGTAACTGGTGTATATGGAACTAAGGAAGTAACGAGAACCATGAATATGCCAAGTGGCAATATTCTTACAGTAAATAAGTTATATGGAAACAAGTCAACTACAGTAGATCACAGTGCTCACTTTGATAATGACTCAAGTGGTAATAATGCAGTAGGCCCGGTAAACTTTGGTGGAATGCTTGGAACTGAATTATCATATTATCTCCAGCAAGCCGGTGCAACAGCAAATCTTAAGATTAGAGTATACGCTGATTCAGATGAAGACAGTACAACATGGAGTAATGACTACTATCTGAAATACAGGATTGGCAATACATGGATTTCAAGATGGGGCGGTCGTTGGATTGATGAAGATGAAGGATATCAGTGGTGTGATGTAGGTAGTTCAGGGATTCCATGGAGCGATTTCGCAACTGGTCAAGCATACTATTATGGCGAGACTGAAGATGATGGTGCTGGTGGAACAGATTATTGGACCAAAAAGCATGAATTTACCTTGTCAGTATCAGATACTGCAAGAGCTTCTCAGGTTGGTATTGCACCAGCAGCAACTACAGATTACCAGAAGGGTGATAAAGTAACATTCTCAGTTATCTATGCTGAATTAATTAGCAGTGCAAGCAATGTAACGGTTGATGCAAGTAAATTCGAAGCACAGATGCCACTTACAAATGTAACTTGGACAGGAAAAGGTGTTGGAACAAACGTACTTGTATTTGAAGGTATTGCTTCTGAGAATTTTGCAAATACTACATGGGAGAGCACAGGAACAAATGATATTCTCATGGATGTTAAACCGGTAAACGGCGGAACAGTTAAGGATGTCAAAGGCAATTAATATTAGACAGAAATAATAATAAAGCCAGCAGTTACCTTTTGGAAACTGCTGGCTTTTAAAAGTAAAATCCACGTGAAAAATTGATGCCAAAGGAAAGAGTCTGGGTAGTTTTTTGATTTGATGTACAATCCTAAAAGTCATTGGAATATGGAGGGTACAATGGAAAAGAAAAAAACGATCACAGGCATGGCGGGCGAGCAGGTATATGCTGCAACAAACAATTACGGACTGGGAAATTATGCAACAGCAAAGCCTTGATTGTTGAAGAAAAGTAGTTAATTTGGTACAATATGGATAGACTTTTTTAAACTAAGGGAGGAAATTAATATGAGTATAAAATTAAAAAAAGGAGAGGAAGTATCTGTGGTAGGTTTAGGAGCGCAGTTGCCTAAAGTAGTAGTGGCCCTTGGATGGGACGAAGCTACAGCAGATATAATTGAAGCAGGATTATTCGGAAGAAAGAAAAAGGTGCCAATTGATATAGATTGTGACGCATCGGCGTTAGCACTTGTAGGTGGAAAATTATTCAGAGATGAAGACATCATTTCTTACACTAATCTCAATCACAGTTCAGGTGCAATTAATCATTTGGGAGATAATCTCACAGGTGAGGGTGATGGAGACAATGAGCAGATAGTTGTCGATATCAACAACTTACCATATGACTATGACGAGATAGTTTTTGTTGCAAATATTTATAGAGGAAAAGCTAAGCAACAACATTTCGGTATGATTAAAAATGCATTTATTAGAATTTTAGATTCAAGTAACAAAGAAATCTGCAAATTTGATCTCACAGATGATTACTCAGGAAGTACATCTTTGTTTTTTGGAAAACTCTATAGAAAAGACGGAGAGTGGAAGTTCGTTGCAATGGGCGAAGGAACAATGGATGACGACATAGAGGAAATTGCACAGAAATATAAATAATTAATAATAATTACGAGACTGTTGCACTATAAAAAGTGTGACAGTTTCTTTTTGTTATCCACGACGAGCCAAGCGAAAATCTGTGCTTGCACAGAGATTTTCACTTGGCGACCGTGTAATCACTGAAAAGTAGCGAAGTGGATTCGAAGTGATTACACAGAGTGGGTATCGAGTAGGAATCAGCCTACTCGATTTATCTCATGGCTTGCACAAAGCTGAAATGTCGCAGAAAAAGCGACCACATTTATTTTTTTGTATTGTACAATACAGACATAGCAATCAACCGGAGTCTTATCCGGTTGGAATAAACAAAGATTGATAGGAGGTAATAGTTATGAAAAAAGTATTAGTAGTAGTTGATATGCAGAAAGATTTTGTAGACGGAGCTCTTGGTTCAAATGAGGCAGTTGCAATTGTAGATAATGTTGCAGATAAAATCAAAAAATTTGATGGAAAGATTTTTGTAACCTATGATACACATTTTGAAAATTATATGGAGACATTGGAAGGAAAAAATCTTCCTGTACCTCACTGTATCAAAGGAACCGACGGATGGAAATTAAACGACAAAGTGGAGGCTGCATTAGAAGGAAAAGATGTTGAGAGGGTTGAGAAGAATACTTTCGGTTCAACAAAACTTCCGGAATTAATAAAAGCATATGCAGGCGATGAGGAATTTGAAGTTTGTCTCATTGGATTATGTACAGACATTTGTGTTGTATCTAATGCATTATACATCAAAGCAAACTTCCCAGAGATGAAAGTTACAGTTGATTCAAGCTGCTGCGCAGGAGTTACAGTTGATGCACACAATGCAGCACTTGCAACAATGAAGTCTTGCCAGATTTATGATGAGGCAATGTAGATAATTAGAATATAGAGCTTGTTAGTAAGCTCGAAAGTTGCCGAAGCTAATCACATAATATATGAGCAAAGGGCGTATGCAACATAGATTAAGAAAATAAAATCTGTGTTGTACAAAAAATTTTTTCGCAGCAAGGACGCTGAGGCGTTCTTGAATTTTTCAAAATAGGGGGAATTACAATGATTAAATATAATGAGAAAATCGTTGACATAAATAAATTTCCGGATGGAACGCTGCTTCTAAAGGAAGCAATGGTGTCAGGGATTGGTGACAAGGATAACAGCGCAACAATTACATGGAAGTTTGAAAATAATGAAGAACTGATAGTTTTGTTTTATCTTGTGAGACATCTTCAATCACTCAACGTCAAAGATATTTACCTGAAAATGCCATATATTCCAAATGCGAGACAGGACAGGGTGAAGAATAGTGAGGATGTTTTTACTCTCAAATATTTTGCGGAAATAATAAACAGTTTAGGTTTCAGTAAAGTGACTGTTCTTGATCCACATTCTTCGGTAAGCGAGGCGCTGATTGACAGAATTGAGGTTCAGTCTCCAAAGAGTTATATAGAAAAGGTTATAGAAAAAATAGGTGATGAGAATCTGATTATGTTCTACCCGGATGAAGGTGCTATGAAGAGATATTCAGGAATGATTGAAAAGCCTTATGCATTTGGCATTAAAAAACGAGAGTGGAAGACGGGAGTTATAAAAGGGCTGGACGTTTCAGGAGAAGCAGAAGCTGTAAAGGAAAGCAATGTTCTTATTGTTGATGACATTTGTAGCAAAGGTGGAACATTCTTACATTCAGCAAGGAAACTTAAAGAGCTTGGAGCAAAGGATATTTATCTTTATGTTTCACACTGTGAAAATACAATTCTTGCAGGTGAACTTTTAGAGTCAGGGTTAATCACAAAAGTATTTACGACAGACAGTATTTTTACAGAAAATGATGAGAGAATCGAGGTGTTTGATTATGTTTAGAACAAATCCGATGTTATTAATAGATTTTTATAAAGCGGTTCACGCAGAGATGCTTCCAAAGAATATTACAAAGTCAGTATCATATTTCACTCCGCGAATGAGCAGGGTTAAGATGTGGGACAAGGTAGTAATGTTCGGACTCCAGGGCTTTATTAAAACTTATCTGATTGATTACTTTAATGAAGAATTTTTCAATAAAGATTTTGATGAAGTAATAGGTGAATACCGAAGAATAATGGATGCAACTTTAGGAAAGGATGCATATAGAATCGAGAAGATTGAAAAACTTCATAAGCTTGGATATCTTCCGATAGAGATAGTAGCTCTTCCTGAAGGAGCAATGGTTCCAATGCATGTTCCAATGTTTGGAATAACAAACACAAATCCGGATTTTGCGTGGCTTCCACAGTCTCTTGAAAGTTTGATTTCAGCTGAGAGCTGGCACCCAATGCTTGCTGCAACTGTTGGTTATACATACAGACAGATTGTAAACAGATATTACGAAAAGACTTGTGATGACAACATTGAAAAAGCAAGAGCTCTTGGAGCTTTCGATTTTAGAGGTGAGGAGTGTACAGAATCTGCTATTAAGGCAGGTGCAGGCTGGTGCTTATCATTTTTAAACACAGCAACAGTTCCTACTATTCCATATCTTGAACAAAATTATAATTGCGATTGTACAAAGGAGCCGGTTGCATTTGGAAGCCCTAGTACAGAGCATTCTGTAATGTGCAGTAATTATGCAGTGGACGGTGATGAGGCAACATTAATTAGAAGACTTTTGACAGAGATATATCCGAATACAAGCTTCTCAGCAGTGCTTGATTCATATGATTATTGGAACATTATTGAGAATGTTTTGCCAACACTTAAAAAGGAAATATTGGAACACAACGGATGCATGCTTATGCGTGGAGATTCAGGGGACTGTATTGAAGTTGTAACAAAGACAGTATTTAAACTTTGGGATATTTTTGGCGGAACCACAAACAGCAAAGGTTATAAAGTATTAGATTCACACGTCAAAGCAATTTACGGAGATTCAATTACAATACAAAGATGTGAAGAAATTTACAGAATCCTTGAAGAAAATGGATTTGCCTGCTCAAATGTGGCACTTGGTGTAGGATCATTTTCAATGCAGTGCGTTGAGGAGGAAGGGATTTTAAAACCATTTACCAGAGATACATTCAGCTCATGTATAAAGGCTACATATTGTGAAATCGGAGACAATCCGGTTCCAATTTTCAAGAATCCAAAAGAGGGCGGATTTAAAAAATCACAAAAAGGCTGCTGTGTAGTCTGGAAGGAAGATGGACAGTTTGTTTTCAAAGATGGATTCACATGGGACGAAGCTGTTAATGCGGAAAAAAATTGTCTTGAGACAGTGTTTAAAGACGGAAAGATTATTAAGGAATGGAGTCTTAATGAAGTAAGACAGACACTTCACGGAGGTGAATTCTAATGTGTGGAAAAGGTACATTGAATGAAATAAATGAAAAATATACATTTGATGCAATTAAAGTAAAAGATGAATGTGTGCAATGGATAAGGGATTTTTTTAAAGAAAATGGCCCGACATGCAATGCTATTGTTGGTATTTCAGGTGGAAAAGACAGCTCTGTAGCGGCTGCACTTTTGGTTGAAGCCTTGGGAAAAGACAGGGTAATCGGAGTGCTGATGCCAAACGGAGAGCAGAGTGATATCCAGTACGCAAAGTTGTTGGTTGATACACTTGATGTTAAAAACTATATAATCAACATAAAGGATGCAGTGGATGGAATTGTCAATAATTTTCCAAAAGAAGTTGAGATATCAAAGCAGACGATGACAAACCTTCCTGCCAGAATCAGAATGTCTACACTTTATGCCGTATCACAGAGTAACAATGGTCGTGTGGTCAATACATGTAACCTCTCAGAAGACTGGGTGGGATATTCAACCAGGTACGGAGATGCAGCAGGAGACTTTAGTCCGATGTGCAACTTGACTGTGACAGAGGTTAAAGAAATAGGAAGACTTTTAGGACTTCCTAAAGAACTTGTGGATAAGACTCCTAGCGATGGCCTAAGCGGATTGACAGATGAGGACAATCTTGGATTTACTTATGCTGCTTTAGACAGATACATAAGAACAGGTGAGATTGATGATGTTGAAGCAAAAGATCGAATTGACAATCTTCACAAAAAGAATTTGTTTAAGCTACAGTTGATGCCGGCGTTTAAATCAGGGATAGGAGTAATTCCGGAATAGAGCGGGGGGTTGGAAGATAGAACTAGAAGTAGGAAAATATAGTAAAAACAAGAACAAGGAAAACCAGCAAACCTCTTAAAAATATATTGAAACGATTTGAAACTTGAATAATTCTCTCACAAAATTGCATTTTATTGTTTTTCTTGTATGAACTTGGCGAGTTTGTGGTAAAAAAGAACGATATTGAAATAGTTCAATTTACATCAAATCAATGAAAGTGTAATATTTTCATTATAGGGGTAAAGTTTATAGAAGGAGAATTATAAGGAGAATTATTCATGAAACGAAAAAATTTAATAAGTTTCGCACTGGTGCTGACAATGACGGTCGTTCCATTTTCTGATGGGTTTGTCGAGCACCAAAATCATTATGCCTATGCGGCAGCAGCTCCTGTCGTGGAGAATACCTACTATAACATTACCAATGTATGTACGGGACGAATGATTGATATTCCAAGTGGTAAGGATGAGGATAAGAATCCATTACACACATGGACTATCAATAATTCGAATGCAGAACAGTTTGCATTCGAAAAAGTAACCGGAGAAGATTACTACTATATAGTGCCAAAGGTTGCACCTACCAGAGTAATCGATAATCCTTCAAGCAGCATGTCTGCAGGAACACAGTATCAGATTTATACGAAGAACAATACTGATGCACAAAAATTCAGATTAGAGCCTGACGGAGAGGGTAATTTCAAAATCATAAACAAGAAGAGCGGAATGGCTCTTACTGATATGTGTAATGAAAAGGGCTCTACTGATGAGGAGAAAGATATCACTGTCAGACAGCAGACTGTCTCAAATGACAGCAGACAGCTTTGGAAAATTACAAAGCTTGCAAACACATATTATTTCAATCAGCCAGCAAAGACTGACGGAGCGGACCCATCCATGGTTCTTGCCGGCGGAAAATACTATTACTGTTATGCAGGTTCAGGCAATACCGTAAAGATAGCCGAACTTAGCAGTCTTGAAAATATGGGTTCATTTGGAACTACAGTTGTGGCATTTACACCACCAAGTTCCGGAATGTACAGTAAGGAAGTCTGGGCGCCTGAGCTTGTATGGTTAAGCGGAAGGTGGTATGTATATTTCTGCGCCGATGATGGAACTAATGCAAACCACAGAATGTATGTGCTTCAGGGAGGAAGCAATGCAAATAATCCACTTGACGGAGACTGGACTTTCATGGGAAAAATCTATGACACATCTAACGATCGTTGGGCAATTGACGGAACAGCATTTACCTACAACAATGAGAACTATTTTGTATGGTCAGGCTGGGGAGATTCCACAGGAGGAAATGTGCAGAATCTCTACATTGCTAAAATGAGCAATCCGTGGACCCTTTCGACACAGAGAGTGTGTATTTGTCAGCCTACAAATTCGTGGGAAAAATCAGGAGGATCATCAATTGCAGAAGGACCGGAAGTTTTAGTAAACGGAAGCAAGGTTCATATTATTTATTCTGCAGCAGCAAGTTTTACAGACAGTTATTGTCTTGGACGTATTACATGTACAGACGGAAATCTTTTAAATGCCGGCTCATGGGCTAAGAGCGACGGACCTGTATTTAAAGGAACAGAATATACATTTGCACCGGGACATAATACATTTGTAAAATCAGTTGACGGAACTGAAAACTGGATTATTTACCACTGTGCAAGATACAGCGGAAGCAAATGGACAAGAGCAATCAGAGCTCAGAGATTTACATGGACAGACAACGGCTATCCATATTTTGGTGAGCCTATAGATCAGGGAGTTTCAGTTTCGCGTCCGTCCACAACTTATGCGCCTCCTGTAAATACAACAGACTATTACAAGATTGTAAATGTCGGTACAGGAAAAGTTATGGATATTCCAAATAAGTCAGATGCTAACGGAACAAAAATCCAGACTTACACAGATAACAACACGATAGCTCAAAGATTCAGATTCAAGAGTAATTCTGACAAATGGTTTAATATTATACCTAAATGTGCAGAGACAAAAGTCTTTGATGATCCTTCAGGATCAAAGGACAGAAATGTAAGTTATCAGATTTATACTGCTAACGGATCTCCGTCCCAGAAATTCAGATTTGAGCATATGGGAGACGGACAGTACAGAATTGTAAATAAAGCAAGTCTTCTCGCCCTTACAGATACCACTGAAATAACAGGTGGAAGCGGTTATGTGGAGCAGAAGAGATATATGAACAGTGACTATCAGTTGTGGAAATTGGTTCCTATGTCAAATGAAGAAGTATATGAGGAGCCTGTTAACGTTCAGGTATCTTCAGATGACACATGGATTAATCTTGGAGCATGGTCATATTACTTCGGAAGCTGGAACGGCTCAAACGGAACATATATCGGCGGAAATACAGCTGATAAATTTACGGTAAATGTCACCGCAAATAATAAAGCAATCTGGGGTATTCAGGTTGCCCTTGATAATCAGCCGGTTGTTTTGGGACATCAGTACAGATATTCTATCAAGGTAAATTCAAATGCTGCAGGTAGCATTCTCAGCAAAGAAGATGTCTCAAGAGTAAAAGAACTGACTTCAAATATAGTAAATGGAGATACAGTTATTACTGATACATTCACTGCAACGGACAATAGAGCAAAGATTTTATTTGAACTTGCATCGGGAATAAATGCGGGAACAACACTGAAATTTACAGAGTTTTCTCTTGTTGACCTGACAGCACAGCAGGAAACTACAACAAAGACTCCGGAGACTACAACAAAGACTCCGGAGACTACAACCAAAGCACCGGAAACTACAACAGTTAAGGAAACTACAACACCGGAAGAAACCACAAAGGCTTCCGAAATAGTTGTTGATGAAAATGGAATTAATACTTCCGATAAAATTAATTTACTTGGATTCCAGATTAGTACTTCATATGGTGGCAGCAGAGTCAGTGCAGGAGTTGAGCCTGTAATTGACGGCAAAAATGTTGTCAGACACGGTATGATTTTTGGACTCAGCAGTTATGGAGATGAGCAGAGTAATATCTCAGATGCGGATATGTATGTGAGAGAGGATAATGAATTTATCAGGGCTTATTCTTCAACTGTAAACGGTATCAGCAAATACAAACTCGGAGATTCTGATACTGCAACATATTTTAAAATGACAATGAGTTATGGAGCAGACAGTAAACTTGCTTATGAAGCAATGTATAAGGTTAGAGCTTTTGCTGTACTCGAAGACGGAACATATGTGTACAGTACAGTGAAAAATTTCTCAGTTTACAAGATTGCAAAGAAACTTTACAAAGACAGTCTTATGAACTCAGAGACAGCACATAATTATCTATACGATACTATTTTAAAAACAGTTGATCCAAATTACGAAACAGTTGAGTACAAGTGGGGAGATGCAATTATCAACCCATATAATTAGAATCGGAGGAAAAAATGAACGGAATTAAAAAAAGAATATTGTCCTTTGTCATGGCAGTCACAATGATTGGGGGATTGTTGTCGGGCGCTCCTGCTATGATAAATGCGGATATTACCACAAGTGGAAACTCAAATGATTTTCCTATTGTATCCGGAAGTACAACAGCTACTCTCTGGGTGGATTCATCGGAAGAGACACCTGTAAAAAGAGTAGTAAATGATTTCAGGGATGACGTTAAGCGAGTTACGGGAAAAACTCCTACAATCAGCAACAGTTCATCACTTCCAAGTGGTCCTGTTGTAATAATCGGAACACTTGATAAGAGTGCACAGATTAAGTCACTTATCTCAAGCGGAAAGATTACTTCATCAGAGGTAAACGCCATTAAGAATAAGTGGGAGGCATATCTTATTAAAGTAGTTGATAAAAACACTATGGTTATTGCAGGTTCGGATAACAGAGGTGCGATATTTGGTACATATGAAGTGTCTGAGCAGATGGGGGTTTCGCCATGGTACTATTTTGCCGACGTTCCAATTCAGACAAAAAGCAATGTATATATGCCACAGGGAACATCGATTATTGATATGCCTGATGTAAAATACAGAGGTATTTTTATCAACGATGAGGAAAAACTTGGCGCATGGTGTGTCAATGTATTCAACCCAGCGAACGGCGGCTCAGGTAAAATGGGAGCAGCTCTTTACGGAAAAATATTTGAACTTATTTTAAGACTTAAAGGAAATTACATCTGGCCGGGAATGCATGTTAACGCCTTTGACAATATTGCAGAAAATGCGCAGACAATCGGACAGTACGGCGTTGTAATGAGAAAGACCATCTCAGCAGGAGATGAGTGGGGTACATTTAAAAATAAATATGCCGCACAGATGGGAATCAGTGCAAGTTCGCTGACTTATGATTACACAGTTAATCCGGATGCAGTTAAGGCATTTTGGAGAGACAGCATCAACAAACATAAAGATTCTGAAGTTCAGTGGCTTTTTGGAATGAGAGGTACAGGTGATGAACCTTTCAATACAGCAAATTTGAGTGATTCAAAATGGGATAAATACGGAACTACTACGGAGGGAAGAAAAGCGGGACTTCTCTCAGAGATTATTGCTGAACAGTTAAAAATGCTCAAAGAAGTAGTTGGAACTGAAAAAGCAAACAAGGCATGTAAAGCAATTCTTCCATACAAGGAAGTTTTACAGCTCTACAACAATGAACAGTTCACACTTCCAAGTGACATGACAGTAATCTGGTGTGATGACAATCACGGAATGGTAAGACGTACACCTACAAACCGTGACAGAGCAATGGCTGAGGGTGGTATGTATTATCACGCTTCCTACTGGGCACCTGCAAACCAGAGTTATATGTGGATGAGTTCAATTCCTCTCAGCGTTATCGGGGAAGAGATGAGCAAATGTTGGGACACAGGAATCAGAAAAATCTGGGTGTTAAACGTTGGTGATATAAAACCTGCGGAAGGTGAGATGGATTACTTTATCCGATGCGGATGGGATGTAGATAAATACACCAAAGACTCGGCAGGTTTTTCAAAGGAATGGATGAAGAGAAATTTTGGGAGCACAATCAGCGAGGCAACAAAAAATGAAATTGCTGATATACTAACAACTTTCTATCATCACTCAAATATCAGAAAAACTGAGCATATGAGACTTGACCTATTTGATCAGACTTATTTCAATGAGTGGGATGAAAGAATGGAAATGTGGCAGAACCTTTATGACAGAGCAAATGCTGTTTCAAACAGCATGTCATCAACCGCCATGAAGACAGCATTCTACGAGCTAGTACAGTGTAAAATTAACTGGGTATATCTGACCAATAAAATGTTCTATTACGCAGATAAGAGTACATTGGCTTACGACCAGGGACGTATGGCTTCAGCACAGAATTTCTCTGATATTTCTATTGCAACGGAAAAACAGAGAAAGTCAGAGATAGCTTACTACAGCACTATTTCAAATAATAAATGGAAAGGACTTATTGATCCGGAGGTTTATTCACCACCTGTAACAAGTCAGCTTCCTGAAACCAATCCTACACTTATTCTGGGAGAGGCTTCCATGGGTGTTGTCGTTCAGGGAGAGGAAATGCCTGTAAACAAGACATCGGTTCTTACATTTAGCAGATACGGAAATGGCGGAAAGTTTATAGATATTTTCAATAAGGGCGCCGGAAGTATTTCGTGGAGTGCAACCTGTGATCAGGACTTTGTATCTCTAACAAAGACTTCAGGAACAGTAAATGACGAACAAAGAATTTTTGTAACAATCAACAATTATAATAAGGCAGCCGGTAAGAGTGCAATTATCACAATTACATCCGGCGATATAGTTAAGAAAGTAAAAGTAAATGTATCTGACCTTGCGGCAGGTATTACAAACTGCTATGTTGAGGCAAACGGATATGTGGCTATGGAGGCAGAGCATTACACAGCAAAAAATGATGTGGCAGGAATGTCATGGAAGAAACTTGTAAATGCCGGAAGAGGATTCTCAGGAGATATGATGCAGGTGGTTGACCCTTCACTTACTGAGACAGGTCTTAGCACAGTTAATTCATCAACATCACCTTCAATGAGTTATGATTTCTATCTGACTTCAGAGGGAGCGTTCCCACTTGAAATTTACAGACTTCCAACCATGAATGCAATTCCAAACGGAAAAATCAGATTTGCATATTCAGTTGACAATCAGTCACCGGTGGTAATATCTTCAACAGCGGTTGATGAGGGAACTACAAGTAACCAGAACAAACAGTGGGTTAAGAACCTTTTTGGACAGATTGAAAAACATGTAGTTACACTTCCAAGTCTTTCATCAGGAAAGCATACATTAAAGATTTGGATGGTTGACAATTATATTGCTATCGATAAGATGGTAATTTACACTGACGGAGTTGTAAAAGACAGTCAGAACGGACCGAATGAAAGTTACAACAGCGCATACAAAACTACATTTAAGGCAAGCACAAATCCCGGCTCAAGAGAGTCAAAGAAGCTTTCTAAGAAGAATGTAATGACAGGATGGGGAAGCGGACCTTTTGTTGAGAGTGCGGGAAAAGTAGGAATTGAAGCTGAGTACGCAATGGAAAATGTGCTGCTCTCAAAGAGTCAGATAACATCTGATATGGCAGCTTACACAGTTTCAAAGAAAAACATTGCATCAGAGGTTAGCGGAAAACTTCCAAACGAGTGGAGACTTACACAGTCAGATACAGGTCTTGCAATGAGAATGCCGGATAAAGGTTCGGGCTGGTCTACAGCTTCACAGTTTCCACAGTACGCACCGGAACTCAGTTACAGAATTAATTTCAGTACAACAGGTACATACAATGTATGGCTTCGTTGGAGATATGTAGACAATGCCTCAGACTCAATCAGAGGTGGTTTGGACAACACATATGTTGAGGGACAGTTTAGCGGCGGTGGAGGATTCCACACCGACAGCAAAGATGAAAAATGGTATTGGCAGAAAGTTGCAACACTTGATGTCGCAACGGCGAAACAGCATTTATTCTCGCTGTGGGTAAGAGAAGACGGAAATATGGTTGACAAGATTTATCTTACAACAGGAAGTGAGACACCAACGGACAGCAGCTTCACATTATCAAGTCGTGTCGGAACAGCTGCAAAGACTACATTTGCTCAGACTATAGCAGCAAGGAAAACAGCCTTTGACAGCACATCATATCCTCTTGGAACAGACCTTGGATGTTATGACAAAGCTGCTTACAATTGGTATAAAGAAGTTTTAGAGCAGGCTGAAGTTATGGCATACGGTGGAAATGTAACAGACGCAAGTGCCGAGGCGATGCTTGCAAAACTTGACAATGCAGAGAAGGCCCTTAAAGATTCACAGGTGCTTGACGGTGTGTTCTCACACTACAACGCTTACAGAGATTTTGAGAGGGATGAGCTTTCAAAGACACCATACGGATTTGATGTTATGGCACTTACTAACGGTGCACAGGCAGTGGTTGCAGAAGAAAATGACAATAAGTTCTTAAGACTTACAACGAGTTCGACAGCAGGTAAGGCAAACTTATCCCTTCCATTCAACGGAACTGTATTCTCAGATGCAACACACAGAGTTGAGATAGAATTCGATGCCAGATTTACAGGAACATTCCAGTACGCAAATGCTGCAATGATAAGAAACAACATGGACAAATATGCTATGGTTGTTGCATTTGACAATACAAATCAGGCAGCAGATATCAAGATTCAGAATGCTGGAACAAAAACATCAGTTCAGAAATTTGAGTCAGGTAAATGGTACAAATTTAAGTTGATTGGAAATTGTTCAGGTTCTACATACAGCGCTTATATAAACGATGAATTGGTAGCCGACAACTTTACATTCAGAGATGCCACAGGTTCAAATCTTGTAGGCCACCTTGTCGGAATTGACGGGTTTGCAAACGGTATGATGGATTATGATAATTTCAGTGTTAAGGTTATTGATACAAACGAGGTAAATAACGCAGAGACAATGAAATCAAAAGTTGCCACAATGCAGAGCGAGTTCTTTTCGGTATCATATCCTCTTGGTGATACTGTTGGTTGTTATAAGACTCAGATGTATGTAAATCTTCTTGGTGCATTCACTACAGCAAGCACAGAGGCAAAAAAAGGAACACTTTCTGAAGACAAGGCAGAGGAACTTGAGACTTTGATTGCACAGGCAAAGAAGGAACTTGATGGATCCCTTGTAACAGTAGGAAATAACAAACAGGTATATAATTTATACAGAGACTTTGAACATGATGTACTTGGAAACCACTTCCCGTACGGAGTAAAAGCAGTTACCGTTGACAACGGTGGTGCCACAACAATTGTGGAGGAAAACGGAAACAGATTCCTTCGACTTTCTACAGGAGATCAGGCAGGACATGTAAATTTGTTCTATCCATATGTTGGAAATACAGAAGTAAACGGTGATAAGAAAATTGTTGTCGAGTACTCTGCAAGAATAAATGACGTAAGATATGCAAACCTTAACATTGCAAAGAACCAGTCAGACAGTGCAGCTACAACAATGGCATTTGACAATGCAAGTTCAGCACACAGAGTAATATTGAAGCAGTCAGGTTCTTCAACACAAAAGATTGCAGATTACGATTACAATGTATGGAACAGTTATAAAGCAGTTCTTGATATGGACACTAAAACATATGATGTTTATATGAATGACGTGCTTGTGGCAGAGGGATATCCGTTCAGAACCAATAATACAACTTCACTTATAGGACATTCATTTGGAATTGACGGATTTGCAAACGGTCAACTTGATCTTGATAATTTAAAAGTTTATGTAATGGACGAGCAGTCCGGTGATGATGTAGAAGTAAGTGATGGAATTGAAATAAACGGCTACCAGATTAGCCCAATCTCTGAAGGAATGAGAACAGTATACTCAGTTGCAGATGAGATTGACGGCAAGGCAGTTGTAAGTTCAGGAATTGTTTATTCACTTTCAGATTATGCAAAAGCATCAGAATTATACGTAGGTAGTGACAATGATACAGTTGTAAGTTTCGAGAGTACACAAGCCGGAAGACTTTCAAGAAATTACTCAAAAACAGGCAAGACATCAAGCTTTGCCATGACAATGTTATTTGCCACAAAGAATCCGGCAGAATACACAGCAAATTGGAGAATCAGAGCTTACGCAAAACTGGAAGATGGAAGCTACGCATATTCAGATTCGTTTGAATACACAATATTTGATGTCGCAGAAAAATTATATAATCAGCAACTTATGCCATCACAGTCAAAACATGATTATTTATATACAGACATACTTTCACTTGTAAACAGTAGTTATGTGAAGAAAGAATTCAATCTATCAAAATCAATAGTTGAGTTGGATTGATGGGAATAATATAGTTAGTGATTAAGGAACCTGCCGTGAGGCAGGTTCTTTTTTTATGTCATCCTACTCGGGCTGATGGATAGTGAAAACTATGCAAATAATGCAGTGGCAAAACTACAATTATATACAAACTTAGGCTATGTATTAGGTGATAATTTGTTTGTTACAATGGAGACGTCAAAGAAACCTTTGGATAGCAGAATGTTGGATGGGATAATAATGCAACTGAAAAAATATCAGATGTAAGAAACAAGAACTAAACTTGAAATAATTCTATATATTTCTTAATAATGAGTTATAATTAGTTGGAGATATTACTGAGGAGGTGCCTATGCCACTCTTATTATTAAGACAAGATATTACTAAAGTTAAAGCTGATATAATTGTAAATACTACAAACACCAAACTTTTGCAGGGAAGCGGAACCAGCAGAGCTATTTTTCTTGCGGCAGGGGAAGAGGAACTGACAAAAGCATGTGAGAAGATTGGTGGATGTGAAATTGGAAGTGCAGTAATTACACCGGCTTTTAAACTTCAGGCAAAATATATAATTCATGCGGTGGGGCCGATATGGATGAACGAAACTGCAGATGAGATAAATCTTTTATATAGTGCATACGAATCATCATTAAAGCTTGCAAAAAAATACAATGCGGAAACTATAGCGTTTCCTCTTATATCGGCAGGCAATTACAAAATGCCAATAGATATTGCACTTGGGACAGCAGTAAATGCCATAAACGATTTTTTGGCAGACAATGATATGACAGTGTATCTGACGATATACGAAAAAAGAGTCCTTGAAGTAGGTCAGAAGTTATCCCTTGATGTTCAGGAATATATTGATGATAATTATGTGTCAAATAATGACGAGTCATATGATGAAATATATGATGTCAGAATGGAAGATGCACTGCAGCAGAAAAAACAGTCAGCTGAATTAGATGTGAAATCAGGACAGAAAACTGAACCAACTGTGAAATCAGGACAGAAAACTGAACCAACTGTGAAATCAGGACAGAAAACAGGATTACCTGTGAATTTGAAACCGAAAACAGAACTTACATTGGAAGAACAGCTTAATGGAAAAGTTGAGACTTTCACTGAGATGCTGTTCAGACTTATTGATGAAAGAAATATGAGTGATGTTGAAGTTTACAGAAAAGCAAATATCGACAGGAAACTTTTTTCAAAAATCAGAAGTAATGTTGATTATAAACCCAGCAAAAAAACAATCATATGTCTAATTATTGCATTGGAACTTTCAGTGGAAGAGGCGAATGAATTGTTGATGAAAGCGGGATACACATTATCCACTGCATCAAAATTTGATGTGGTTGTTTCCTATTATCTGGAAAAGAAAATATATAATATAATGGAGATTAACGAAGTATTGTTTAAATACGAACTGCCATTGTTAGGATAAGGTCAAGAACGCTCTCGGCGATTTTGCAATTCGACTGGTATAAAAACTTTGGCAGATTGCAGGAATGGAGAAGTGCTACCGGGTAAGTGTTCTTTACTAATAAATTAAATTGTAGTATCCTTAACACTGTACGTTTAAGGCGTTACAAATAAAGATTATATAGAAAAAGAGGTTTGAAATGTTTGACATTAATAAGAGGCGTATCAAAAAACTGAAATTTATATATTGGGCTATAGTTGTATTTAATGTTGTGTTTATAGCAGGAGTGGCTGCCCCAAATGTGTATGCAGCAGGAAATGGCTACACTTACGGGATTACATATAAGTTAAACAAAGGAAAAATCAGTAAGAAAGTACCTAAATCTTATGTGTCCGGAAAAGGTCTTAAGTTAGTAGAACCAAAAAGAACAGGGTATACTTTTGTGGGCTGGTACAAAGATAAAAAGTTTAGTAAACAGATTAAAAAAATCAGTAAGAGCCATATAGGAGATGTTAAAGTATATGCAAAATGGAAGGCTAAATCATACAAGATAGAATACGAACTTGATGGTGGCACAAACAGCAAATATAATACTTCAACATATAAATATAATAAATCGAAAAAAATGTATTCTCCTTCAAAACGAGGAAATGTTTTCAAGGGATGGTATACAGACAAAAAGTTTAAAAATAAAATTGATGTTATAAAGAAAAATACAAGAGGGAAAATAGTGCTCTATTCGAAGTGGAAAGCAAAAACATATGATATCTCTTATAAGTTAAATAGTGGTAAAAATAATGATGACAATCCTGCCACTTATAAGTTTGGAAAAGGTGCAAAGTTAAAAACACCGGAAAGAAAAGGATATGTGTTTGAGGGCTGGTATCTTGATAAAGAGTTTAATGAAAAAATAAGTAGCATTGGAAAAGATGTTGTCGGAGATGTGACACTTTATGCAAGATGGACTCTTGAACCACTTAATATTGTATCCGAAGGAAATGATAATATGATTTGGACCTGGTGGTATTATCCTCAGGTGGTATCATATCAGGGAAAAAAGGACAGAACTTACTGGGGATTTGCGACAAACGAAGGCTATTGTGGAATTGCAGCCTATGATGCAAATACAGAAGAGACTAAGAAAACATATCTCAAGAAGGCCGGTGCAGTGGATGACCACAATGGATTGGCAATGACAGTTATGGATGATGGCAAAATAATGTGCGCTTACGCCGGAGGTCATAATGAGGATAGAGATATTCATATAAGAATTTCAGATAAATCTGAAGATATCACTTCATTTTCAAATGATACAGTTCTTTTGTCTTCGGGAAAGACGTGCTACAGTCAGATTATAAAGTGTAATGGTTTTTATTATTTATTTTACAGAGTAGACAATAACAACTGGGCATTGAGAAAATCTATTGATGGCATTATTTGGTCGCCGGAAAATTTAATAGTTAAGGCTGATATGCAGTATTATTGTAAATTTGTTCCAACAACAGATGAAAAACTTATTCGTATCTGTATGTATTCAAATCCTACATCAGAAGATCCTAATATCAGAATGGGATTTTTGAATGTAAAAAATGATACACTTTATAATGCGGACAGGAAAACTACTCTTGGAAAATCAGATGTTGATTATACTAAATTTGATTTATTGATTGTTGCTGACAAAAATCGTACGCAGAGAATGTTTGATGTGGCAATTACTGATCCGGATAAAACTAAAATATTATATGCATCATTTTCGACAAGTAAGTCTTCAAGAAATAGTGTGTATCGAATTTATGATGATGGATTAGTTACAGATATCTGCAATGGCGGGGAACCGCTTTGGAATCCAAAATACCAGTGTGGAGCTTCTTTTATTGATGAAAATAGAATTGTAGTTGCTAGGAATGAAGAAGGCTACGATTATGTGGAAATATACGATTATGATGAAAATGGTTTGTCTTTGAGTGAAAATGTATATTATGAAATGACAGGAGATGCGTCTTTTAGAAATGCAAGGCCGATTGTTGATGTGCATGGCAAGGTAATTATCTGGCACAGTGGATATTACAATCAGACTACATACAAAGATTTCTTTACAAGTGCCATGATATATTTTGTTAAGCCTGAGGAAGAGACAGAAACTGAGACAGAGACAGAAACTGAGATTGAAACTGAGACAGAAACTGTGTCTGAAACAGAGCCTGAGGTAGAGACAGAAATTGAGACAGTTGTAGAGGTTGAAACAGAATTAGAAGCATAGGCAAAGACTTAACAGGAGAAGGAATAAATGATAACTATGTATTATGAGGTGGTTGCAATTGATGGTGATTATGCTCATTTGAAGAGAACTGATGTTGATACAGATGAACTTAAACTAGTTGCCAGAGCATTGCTTCCCGCAGATATAAATGAAGGGACTAAGTTGAAATATGAGGCGTTACAGTACGAAATCATATAAAGGTCAGGATGGAACTGACTATGGAAGTATTTATGATCCTGAAAAATATCTTGAGGACAGGTATAATTGTAAGCCTAAAAAAATAGAAGAAAACATTCTTGATATGGATGAGTTTGTCTGCGGTGATTTTGAACAAAATTCAAACTGCTCTTTGGTTGCGATAACGAGGATTCTAACTTATTATGCAAAACACGGATATGATAATATTTCTGATGACTACAGAGTAAATTATGAAAAAGTTCTTAAGAACGCAAAGACTCATGGTTTTAACGAGAAAAAGGGCACACATTTTTATAAAATTGACAATATCATTCGAGAAGTATTTGCTGACTACGGGTACAGAAAAGTCGCCATAAAAAGCAGATATATATGGGGATTTAAAAGCGAAGTAAAAAATGAAATAAACGCTAATCGCCCTGTTATAATGAATATTGCCATGGGACAATATGAAGACCACACGATTACAGTGTGCGGTTACGTGATTTATCAGGAAGATAACACTAAGAAAAAGCATAGAATGATTTGTGTTCATGATGCTTGGAAGAGAACCGTAAGATATATTGATTATGAGGCTTTTGCTTACAGTTTCATAAAATCGGGAATTGGTTCATTTAACTTGATTAGAATTAAAAATAATTAAAGATTTACTAAATAGCAGAATAAGAAAAGGTATTATTTAGATGCCGGTTGTGGAGTTAATTCGCAGCCGGCATCTTTTGTTGTCGATGACGAGCCAAATGAAAATATATGCCGGCACAGGAAAAATATTTTACAGACTGTGTGATCAATGAAAAGCGGCGAAGAGGATTTGAATCGCATGTACGAAGTGATAATAAAAAGGAATAAGAATATGTGAATATACATATAATACTCTATAGGCTTATCCAAGATTTGCTAATGAATCTTGAAAATAAGAGTTAGGAGGTTTTACATTTATGAAAGAAAAGATATTTGGAGTGTTGCAGAGAGTCGGGCGCTCCTTTATGCTGCCAATTGCACTTTTGCCGGTGGCAGGACTTTTGCTTGGAATCGGAAGCTCTTTTACCAATCCGACTACACTGGAAACATATCACCTTACAAATGTTATAAGAGAAGGCGGAATTATTTACACAATTCTTGATATTATGAGTAAAACCGGAGGAGCGGTGTTTGACAATCTTGCACTATTGTTTGCGATGGGAGTTGCCATAGGTATGGCAAAGCGTGAGAAGGAGGTGGCTGCCTTGTCGGGGGCCATCGGATATATCATTATGAACACAGCCATCAGTGCACTGATTACAATGAAGGGCGGAGTGGAAGCGATGCCTGATAATTCCACAACAACAGCCCTTGGAATAACTACACTTCAGATGGGTGTATTTGGAGGTATAATAGTGGGACTTGGAGTTGCCGCACTTCACAATAAATATTATAGAATTGAATTACCTCAGGTTCTCTCATTTTTTGGCGGGACAAGATTCGTGCCGATTGTTACAAGTATTGTATATTTGGTAGTGGGAATTGTGATGTTCTATGTGTGGCCTGTTATCCAGACCGGTATTGCATGGCTTGGAGTGCTGGTTCTTGAATCGGGATATGTGGGAACATGGATTTACGGAATTATTGAAAGAGCTCTGATACCTTTTGGTTTGCACCATGTTTTTTATATGCCATTCTGGCAGACAGAACTTGGAGGTTCTGCCATTATTGACGGTGTTTCCGTTCAGGGGGCTCAGAATATTTTCTTTGCCGAACTAGCTTCTAAGAGCACGGAAGTATTTTCGGTTTCAGCAACAAGATTTATGGCAGGTAAATTTCCATTTATGATTTTCGGACTTCCTGCGGCAGCCTTTGCAATGTACAGAGCAGCACGACCGGAAAAAAGAAAAGTAGTGGGCGGCCTGCTTCTCTCGGCAGCATTGACATCATTTCTTACAGGAATAACTGAGCCTATTGAATTTACATTTTTATTTGTGGCTCCGATAATGTATGGAATTCATTGTGTGCTTGCGGGATTATCTTTTATGCTGATGCACATTTTGCAGGTTGGAGTGGGAATGACATTTTCAGGAGGATTTATAGATCTGGTTCTCTACGGAGTTTTGCAGGGAAATGCAAAAACAAATTGGATATGGGTAATAATTGTGGGGGCAGGTTATGCGGTGCTATATTATTTCCTATTCTATTATCTGATTACAAAATTCAACTATAAGACTCCGGGCCGTGAGGAAGATAATGAAGAGACAAAACTCTATACGAGAAAAGATGTTGAGAAAAGAAAAGCAGAGAATAATAAAACAGAGAAAAATAAAAAGACAGGGAATTATAAAAAAGAAGATAATGATACAAATGCAGGAACGACAGATGATATCAGTGAATATATTTTGCAGGGACTTGGAGGAAAAAATAATATCACAGATTTGGATGCCTGCGCAACAAGACTCAGAGTTACAGTTAAAGATGAAAAAATGATAGATGATGATTTACTGAAAAAGAGTGGGGCTTCAGGGGTGTTTCATAAAGGAAATGGAATTCAGGTTGTTTACGGACCAAAGGTTTCAATTATAAAATCAAACCTTGAAGAATATATGGATAAAGAACGCTGAGGCATTCTTGAATTAGAATCAGCCGGGAATGATGTTCAAAGACTAACGATAGAGTCTTGAATGTTACTCCCGGTGTTTTAGATTATGAGAAGCACTTTGTGCTTTTATAACTATGAGTTAATTGCCCATTTTTTTCATTGTGGTATAATGTACAGTGTTTATGATAAAAGGAGGCAACAATGAAGGCAGTTATTTTTGATATGGATGGAGTGATTTTTGACTCTGAGAGAGCGTACATAGAATGCTGGGAACCGATTGATAATAAGTATCAGATTCCTGATTTAAAAGAGACTCTGTTAAAGTGCATCGGAGTTACATCAGATGTATCGAAAAATATTTTCTTGAAAAAGTACGGTGAAGATTTTCCACTGGATGAATATAGAAAGATTGCGGGTCAAGGTATGGCTGAACTGGTAGAGAGTGGAAAACTTGAAAAGAAACCGGGAATTGTAGAACTTCTCGTGTATCTAAAAAATGAAGGAATAGCTTTAGCTGTTGCGTCTTCTACAAAAACAGAGACGGTAAAATGGGAACTGGATTTGGCCGGGCTTAAAGATTATTTTGATGTGATAATCGGTGGAGATATGGTTAAAAAAAGTAAGCCTAATCCGGATATATTTTTGGAAGCAGCTAAAAAACTTGGAGCGAATCCTTCCCAGTGCGTAGTTATTGAAGATTCGTTCAATGGAATACGGGCGGCAAAAGCGGCGAAAATGACAGCATATATGGTTCCGGATTTGTTGGCACCTGATGATGAGATGAGAGAAAAAGCAGATGAGATATTTGCTTCACTTATAGAGGTGAAAAAGTATCTTGAGTGTTTGTAACAAACAGGGGCGTGGAGAAAAAATGAAGGATAAATTATTAGCTTTATCACTTGTAATGATAATTTCAATGTGTGGATGCGGTAATACCTCAACAGTGGACAAGATTATAGAGAAGAACAGTCAGACAAATAAGCAGAATGTTGGCGGTAACAATACTGACGGTGACGATATTGACAGTGATAATTCTGAAATGAAAAATAAGGATACAAATATTTATGATTCAGAAAATATAACTACAAATGATACAGACAATTCGGAAGATGTGGAAATAGTAGATCCTGAAAAAACAGAAATTATCGATTTGACAGAACTTAGCAGTGCTATGGTTTATGGGCAGGTAAACGATATGATCATGAATTGTGATGATTATCTGGGAAAAACAGTGAGAATGAAAGGTGTATTTTCGGCTTATGAGGGCGAACAAAAAACATATTTTGCATGTGTTGTTGCAGACGCTCTTGCCTGTTGTCAGCAGGGAATTGAATTTGAACTAAAAGGCAAGCACAAATATCCTGATGATTATCCGGGAGTCGGTGAAGAAATAACGGTAGTTGGCACATTTGACAAATATATTGAAGACGGGCTGACATTTATTTATTTGGATAAAGCTAAATTTGAATAATATAAGATTACAAATGGAGGGAATTAAGAAAATGGCAGATATTAAGAAAAGTGCATTGGAGTTAATTGGCAATACACCAATGTTGGAAATTGAGAGATACAGTAAGAGTGCAGGTGTTGCAGGTGCGACACTTCTTGCAAAATTAGAATATTTAAATCCTGCAGGTTCAGTTAAGGACAGAGTGGGATTAAATATGATTGAGGATGCTGAGAAAAAAGGAATAATAAAAGAGGGAGCGACTATTATTGAACCTACCAGCGGAAACACAGGTATTGGAATTGCCCTTGCAGCTGCAATAAAAGGATACAGAGCTATTCTTACTTTGCCTGAGACTATGAGCGTTGAGAGAAGGAATCTTTTAAAGGCCTATGGTGCAGAGATAGTTCTTACTGACGGAGCGAAAGGAATGGCGGGGTCAATTGAAAAGGCAGAACAGCTTAAGGAAGAAATTGAAGGTGCAGTGATTCTTGGACAGTTTGATAATCCTTCAAATCCTGAGACGCACAAGAAAACTACCGGACCTGAAATTTATAGACAGACAGATGGAAAGGTAGATATATTTGTGGCAGGTGTTGGAACAGGTGGTACAATAACCGGTATAGGTGAGTATTTAAAAGAACAAAATCCAGACATAAAGGTTGTGGCTGTTGAACCGGCGACAAGTCCGGTACTTTCAAAGGGAGAGTCGGGACCGCACATGCTTCAGGGAATTGGTGCAGGATTTGTTCCTAAAACATTAAACACAAAAATATATGACGAAGTAATAGCGATTGAGAATGAAGATGCATTTATAGAGGGAAAAAGATTTGCCAGAACCGAAGGAATCCTTGTGGGAATTACTTCAGGTGCAGCACTGAAAGCGGCGACAATTTTAGCATCAAGACCGGAAAATAAAGGTAAGAACATTGTGGTTCTGCTTCCTGATTCAGGGGACAGATATTTGTCGACACCTTTATTTGCAGAGTGAAAACCGTTTGAGGGGGCGTTGATACCGTTCGAAGGGTAGAATATTGAATTGAAAACGGAGACGTTATAGAATGCAATTAAGGGAAGGCTTTAATGTATTGTTTCTGATTCGCTAGGGGTGGCGGACAGGAAGTACGGACTGATCTTTTAGCGACGGTGGGGTTGTCGTGATTGAGATTAGTAAAAGGTTTTACTGAAGGTTATAATTGTAATTGTAGATGGGGATTTGCAAGTTACGGAGAAGGGCACTCAATTACGAGTGCTTTTTTCGTATCTTCTTACATTTGAAAAAAAACTACCAATTTGATACAATGGTTCTATGGGCGCGTGTCATAAAATACGCATATTGGTTCGGAAAGTATTTAAATAAAAAGTAGACTAGTCTTGAACGAAATTGGAATTAAATATAGCTGTGAAGCGGGGGTTGTTATATGAGAGATGGAGGAGAAATTGGTTTATATTATAACCTAACTTATGATAACAACGAATCAAAAGGAAAGAGAAATATCCTTTTGATGGAAAGTAAAAATGATAATCTTGAAATTGTCAAAAAGATTCTAATGAAGGATTACAATGTAATAGTTGCTCAGGATGTTCGACTTGCCCTGAGAATTATGCAGGACAATTTCAGAATACTTAGTCTTATTATGATTGATATTGAGATTCAGGAGAGTTTCTGGTTCTTAGAGGAGGTTGCAAAAACACCTGAACTTGCAGGTATTCCTATCATTGTCACAACTGATGACAATGAGGCTGAAAAGGAAGAAAAGAGTTTGGAGTTTGGAGCGGTTGATTTTATTCTAAGACCATACAACAGTAGAATTGTTCTCGCCAGAGCAAAGAATGTCATTCATCTTAGAGAATCAGCTGCAGCTTTGTCTGCAGTACTGATGGAACCTTCTACAGGTCTGTACACAAAACAGGCCTTCATTCATCACGCAGAAATGTTACTTTCTGCAAATCCGGGCAAAGTTTATATGTTGATAGGAGTAGATGTGGTAAATTCTAAACTCATTAACAGTCAGTACGGAGAAAAGCGCTGTAGTGAGTTCTTGGATTATATTGGAAAGCGTATCGGAAAGCTTTGTTTTACCGTTATGGCGGGAAGGTATAATAATGATCAGTACATCATCATGGCAGAAAAAAAAGAAGAACTGACATCCCGGGTTATTTCAACAAAGATACAAATGATAATAAGTGATGCACCTATCTCTCGCCAAAATGCAAAAATAGGTGTCTATGATAATTTTGACGGGAAGGTTTCAGTTGTGTCATGCTGTGACAGAGCATTTTGGGCTATTAAAAGCATCAAAGGAATTTACAACGAATATATAGCTTATTATACAGAGGAACTCAGAAAACAGCTCCTTACTGAACAGCGCATACAGGATAGCATGGAAGAGGCTTTGCAAAAGGGACAGTTTAAAGTTTATTATCAGCCAAAGCACAATTGTAAGAGCAGAAAAGTATCCGGGGCAGAGGCTCTTGTAAGATGGAATCATCCTGAGTACGGGTTTATGTCGCCGGGAAGATTTATTCCGCTTTTTGAAAAAAACGGATTTATTACAAAACTTGATTCGTATGTTATTGAACAGGTTTGTAAAGATATGATTTCCTGGTTTGAAAAGGGAATAGATATAGTTCCGGTATCAGTAAATGTTTCGCGAAGAGATTTTTATGAAGAGGGATGGATTGATAAACAACTTAGCGTAATTGAAAGATATAATGTTGATCCGAAGATGATTCATATTGAAGTTACTGAATCTCTCTATACGGGAAATGCGGATACTATCATTGAACATGTAAAAAATGTTCAGAAAATGGGATATGAGATTGAGATGGATGATTTTGGAGCGGGTTATTCATCTCTTGGAATGCTGAATGAATTTCCGCTTGATATAGTTAAGCTGGATATCAGTTTTATCAGAAGAATTGAGCAGTCTGACGTTGTCATTGATTCGGTAATAAGTATGGCTCACAGGATGGGACTTAAGACTATAGCTGAAGGTGTTGAGACCCAGGCACAGTTTGTCAAATTAAAAGAACTGGGATGCGATTACATTCAGGGCTACTATTTCTCAAGACCTCTTCCTAAAGAAGAGTATGAGAAGTATCTTATGGACCACAAAGATATAGGACTGTTAAAGGATAATGAAGATTTTGCTGCAAAACAGTGGATTGCTTTATCAAATGAACTTGAAATAAAAAATATATTGCTTGAATGCGTGAACTCTTTGGCATCAGATGAGAGTGAAAGAAATAAAGTTAGACATCTTTTATCTGTTATTGCAAAGTTTTACCAGGCTACATGTGCGTATATTGTTGAGTTTGATTTTGAGAGAAATATTGCTAATTGCACTTATGAGTGGCAGATGATGGGTGGCAATTATAAGACCGATTACTTCAGGGATATTGAAATGGAAAAAATAAATGACTGGAATGAAGTTTTCGGGGAACAAAACATTTATTTCATTAAATCTATAAAAGAAGTGAAAGACAAAAAGATGTATGCTACATTGGTGGAACAGGGTATTAACAGCATTATGACACTTCCACTCATAATAAAAAGTGAATGCATTGGATTCATCGGAGTAGACAATCCAAGAGAAAACACAGATTCAGACTTGTTGTTTAAAGCAGTCACATCTTTCATAGTTACAGAGATTGAGAGAAATAAGTATATTGCTATGCTCGAAAGTATCAGTTTTGTTGATTCACTCACCGGACTTAAAAACAGAACAGCATATGACAGAGATATTGCTTTGATAGAATCAGATGAACTTAATAATAAAAAGCCTATGGGGGTGGTATTTGCAGATATCAATGGCCTCAAATACAGGAATGACAATGTGGGACATGATGCGGGAGATATGCTTATTCAGGATATTGCAAATATACTGAAAACACATTTTAATCCGTCCCACATTTACAGAATAGGCGGAGATGAATTTGTTATTCTTTCTCACGGTAAGGATAAAAGTAAATTTTATTCGAGAGTCCAAAAGTTGAAAGATAGTTGTAATGATGAAGTATCCGCGGCCATAGGAGCCAAATGGATAAACGAAGCCAGAAATTTCCAGGAAAGCATAATGTTAGCGGATAAGGAAATGTATGAGGACAAGAACAGATATTATCAGGATAAAGCTCACGATAGAAGATCATCATAAGAGTTGTTGAGTGACTCTTAAATAGAATGAACTGAAAACTAAAAGGTGGTGTTGCACTGCGCGACACCTCTTTTTTATACTTTACATTATGTAGTAAAATATATTATGATTTTATTAGCACTTTGCAGCGATTAAAGAAATTACGTGGGAGGACAGGAAATGAATAAAAATTTTCGGAGAGGGACAGCTTTGACTATGGCGATGGTGATGGCTGTACTTGGAACATTTAGTAATTTAAAAAATAAGGAAGATATTAGAGCGGCAAGTAATCAGATTGAACACAACGTGCCAAAGGGAACATCATCCGTAGCAAACCCGCTTAAAGGAATGTTTGGCTACAGTGAGGAAGATAATTTTTCTTTTCCACACAGTATGGAGTGGTTTTATATCCCTGTAAGCGCGGTTCAGACAGGAATGAATACATTTAATTGGACAGCACTTGAGAAAAAATTAAATGATGTGGCCTCAAGGGGGCATCAGTCAGTATTCAGATTTTATTATGATTATCCGGGTGAGGGAAATGGAGTTCCTCAATTTGTTAAAGATCAGGGACTTACTATGAGATACTATAACGAACCAAATGATTTGGGTGGATCAGGTTATTGCCCGGATTATGAGAATGCATATTTCAGACAATCTATGCAGTCATTTATCAGCGAATTCGGAAAGCAGTATGATGGTGACGGAAGAATAGGATTCCTTACAATCGGACTTCTGGGATTTTGGGGAGAGTGGCACAACTGGCCATATGATGAAGATACATCGGACGGCAAGCCGGATTGGTCTATCTCCACAACGGTATACAGAGAAGTCCTTGATGCATTTGACAATGCATTCAATAAGACAAAGATTTGTGTAAGAGAGCCAAAGGATGGTATTAATTTTGGAAATTATAACGTAGGATATCATGATGACTCATTTGGATATGCTACATTGTCTCAGGCAAATGGCGGACAGGATTGGAGCTTTATGCAAAAACTTAAAAATGCAAAAGTTCAGGATAAATGGAAAACTGAGTGTATCGGAGGTGAAATATATCCTCCAAGCCAGAACCAGATTTTTTCAGGTCAGCCGGGAGACTACCAGGATTGGAATAAATGCCTTAATGAGGCTCATGCCACATGGATGCTCAATGAAAATATAAAATACTATTCGGGAACAAGTTATACAAGGGCAGTTGAGGCGGCAAAACAGTTAGGATATGATTTGCAGGTTGATAAAGCGTATTATTCGGATGTGGTTAATGAAGGAGAAGAAATACCTTTCACAGTAAAGATTGCAAATATAGGTACAGCTCCGTTTTATTACGGACATGATGTGTGGCCTGTAAGAGTGGGTATTAAATCAGGAACGTCACTTAACGTTGTAGGTGATACTAACTGGGATCTTAATACTATTGCAGCAGGTGAGAGTAAATCATTTAGTTACAGTCTTCCATCGACATTGTCGGAGGGGACATATGATATTTGCATCAAAGTAGTCAATCCTATCGAAAACGGTGTTAATTTTTCATTTGCAAACTTAAATCAGGACAGCAACGGATGGCTGACAATCGGAAGTGTTCAGGTTAAGAAGAATGAAGTGGAAGAGACTACAACAGAAATAGTTACTGAACAGGCTACAGAAAAAAACACAGAAATAGTTACAGATAATCCGTATGAAGGTACAAAACAGTGGGGCCAGGTTACAGTAAGTGATGGAATGGCTGTGTGGTGCGATGACCAGTATATATATTTTAATCTTACAAATTATAATCCGGACGGTAATGATAATTACCAATATTTCATAGATTCTGATAATAACAGTAACACTGGCTACAGAGAGTTTGGAGGCGGATTTGAATATCTGCTTGAAAACGATAAACTGTACAGATATGCAGGATCAAACAATGAATGGAAATTTGATAATATTGGAGATTGTCAGGTAGTGGGAACCATTGGCCAGTACGGAGATGTAGTCTGGTTTGAAAAAGATTTTATAGATTTTTCTTCCAATGGTGCTAGAGCATTGTATAGAATTTTAGATCAGAATTGGAATTGTATCAGTGATTCGGGAATGATTCCTGTTCAAATGAAAACAGGATCATTTCCAAAGGTTACTAATGAGCTTAATATAAAGGGGCTTCAGCTCAGTTTTAGAGGAAATGGAATCAGAACCCTCTACACGCTTAAAGAATATATCGATGGCAAAAAAGTGGAAGAGTTTGGTCTGGTATATGGCTTGGATATAGATCCGTTGCTTAACGGTGAAGAACTTGTTGTTGGCAGCAACAGTAAATGGGTAAAGGCTTTTGCAGGTACTGAAGAAAAAGGCAGACGCCGTGATTTGGAGAATGGAACAGATGGCCTAAAATGCTATGCTATGACCATGACCTATGCAATTGGTAATGCAGCGGAACTTTCGGATTACTATACTTCAAGAGTATATGCTAAATTGAGTGATGGAAGTTATGTATATTCCTCTGCATTTAGGTATTCGCCTTATGTGCTTGCGGAAAGCTTGTTAAGATTAGGAGTAGAAAGCCAGGAAAACACAGATTATCTTTTAAATAAAATCGTACGAGTTGTTAATCCTGACTATGTATACGAGCCGGTTTCATATCCGGAAATACCGATTATTTATGAATAGAATAAAAGGTCAAAAAGAACTGAAGGTGTTAAAAAAACTTTCGGTTCTTTTTCGTTGTATATTACAATTGCTAAAACAGTTTTTAATATGTATAATTTATGAGGAAGTATTGAACGGATTTATGCTCATAAGAGCGAATATAATCGAATATTTAGGACCACAATGGGCATAAATTAATTAACCTAGACGGGAGGAATAAATGAAGAAGGGGTTATTTAACAAAAAAGCCGGCAGAGTATTGAGTCTTGTACTTGCTGCTGCATTGGTTATTTCAGGAATGCCGGCAAAAACAACAAGCGCAGCAGCACTATCAAATATCAAGGGAAAGACATTCTTTTTCCTTGGATCTTCAGTTACTTACGGATATGCAGCAGGGGGAGTGTCTTTTGCTGATTACATTGCACAGCGAAATGAATGTATCAGCGTAAAGGAAGCAGTATCCGGAACAACGCTTGTGGACAATGGTTCATCGTCTTATGTACAGCGTATGAAAAATAAATTTAATAAGTCACAGCATTGTGATCATTTTATATGTCAGTTGTCAACCAATGATGCGTCTCAGAATAAGCCTTTGGGTAGTCTCAGTAGTTCGTATAATTTGTCAGATTTTGATACGTCTACAATTTACGGTGCTATTGAGTACATTGTTTGCTATGCAAAACAATATTGGAACTGTCCTGTAACATTCTACACAAATCCATATTACAATAACGGAAATTATCAGAATATGGTTAATGCCATTTATCAGGTTAAGGCAAAGTGGGGAATCGGTCTTATTGATATGTGGAATAATCAGGATATGAGAAATATCAGTGCCGCCGACAAAGCACGATATATGGCTGATGATATTCATCCGACTGCGGCAGGATATTTGGAGTGGTGGACACCTATTTTTGAAGATTATCTTCAAAATTACAATTACGGAAATTCGCCTATTGAAGTATTCGGGCTTGAAGCAAAATCTCCGGCTAACGGAACTATTAACGTAGTTTGGGGACAGTCTCAGGAGCAGATAAATATCGGTCAGAAATACAACGTATATGTAAACAATCAGAAGAAACTTTCAGAGGTTGCCTGTGGAAGTCATAATATTACAGGTTTTTCGACAGGAACGTATACTGTTAAGGTAACTGCTGTACTTAATGGAATTGAGACAAATGGAGCTACAGCTTCGGTTACAGTTTCAGCGGCAGGAGAAAATCCTACTACAGTAGATTCAAACGGTTATACAACTGCAGGTGCAAACTGGACAGATCTTTCTGCGTGGTCAGTATACTTTGCGTCAGGTTGGGCAGGTGAGCCTACAGGAAAATACAAAGACGGTGGAAATTACAATGATTTCTCGGTTGTTGTAGACAAAGCAAGCGGAGAAGATTGGGGTATCCAGATTAAAACACAGGCAATTCCGGTAGTGACATCAAAATCATACACCTGCAAATTGAAAGTTAATTCAAATATGGCAGTTAGCCAGCAGATGAGATTAAAAGATGATATCTCAGGAGGAGAAACCTTCTTCACATTGTCATCAGGAACAAACAATTTGCAGCTTGATTTTACATCGAGTGAAACTGCACAGATATTTGTGGATTTAGGAAAGGCACCTCAGGGGCTTCAGTTCAGTGTTACAGGATTTGAGCTTATCAATAATGATGCAGAAACAACAGAGGCTCCTACAGAGGAACCAACTACAAGAATCTTTGATGCATTTAATATTGTTGAGGCTGAAGATTTTACTTCTCATCAGAACGGAGTTATTGATACAAACTCAAATGCCAGTGGAGGACACAATATTGGAGGCGTTATCAACAATACATTGTTGCAGTATGATAATGTGAATTTCAATGAGAAGGCTGGCGGAATTACATTCTGTTATTCAAGTCCTACATCAATTGCAAACGGAAATGCTGAGATTTATATTGATAATATGAATAATAAAGTCGGAACAGTAATTCTTTCAAACAACGGAAGTAAGTGGGAGACATACGGAATCATAAGTACACAGTTAGATAGTACTATTCCTGTCGGAACACACACTGTTTTTGTAAAGCTTGTCACAACTTCAACACAGGGATATGTTGCAAACGTAGATTACTTTAAATTTGTGAGAGCATCAGAATATATAAATGAAGTTGAGAGTGGACTTGTTATTCATGGATATCAGCTCAGTCATATTTCAAAGGGAATGAGAACTGTTTATTCTGTCGCTCAGACAATTAATGGAAAGAATGTAGTTGAGTCCGGACTAATTTATTCCCTGACTGATTATGCAGACGAAGATGATTTGTATGTTGGAAGTACAAACTCTGTTGTAAAGAGTTTTGCCAGTACGGCAAACGGTGTTGTAGAAGTTTCAGTTACACCGGCAGATTCAACCAGCTATGCAATGACAATGTTGTTTGCAACAAACGGTGCAGCAGAGCGTACAGCTGAATGGAGAATTCGAGCTTATGCAAAATTGTCTGACGGAACATATGTGTATTCAAAGTGCAGCACTTATTCTATTTTCAATATAGCAAAGAAAATGTATGAAGGAGATGTAATGCCAAATGAGGCAGCACATAATTTCCTTTATACAGACATCTTAAGTATTGTAGATTCAAATTACACATTCAGACAGTTTAAATACAAGAATATGCTTGCGAGATAATCGGAAAGGCTTAAGCCTTTTCGATATCTTAAAAGGTGAGATACAAAAAAAGAACATCCATTGCGGATGTTCTTTTTTTGTAAAACCCGGTCCTTCTCCGTGATATGTGAATAAAGAAAAAAGGAAGTAATGAAAACTTTTATATATCTGCAACCCCCATTGCTAATATAATAAAACCCCTTAGATTCTTTTTCGGCTACCCCACTGCCTAAAAAGAACCAAATACCTTATAATTAGTATCTTCTCCTTTTTGTTAATTTAATTCTAAAACAGATTTTTTTTACTCTCAAGGGTTACCCCCTCAAACGGATAAATACCCCCTCGAACGGTATCAATACGTTTATGATGTATAAAAATCGGTGTTGCTATTGTTTTATTCTCAACAAATATGGTATAATGTATTACATTATGCGGGCGTATAACCTTTTGAGGAATTTGCCTTGCATTAGTGGTGGAAAAGTCTAAAATTGACGACGTAATTAATTTGGGAGAAATGTATGCTTAATAACGAAAAAATCATACTTATGACAAAACTTGCGCTGTATGAACAGGGAGAGGGAAAAAAGAATATTCCCGCAGGCAAGTATTACAAAAGTGATTATATAGGAATGAGGTTGCTGGGTTCTTTTGTTTACATCAATATCGCATTTATCATTTTATGTGCTATATGGATTGTTCAAAACAGTGAACCTCTTCTAAAAAAGATAACAACAGGAAAAGTATTTGGGATAATTTTCTATGTTGTTGTCGTTTATATAATAACAGTAGTTTTATACATGATAGTAAGTTATGTGTATTATGCCTATAAGTACAAGAAGATAAGGAGGAGCCTAAAAGGCTATCACTCAAATCTTAAAAGACTGCAAAAGATTCAGGATGAAGAAATTGACAATATGCTTACAGACACAGAACTTAACATTCAGTTAGATAACGAAAAACAGGAGGCCGAATAAGTGACACCATTATTAGAATTCAAAGATAAATTAAAGAGGTTTTATGCACAGTATGAAATTTTTGTGCAGGCCGTAATGAGATTTGTAATTGTGCTTGTATGCATGTTGCTTATCAAAAAGAATATAGGATACATGGACAAACTTCAGACGGGAACGGTGATGCTTGCGGTTTCATTTTTGTCTGCATTCCTACCATTAGGACTTGTTATACTGATACTTGCAGTTATAATCATTGCAAACATCTATGCATTGTCCATGCCACTTGCAGGTGTAGTGCTTGGTATCTTACTTGTAATGTTTATTTTGTATTACAGATTTACACCAAAAGAAGCAATTATGGTTGTTATGGTTCCTATGATGTTCTATCTTAAGATACCTTACATTATTCCTATAGTAGTAGGACTTGTTTCTACACCAATTGCAATAGTTGCGGTTGCCTTTGGCACAATCACTTATTATATGCTTTTTATTATTTCGTCAAATGCAGCAATAATCAACAATATGGAAGCAGATTCACCAATAAAGCAGATAAACTATTATGTGACTCTTATTGTTGAAAATAAAGAAATGTATTACACAATTGCAATATTTACAGCTATACTTCTCGTTGTATATTTTATCAAGAGAATGTCAATTAATAATTCCTGGACCACTGCTATTGTTGTGGGAGGAAGTTTTGAACTTGTTGCATTTATCTTGTTAAGTATGGTGCTTAAATCACAGACACCTGTGGTGTCAATTGTTGTGGGAACAGTGATATCAGTATTGCTTTCTATGGTGTTGCAGTTCTTTGTATTTTCACTTGATTACAGCAGAACAGAACACACTCAGTTTGAGGATGACGACTACTATTATTATGTGAAGGCAGTACCTAAGATTAATGTTACTGCACCTCAGATAAATGTTAAAAGAATCAATGCTCAAAGAGCAAGAAGAGTAAAAGAAAAGAACCGATAGAATAATCATAATGTTAAAAGAAAGGAAGTGACGTAATGACTGTAATGTTTCAGTATATACTGGATTTTGTAGAAAAATATCTTGCATTGCCGAAAGTATATTTAAGTGACGTAATAGAAGTATTCATTATCACAGTTATAGTTTATTACGTTATGCTTTGGTTTAAAAGAACAAGAGCCTGGGTCATTTTCAAGGGCCTTATAGTTCTTGTATTATTCCTTATTATTGCAGCTATTTTTAATCTGTCAACTATTCTTTGGATTGCGAATAGAACCCTGAGTGTGGGTATTATTGCTATAGTTATTATTTTCCAGCCTGAACTCAGAAGAGCTCTGGAGGATTTGGGTAATAAAAATATTGTGTTCAATATTTTCAAAAATACAGACAGTGAATTGGGAAGATTTTCAGACCGCTCGATGGAAGAAATTGTCAGAGCAACTCTTGAACTTGCAAAAGCAAAGACAGGAGCTTTGATTGTAATTGAGCAGGAAAATGATTTATCCAGATATGATGAGACTGGTATTGTTTTGGATTCTACCATTAGCAGCCAGTTACTTATCAATATATTTGAACATAACACACCGCTTCATGATGGAGCAGTTTTAATCAGAAATGACAGAATTAGTTCTGCCACATGCTATTTGCCTTTGTCAGAGAATCTTGCACTCAGCAAGGATCTTGGAACAAGACACAGAGCAGGAGTGGGTGTTTCAGAAGTTACAGACAGTTTTGTAATTATTGTCTCAGAGGAGACAGGTAGTATTTCAATCGCATCTCAGGGAAAATTAATCAGATATGCTGATGCGGCAATACTCAAAAATGAACTCATAAAAGTTCAGAATAAAACTGTACCAAAAGAAAAGAAAAACAGAATAAGCAAGAGGAGGGGACAGAATGAAGTTGAATCTGAAAAAAATCTGGACGATGATAACTAATAACTGGCTTCTCAAGTTATTTGCATTGCTACTGGCAACAGTTATCTGGCTTGCAGTAGTAAACATTAATGATCCAACAAAGACAGTTACCATATTTAATGTTCCGATTCAGATAGTTGATGAAAATATAATTACAGATAAAAATCAGACATATAGTGTTTTGGATTCTCAATATGTTAATGTTACTGTTTCCGGACGTAGATCGGTTGTCAAGGAATTGACTGCATCAAGTTTTAGTGCAAAGGCTTCCATGGCGGAATTATCTTTGGCTAATTCTATTCCGGTTGATGTAAAAATCATCAACAGTAATATCGCAAGAAAAGTTACTATTTCAAGTCAGTCCATAAATCAGCTCGCAATTGATATTGAAGATGTGTTAACTAAAACATACAATATCGAAACAAAGATTACAGGACAGGTTGAGAAAAACTATGAGATAGAAGAAGTGAAACTTGCCAAAAATAAAGTTGATATTACAGCACCGGAATCTGTTCATCAGAAAATCAATTCAGTTATAGTGGCGATTGATGTAAATGGTGTTACAGAGTCCTTTACAGACAAATATAAGATTGATTTGCTTGACTCAGATGGAAATGTTATTAAGAGAAACAATAATATTACATTGGCAAAAAAGAAAGCAAAAGTTACGGTATCTCTTTTGAAATTGGTGTCGGTATCTCTTCAGGTTGAAGTAAAAGGTGAGTTGCCGGCGGAATGTGAAGTTTCAGATATCAGCACAAATCCTGAAAGTATAATAATATCTGGAAAGCCGGAGAATGTTGAGGGCATTGATAAGATTATTATCAACGGTGATGATGCGGATTTGACAGGTGTTACTTCAGATGTAGAGAGAAATGTTGATCTTGTTCAGTACTTGCCTGTCGGAACCAAAATAAAGGGTGACGGAATGGCAGTTCTTTCTATAAAGATTAAACAGAATGAAATTACCAGAGATATAAAAATGTCTGCTTCTGATATCAAGATTACTGACTTGCCAACAGCATTAAAGGGGACAGTATTGTCAGACAGTGTTGTTGTGACAGTAAAAGGAAAGAAAAGTGATGTTGACAAAATAACAAAGAATTCAATTATAGTTAAAACGGTATCTCTTTCAGGATATACAGAGGGAAAATACACCGTAAAAGCAGAAGCAGTAGTTCCGGAAGGAATATCGGTTGTCGATGTTGATGATGTAAAGGTAAAAATAAGTAAATAACAATTAGTTATTGAGAGAGGAGATAGGATCATGGGTAAAATATTAGTTACCGGTGGTGCAGGATATATTGGAAGTCATACTTGTGTAGAATTACTCAACGCGGGTTATGACGTAGTCGTGATAGATAATTTGTCAAATTCCAGTGAAAAATCCCTTGAGCGAGTTAAGAAATTAACAGGAAAAGAAATTAAATTTTATAAGGGAGATATTCTGGACAGGGATATCTTAAATGAGATAATGACAAAAGAGGATATAGATGCTTGTATTCATTTTGCCGGATTAAAAGCAGTTGGTGAATCAGTTGCAAAACCTTGGGAATATTACAATAATAACATTAATGGAACACTTACTTTGGTGGATGTGATGAGACAGCATGGATGTAAAAATATCATATTCTCATCTTCGGCTACAGTGTACGGGGATCCTGCTCAGATTCCTATTACTGAGGAATGTCCGAAGGGACAGTGTACTAATCCCTACGGATGGACGAAATCAATGCTTGAACAGATTCTTATGGATATGCAGAAAGCAGATCCTGAGTGGAACGTAATTCTTCTTAGATATTTCAATCCAATCGGAGCCCACGCAAGTGGTATTATCGGTGAGAATCCAAACGGAATACCAAATAATCTCATGCCGTATATAACTCAGGTTGCAGTGGGAAAACTTGAACAACTTGGAGTGTTTGGCGATGATTATGATACGCCTGACGGAACAGGTGTGAGAGATTATATCCACGTAGTTGATCTTGCCGACGGACATGTCAAAGCAGTTAAAAAAATTGAAGAAAATGTAGGACTGAAAATCTACAATCTTGGAACAGGACACGGATACAGTGTTCTTGATATAGTAAAGAATTTTGAATCAGCAAACGGCATCACTATTCCATATGAGATTAAGGAAAGAAGACCGGGAGATATTGCAACATGTTATTGCGATCCTTCAAAGGCTGAAAAGGAAATGGGCTGGAAAGCTAAATTTGAAATTAACGATATGTGTCGTGATGCTTGGAATTGGCAGAAAAATAATCCGAACGGATACGACGATTAATAATAACTATTCAAAGGGAGATTGTAATGAGTAATACAAAATCTAAAGCACAGCGCTTAAAATCCATAAAGAGAAAAAGAATTGTTTTGACGATAATTGAAAGTCTTTTCGCAGCATTGTTTATAGCGGTAGCAGTAGTTGCCTTTGTCCCTTCTGTGAGAAGTCAGGCTGCACAGAAACTTGCAGAGTCGTCATTTGGTAAAAAAATTATCAAAATGTTTGCGAAGGAAAAGTTTGATAACACAATTTATGACAGTGAGTTCGATGAAGCAATAATTGAAACAAATGATATGGAATATAATTATTCGGGAGAATATACTGAGTTTATTATGTTTGGTATCGACTCAAGAGACAGTACTTTTGATGCGGGAACCAACAGTGATTCCATGGTGATTGTCAGTGTTCACAACACAACTGGCGAAGTTAATATGGTATCCCTTTATAGAGATAGCTACTTAAGAATCTACAAAAACGACGGTTCTTATTATTTAGATAAGCTTAACAGCGCTTACAACGTTGGCGGTGCTGCAGGTGCAATCAATACAATCAATAAAAATCTTGATCTTCAGCTTAAAGATTATGTAACAGTAAATTTCTCAGGAGTTGCAGAGATAATAGATTCTCTGGGAGGAATTGAGGTAAATCTTACCGATGAAGAAGTAGCGCAGATTAACAAGCATTTAAGGAGTACACTGAGTTCCACAGGAGAATATTCGCCTAAGGTTACAGCTAGTGGAAAGAATGTTCACCTTAATGGACTTCAGGCTACAACATACTGCCGTATCAGAAAAACTACATTTTATGATCCTGAGAATGGAAGCAGAGTAAATGATGATTTCGGAAGAGCAGCAAGACAGAGACTTGTTGTTATGAAACTTGTTGATAAAGCAAAAAAAGCAGGAATGACAGAACTTCAGGAAATGATGAATACAGTTTTGAAGTCCAGCACAGATGGCCAGGAGCAGATTATAAAGACCAGCTTCAGTATGGATGAAATGGTTGATATGCTTCCTATTATTTTCAAGTTCTCTCTTGGAAAAAGTAGTGGTTTCCCTAAGAAACTTACCACTAAAAAAATAGGGACTATGGATGTTGTACTACCTAAAGGTCTTAGCAGAAATGTAAAGATACTTCACAAGTTTTTATATGGGGAAGAGGAGTATGTCCCAACAGATGCAGTTGAAGAAATTAGCAATGATATAACATATGCAACAGGTATTGGAAACGATGGTGGCGATGATAATGTTGACGATACAGTGTGGGGAATAACTGATGAAGAAAAAGAAAGTCAGGAAATATTAAATGACGATTATTCAGATATGAATTTCGATTATGATGATAAAGGCGAGAGTGAATATTATTAATTGAAATGAATTTTATGAGTTCAACATTTTTTGACAGGGTAAACACAAAAGAGTCACAAATTGGAAATACAATGTGAGCAAATAGAAAACACTTATTATTGTTGCTAAAGGAGGAAAAAGCTATGTTTGATGATATTGAAAAAGAAAAGCAAAATAATGATAATGTGACAGACGTACAGGAAAGTGAAGAAACACTTGCAACAAACCAGTCTTCTGAAACTGAAGCTGATTCAAGTGAACAGTATGGTGAGGAAAGAGTTGCAGAAGAAAATGTTGAGCCTGACACACAGGAAAATGAAAAAGAAGCAGATTTCAACAGCTATAATGAGAATGTTGAAAACAAAACAGATGCTCAGAGTAATGAGAATAATTATTCAACATATTATGAGAGAACAGTGCCTCAGGGCAATAATTTAACACCGAAAAAAGGTGGTACAGGTAAAGCTGTAGTTGCAGTTATTCTTGCAATCGTAGCAGCCCTTGTAATTATGATTGTAGGAACAGTAGCCATTGCTGAAAAGTATATCAGTGATGCCAGAACCGGATCAGTTAATAATGAAATAAGTAATAGCAAAGGCAATGACAAAGATACAGAAAAAGAAACATACAAAGCTATTGAGAGCACAAATACAGAAAACAAGAGTAATGCATCTTCAGACAGAGGCGTAGTAATCACAGACGTATCTGATGTTGTTGACGATGTAATGCCATCAATTGTTGCTATTACAAGTACTACTATAGTAGAAAGCTCAGGAAGCAGCATCGAGGACTGGTTATACGGAATGTATGGATATGGTTCAGACAGCAACCAGAAACAGCAGTACGAACAGGTAGGTGCAGGTTCAGGTATTATTGTTAAGCAGAATGATAACGAATTATTAATAGTAACAAACAATCATGTAGTTGCCGGAGCTGATAAGTTATCAATTCAGTTTGTAAACGGAAAATCGATTGAAGCAGTTACAAAATCTACAGACGAAAATGCTGATATAGCAATTGTTTCAATTCCATTAAAAGATATTGATGAAGAGACATGGAACGCAATTAAAATTGCTGAGCTTGGAGATTCAGATGCCTTAAAGGTAGGCGATGGCGTAATCGCAATTGGTAATGCCCTTGGATATGGACAGTCAGTTACAACAGGTGTTATCAGTGCTAAAGACAGAGAAATCGCAGTTGATAACAGAAAGATGGTAGTTCTTCAGACAGATGCAGCTATCAACGGTGGTAATAGTGGTGGAGCATTACTTGACTATTCAGGAAAAGTAATCGGTATTAACGTTGCAAAATATTCATCAAGTGAATATTCAGGATCTGCAAGTATTGAAGGTATGGGATTTGCTATTCCTATTTCCCAGGCTACAGAGATTATGGAAAATCTTATGTCAAGACAGACAAGAACAAAAGCCCAAGCAGGTGAGCAGGGCGCTCTTGGTATTGAGGGAACTGACGTTGACTCTCAGACAGCAGAGCTTTACGGATTGCCTGTTGGAATATACGTAAAGAACGTTATTGATAAAGCCGGTGCTAAGAATGCAGGTATGAAGAGTGGAGATATTATTGTTGAGTTTGATGGACAGAGTGTTAACACAATGGATAGTCTTCAGGACAAACTTCAGTATTATAAGGCCGGTGAAAAAGTATCTGTAAAGGTTATGAGAATGTCAGCTGACAATTATAAAGAAGTTGAACTTGAGGTTACATTGAGTGAATCAAGTGTAATCAGCAGTAAAGATAATAATCAGAATCAGACGCAGTTAGAAAAACCAAATAATAATCCATTTGCAAACTAATGTGGAGAGAGTTCATTAATAAAAAAAAGATTAGATAATTATCTATGATCAGAAATGTCGTAACATTTTGAAGAAAAAATGTTGCGACATTTTTGACATTATCAATTTATTCAGTATAATTAGATGTGGAAAAGTGTAACTAAGAAGTAGATGTCCCCCTCCTCTAAACAAAGTGAAGGTGGGGGTAAGAAAATTTACTGAGTAGGGGTCCAATCTCCTTCTCAGTTATAAGCCTCCGGCGGATTGCAGAAATGCGCAGATGAAAATGTCAGCATGAGATAACTTACAGAGTAAATTATCTCATGACTGACGCGCATTTCGCAGCAAGAACGCTGAGGCGTTCTTGATTAGTATACGGTCAAAGAATTGCGACCTTCAAAAGGAGAAACATTTATGGATAAAGACAAGAATATAACAGAAGATTTCAGAGAAGTTATAGAAGATAATAACAAGGATAATATTGAAGAAAATAAGGTTATGGAAGATGAAGAGGTTACCATCGATTCTGATAATGAAGATGGAGACGTTGTAGCAAATCCTTTTGGAGATTTGTTTGGAAGTACAAGCAGTAATAATGAAGAAGATGATGACTACGAGAAAGTGTGTTATGTCTGCAGACGTCCTGAGAGTAAAGCAGGTAAGTTTATCTCTATGCCGGGAGGTATGAATGTCTGCATGGATTGTATGCAGAAGAGTTTTGATTCGATGGGAAGTTCTCCCTTTGGTATGGGAGGATTGAATTTAGATGATCTGGGGCTTTCAGATCTTTTAAAATCTCCAAACGTTAGAATAATAACAAGCAGCGACTTGGGAAAAGATGTAATTCCAAAAAGTCAGAAACTTAAAAAGAAAAAAGAAAACTCAAAACCTGCAATTGATATTGATAAGATTCCGGCACCTCATATTATAAAGGGTAAACTAGATGAGTATGTTATCGGTCAGGACTATGCAAAGAAAGTTATGGCTGTAGCGGTATACAATCACTATAAGAGAGTAGTTAACAGTACAAAAGAAGATGTGGTGATTGATAAATCCAATATGCTTATGATTGGACCTACAGGTTCAGGAAAAACCTATCTCGTAAGAACTCTTGCAGAATTACTGGATGTACCTCTTGCAGTTGCAGATGCCACATCTTTGACTGAAGCGGGATATATCGGTGATGATATCGAAAGCGTTGTCTCAAAGTTACTTGCCGCAGCAGATAATGATGTGGAAAAAGCTGAGACTGGTATTATTTTCATTGACGAGATAGATAAACTTGCCAAAAAGCAGAATGCAAACAGCAGAGATGTAAGTGGTGAATCAGTTCAGCAGGGATTGCTTAAACTTTTAGAGGGAAGTAAAGTTGAAGTCCCTGTAGGAGCAAGCAGCAAAAATGCTATGGTTCCAATGACTACAATAGACACGAAGAATATTTTGTTTATTTGTGGAGGGGCATTCCCGGGACTTGAGGATGTTATCAAAGAAAGATTAAATAAGGAAGCTTCAATTGGATTTAAGGCAGACCTTAAGGACAAATATGACAATGATGAAAATCTAATTAGCAAGGTTGCAATAGAAGATTTGAGAAAATTTGGAATGATTCCGGAATTTCTTGGAAGACTTCCGATTGTATTTACGTTGGATGCGCTCACAAAAGAGATGCTTATGGAGATACTAAACGAGCCAAAGAATGCAATTATCAAGCAGTACAAAAAATTGCTTGAGTATGATGAGGTCAAACTGGAATTTGATGAAAGTGCTATGGAGGCTATAGCTGAGCGTGCATTGGAAAAGAAAACAGGAGCAAGAGCGCTCAGGTCTATTATTGAAGAATTTATGCTCGATATAATGTATGAAATTCCAAAAGATGACAACATCGGAAAAGTAATAATAACAAGAGATTATATTGAAAAAACAGGTGGACCGATTATTGAAATGAGATCTGACTCACCTCACGAGCCTGTTATACAGTTGAGTGCGACAAACAGTTAATACGTTACTCTCCTTACCCAAAAAAGGTAAGGAGAGTTTTTTTGCATTGAAGAATAATAGCAATGTTATTGGAATATAAATAAAGTGTAAGAAAGAGATTTTTTGTGGAGTCGTAATTAATTGATGGAAGAGTGCAAAGAATATGTTTATTCAGAAAAGTATTTTGATATAATCGCGGAATATACAAGTGTAGAGCTACCGCTTGGAGTAGAGTATTATTGTCCGCAGTCCGTTTCTGACAGGTATTCTGTTGCATATGTAGATTTAGAAACAGCGCCTGAAATTACGGTGAGAGATTATTCTTACTCTGCAATACCAAACCTTTACGGGCTTATGGATATAAATGCTATCGATGCAACAAATGTTGAGCGGCTGTCAAAATTTCCGGGGCTAGAATTGAAAGGTGAAAATGTTATAGTCGGATTTGTGGATACAGGTATCGACATTTTCGAAAAAGTGTTTATAAATCAAGGAAATCAGACGAGGATACTGTCAATTTGGGATCAGCAAAATCAGAATGGAAAGCCTCCATTAGGATTTGATTTTGGGACGGAATTGAATAGAAGTGAGATAAATCAGATTATAAAATCAGGGGATCAATATCAGGGAGATTTAAATGGACATGGTACAGCTATGGCAGCCATAGCATGCGGAAATGAAGTGGGCGAGGAAGGATTTTCGGGAGTAGCAAATCAGAGTGATATAGTTGTAGTTAAACTTAAAGAGGCAAAAAATAATCTGAAAGAATACTACCTTGTGGAGGAGAGTGTGGAGGCATACGGGGAAAATGATATAATGCTTGGAATATCTTACTTATTGTCAGTGGCAAAAAGAGAAAGAAAACCAATAGTTATCGTATTGGGGCTTGGTACATCAATGGGTGATCACAATGGAGGTGCTCCACTGCCTCAATATCTAAATGATATATCAAATAGAATCGGAGTGTGTGTAGTGGTGTGCGCGGGAAATGAAGGCGCTTACAGACTTCACTATGAAGGGGTAGTCACAGGAAATGAAGCTACAGATGTGGAATTGAGAGTGGGCGTGGATGAGCCGGGATTTACACTTGAGATATGGGGAGAAACACCGGATATTTTGTCTGTGGGATTTGTTTCGCCTTTAGGAGAAGTAGTTGAGAGGATTCCTGCAAGAGTGGGAGTGAGTGAGAGGGTAACTTTTTTGCTGGAGCAGACAGAAATATTTGTGGAATATAAGTTGGTTGAATCTGCCAGCGGTGAAGAATTGATTTTTTTGAAAATAAAGAATCCTACAGAAGGGATTTGGACTGTGCGAGTGTTTGGAAATAATGTGTTGGGTGGAAGATTTAATGCCTGGTTGCAGTTGAAGCAGTTTATGACAGGGGACAATTTCTTTTTACAATCAGTTCCGGACATAACAATTACAGAGCCCGGAAATGCGCAAAATGTAATAACAGTAGCGGCATATAATGATGAGAATAATGCGATTCTTTTGGAGTCGGGCAGAGGATATACGGTGGATGAAATAGTAAAACCGGAACTTGCGGCACCGGGAGTGAATATTAGAGTGCCGGGTGTTGGAGTCTTTTCTGAAGGCTATATATCGGCAAACGGAACAAGCATTGCAGCGGCCATTGTTGCGGGAATATGTGCACTCTATTTAGAGTGGGGAATTGTAAGAGAAAATGATATATACATAAGAACGGCTTATATTAAGAGTTATCTGATACGAGGAGCTATTAGAATTACTAATATAAATTATCCAAACCGCCAGAGTGGATTTGGATATGTTGATGCATTTAATTCGTTTACTATTCTGGTGACAAGTTGACAGATTGTAAGGATGGTATAGCATTCTTGAAAAATTCTTGAATATATACTAAATTATAATAGTAAAAAAATGATAATCAAATTTTGATATATAACAGCTTAAAAAAGGATTAATTTTATGAGTTTTTTACCGATTTCAAAAGAAGATCTCGAAGAGAGAAATATAGAACAATTGGATTTTGTGTACGTTATCGGAGATGCGTATGTGGATCATCCCTCCTTTGGTCACGCCATAATAAGCCGTATTCTGGAGGCCCATGGTTATACCGTTGGTATTATTTCGCAACCGGACTGGAAGGATGAAGATAGTATTTCTATTCTGGGAAGACCAAGATTAGGCTTTTTGGTAATGGGTGGAAATATGGATTCCATGGTAAATCATTACTATGTTTCCAAAAAGCGAAGAACAATGGATTCATATACACCGGGTGGAGAGATTGGTAAGAGACCGGATCATGCCACTGTTGTTTACAGCAATCTTATTCGAAAAAAATACAAGGATATTCCGATAATTATAGGCGGGATAGAAGCGTCCCTCAGAAGAATGGCACATTATGATTACTGGGATAACAAGTTTAAGAGGTCTATTCTTTTAGACAGTCAGGCTAATCTTATTTCATATGGAATGGGAGAAAAATCCATAGTTGAGATTGCGGATGCTCTTGATAGCGGAATGGACATAAACGATATAACATACATAAAGGGAACAGTATACAAGACAAAGGATTTGTCTGTTGCCTACGAACCGGTTCTTCTTCCATCTTATGATGAAATGAAGGAAAATAAAACTGAGTACGCAAAGAGTTTTAAAATACAGTATGACAATACAGATCCGTTCAACGGAAATGTTCTTGTGGAACCTTACGATCACGGAGTTTACGTTGTACAAAACCCTCCGCAAGAGCCACTTAGCGAAAGAGAAATGGATGATGTGTATGAATTGCCTTATGAGAGAACTTATCATCCAAGTTATGAAGCTAAGGGTGGAGTGCCGGCCATAGAGGAAATTCAGTTTTCCCTTATCAGCTGCAGAGGATGTTTTGGCGGCTGTAATTTTTGTGCCCTGACATTCCATCAGGGAAGAATTATTCAGGCTAGAAGTCATGAATCCATAATAAATGAGGCAAAGAAAATAATTGCAATGCCGGGATTCAAAGGATATATTCATGACGTTGGAGGGCCTACAGCTAACTTCAGAAAACCGTCCTGCAAGAAACAGTTAAAATGCGGAGTGTGTAAACACCGCCAATGTCTCACACCGACACCTTGTAAAAATCTTGAAGTGGATCACAAAGATTATCTTTCTCTTCTCAGAAAACTCAGGGAATTACCGGGGATTAAGAAAGTGTTTATCAGGTCAGGAGTCAGATTTGACTATCTGATGGAGGACAAAGACGATACATTTTTCAGAGAAATGGTGGAACATCATATTAGCGGACAACTTAAGGTTGCACCGGAACATATTTCGGATGCTGTTCTTGAAAAAATGGGAAAACCAAGGAATGAAGTGTACGAAAAATTTATTGAAAAATACTGGAAAATAAATAAACAAAAAGGCAAAAATCAGTTTGTGGTTCCGTATCTTATGAGTTCTCATCCTGGTTCTACATTGAAGGAAGCCATCGAACTTGCAGAATATTGCAGGGACATCGGTTACAATCCGCAGCAGGTACAGGATTTCTATCCTACGCCTTCAACTATGTCTACTGTAATGTATTACACGGGAATTAATCCAATTACAATGAAGCCTGTATATACACCAAAAGATCCGCATGAGAAAGCTATGCAGAGAGCTCTGATTCAGTATAGAAATCCTGCAAATTATGAGTTAGTAAAAGAAGCTTTGTTTAAGGCGGGAAGACAGGATTTGATTGGATTCGGAAAAGAGTGTCTGATTAAACCGCGTCAGATGTCTAAAAAAAGAGAAGATATAAATAAAAAAGACTTTGGAAAAAAAGATAAGAACAGAAAGAATAATGATTCAGGAAAGAGGAGAGAAGAAAGAAAACAGACCGGAAAAAACAATAAAAAAATAAGTGCGAAGGGGAAAAATAGCAGAAATAGTACCCAAATCAATAAAAATGCAAAAAAAAATACAAAAAAAAGACGATAATAACAAAGATTTTACTTTAAACAATGCGAAAATATGGTATAATTATTCTAGGTGTTACCACGTGTAACAACGTTCGGAATTAATTAAATGATTATTACACTACAATATAATTTTTTAATGACTCAAATATTAGTACACAGGAGGAAAATATATGGGGTGTGAAGAATTAAGAGTTAGATGGATGTATGTTAGACTTCGTGAGAAGAGAACAGAACTTCTGAAACCAATATTACCACCAGAAAGCGTTATGCTTAACGTAGCAATGCAGAGAGGAAGATGGGATGATTATGGCATCTCTATGACTATCAACGTAACTTCAGGAGGAACTCCTGGACATCAGATGGCATCTTTCTTCAGAGATTTTATTGTTATTGTTGATGCAGGAGCGAATGAAACTGAATATTATGGATCAGGAAAGATAGAAGGAATTATTCCGTATGCTTCAATCAAGTCATATGAAGTTGTTACGGAAAAGATTAGTGAAGATTACGAGGTTAAGTACGTATTGTTCACTATGAAAAAGGATGAGCAGCAGTTCGCATTTAAATTATTCGAAAAGAGAATTTATGATGAGAACTTTAACTATCCTTTCGACTATACTCCAAAGACAAACGGAAGAGATATTAAGTTCTACACAAATGTTATCGATAACTGTATGTCAAATGCAGTTGACTTTGGCAGACGTGCGATGAACATTATAAAGATTATGTCTGAGACTGAAGAAAAGTTCAGTTACGAAAAATTCCAGGAACATCTCATTGACACTGATGAAAATCACTGGTCTTATGTCCTTAAGTTCTTAAGAGAAATGAAGGAAAGCGGTGATGAACAGTATGGTGCTATCTATGATCAGTTTAAGGATAAACAGCAGGCAAGTTATGACCTTGCTATAGAGAACAATAAAAAGATTAAAGATATAGCACTTCAGATGAAGAAGGTTCAGGAAGAGATTGAGCAGCTTGAAGAGGAAATCCCAAACCTTGGATTCTTCGCAAGAAATCTTAAGGGCGAAAAACTCAATCGTCTTGAGGAATTAGACGGAATGGAACCTGGTCTTATCAGACAGCAGAATGAACTTCGAGCTGAAATTGAGAGATCTCACGGCGAAATTGAAAATATCAAGAAACATACTCTTGATCTTATGTACAAGGAAGTTGTTTCCAGCGAGACATATCAGCCTGATTTGTTAGAAAAAATATTATCAAGAAATGGTAGCCTTAACTTTGATGAGATTGCATTTCTTCTTGATTTATTTAACTGGCTTGAGCCTGAACACTCAGTTACTGAAGCTAAGAAGTGTCTTGTACCACTGATTCAGAACAACTCGGTTATTGTTGAAGATGATACATGTTACCATATCAGTTCACTTCCTGAAGATAAACTTGAGTTTATCAAGCAGAAGAGAGACAGTGGAATTGAGAGTAAGTTTGAAGAGTGTAGGGAGACAATTTACAAAGCTGTTTACAAAGAGATTGTTGAGAGAAGAGTTCTCAGAAAACAGGCGCTTGAATTATTGCTCAATGAGGAAATGATGAGTAACTTAGGATGTCTTTCAGATAAGTTTAATGAAGCTATTATTGAACAACTTGTTTCAGAACAGGTAATGAAAGATATGAATAAGGTATATATTTCATTGAAGTAATGATACAGTTTTTGTAGATGATTTTCAAAAAATAATCAAAAAAGTAGCAGCCAATCGGCTGCTACTTTTTTGATTTTTTGAAAAATGAAAAAACCAGGATGCATATAATATAATCGTTAATTACCTGCTTTGTCTAAAGCATCATTGACAATCTGTTTATTTATCAATCGCTCTACCTTATCTCCAAATATTGAAAGAGCAAGAATTGAAACTACAACAACTAACCCGATTATCAACCCATATTCAACCATACCCTGGCCGTTTTCATCGTAAATAAAATTGACTAATTCACGCATAGGCCTTCTCCTTATTTTTTAAAAATATTTTTCCGATAACACCTATTTATATGATAATACATTTTCGTAAAAGTCTCAATGCTTTTTTGAAAAAAATGTGAAAAAAATATTAAAAAAAGTTTAACAAAATAGATAACTCCATGTTAAAATGGGGTAGAATAATACAATTGGAATATATGTAAAGATGCTAAAAGTATTGAAAATACGAAATTTATATGGGAAGGTGAAGAAAATGGATAAATATGAACAAATTTTGAAGAAAGTGGACCATACTCTTTTAAAACCGGAGTCAAAATGGGAGGACATAAAAGTAATCTGTGATGAGGGTATAAAGTATCAGACTGCGTCTGTATGTATCCCGCCCTCCTTTGTTGCAAAAGCGTCTGATTATGTGAAGGGGAAAGTTAAGATATGTACTGTTATAGGTTTCCCAAACGGATATAACACAACAGAAGTAAAATGTTTTGAGACGTCAACTGCAGTTAAAGAAGGCGCAGATGAAATTGATATGGTAATTAATATCGGTATGGTAAAAGAAGGTCGATATAATGATGTGTTAGATGAAATAAATAAAATTAAAGATGCCTGTGACGGAAGGCTTCTTAAAGTTATTGTGGAAACATGTCTTCTTACAGAAGAGGAGATAGCAAGCCTGTCTGAAATTGTATCTAAATCAAATGCCGAATACATTAAGACATCTACAGGTTTTTCCACAGCGGGAGCAACCTTTGATGTAGTAAAGATAATGGCTGACAATGTGAGTGGAGGAACAAAAATAAAAGCTGCAGGTGGAATATCTTCTTTGGAAGATGCAGAAAAATTTATCTCACTTGGCGCAGACAGACTTGGTACTAGTAGAATTGTCAATATAATAAAGAATAACTAGTGAGGACAACTATTTAATCTGTCTTTATATTGTCAGAAACCTGGCATCCGTCCATTTCCATATGATAGTTTTCTTTGTAAATTAAATCAGATATCAGTACAAGCTCAAAGCCCGCTTCCTTAAGCTTATTAATTAGTTGTGGAAGGGCTTTTGCTGTGTATTTTCCGCCATTGTGCATAAGAATTATAGCACCGTTTTTTAGATTTTTATGATTTATTACGGTATCGATAATGTTGTCACAACCGTAATTTTTCCAGTCGAGACTATCTACACTCCATTGTATTGAATAATAGCCATTATATTTTGCGGTGCTAATTACACGGTTGTTGTAGTCTCCGTATGGAGGACGAAAGAGAGTCATTTTGTAACCGGTAAGCTCTTTAACTTTTTTAGTTACACTTCCGAGTTCGTTTGATATTTCTTCTTCAGACAGAAGGGACATTTGCTTGTGATTTTCAGTGTGATTACCAATGTCGTTTCCGGATTCGTAAATTGCTTTGACATCATCCGGGTATTCAGAAACCCATCCTCCGGTCACAAAGAATGTGGCCTTTACATTGTTGTCTTTAAGAATGGATAAGATAGTTTTGGTATCTTGATTTCCCCAGGCAGCATCAAATGAAAGAGCAATTTGAGGCTTGTCGGTTTTGACACAGTAAATGGGAACTTCTTTTGTAAAAACAGAGACGGAGTTGGAGTAATAATCCGCTAAACTTAAATTGTGTTGATAAATATAAGATGCACAGACAGCACATAATAAAATAAAAGAAATTGAAAACTTAAACAACAGATTGTGATTGCTTTTCATACGCAGACCTAAATGATTTATATTTTAATATATGCTTGGTTAGTTTCTATAATGCTAATAACATAGCGAGTATACAACAAGTTTTAAATAAGGAGAGAGTAATGTCAACAGATATAGAATTGGAAAGAAAAAAGGAAAATCCTCTTGGAACAGAGCCCCTTCCAAAACTTTTGCTGTCACTTGCCATTCCGGCAATAATAGCCCATGTGGTAAATGCCCTTTACAATATTGTGGATCAGATTTTTATTGGGCAGGGAGTTGGTAAATTAGGTAATGCAGCGACAACTATTGCCTTCCCTCTTACCACTATTTGTATGGCAATTGGTCTTATGGTGGGACTTGGTTCGGCAGCGGGATTTAACTTGGAACTGGGAAGAAAAAATGAAAAGAAAGCCAGACAAATAGCAGGTACTGCTGCTGGAATACTTCTTATTTCCGGAATAGTAATCTGCACGGTAGTGAGACTCAATCTTGAAAATCTCCTCATTATGTTTGGAGCCACTGAAAATATTCTTCCATACGCAAAACAATATGCAGGCATAACATCACTGGGAATTCCATTTTTTCTTTTGACAACGGGAGTTAATCCTTTAGTTCGAGCAGACAGAAGTCCGGTATATTCCATGGCTGCAATAGTATCCGGAGCAGTGTTAAACACAATACTTGATCCAATTTTTATTTTTGTATTTGACTGGGGAATCAGTGGGGCGGCCTGGGCTACTATTATTTCTCAGATTACTTCTGCCACAATATTGATGCTATATTATCCTAAGTTTAAGTCAGTTAGATTTGGCCTTAAGGATTTTGTGCCAAAAATAGGAATGATATTTCTGATATGCAAGCTTGGTATTAATTCTCTGATATATCAGACTTCAAATTTGATAGCACAGATACTTCTTAATAAGATGCTTAAAGAGTATGGTGGAAAATCAATTTACGGTGCAGATACAGCCATAGCAGTAGCGGGTATTGTAGTAAAAATAAATGTTATATTCTTTGCCCTTATTATAGGTCTTATCAATGGCGCTCAACCGATTTGCAGCTATAATTACGGGGCAAAGAAGTACTCTAGAGTTAAGGGGACTATCAAATTATTTATGTCTGTGGCTGTTGTTATCTCGACAGCTATGTGGGTGATATTTGAAGCCTTTCCGTCCCAGATTATTTCTATATTCGGAAGTGGGGGGGATGATCCTTTGTATATGGAATTCGGTGTCAGATATATGAGAATGTTCCTGTTCTTCGTATTTTTGAACGGTGTTCAGATTTGTACGGCAACTTTCTTTCCTTCTATTGGAAAGGGAGGAAAAGGTGCAATGTTGTCTTTCTCAAAACAGTTTATGTTCCTGATTCCTATGATAATTATTTTGCCTAAATTATTTGGATTAAAGGGACTTATGTTTGCACAGCCTGTAACTGATTTGCTGACATTTTTTGTGGCGATGTTTTTTATGTATAATGAAGTAAAAAATATGCCCGCTGACGACCCGAAATATATGCCGCAGAAGGCCTAGAATAGTTTGACTTTTATAGGCAGTTTTAGTAAAATTAAAGTGTCATTTTTGTGACAAAAAACTGAAACAATAGGGGTTTCACAGTTGGTATTTATAGGAGGGGTAGTAATTATGGATATCAAGGAAAAGGTTGAAGAAGTAGTTAGTAAATTAAAAGCGGATCCGAAGCTTTTAGCGTCATTCAAGGATGATCCTATTAAGACAATTGAGTCTTTGGTAGGTGTGGATCTTCCTGACGATGCTATGGAAAAAGTGGTAGCAGGAGTTAAGACTGCCATAGCCGGTGAGGGAGCTTCAGGTATTGCGGGTATCGCAAATAAAATCAAAGATTTATTTTAATATTAATAGAGATTGATGCGTTTTGTATCAATCTCTTTTGCTAATGGAGAGATGTTTGCCTATGAATATATTAGTTATCGGCGGAACATATTTTTTAGGAAGAGCCTTTGTGGATATAGTGAAAGAAAAACATTGCGTCACTGTTCTTAACAGAGGGAATGTTGTTCTGTCAAAGGAATTATATAAAAATGTAAAACAGTATATCTGTGACAGACATGATGAAGAAAAAATATCCCATATTAAGGATGAAGATTTCGATGTGGTTGTAGATTTTTGCGCCTACAACAAAGGGGACATTGATTTAATATTAAGAGCTCTCGATTACAATATTAAGCAGTACATATTTATCAGTACCTGCGATGTGTACAAAAGAGGCAGCGGAGCAGTGCTTGATGAGAATGCCCAATTGGAAGAAAGGCGTTTTGGTGGCGAAGCAGGTGATTATATAAGCGGAAAAGTTGCTCTCGAGAAGGAAATACGACGCTGCACAGAGCATGAGATTTATTATACTGTTATTCGACCTGCCATTATCTACGGACCGGGAAATTATGCTCCAAGAGAGAGTATGTTTTTTAATTGGATTGTAAATGCCGGACAGATACTTTACCCAATAGAAAGTGACGGACATTTTCAGATGGTTTACGTGGAGGATGTGGCGAAGATAATCAGTGACTTATGTCTTTTAGAGGAAGCTTATAATGAAAGCTTCAATGTTTGTGGAAAAGACATTGTTAATTATGATTCTTTTGTCAATGCTCTTAGGAATGCGGTGTATATTCCTTTTGAAAAAATAGAAGTATCAAGTGAGATGATAGAACAAAAAAATATTCCCCTTCCATTTGCAATACATGAAAGTGAAAGCGAGACCTACAGTGATGCAAAATTATTAAAAAGAGGTGTTAGGTATACTTCTCTTGAAGAAGGCCTTAAAAAGAGCTTTTCTTTCTATATGCAGGAAGAATCGGGCAACATTACAGAATAAGGAATAAGCCTATGGATGAGATTAATACTATTATTGAAAAGATAGATAAGTTATTTGAAGAAAACAAACCGAAGGAAGCAGAAAAGATTCTGGTGGATTGCCTTGAAAAAGCAAAGAACGAGAATGATTTAGTGCTCCAATTGCAGTTATATAATGAACTGATTGGATATTACAGAGTTACATCCAAAAAAGAAGAACTGATTGGGGCCATAGAGGGGGCTATTAAGTCTGCAGATTCCCTGGGACTTACAGGTACGATTCCGTACGCTACCACAGTTCTTAATGCGGCAAACGGATACCGTTCCATTGGAATGCTTGATAAGTCATTGGAGCATTATGAAATTGCGGAATCTATATACGCTGATAAACTTGATGCGGATGATATGCTTTATGCAGGTCTTTACAATAATATAAGCCTTCTGTTTCAAGAGCAGAATCAGTACGCTAAGGCAAAAGAATATTTGAAGCGTGCCTTGAAGATAGTTGAGGCGCATAGCGAAGATTTTGAGATAGCAGTTACATACGCAAATCTTGCAAATACATCTGTCCTTGAGGAAAACTATAATGAGGCACAGATTTATGCCAAAAAGGGAATTGAATATTTCGATAAAATGAAGTTGTATGATTCCCATTACTGTGCTGCGCTTTCAGCCCTTGGTATGTGCAAATACAAAAATGGTGAATTTGATTCCGGAGCGGAATATTTTGCAAAGGCTATGGAAATTGTCAAAAATTCACTGGGTGAGAATTCTCAATATTATAGATTAAAAGAAAATTACGATATGTGTAAAAACGCTGTCGGTGAAGATAAAATCACAGGTCTTAAACTTAGTGAATTGTTTTACGAAAAATACGGAAGGGATATGATAAAAAATCAGTTTCCGGATTACGTTTCTAAAATTGCAGTGGGACTTGTGGGAGAGGGCTCCGACTGCTTTGGATATGATGATGAACAGTCAAGAGACCACGACTGGGGTCCGGGATTTTGTATGTGGGTAACAGATGAGACATACAAAGAAATTGGGGCTTCTCTTCAGGAAGCATATGAGCAGCTGCCAAAAGAATTTATGGGCTACACCATAAAAGACAGTGGTCGCGGAAATGACAGAAGGGGAGTTATGAGTATTTCTTCCTTCTGTGACAAGTTTACAGATGCATCCGTTTATGAAGATATTGATTGGTCTATAGTAAAGGACTACGCACTGGCTGCAGCGGTAAACGGAAAAGTTTTTGTGGATGAGGAAGGGAAGTTTACAGCCCTTAGACGAAAACTTAATGCTGGTTATCCTGAAAATATTTTATATTTAAAGATTGCAGAGGATGTGGCTAATATAAGTCAGACAGGTCAGTACAACTATTTCAGAATGCTTAAAAGAGGGGATACAATTACGACAACAATCATGATGGCTGACTGTATCAAAAATGTTCTGAAGTTATTGTGCCATATGAACAATATCTATCCTGTACATGACAAGTGGCTTTACAGACAGTGTTCAATGTTAAATGACGAAGTTGCTAACGGAATATTAATGTGCATAAACGATATCAATAATGCTCTAAAATCAGATGATTCAGACTCTGCCCAAATGGAAAATTTGGTAAATGAAATGACAGAGATGATTTCAAAGGCGTTATATGATAGAGGATATATTAGTGATGTGGACAATTATCTCGACCATCACACAGAAGAGTTGATTATGAAGTCAGGCTTTGCGACCCACAGTGATAAAGAATTGGTAGATATGATTGCAACTCTTGAGTTTGAAGCTTTTGACAAGGTCAAAAATGAGGGAGGCAGAGCGTCCTGCCAGAATGACTGGCCTACATTTTCTGTAATGCGCAAGAGTCAGTATTTAACATGGAACCGTGAAATGCTTATGCAGTATATCTATGATTTCACCAGAGAGTACAATATGGGACATAATCTTATCACTGAAAAATACGGACGAATGATGGAGAGTACTGCTCCTGAAAGATACAGAGAACTTGAACAGCATTTTCCTGAATTGTCGGAAACAAAGAAAGCGATAATAGAACAGATTGTAAGTATCCAGATGGATATGGCAGAAAAGTTTGCGGCCAAACATCCAAAGATTGCAGTTAATGCAAGAAGTCTTCATACTTATGAGGATGAAATATATGATACATCCTATGAGACATATTTGAGAGGTGAAATCAGCACCTATTCTGACAAGATGTTACAACTATACGGAGCCCATATTGTCAAGTGTGTTTCTAAGGGAATCAATGTTGCAAGACAAACTATCGAAAATACAGCAAAACTTTATGGATATTCCAGTTTGGAAGAATTCGAAAAAGATAGTTAATACAAAGATAATTAATAGATTAATCATATTTTTTAGTAGAATAAGTGGTATTATTTAATTAGAGTTTTTCGCACTCATTTCATATATAAATTGACTTTATTATTTCTGACTTTTGCCTTTATCAAAGTACAGAAATCAGAAGTGTTTTGCGTTAAATTATAAATTATATTTTAAGGAGGAGTTTATTATGAAGTATGTATGTCCAGTATGCGGTTATGTACATGAAGGAGATCAGCCACCGGAGAAATGTCCGGTTTGTAATGTTCCGGGAGAAAAATTTACAGTTCAGGGAGACGAGAAAGTTTGGGCGTCTGAACATGTAGTAGGAATTGCACAGGATGTCAGTGAAGATATTAAAGCTGATTTAAGATCAAATTTTGAGGGAGAGTGCTCAGAGGTAGGTATGTACCTTGCTATGGCACGTGTTGCTTACAGAGAAGGATATCCTGAAGTAGGTATGTACTATGAGAAAGCTGCTTTCGAGGAAGCAGAACATGCAGCTAAATTTGCTGAACTTTTAGGAGAAGTAGTAACAGATAGCACAAAGAAAAATCTTGAGATGAGAGTAGATGCTGAGAATGGCGCTACAGCAGGAAAGACAGATCTTGCTAAGAGAGCTAAAGCTGCTAACCTTGACGCAATCCATGATACAGTTCATGAGATGGCAAGAGACGAGGCTAGACACGGAAAGGCATTTGAAGGATTATTAAAGAGATATTTTGGTTAATTTTTACTGGGAGGAAATGGTTATGAAACAGAAATATTTTAAGTGCGAGACATGTGGAAAGATTGTTGCAGTTGTGAAAGATACAGCAGTTCCTGTTATGTGCTGTGGTCAGGCTATGAAGGAAATTGTTCCCGGAACAACAGATGCAGCAGTTGAGAAACATGTACCGGCTGTAAGTGTAGAAGGAAATAAAGTAGTGGTTAATGTTGGAGAAGTTGCACATCCTATGGTACCTGAACATTATATTGAGTGGGTATCAATTGAGACAAATGTTGGAACTCAGATGAAGGCGCTTGCTCCTGAGACAGAACCTACAGTATGCTTCTCGCTTTGTGATAACGAAAAAGTTGAAGCAGTATATGCTTACTGCAATCTTCACGGATTGTGGAAGAAGGAGGTTTAATAAAAATGGCAAATAAATACGCAGGAACACAGACAGAAAAGAATCTTTTGGCAGCATTTGCAGGAGAGTCACAGGCAAGAAATAAATATACATATTTTGCATCAAAGGCAAAGAAGGAAGGATATGAGCAGATTTCAGCTTTGTTCTTAAAGACAGCGGACAATGAAAAAGAGCATGCAAAATTATGGTTTAAAGAACTTGAAGGAATTGGAACTACAGCAGAGAACTTAAAGGCAGCAGCTGATGGTGAGAACTATGAGTGGACAGATATGTATGATGAGTTCGCAAAGACTGCAGATGAAGAAGGATTCCCTGAACTCGCAGCAAAGTTTAGAGGTGTTGCAGCAATTGAAAAGGCACACGAGGAGAGATATCGTGCCCTTCTTAACAATGTTGAGACAGCTAAAGTGTTTGAGAAGAGCGAAGTTAAGGTGTGGGAGTGCAGAAACTGCGGTCACATCGTAGTTGGAACAAATGCTCCACAGCTTTGTCCTGTATGTGCTCATCCACAGAGCTTCTTCGAGATTAGAGAAGAGAATTATTAGGAATAAATAATTGAAATAATTGATTGAAAGAAATAATTGAAATAATTAATAGAAATAATTGATTGAAATAATTGATTGAAATAATTGATTGAAATAATTGATTGAAATAGTTAATAGAAATAATTAATAGTATTGTTGAAAACTCACCCTGGTTCTATAGATGATTTTAAAAGATATAGATGGGGTGAGTTTTTCAAAATGTATATTCTGAAATGTCTAGTTGGGCAATTGTTATATGATTTGGGGCAGATTACGTACTGAAATTAGAAATTTAACAAAAAGTACGTAATATTTTCTGGGGACTACGTACTAAAAATAAGAAATCAAAAAATAGTACGTAAAGCTAGACTGGGGACTACGTACTAAAAACAAGAAATCAAAAAATAGTACGTAAAGCCGGACCGGGGACTACGTACTAAAAACAAGAAATCAAAAAATAGTACGTAAAGCTAGACTGGGGACTACGTACTAAAAATAAGAAATCAAAAAATAGTACGTAAAGCCGTACCGAGGACTACGTACTAAAAATAAGAAATCAAAAAATAGTACGTAAAGCTAGCCCGGGGACTACGTACTAAAATTAAGAAATCAAAAAATAGTACGTAAAGCTAGACCGAGGACTACGTACTAAAATTATGAAATCAAAAAATAGTACGTAAAGCCAGACTGGGGACTACGTACTAAAAACAAGAAATCAAAAAATCACTGCAGTCCAATTGCGATTATAGTTTAAATCCCGGGAGAAGTTATTTATGAAGATGATTTCCAAATCGCAGTAAAAAATGTAAGAGACGACATAGAATTTAAAACAGAGGAGGTTGTGTAAATAAAAAAATATGTAAATCAGGTTTGCAAAGAAATTATCAGTGATGGAAAAATACCATTGATTTATGCAGAATGGCACGCTGGTAACTAGTGGAGAATAATATTTAAAAGAATTTGAAGATGTGCTACAATAAAAGTGTAGTTAGAATAGAGTTAGAAGAATAATTAACAGGGAGAATAAGTATGGATGATAAAGTGTTAAGAAATTTAAGTTATGGATTGTTTGTTCTTACTGCAAATGACGAAGGAAAAGATAACGGATGCATTTGTAACACTGCAATTCAGGCTGCAGGAGGAGAAATTCCTATTATCACAGTAGCAGTGAACAAAGCAAATCTTACATGTGAGATGATAAGCAAGACAAAGAAACTGACAGTATCTATATTGAGTGAAGATGCCTCGTTTGATACCTTCAAACATTTTGGCTTCCAATCAGGCAGAGATGTAGACAAGTTTGCGTCGTTTACTGATTGTAAGAGAGTGGCAAACGGAACCATGGCAATTACAAAAGGAACAAACGGATACATTTCAGCTTATGTAAAAGAAGAAATAGATCTTGGTACACATATGTTATTTATTGCAATGATGACAGACGGAGAAGTGTTTAGTAAAGTGCCATCTGCCACGTATGCATACTATTTTGAAAATATCAAACCTAAGCCTGAAGCTGTAGGAAAGACACCTGATGGTCAGACTGTTTGGAGATGCAAGATTTGTGGATACGAATATGTTGGAGAAGAACTTCCAAAAGATTTCGTATGCCCATTGTGTAAACATCCGGCAAGTGATTTTGAAAAGGTAGTGAATTGATATTACTTTGTGAGATGATTATAAGAAGATGGGATTATTATGCTCATAATGATTGAGATATATTGTCCCATCTTCTTTATTATGTTATCATTAGTATATGATGTTATGTAAATCGGATGAATCGCCGTTTCATTTTTAGCGGCGGTTAGAAATAAAAGGATAATGGAGAAATATATGTGGAAAAAAGTCACAGCAGCAGTACTGATCATTTGCCTTGTATGTAATGTGCAAATTGGGCCAAAAGGAGTACAGGCGGCTGATTCATTGTCAATTGAAAATGCGGTTAATTGGGCTGTCGGAATTGCAAACGATAATACCTATGGGTATACGACAAATCCACAGGACCGATGGGGACCGGATTATGACTGCTCATCCTTTGTCATTTCGGCATTTAAAGCAGTCGGATTCGATACAGGTAGTGCTTACAATACCAGCAGCATAAAAAGTCAACTTATTTTACATGGATTTGTGTGGATTCCATGGAATAATATTGGAAGTGTGGATAATCTTCAACGAGGAGATATACTTCTTGCTGAGGGGCAGCATACAGAACTGTATATAGGCAATAATCAAAACGTGGGTGCACATGGTGATTACGGTTATACACAGACAGGGGACCAAAATGGAAAAGAAGTGTCGGTTTGTGTATTCTACAATTTTCCGTGGGATGGTGTGCTTAGATATACAGGACAAAACAATAGTGAGGTTTCGACAATCGACGTGACACAACAGGAATGTGATTGTTCTACATCATATGCAGGAGAGTATATAGTGACTACTTACGACTCCCCACTTTTGATGCGAAGCGGACATGGAACACAGTATGATAAGATTACCTCAATACCAAAGGGGAGTATTGTTTACGTAAGCAAGGCCAATGGAAGTTGGGCTCATGTTCAATGGAACGGATACAGTGGATATAGTTCCATGTTGTATTTGACGTTGGTGAATAGCAGTGTAGAGGAAACAACCACAGAAGCAATTACTGTTGAGGAAGAGTCCGAAGAGGAGACTACGACAGAAGTGGAAACTACAGTACTGGACCCGAGTAAAATAATTAAATCAAAAAAGGCAGTAATAAAGACAATCAAGAATAAGAAAAAAGGCAAAGTTCGTTTATACATGAAAAAGAATATAGAGGCAGATGGTTTCCAAATAAAATATGCCCTTAACAAAAGCATGACCAAAAAACGAAAATATGCCAAAACAACCTCTTACACAGTGGATATAAAGAAGCTGGATAAAAATAAAAATTATTATTTTAAAACCAGAGGATATATTATAATTAATAATAAGAAAACCTATTCAAAATGGTCTGATGTTAAGAAAAAGAAAGTAAAATAATACATAAAGAGTTCTGGATTTTTTCTGAGGAAAATATTCGGAACTCTTTTATTTTTATAGCATATTTTCGTTGAAATTAAACGTAGAAAATGTGATAATAATAGTATATATGATTGAACGATGAAAAAGAAAAACCTTAAAATGATATGCGAATTATTAAAAGGGGGAAATATATATGGAACATGGAAATGAAAGATATAAGACCAGCAAAAGAAATTTTATAATTGCATTGATTCTTTTATTGTCCACAAATGCATTGATGGGCATCATTATTATGCATATTTCAAAAAATGCTTTAAAAGAACAGATTATTGGACGTATGCTCGATGTATCAAATACAGCAGCGGCCCAGATAGATGGTGATGACTTTGAATCGTTGACGGCATCTGATGTAGGATCGGAAAAGTATAATCGAGTATATGATACTCTTTCTACTTATCAGGAAAATATTAAACTGGAATATATATATGCTATTAAAAAAACAGATAGTGGTTCCTTTATTTTTGTTTTGGATCCGGACAAAGAAAACCCTGCGGAGTACGGTGAAGAAATTCTGAAAACAGATGCTTTGCTGAATGCATCAAGAGGAAGAGCAGATGTGGATAAAGAGGCGCACGCAGATGAGTGGGGAAGATTTTATTCTGCATATAGTCCTATCAAAGATTCCACAGGGAAAATTGTTGGAATTGTCGGGGTTGATTTTAATGCTGAATGGTATGATTCAACAATAGATACCAATAAAATAGTTTCCGTAATATTGGTTTTGGTGGCGATGGCGTTAGGTGTAGTATTGTCGTTTTCTATTATGTCTCAGAACAGAAGAAGATTTGAGGCAATGATGAAAAGAATCGATAAATTATATTACGAATCATTAAAACTTGATAGTGTTATTACAGAGACTTCAATAAAAAAATTGCAATATTTGCCTGATGATTCAAGCAAAACTTTGAAAGCATTAGCTCAAGGTGAAGAAGAACATATTATTGCTAAGAGCGAGTATGATGAAGTGGCATCTAGTGTTGAGCTAGTTTACGATAAACTAAACAAATATCTTGCATATATAGAAAATGAAGTAGATACTGATGATGAAACCGGTGTATCCAGCAAGATTTCATATAAGAGAAAGAGTTCTCTTATGAATGATAATATTAAGCTTGGAAGGGCTCATTTTTCAGTGGCGTTCATTGATATTAATGATTTGCATCGAATATATACCTGTTTTGGATATGAGTTAGGAGATGCCATTTTATACGAATGCGGTCAGGACTTGGTAAAAATATTTGGAAAAGACAGTGTATTTCATATTATGGGACCTGAATACGTTGTTGTTGCAGAAGGCAGGAACAGAGCCGATATGGAGGCAGGTTTTAAAGAATTTGATAAGAAAGTAATGAATTATAATTTTACCCATGAATTGGAAAAAGGCATAGTTGTAGCAAAAGGATATGCCACATTTGATAAAGAATTGCATAATTCATACCGAGAAGTATTTATTGATGCAAAAGCAAAGTCTGATAAAAACAGAAATGAATTATTCAAGATGGACCGTGGAGAAACTGTTGTTACAAAAAATCCTAATACAATCAAAAAAAGTGAAAGAGAAAAAACTAAAGAAAAAAAGAAATAGAATTATACAATAGTACAAATATATAAGAAAGTAATTAATCGAGTAGGACTAACCCTGCTCGATTAATTATTGTTTACAACTATGAAAAATGATAAAATAATGTTTATGAGATTGATAAAAGAAATTAGAACAAAAAAGAAATTTAATATTAAAAATGACATTATTGCAGGAATTGTTGTTGCACTTGTATCCATACCAATTTCCATGGGGTACGCACAGATAGCCGGATTGCCTGTTATTTATGGTCTTTACGGATCTATATTCCCAATTCTGGTTTTTGCGTTTTTGACTACATCACCTCAATTTGTGGTGGGAGTGGATGCGATGCCTGCGGCTATGGTTGGAAGTTTGCTTGCACAGCTTGGTATAGCGGCGGAGTCAAAAGAAGCTTTAGAATTGGTTCCTTTAACAGCATTGCTTGTAGCAGTCTGGTTTGTAGTTTTTTACCTTGTAAAAGCAGGCAGAATTGTCAAGTATATTTCCACACCGGTTATGGGAGGATTTATCTCCGGTGTTGGAGCGACAATTATTCTTATGCAGGTACCAAAACTTCTTGGAGGCACAGCAGGAACCGGTGAAATAATTATTTTATTGGCAAATATATGGAGGCAGAGAGCGTCTTACAATTATATGTCAGCAGTGCTTGGAATTGGAACAATTATCATCATATTGGTTTGCAAAAAGATAATACCAAAGGTTCCAATGGCAGTTATTATGATGGGAGTTGGGGCGGTACTCCAGGTAGTTTTCAGGCTGGATAATTATGGAGTTAAGCTGCTTCCGGAGGTTGTAGGTAAAATTCCGGAAATTGTGATTCCTAACTTAAAACCAATAATTTATAACCCTACAGAGATATTAATTCAAACATTGAGCATCTCAGGAGTTATTATGGCCCAAACTTTGCTGGCGAGTGGAAATTATGCAATGAAGTATCAGGATGAGATAGATAACAATTCTGAACTGCTTGCTTATGCAGGAATGAACGTTGCAGGGGCAGCAGTTGGATGTTGTCCGATTAACGGCTCCGTTTCACGAAGTGGTATCGCAGACTCTTTTGGATGTCGATCACAAATTATGTCTGTGGCAGCATCAGTGACAATGATACTTGTTGTAATGTTTGGAACTCCTATATTTAAATATTTACCGGTTCCGGTGTTAACAGGTATTGTTATGACAGCATTAATCGGAATACTTGAGTTCAAACTTGAGAGAAGATTGTGGAAGACAAGTAAGAATGAATGGATAGTATTTATTTTGTCATTTGGAGCGGTGTTGCTTTTTGGAACAGTTTACGGAGTTATGATTGGATGCCTTCTCTCATTTGCAGAGGTTGCAATCAGTGCAGTGAGACCATCCACGGCTTTTGTGGGTAGAATTCCGGATCAAGGTAATTTTTACCCAATAGACAGAAACAGTAAGGCAAGGCCAATTAAAAATACCGTTGTGTACAGATTTAACGGTTCGCTGTTTTTTGCGAATATTGACAGATTCCAAAATGACATAGAATCTTCTATAAAAAAGGACACAAGGCAGATAGTTGTGGATGCGAGAGGAATTGACAGTGTAGATATCACAGCAGTAGACAGACTTGTGGCTCTCAATAAAAAACTTAGAGGCAGAGGAATTAAGTTTTATATTACGGAGCATGAAGGAACCCTCAATGATCAGATTCGTATTCTTGGAGGTGAGAGTCTGATTGAGGAAGGTGTTGCAAGGCGCACAATTACTTTGGCTCTTAGAGATGCGGGGGTTAATAAGCCTTATGAGTTAGAAGAGGGAAATAAAGAAGAGGTAAAATCTTCTATTATAGAGGATGACGACAGACTCGCTGAATTTGAGTGGGCATTTGGCAAGGATGCGCACCAGCATTTGGAGTTGTTTGCTGAACATGCGGCAGATACTATTGTAAGTGAAATTAAAAGTCAAGGTGAACATATTGAACTCCTAGAGGATAAGCGTGTTCATACCGAATGGGGAACTATCGGTCTTTTTGATGAAAATGAGTTTTGGGATTATCTGGAGGTAATTCTCGAGAAGAATGCAGATTTAGGTCTTATTTCAAGAGAGGACGTAAAAATGCTTGAACAAAAAATCGAAAACCGACGAAACGAAGGTGAGATGCGATTAAAGCAACTTAATCCAAGGGCCATGAAGATGCTTACTGAACATAGAAAAAATGTCAGACGAATGTTAAAAGAAAAGTCACCACATGAATTTCATAATGTACAGCGCCTAAACAGAGAGGTTAAAAGGAATATTAGAAATCAATAATAGGTAATGTAATAGTTAAAAAAATGTGAAAAAATAGATATGACAATTGTGTCACGGAAAAATCGATGTTAGTATTTTCTTATGCGATGAATGAACGGCAAGAGAATGTATATCAGATGTAAGATAACTATGGAGAGTCTTGAATTCAAGTGAAAAGGAGATTTAATGAGAAAGTACGGTGACGAGGTATACAAGCTGCAGTATTATGCAGATGATATTCTAGGTTCTGAAGGTATGCAATACAGCAAGACAAACAAGCATCACGGAGAGGTGAGTGTCTACAATCATTCAGTGGATGTGGCTCTTATCAGTTTGAAACTTGCTCGCAGATTCAGAATTAAAGTAGACGAAAAATCTTTGGTGAGAGGAGCATTGCTTCACGATTATTATCTTTATGACTGGCATGAACCGGATGAGTCTCACAGACTTCACGGATTTAGTCATGCAAAAAAAGCATTTATCAATGCTTCAAAGGATTTTGACTTGAATGATATTGAAAAAGATATTATTATTAAACATATGTTTCCTTTGAATCTTTCACTTCCTGTGTATAAGGAAAGTGTTTTGGTTTGTCTCGCCGACAAAATAAGTGCGACAAAAGATTATTCAAAACAGATGACGTGGGTGAAAGAGCACAAAGAGGCATTAAAAAATTATATTAAAGCAAACAGGTAAATTAAAGAACGTCTTTGACGTTCTTTAAAGAATAAGGAGGGGGTTAAGATGGAAAAACGAACAAACATGCTTATTAGTAAAAAAATGGTTTCCGCATTGCTTGCGGGAGTGATGGTAGTAGGAATGGTTCCTCAGACGGGAAACGCTTTATTTGCAGCAGAAAAATCTTATGAAGAGTCCGGTGACGGACAGGGAGATGAAACTGAAATTGAGGTTCCTGCAGAGGAAAAACCTATACTGTACAGGCAGAATAATAAAGTGTGGTTTGGAAATTATCCACAGGCAGAAGTGGTACCTGATGAATCGGGTTATACAGCGATTGATTCGGATAAACTTTCCGAGGGAGATTTGATAGTTTCTTCTACACTTTACAATGAATTAAAAGAAACAACGGATTGGGATATACATGGTGATACTGTTGTTGATGGGCAGAAATATCGCAGAGAAAGCAAAGAGAAATGTTGCTATGGAATAGCTGCCAGGGATAAAGAAACAGAAGTCTATTCATGGGATGAGGAGGAATATCATTATTTCAAATATGAACCTATCCAGTGGAAAATATATGCATCAGACGATGAGGCTATTTATGTTGTTTCTGATAAGATAATTGAAAATGATAGCTTTTATAATGAGAATTTTATCAATAATAAGGACGGTTGGGAAGCAAGTTACATAAGAAACTGGTTAAATGGATACGGCAGTGATGCTAAAGGGATTTCTGTGGGCTTTTCCGGTTACAATTTTATGGATATAGCTTTCAGTTCTCTCGAGCAGAATGCAATTCTTACTTCTACCCTCAGAAATGATGATGATACCCAGTTGGGAACAGCAGCGTATTTTTCTAATGTAAAAGACACCAATGAGACGGCTGATAAAATATACTTATTATCCCTCACTGAATTAACAAAAGAACTTGGGAGAAGTAATTATCCGCGCATTAGCAGTACTTATTCTAAAGCTAGAGGAACAGTCTTTAATGCAAACTTCTTTATTACAAGAACCATTGATGACAACGGGTATCCATTAGTGTGGGGAGAAGATAGCTGGGCGTCATATAAAGGTCGCTATTTCAGAGGAATATGCCCGGCCATGAAGATTAGTAAAACTGATGTGGAAACTGTAGATATTGACAGTGTTGAAGAAATTGAAAAGGTAGAGTTTGACAGTAATGAAAACAAATATACCGGACCTGCTTTTGAACAATACAACAATAATGAGATAAGTAGTCCTATGTTTTGGAAATCTACAATTGCTCTTACTTGGAACTGTATCTGGATGGGAAAATATCCACAGTCTGAAGTTGATGATGCCACAAAGGCAATGTTAGATGGATTAAAGGATTCTGACAAATGGAATGGTGACAATGATATAAATATTGGAAGTGCTAAATACAGAAGAGTTTTGATTGAAAGCGAAGAGGGTGCGAATTACAGATATTTTGTATACGAACCTGTAAAATGGAGAATTATCAGCAGTAACGGAAATAATGCTTTAGTTGTTGCAGATAAAAACATAGATACTATCGGATATCTTTCGGCAGAGGATATTGTTAAGCCATGGAAAGACAATAGTGCCAGATACCATTTAAATAATAAGTTTTATGATTTGGCATTTAATGACGTTGAAGAGAGCGCAATTTTAACGAGTCATGTTGTGGATGAAAATAACAGCGGCAGTAATACGTTTGACAAACTGTATCTACTGTCAAATGATGAGATAAATTCACCTATGGGATTGTATGCAGGATTCGATAATCATGAGCTTATACCTTCTTTTGTCGGCAGATCTAACAAATTGGAAGAAACAGATTATTCAAAGATTAATTCCACAAATTTGAGTCTGACAAGAACGCCTGGAAATACATTTACCAATCATTATCCGGCATTTAGCATAACCACTGCCGGTGCAGACAATGAAAAGGGAGTATATTACTATGTAAAACCCGTGATGACTATAAATCTTTCAGAAAAGGATGCATACAGATATGCGGGAACTGTTTGCAACACCGGTGACGATAATGAAATACCATATGGTAAAGCAGACAATTCGATCATGCTTTCCATTGAAGGAATTCAGATAAGTACTGCATATGAAGGATTCAGAGTTATTTATACAACCTACGGAAGCGTAGAAGTTGCAGAAAGAGGAATGATTTACGGCATTGATAACTATGTTAATGATGATGACATGACATTAGACAGTTGCAATGAATATGTATACCATTTTGCAGCAACAGGAAAAGGAATAGTTGGATTTTTCCCTGATTCAAACAAGCAGGTAAATGCCATGACCATGAAATTTATAAAGAATAAAAAGTTTTATGAGGAACAGATGGTGGTAAGAGCCTACGCTGTATTATATGACGGAACTGTGGTATACAGTGATGTAAATGACTTCAACGTATTTGGGGTGGCAGATTATCTCTATCAAAAAAGCCTGATGAGCAGCCCTAAAGATCATAATTATCTCTACAACAATATATTAAAGGTTGTGGACAGTAATTATGAGGAAAAAGCATATAAAGAAGATTTCGGTTTTTAACATATAACATTTACAATATCCAATTTTGAAACTAAAATATGAAAGCATGAGGGAGTAAGTTAAACCTTCTCCCTCATGTTTTCGTTTACATGACGAGGAAAATGCAGAAAGCAAGCTTTCGTGCATTTGACGAAAAATTTTTTTTTATTTTTTGTAACGTTATGACCTTTTTTTACATTAACGTAATAGAAGAGGCAAACAAGTAATTGATTGTTGAGGAAAGGAGTAAGAGATGCAGTCGCTGGATGAGATTTATCAAAAATATGCTAAATCAGTTTACAAATATTTGATGTCAAAGACACGAAATGAAGATATTGCAGAGGAACTGACTCAGGAAACATTTTATCAGGCTGTAAAAAGTATTGATAGATTTGATGGCTCCTGTCATATTACTACATGGCTCTGTGCCATAGCAAAGAATCAGTATCTGACTTATTTGCGGAAAAATCCCCAGATGGAAGAATTTGATTCTGTGGAAAACAGTAAAGTAGTCACAGACAATATTTCCTCCCCGGAGAGTGAACTGTTAGCAAAACAAAACAGACTTGAATTAATGAAAATGCTGCATTTGTGTCCCGAACCTACCAGAGAAATATTATATCTGAGAATTTTTGGAAATATGTCTTTCGCGGAAATTGGAGAAGTAATGGGAAAGACAGAAAATTGGGCAAGGGTTACATATTACAGAGGTAAAGAAAAGTTGAGAAAGGAATTGAGTGGTTATGAAGAATAATATTCCATGTGAAATAATCAGAGAGTTATTTCCTTCATATATTGAAGGGCTTACAAGTGAAAAAGTAAATGAATATGTAGAAGAACATGTAGAAGAGTGTGATGAGTGCAGAAAAGTTCTCGCTGTAATGCGGGAGCCTGTGGAGAATGATAATGCATATTCTGCAGATAATAATGAAGAAAAGAAAGAGATTGATTTCCTTAAGAAAACAAGAAGAGGGTATAATAAAAAAATTATAATCAGTATTTTTGCATTGGCAGCTGTTTTGATTTCTGTCTTTTGTGCAAGGGTATTTTTTGTTGGAAAGACCGTCGGAGCAGAATTCATTAACTATAATCTTTCGGTAGTAAAGAATGCAATAGTATTTGAGGGAACTACATATGATTCTAAAATTGGAGTAAAGAATGTTGAGTTTGAACAAGATGGAGATACTGTTAAGATAAATGTCAAATCAGTGCGCAAGAGTTTTATATATTCGGACTTTTTTCAGGAGTCCTTTGAGGCAGATGAAGATATTAAAAAAGTTATAATTAATGATAGAATTGTCTGGGCAAATGGTGCAGAGATAAGTACAATTACAGATGAACTGTTTAAAGTTAGAAATGAATATATTGGCGATCATTCTGCAGACGGTGAAATATTGAGAGTATTTCAGTTACAAAGAAAATACGGAGACTATGAAGTGGAACTGAAAACGAAGGAACAGCCATATGAATTGAAAGTAAAATTCCTCACAGTTAATTTGGGTATGCATAAGAAAAATATGGATGATTATCTCAAAAAATACGCATATATTATGCTTGCCGAAATCAAGAATATGGATATTATGACTTTTGAATACGAATTGGATGAAAGTAATATGAAGAATGTTACCGTCACAAAAGAAGAGGCAAGTCAGTATTTTGACAAAGATATAAAAGAGGCCGGAGAGAAAATAGAGGTTTTGCAGGAACTGATAGAAAAAACCGGACTTGAAAAAATGAAACTGGCCACTGGGGAAGAAAATGAAACAGATGATGATGTAATCAGGATTAATATACTTAATCTTTCGGATAAACCGATTTATGGATTTGGAATCAGTAAATATAATGGCGATGACATAACTTCTTCAGGTGGTATGGTCAACGCTGATGGAAGTGCAATTAGTAAAAATGAAATTACTACTTTTGAAGTGAGCAAATCAGAATTTGATGTATTGGAATGGGATGATTTACAAGGGGCTAAAATATCTGTAGCTGTTACGGATAAGAATAACAAGGAACATGACGCAGGAGCAATTGAACTTGATTCTGTAAAAGATAAAGTATTAACAGTAATAATTAAATCAGATAATGATGGGAATTATTACATGGAAAAAGAGTAAAGGATACTCATCTAGTATTATTTGTGAAAACTATGCGATATTTCATAAAAAAATACACCGGCTTTGACGCCGGTGTATTTTTTATTAAAAGATTTATTTTTCTTTAATCTCGCTGTGAAGTGTCTGTAATGACTTGATTTCAGCAGAAGCATTGTTCTTAAGGTATGAGATACCTTCAGCAGTAGCTTTTGCAGCAGCGATTGTAGTCATATAAGGAATCTTAGACTTGATAGCAGCTTTTCTTAAGTAACTGTCATCATGTACGCTGTCTTTTCCAACAGGAGTATTTACGATCAAGTCAATCTCTCCGTTTGTGATAGCATCTAAGATGTTTGGACGTCCTTCATATAACTTCTTAATCTTTTCAGCTTCAACACCGGCACCTGTGATAAGGTCGTATGTTCCGCCTGTAGCAAGAATCTTGAAGCCGTCTTTAGCGAAGCTCTTTGCAACTTCTACGATTTCAGCTTTATCTTTTTTGTTAACAGAAAGAAGTACAGTTCCTTCCATTGGAAGCTTAGACTGAACACCTTCCTGAGCTTTTACGAAAGCTTCACCGTAAGATGATGATAATCCAAGTACTTCACCTGTAGAACGCATTTCAGGTCCGAGTACAGGGTCAACTTCCTGGAACATGTTGAATGGGAATGCAGCTTCCTTTACGCCGTAGTAAGGAATATCCTGTTCTTTAAGTGCAGGAACCGGTGATGGTCTTCCTGTAAGTTCGCTAGTGATGATATCTGTAGCGATTGGAACCATACGTACGTTACATACCTTTGATACCAATGGAACAGTACGTGAAGCTCTTGGGTTTGCCTCGAGAACATATACCTTTCCGTTTTCGATAGCATACTGCATGTTCATAAGACCTTTAACGTGCATTTCCTCTGCAATCTTACGTGTATATTCTTTGATAGTTTTTACATTTTCTTCTGTGATGTGAACAGATGGGATGATACAAGCTGAGTCACCTGAGTGAACTCCTGCAAGTTCGATATGTTCCATAACAGCAGGAACGAAAGCGTGTGTTCCGTCGCTGATAGCGTCTGATTCACATTCTAAAGCATTATTTAAGAAACGGTCGATAAGAATTGGTCTGTCAGGTGTAACACCAACAGCTGCCTTCATGTAGTCAGCCATGCTTGCGTCATCAAACACAACTTCCATTCCACGTCCGCCAAGAACGTATGAAGGACGAACCATAACAGGGTAACCAATCTTATTTGCGATTTCGATAGCTTCATCAACAGTAGTAGCCATTCCTGATTCAGGCATTGGAATCTCTAACTTGTCCATCATCTCGCGGAAGAGATCTCTGTCTTCTGCAAGGTCGATAACTGATGGAGATGTACCAAGAATCTTAACACCATTCTTTTCAAGGTCAGCTGCAAGGTTAAGTGGAGTCTGTCCACCGAACTGAGCGATAACACCAAGAGGTTTTTCTTTCTCGTAAATACTTAATACGTCCTCAAGTGTAAGTGGCTCAAAGTATAATTTATCTGATGTATCATAGTCAGTTGAAACTGTCTCAGGGTTACAGTTAACGATGATAGTTTCAAATCCTAACTTCTTAAGTGCAAGTGCTGCGTGTACACAACAGTAGTCAAATTCGATACCCTGACCGATTCTGTTTGGACCACCGCCAAGAATCATAATCTTTTTGTTGTCAGATACAGGGTTTTTGTCCTCTGCATTGTATGTAGAGTAGTAGTAAGCGCTATCCTGTGTTCCTGATACGTGAACACCTTCCCAAGCTTCTGTAACGCCAAGGCTGATACGTTTGTTTCTGATATCTGCCTCAGGAATCTCTAAAATCTGGCTTAAGTACTTGTCAGAGAAACCATCTTTCTTAGCCTGGATAAGTAACTCGTCTGCAGGAAGAGAACCCTTTGATTTAAGGATTTCTTCTTCTTCATCAACTAACTCTTTCATCTGCTCGATGAAGTAGTGTTTAACTTTTGTAATTTCAAAAATTTCATCAGCTGTAGCACCTTTTCTCAAAGCTTCGTACATAATGAAATGTCTTTCACTTGATGGTGTGATAAGCATCTGTAATAATTCTTCTTTTGATAATGAGTCAAAGTTCTTTGCGTGTCCTAAACCGTAACGTCCTGTCTCCAAACTACGGATAGCTTTCTGGAATGCTTCTTTGTAGTTCTTACCGATACTCATTACTTCACCTACAGCACGCATCTGTGTTCCGAGTTTGTCCTCAACGCCTTTGAATTTTTCGAATGCCCAACGAGCAAATTTGATTACTACGTAGTCTCCGTCAGGAACATACTTATCAAGAGTTCCGTACTTTCCACAAGGAATATCCTTAAGTGTAAGACCACATGCAAGCATTGCTGATACTAAAGCGATAGGGAAACCTGTTGCCTTAGAAGCAAGTGCTGAAGAACGTGAAGTTCTTGGGTTGATCTCGATAACGATAATTCTGTCAGATACAGGATCGTGAGCAAACTGAACGTTTGTACCACCGATAACCTGAACCTTATCTACAATTTTATATGCCTGTTCCTGTAATCTCTTCTGACATTCTTCAGAGATTGTAAGCATAGGAGCTGAACAGAATGAATCACCTGTGTGAACTCCAAGAGGATCGATGTTTTCGATGAAACATACAGTAATCATATTACCTTCAGAGTCACGAACAACTTCTAACTCTAATTCTTCCCATCCAAGAATTGATTCTTCAACTAAAACCTGTCCTACAAGACTGGCCTGAAGACCTCTTGCACAAACAGTTTTTAACTCTTCTTTGTTGTAAACAAGACCGCCGCCGGCGCCGCCCATTGTGTAAGCAGGACGAAGAACAACAGGATAGTTTAATCTGTCAGCTATCTCTAAAGCTTCCTCAACGCTGTATGCAACTTCACTTCTTGCCATCTCAATTCCAAGGGAATCCATTGTTTTCTTAAATTCGATACGGTCTTCACCACGTTCAATGGCATCAACCTGAACACCGATAACTTTTACATTGTATTTATCAAGAATACCTGCCTGATTAAGCTCAGAACAAAGGTTGAGTCCTGACTGTCCACCAAGGTTTGGAAGAAGTGCGTCAGGTCTTTCTTTTGCGATAATCTGCTCAAGACGATCAACATTTAACGGCTCAATGTATGTAACATCGGCAGTTTCAGGATCTGTCATAATAGTTGCAGGGTTTGAGTTTACAAGTACAATTTCGTATCCAAGCTTCTTTAAAGCCTTACACGCCTGTGTTCCTGAGTAGTCAAACTCACAGGCCTGTCCGATAATAATAGGACCGGAACCGATAATAAGTACTTTGTTGATATCTGTTCTTTTTGGCATAATTTTTATCCTCCTAAATTAGTTTTTTATCAATTGTGCCATATGATTATTCTTTTCCGTCCCAACAGTAAGTACAGAGTTTGCACTTATCAATGCCAACGGAATCAAGCATATCATCTAATCTGTTAAATCTTAAAGAAGTAAAGTTAAGTTCTTTTCTGATTTCTTCAACCATCTGTTCGTACTTTGGAGATTCAGGATCAGCATATTCAGCTAAAACTTCTTCTGTAACATTTCCGTTTTCAAGTCTCTGAATAACTCTTCTTGTAATTAAGTCCATCTCAGATTTTGATCTTGAGAAATTTAAGTACTTACAGCCGTAAAGAAGAGGAGGGCATGCAGGTCTGATATGAACCTCTTTTGCACCACTCTGGTATAAAAACTCAGTAGTCTCTCTAAGCTGTGTTCCTCTTACGATAGAGTCGTCGATAAGTAACATACTTTTATCTTTAATTAAATCCTCAACAGCCAAAAGTTTCATCTTAGCGATGAGATCACGTTTGCTCTGTACAGTAGGCATGAATGATCTAGGCCATGTAGGTGTGTATTTAATAAATGGTCTTGAAAATGGAATTCCTGATGCTGTAGAGTAACCTACTGCATGAGCTGTACCGGAATCAGGTACTCCGGCAACAATATCAGCTTTAACATTGTCTCTGCCGGCCATTTTCGCACCACAGTTATATCTCATCTGTTCAACACTGAGACCTTCGTAAGAAGCTGCAGGATATCCGTAATAAACCCAAAGGAATGTACAAATCTTCATTTCAGTTCCAGGGGCAAGAAGTGTAACACAATTGTTAGGTGTAATAACGCAAATCTCTCCAGGTCCTAGTTCTTTATATGGTTTATAACCTAAATTTTTGTATGAAAAATCTTCAAAGGCAGCACAGAAAGCTCCATCTTTCTGGCCGATAGAAATCGGAGTTCTTCCCATTTTATCTCTTGCAGCATAAACACCGTTGCTGTTCATGAGTAATAATGAAAGAGAACCGTCAATTTTTTCAAGAGCATAATTGATACCCTCGATTAAATTGTCTTTCTGATCAATAAGAGTAGCAACAAGTTCTGTTGCGTTGATATCGCCACCGCTCATTTCCTGAAAATGAGTGTGACCTTTTTTGAATAAATCCTTACATAATTCGTCCAAATTGTTAATCTTACTAACTGTAGTAAGAGCATAAGTTCCATGAATGGAACGGATAATAAGTGGCTGAGATTCATAATCTGAAATACAACCGATACCAAGATTTCCCTTCATTATCTGAAAATCTTTGTCAAATTTTGTCCTGAATGGGGAATTTTCGATATTGTGAATAGCACGGTCAAATCCGTTTTCACCATACACAGCCATACCACCTCGTCTGGTTCCTAAATGTGAGTGGTAATCAATTCCGAAAAACAAATCAAATACGCAATCCTCTTTGGATGCAACGCCAAAAAAGCCTCCCATAATATGACACTCCTATGTTTTTTATTTCCCTGTCGTGTATTAAAAAATCCATCATCTTTAGTGGAAAATACCCGTGAGGGATAGTAGTACTTTTTCAATAAGAAAAAACTCGATGCAAAAAACAAAAAAATATAAAAGCAAAACTTAAAATTCTAAAGTTTTTGCACGTACCTTTGATATAATAACACAAAATAAAAGAATGTAATAGACAGGAAACCAAAAAAAATAAAAATTGTGTCAAAATTAATCTATAACAAATCACTTAATTTCTTTGAATAGAAAAAGTCATGAACCATTTCGTAATATTCAGTCCACATTGGGAGAGTCTGGCAACTCTTTTTTCGTGGACAGGTATTGGTCTTGTCCGCCAGACATGCCACCGGAGACAGTGAGCCTTCCATAAGTTCAACAATTTCTCCGATAGAATATTCTTCAGGCTTACGGTTTAACATATATCCGCCGCCTTTCCCGCTGGCACCCTTGACTAGTCCGCCTGCAACTAAATCTTTCACGATAATCTCCAAATATTTTTTTGAAATATCCTGCCTCGAAGCAATGTCCTTTAAAGGAATGTATTTGTCCGAATTGTGTTCTGCCAAATCAAGCATTAATCTTATAGCATATCTTCCTTTTGTAGAAATCATTTATAAATCCTCCTAATAAGAATATAAACCTATTATACCTAAAGGTAAGTAGGTTTTTCAAGGGCGGAATGCTTTTGAGCAGAATGAAAAAGGAAAAAAGCTCAAAAAAAATTTTAAAAACCTATTGACATAGTAGGCGAATGCTGTTAAGATAGCACCATCCCAAAGAGATAGACGTTGGGAAATGAAGATGAAAGGATTGGATGAGATTATGTTTAGTAAGATTTTAATCAGAAACAATATGATGATGTGTTGTCGAATGCTTAACTCCCGGGTTTGTGATATGGCTGGGGCTTATGAATGTATGTCATTTAGTCCTGAAGAAGTAAGTTGTTAAGACAAACGATTGAATGCCAAAGCCCGGGAGTTTCTAAAAAGCTTCGGGCTTTTTTATTATGTTAAGTGCTTCCCACTTTCATAATTTCGGAATACTTCGTATTCCTCGTCAACTTATCAGTAGGAGACAGACTACTCGATTACAATATCAATTTATTACTAAAATTTTTATTTGAAAAGGAGATTACAATTATGAGCGATTACAGATTTGAAACATTACAGTTACACGTTGGACAGGAGGAGGCAGATCCTGCTACAGATTCAAGAGCGGTACCTATTTACCAGACTACATCATATGTATTCCATAACAGTAAACATGCAGCTGACAGATTCGGACTTGCTGATGCAGGTAATATATACGGAAGATTAACAAACTCAACACAGGATGTATTTGAAAAAAGAATTGCAGCTTTAGAAGGAGGAAGCGCAGCTTTGGCAGTTGCGTCAGGTGCAGCAGCTATTTCTTATGCAATTCAGGCGCTTGCTGCAAACGGCGGACATATTGTGGCACAGAAATCTATTTATGGTGGAACATATAACCTTTTTGACAATACACTTCCACAGTATGGAATTAATACTACATTCGTAGACGCACACAATTTAGATGAAGTTGAAAATGCGATAGAAGAAAACACAAGAGCTATTTATCTTGAAACTTTAGGAAATCCAAACAGTGATATTCCAAATATTGATGAGATTGCAAAGATAGCTCACAAACACGGACTTCCACTTGTAGTTGATAATACTTTTGGAACTCCTTACCTTATCAGACCAATCGAGCATGGAGCAGATATCGTAGTTCACTCTGCAACAAAGTTTATTGGCGGACACGGTACTACACTTGGAGGAATTATTATTGAAGCAGGAAAATTCAATTGGAAGGAAAGCGGAAAATATCCAAATATTGCAGAGCCAAATCCAAGTTATCACGGTGTGTCATTCTATGATGTAGTTGGACCTGCAGCTTTTGTTACATACATCAGAGCAATTCTTTTGAGAGATACAGGAGCAACAATTTCACCATTCAATGCATTTCTTCTTCTTCAGGGAGTTGAGACACTCTCGCTCAGAATTGAGAGACATATTGAAAATACAAAGAAGGTTGTTGAATTCCTTGAAAATCATCCAAAGGTTGAAAAGGTAAATCACCCATCACTTTCAGATCATCCGGATCATGAACTTTATGAGAAATACTTCCCTAACGGAGGAGGTTCAATATTTACCTTCGATATTAAAGGCGGACAGGAAGAAGCTTGGAAGTTTATCGATAATTTAAAGATATTCTCATTACTTGCAAACGTTGCGGATGTTAAGAGTTTAGTGATTCATCCCGCTTCAACAACACACTCTCAGCTTGGAGATGCAGAACTTACAGATTTAGGAATTAACAGAAATACAATAAGACTTTCTATCGGAACAGAACATATTGAAGATATCATTGCAGATCTTGAAAGAGGATTTGCAGCGATCTAAATAAAAATAAATAACATATGCCAAAAAAAGAAGTTATGGTCATTACGGCCATAACTTCTTTTTGATATAATACATATTAATTTTTTGCAATAATATATTGTAGAGGATGATTAAAGTCCTGAAGCGTCATCGCTGCTATCGGTGTCTAAATCAAAGTCATCCCAATTAAAGTCCTCAGAATCATAATCATCTGTACTGAAATCATCTGTATTGTAATCATCCCAGTTGAAATCATCTGTGTTGAAATCATCTGTGTTGAAATCATCTGTACTGAAATCATCAGTCATTCCCAAACCACCCATAAATGATGATGCGAAAGTCTCAAGGGATGAGTAAGAAATGTCGAGATTTGCTTTCTGTGCGAACTCATCGAAATATTTTTTAAAATCAAATGCTCCGATGTAAGCAGCCATAGCTTCTTCTGAATTAGCGTCGATGAATTTTGCATCTGCAGCAGGTTTGTTGCTAGAAATCTTGTCGTCCATAGCATACTTGATTCCAACAGTTCCGTATGTCTGGCTTCCATCCTTTATTGTAACTGCAAAGTCAGCTTTTGTTAAATCTGTGTTGAATTTGATTTCAGCACTGTATCCAGGTGCTAAATCTGCGCTTTCTAAAACAAGTGTTCCGGAAGCTTTTCCTGAAAGATAGTTGATTGTGTTGCAGTCTTTAAGTGAAGCTTTTGCTGTATATGTTTTATCTTCAACATTAAGTTCAATGTCAAAATCTGCTGTAATTTTGTCAGCCTTGATTTTTCCGTTTCCTTCAACTTTTAATATCTGCTCGTCACCGATTGATAATGATAATTCATAACCGATATCAGTATTGTGAGTAGCTTTGAGCATTTTGAAGTTTAATTTATCTTCTTTTCCGGCAATCGAAATGTCGCGTCCGACAATTACACCCTTGTCGTTTACGTAAACGATCATTGTGATGAAATCTTTTTTGTCACCGATAGAAGTTCTTATTGAAGCTACCTCTTCTTTTGCTTTATCCATTGCACCGTCATAGTCTACATCCTCATTAGTATATTCAGCGAATAATGAAGAATAATTATCAACAATTTCTTTTAAAGTATCATCTTTTTTAGCTGTGTCGATAATTGAATCAAGTGCGTCACAGAACTGCTTTCCATCCATTTTTGCAGTAAGTACTACAGCTTTCTCTTCGAAATTACCTGCCGAGAATGAACCATCTTCTTTTGTTACATCTTTGAATGATTCAATCATTAAATCAGAATATGTAGTAACAAGTTTATCCACTTTCTCAGGTGAAAGTGTTTTTGCAATACTAAAAGTGTTTGCGAAAGAATCCATAGCAGTTTTTAAAGAATCATCTCCTAAAGTAGATGATAAATCAAGATAATCTGCTGAAATTGCAGGAACCTGCGCATACATTTTATTGTCAGATGAATCAATTGAAGCTGAACCTGAAAGAAAATCAGTATCATTAATTTTTGTATTTAATGCGTAATCAATTGTCTTAGGTGTAAGGCTGTAATCCATTCCAAGATTAACTGATTTGATTGATGCAAATTCTGGTGAAAGAGATGAGGAAATAAGATTAGATAAACCATCCTCAGCCTTTGCTGAAAGTTCCATATTTGCGTGGAGCTTTTCTTTTTCCATTAATTTGTAAGACTGTTTATATCCTTTGAGATATTCGTCTTTAGATTTCTTGACTCCATTTTTCTCAACTGAGTAAAAATAATCAGCCGGTGACATGGTTTTTTCCTTAAGCATGTTTGCAATTTTTCCGCCGAATGCAATTCCGGAAACAGTGAGTACTGCAACTAAGGCAATCACAATGGCGATAATTGATTTGTTGTTTCTCATTTAGTACCTCCATTTATTTAAAAAAAGTATAATATAGTTGTCTGTGAAACGTTTCACAATACAGAAAAATAGTACTATAACTAAAGATTAAAGTCAAAAGTATTTTGGAGAAATAAGAAGTTTAAATCCCCGATATTGCAGAATTAAGTATGAAAATAGTTTTATTCGTATTGACGAATGGCGCAATTAAGTGTACGATTAAATGCAGTGGAATTGTACGGAAAAAATACAATTACATAGGGAGAATACGGTTTCAATGCGTATGTAGGGAGAACATAGCATGGTATAAAAGTATTTTTATTTTTAGGAGGTTTTCATGTTTAAAAAGAAACTATTATCATGTCTTTTAGCAGTAGCTATGGTTGTTACTATGGTTCCTGCTAATCTTGCTGTGTCACAGACTACAGTTAGTGCTAAATCGCACGCCGCAAACAGAAGGGTCGTTGGCTATTTGCCATCTTACAGAACTTACGCTATTAATTCTATTGACTTTTCAGCAATGACTCACTGTAACTTGTCTTTTATGACTTATGCTAACGGTACACTCACATCCGGTTTTTCGTCAGGTGATGTTCAGAATATCGTAAATAAGTGTCATCAGAATGATTGTAAAGCTATTATTGCCATCGGTGGATGGGGTGGCTTTGATACTTCTGACGGTGCTTTTAACAGTGCATCAAGAAGAACTTCTATTGTTAATCAGATTATGAACTATGTAAATACATATAACCTTGACGGTGTAGACCTTGACCTTGAGGTTACAGACGGAAATGTTTGGAATTATTTTGATGCCTTCGCTTCAGAATTATCAGGAAGATTAAAACAGAACGGTAAACTTCTCACAATTGCCGTTGCGCCTTGGTTTACAAACGGAATTGCAAACAGTACATATAATTATTTTGATTTTATCAATATGATGACATATGACTATAATCAGAATGGTACAGGTGATGTTGCTCCAATGTCGCAGGTTTACGATCATATTAATTACTATTCAGCAAGAGGAATCAGCAAAGACAGATTGGTTGTAGGTGTGCCTTTCTATGGATACAGTACAGGTGGAGCAAAGACATTTGCAGAAATGGTTGCTATGAATCCTGCATATGCATATCAGGATGTTGCTGCAGGAGTTTATTACAATGGTATTAACACAATCAAATCAAAAGCGGAATTCTCAAAAGGATACGGAGGAACAATGATCTGGGAAGTAGCTCAGGATTCATTTGGTCAGTATTCTTTATTGAATGTAATTAAGCAGGTTATGGCAGATGGAGCAGGAAATGAACAGCCTACACAGGGACAGCAGCAGCCTACACAGGGAACACAGATTCCTTCAGGATTTACAAATGCACCACAAGAATGGACATACTCAGGAAAGTGGGGATGCTATTTCGGTAATTGGTCAGGTTCTGCTACAGGAGCTTATCAGGGAAGCGGAAATCCATACAAAGTTTACATAGGCACTACAAGTGGTGCGCAGTGGATAGCCCAGGCTTCTTATCAGGATTCAGCTGTTGCGGGACATACATATAAAGTAACAGTAAATGTTAAAGCAGATAAAGCTTGTTCAATCGGAATGAAGGAAGATGTTTCAAATGAGGCAGATGCACCTGTTTATACAAACATTGGTGCAGGTGGAACAGTTAATTTGACAGGAACATATACAGTTGCTTCAGATAAGAATGCAATTAAAGTGATGTTTGAGTTAGGACAGGGAGTTCCTGCAGGAACAACTCTTACATTTAATAGTATCAGTATTCAGGATACAACACAGGTAACTACAACAAAAGCACCTGAGACTACAAAACCTCAGACAGGAAATGGTCCTATTGAAGTATTTGGACAGATGTTCTCATGTGAGAGAAATAATACAATCCGCGTGGTTTGGGGACAGTCACAGGAACAGATAAGCAATGGTCAGAAGTACAATGTTTATGTTGACGGAACAAAGAAAATGTCAGAAGTTGCTTGTGGAGATTATGTAATCGAGGGTATTTCAAGAGGAACACATACAGTTAAAGTTACAGCCGTACTTAACGGACAGGAATCAGCAGGTCAGACAGGAAATGTATGGGTTGAGGGAACTGAGATTGTAACACAGGCACCAACCACAACGCAGGCACCTACAACCACGCAGGCACCTACAACCACACAGGCACCTACAACTACAGAATGGGTAACAACAACTGCTGCAGCTGAAAATATTGAGATTAACGGGTTCCAGATTAGTTCAGTGGCTGAAGGATTCAGAGTTGTATACTCAGTAGATATGAGTGATACAAATATTGAGAGCTTTGGTATGATTTATGGAGTTGCAAGTCAGGTTTCATCTACAGATATGGTGGCAAATCCGTCAAATCCATATGTAAAAGTATTTGAGGGAACTTCAAATGGAAAGATAACAAAAGAGTATAGCAAGAGAAGTAATTTCGGAAGCTATGCCATGACAATGACATTTATCAAAACAGCATCATTCTACAATGCAGAAATGTATGCAAAAGCTTATGTTAAAATGAAAGATGGTACATATAAGTATTCATTCCTCAGAAGTTTTAAAGTATACGAAATTGCAAATACACTTTACCAGAGAGAATCAATGCCAAACCAGGCATCACATGATTATTTGTATGACAGCATTCTTAAGATAGCAAATCCAAACTATACTAAAATAGAATTTGACTATTCAAAAATGTTGGCAAAACCACAAATGTAAATAGAAAACAGATAAAAATAAAAAGGGCAGTTGCTTGGCAACTGTCCTTTTTTGAGTTAATAATTATTCTACACCACAAGCCTTCTTTGCAAGGGCATCCGCAAGGTCGTTATATTTATCTCCCGAATGTCCTTTTACTTTTTCAAAGAGAATCTTGATGGAATTTTTAGATTTATCATAATATGCTTTGTAATCTTTGGTACCTTTTTTGTTTGTTTTCCAAAGACCTAAAGGCCATTTTGCTATGCCTTCGTAGTCGTGATAGATGATTACTTCATGGCAACCCTTTTCCAGTGAAAAACGAATTGCTTCCATAGAACCTGCAATTTCTCCGGCAACATTTCTCATAGCTGCTAATTCTTCATCGTCACCCATTCCTGAAAGATGAATCTCTTCACCGTCATAAAACATAACCACACCGTATCCGAAAACTCCGGTGGCACTGTTGAAACTTCCGTCCACATAAGCAATGGCATGTTTGTTGTCAGAATAAGGCATTCCTTCTTCTTTTAAAGTGATTGCAGTTGAACCTGTAGGCGATACATTGTCTTCTTCCAAATCAAACAGTGACATCTGTTTCATCTCCCAGCCCATATAATTGTAGGCTTCTGAAATGTTTGTGAAGCTTTTGTATAATGCGCCGGGGAATCCGTTTACACTTGCCTTGCATTCTTCCCAATTGTCAAATATACCGGTTGTGTTTCCAACCTTAACTGCGTAGTATTTAGCCATATTTTAGTTGTCCCTCCCTGCTGATTTTTCCTTCCAAGGATTATTGGCGTCAGGATCGGTAGGGTCCCAACCCGCAAGTTTTCCTTTGGATTTTGCTTTCTTTAATTTAGGTAATTCCAGTGGGGCTTTTTCATTTTTCATGGAATATACGATTACTTTGGTTCCCATAGTGCAGTGGTCGTAAATCCATTTAACGCTTTTTACATTTAAACGTACACAGCCAAGTGAAGCCGGAGTTCCAAGTTTGTTGTATTCCTCAACTTCCAAATCATTCTTGTGTGTCGAATAGTAAGGAACAGAATGGAACATTATCGGACCGTTAAATCGAACTGCATACTGGGCAAAACTGTTGTCTACCATCATTCGCCATTCGTATTTTTCGTAGATGGTGAATGCTCCGGTTGGGGTGGAACCGGCATTTCGTCCTGAAGAGCAGACGAAGATTTTGTATGGAACGGAATAATGACCATCCCAATCTAAACCGTAAACACAAACCCATTGTTTGGCGAGGTTTACTTTTATCATAAATGGGTAATCTGCTTTGAAGTTGATTAATTTTTTGTAATTAGTAGTTGTGGCTTCTTCTGTGGCTGATTCAATCTCTGAAGTGATATCTTCATCTGATTTGTCTTCAATCAGATTTTTATTATCTGAAGATATGACTTCATTTTTTGTGGTTTTGTCAGCGTGAGCTGAAGAATTGCTGTTTTTTGAATTGACGAACATAATAATGCCCATAGCTATGACAACTACAGTAATTAAAAAAACAGCAAAGTATTCATAAAATTTATCTTTTGACATTATATATAATCTCCAAGGTATTTAACTGTAAAATAGAAATAAGTTCATTTGCAATGATTATTCTATAATGTATAAAAAATAAAAGCAAGAGATTACATTAAAAATAAGAAGAAAGAAATGTTATTTATTGACTATGGTTGTAGGGTTTGCTATTATCGGAAATAGAGAACACTGATAACAAAAAACAGGTTATCTGGTTTAGGAGGTAGAAATGAAATATACAAGACAGGACATAATGAGAATAGTTGAGGAAGAAGATATTGAGTTTATCAGACTTCAGTTTACAGATCTTTTTGGAACGCTCAAAAATGTTGCCATCACATCAAGTCAGTTGGGAAAGGCTCTTGACAACAAAATAATGTTTGACGGTTCTTCTATTGAAGGATTTGCCAGAATCGAGGAGTCAGATATGTATCTTTATCCTGATTATAACACTTTCCAGATTTTACCATGGAGACCACATCAGGGAAAAGTTGCAAGAATGATTTGCGATGTATACAAGGTTGACGGAACACCATATGAGAGTGATCCAAGATATATATTAAAGAAGGAAATTGCAAAAGCAAGAGAGATGGGATATACATTCAACGTTGGTCCTGAATGTGAATTTTTCCTTTTCCATACAGATGATAACGGATGTCCTACTACAATTACTCATGAGAAGGCTGGATATTTCGATCTTGCACCAACAGACCTTGGTGAAAATGCAAGACGTGATATGGTATTAAATCTCGAAGATTTAGGGTTTGAGATTGAGGCTTCACACCATGAAGTTGCTCCGGCTCAGCATGAAATAGATTTTAAATACGGTGAAGCATTAGCTACTGCTGACAATGTTATGACATTTAAACTTACAGTTAAGACTATCGCAAAACGTCACGGACTTTATGCATCATTTATGCCAAAGCCAAAATACGGAGTTTGCGGTTCGGGAATGCATATCAATATGTCATTGTTTAAAGACGGAAAGAATGCATTTGTTGACGAGAACGATGAGTTAGGACTCAGCAAAGAAGCATACAGCTTTATCGCAGGTATTATGGATAAGATGAAGAGCATCTGTGCAATCACAAATCCAATAGTTAACTCATACAAGAGACTTGTTCCTGGATTTGAAGCACCTACATACATTGCGTGGTCTGCTACAAACAGAAGTCCATTGGTGAGAGTTCCTGCATCAAGAGGTGCAAGTACAAGAATCGAACTTAGATGTCCGGACAGTGCTGCAAATCCATATCTGGTATTGGCAGTATGCCTTGCAGCAGGACTTGACGGAATTAAAAACGAGATGGTTCCACCTGCAAGCGTACAGAGAGATATTTTCCAGATGACAAGACAGGAAAGAAAAGAGGCAGATGTTCATTCACTTCCAAAGAACCTTTATGATGCTGTTAAAGAGATGCAGACATCAGAATTTGTTAAAGGAGTTCTTGGAGAGGATGTTTTTGATAAATATATTATTGCCAAGAAAGCTGAGTGGATGGATTACACCACACAGGTTACAGATTGGGAAATCGACAGATATCTTGATTGGATTTAAGAGATGGAGGTTTCATATTGGCAGGTATTATCGTAGCATTTCCTAAACAGGAAGATAGCAAATCAATTAAAAATCTTCTTATTCGAAATGGATATAGTACTGTGGCAAGTTGTACATCGGGATCTCAAGCGATTAGCCGTGCGTATGATTTTGAAGAGGGAATCATTATTTGTGGATACAGGTTGCCGGACATGAATTATGCAGAAATAATAGAAAGTGTCGAGGGCAGATTTGAGGTTTTGCTAATTGCATCTACCGAGAGATTGGCCAGAGATGAGACAGGAGTATCAGTTTCAACACTTACGATGCCGATTAAGGTCAGAGATTTTCTAAATACAGTTGAGATGATGGAAAATAACATACTGTCAAGGCGAAGTAAGAAGATAAGAAAGAATCACGAAAGAACACCGGAAGAAAAAGCCATTGTTGAGCAGGCAAAGGCAGTTTTGATGGAGAAAAATAATATGTCAGAAAGCGAAGCGCATAGATATATCCAGAAGAACAGCATGGACAGCGGAAACAATATGGTTGAAACTTCTAAGATGATATTGACGATTATGTATCGTGAATAGACTAATGTAAATAAAAACACGTTTCATAATGATGAGTAATCAGAATGAAACGTGTTTTTTTATTGCATTTATTTCATAGGAAAGTTCTTTGAACTTCCCCATGAAATAAAAATGCTCCTCAAGGATGCGCAGCTCGCGCGCGAAGTGCCGTAAGTGACACATTGTTCTTATAATAAACTGTATCCGTGTCCGTTTACAATCGCTTCTATTGGGGTGCCTTCCTTACAGAATGGGCACTCATGAGTCTGATAAGCCTGATAGTTAGGAATATCTTCTTCATGGAAGAGGGCATCAATATGGTATCCCTGTATAGAATCTGTATTGCTGAAGATGGCTGAAATACCCTGAATAATTCCGCCATAGTAAGTGATGCAGTTGAGTGCTGCATTGATAGTCTTACCGGTTGAAGTAGATGCCACAAGTAATAAAACATTTTTGTTTGTAATTTCCGGTTTGAGATTATCTCTGAAAATCATCATTCCTTCAGGACCAAATTCAGGAGTTACCACATAAATAGTTTTGTGAGCATTTGTAGATAAAACTCCGGCTGCGGTAAGCTCTCGGGCAAGGTAAGCACCAATGACACCTGTTCCGTCCATACTGACAATTGTATCAATTGGTTTGTCCAAAAGGTTATAATATGTGGTCATTGCAACGGCTATTCTCTCAGCTTCGTTTGCACGTGTTTTCATGGTGGTCATATCAAGATAACTGTTGATATGAGAGTTTGGTGTTGCAAAATGACCGTTAATTACTTTGATTGCAATTCGAGGGTCTTTAGGTGAGTAGTATTTGATAATTCTGCTTTCGTCCATAGTCGTATCTCCTTTCGAGTGTAATATTATTTGAAATGATCTCAGCTTACATGGTGTAAAAGTAATAAAATGTTATCCGTAAAAACTAAGCCGAGACAATAATTAAACCTATTTATATAATACCATATGCAAGGTGATATTTATACATTTTTGTATGTTCTTTTCCGTGTCGTATCATACGCTATATGAAAAGTTTTTTCCAATATAAATAATTATAATTCATTTGCTTTTTTTTTCCAATAAAAACTGTTCAATAAATTAAAAAAATGCACAAAAAAACAGTACGGATTGTCGAATAATACCATTATTTTGTAGCAAAATCACGGTGAAATTGTATAAAAAGAATTAAAAATAGTACAAAAAATTGACGAAAATATATATAATCTATACTATTTGAATTGGAAAAATTGAACGGGAAAAAATATGGAGGTATTAACAATGATTAAAAAAGTTATGTCACTGGTATTATCGGGTGCGATGATACTCACAATGTTACCGGGGGGTATGCAGGTGTCTAAAGTCAATGCGGCGACTACATGGAGAAGTGCGCTGTATCCTGAAAATTGGACTCCTGGATATACAAATAGTAAGGGACAGTTCTTGCACGATTTTTCATATGCGGGATATGAAAAAGGTGAGAAGGATTTACCAACAACTATGGCCGGTGCTTATGCAGATGTAACTCAGTATGGTGCGGATAAAACAGGTGCGACTGATTCGACATCGGCAATCCAGAGTGCTATCAATGCAGTTCAAAATGCGGGAGGAGGAACGGTATATCTTCCTGAAGGAACGTTCAAGGTTAAACCATCAGGTGAAAATGCTTCAGCACTCAGAATTACAGGAAGTAACATTATTTTCAAGGGAGCCGGAGTTGGTAAGACATTTATCAGGGGTTTTGCAGAGAATATGCGTTACTGTCAGATTATTAATGTCTCTCCAAACGGTGGAACATGGGACAGTTCTGATGACGGTAAAACTTATTATCTCTCAAAAGATATTCCCAATACACCAACTACAACAATTAACTTAAATGATGTAGGAAGTCTCAAAGCCGGCGACTGGGTTATTATAAGAAGTGACAGAACCCAAAGCTGGATTGACGAGCATAGCATGGGCGGATTTTGGTATGCAAGTGTAAATCCAACTACAATGGGAACTACATTCTACAGACAGATAAAATCAGTTAATTCATCTAACAAAACCATAGAGATTGATATTCCGACAAGATACTGGATGAAGACCAGAGATAACGCAAGGGTTTACAAGGTTACACCTAAGCAGAAAAATGTCGGACTTATGGATTTCTCCATCGGAAATAAGATGAACAGCAAGACAAATGGATGGGGAGAGGAAGATTATAAGACAAGCGGGACAGGTGCTTATGAGGCAAACAATGCATTTCTTATTAAGTTTGCACTAAACATCAATTGTTTTGCAAAGAATATTTCAACATATCAGGCAGGAAATTCAAGTCTTGTTCATATGACATCAAACGGACTTGATATTGGTAAGACAAGAAACCTCACAGTTGAAAATTGTGACTTCAGCCATCCGCAGTACGAAGGTGGTGGCGGTAACGGATATGGGATGAATGTCTGTGGACAGGAAACTCTCATTAAAAATTGTTCATCAACAAGTGCAAGACACAGCTTTTCATTCAAATATGCATATGCAAGTGGAAATGTTATTTACCATTACAAATCAACAGATCCAAAATACGGAAGTGATTTTCATATGTACTTAAGTATGTCTAACCTTATCGACAATGAAGAATTGAACGGAGATTTTGTTGAGACAAATGTTAGACCATACGGTGGTACAGCGGGAAACAGACATGGTTTCACTTCAACGCAGACAGTTTTTTGGAATACACTTGGAAACAGATATAAATCAGGAAGCAGCTACATTATTGATTCTAGACAGTACGGATACGGATACATTATCGGGACAAGAGGTGCGGCTACAGCAGTTAAGACTACTCCGACAGTTATGTCATCAACTTACGGAACAGTAGATACAGCACCTGAAGATTATAAGGAAGGAATCGGAACTGCCGATACACTTTCACCACAGTCATTATATTATGATCAGCTTGCAAAGAGACTTGCAAGAGAAGCAGGAAATAATGAGAATACAGGAAATACACAGCCCAATTATACAGCTAAGGCAATTCCGGGAACAATTAATGCAACAGATTATTACAGCGCATCAAGCGAGATAACATCAAACCAGACTGATGCAGGAGTAAGATATGTAGGAAATCTTGTGGCTAATTCTACATTAGAATATAAGGTAAATGTTGCTAAAGCCGGATACTACAGTGTAGTTGCAAAGGCAGTATCAGGAAACAACAACCAGGCAAGAACCATCACATACTATGTTGATGGTGAAGAAGTAGGAAAGGTTGATGTAATAAATAAGACAGACTGGTTTGATTTCCAGGCACTTAAGACATCAATCAACATTCCGAGTGCAGGTGAACACACAATTAAACTTGTGACATCCGGAAGTGTAAATATCTCTGATTTGATATTCAAAAATGCAGAAGATGAGGCAACTACAATACCTGTTGTAACAAATGTGGAAGCAGGAAGAAGAGTAGTAGGATACCTTCCATCATACAGAACAGGAAATATTGATCAGATTGATTATTCAGCCCTCACACATCTTTGTCTTGCATTTATGACATATTCAAACGGAACAGCTAAATTGCAGTTCTCAGATAATGATGTTAACAGAATTTTGACAAAATGCAGAGCTAACAATGTAAAAGTTTTAGTTGCCCTTGGAGGTGGCGGAGGGTTTAATACCTCAGACGGACCTCTGAACACCGCCGAGAAGAGAGAGGCACTTGCAAACCAGATAATGAGTGTTGTAAATAAGTTTGGACTTGACGGAGTAGATATTGATATTGAAGTTACAGACAGCAATGTTTGGAACAACTTCGAATCATTCTGTTCACTTATGTCATCAAAACTTAAACCAAACGGAAAACTCTTTACAATGGCAGTTTCTTCATGGTTTACAGATCCTATTCCAAAGAATGCTTATACATATTTTGATTTCTTAAATCTCATGACATATGATGAAAACTTTGGTGACGGACCGGTTGCATCTATGAGCATGGTTAACAATATGATTTCTTATTATAGAAATAAGGGAATAAGTGATGACAGAATGGTAATAGGTGTTCCATTCTACGGATACGGAAGTGGTGCAAAAGATTACACATATGCACAGATTCTTGCAATGGATTCTGCAAACAGTACAAGAGATACATACAATGGAATCTATTACAACGGTGCAACAACAATCAGAAGTAAGGCTCAGTTCAGCCAAAGCTATGGCGGAACAATGATTTGGGAACTGGGTCAGGATGTATTTGATGACAGATCATTACTTAAAGTTATCAAAGATGTTATGGCTACAGGAAACAACGGTGGCACAACAGAGGCTACAGTTACAAATGTACCCGGAACAGTTTCAATTGATTCATATTATGACAAATCATCGGCAATAACAATTGCTACAGAAAACGGAATTAAGTATGCAGGAAATTTAAATAACAATACATATCTTACCTACTACATCAGAGTACCTGAAGCAGGTGAGTACAATATCAATCTGGGTCTTGCAGCAGGTGATGTTCAGTGGAATGCAAAGAATGTAACCGTTAAAGTTAATGATAACAGCGTTGCAACAATTCCTGTTGTGGGAAGCAGCTCATGGACAACATTTATTCCACACAGTGCTTCATTTAATTTCAAAGAGGCGGGAGCCTATAAAGTAACTATCGTGACAGAAGGCGGAGCATGTAACATGGCAGACTTTACTGTTACAAAGAAAGGGACAGAGACTCCGACTGAAGCGCCAACAGAAGAGCCGACAGAAATACCGACAGAAGAGCCGACAGAAATACCGACAGAAATACCGACAGAAATACCAACAGAAATACCGACAGAAATACCGACAGAGCAGGCGAAAAAAGTTACACCTGCAATTAAGGGATTCCAGCTCAACCCTGTATCTGAAGGATTCAGAACAGTATACTACGTAGACAACTACGCAGGAAATGCAGTTGAGGCAGGACTTATTTATGGACTTGCAGATTACATTTCTGATGCTGATATGGTAGTTGGAAGCAACAGTGATTCAGTATTCTCTTACAAGGCGACAGAAAAAGGTGTTGCAAAATTTGATTACGGAACACCTCAGAGTGCATCAACATTCGTAATGACAATGGATTACGGTACAGTTTCAAAAGCATTCTTGAGTGAAAAACTCAGTGTAAGAGCATATGTAAAATTAAATGATGGAACTTATAAATACAGTGAAATCAGAAAGACAAGCGTATTTAACGTAGCGGATTCGTTATATCAGCGAAGCAAAATGGTTACAGAAGAATTCCATAATTATCTATACAATGAAATCCTCAAAGTGGTAGATCCAACCTATGAGAAGGTAGAATACGGTTGGAGTGTCGTAGTGGAATAAGGGGTAAAGTAGCAATCGCAAAACGACAGCGGGGCACCGGAATAATTCCGGTGCCTTGTTGCTTTTTGATGTATATGATTTGCAACTAAATATCCTAGTCGTACACACCACAATCATTTTTATAATCTGCTACGTATGTGTTTGGCAATATATCAGATGTGTGCTAAGTGGTGAGTGACAAAATAGTATCAGTGGGTGTCTAATCTCACATCTGATATACGCTCCGCGAGGATTGCAGAAATGCTCAGATGAAGATGTCAGCAGCGATAGCGATTGTATACAATCGCTATCGCTTCGATAACTTGCTTTGTAAGTTATCTTTTAGTCGATGCCCATTTCGCAGCAAGACTCGCGAGCGAGTCTTGAATTTCCGGGAGTACGTACCACAAACGATTATAGGAGCTGATACGTATATACTTTGAAAATAAGATAATCGGGAGTACGTACCACAATCGATTATTAGGGCTGATACGTATATACTTTGAAAATAAGTTGATTGAGAGTACGTACCACAACCGATTATTAGAGCTGATACGTATATACTTTGAAAATAAGATAATCGAGAGTACGTACCACAATCGATTATTAGAACTGATACGTATATACTTTGAAAATAAGATAATCGAGAGTACGTACCACAATCGATTATTAGAGCTGATACGTATATACTTTGAAAATAAGATAATCGGGAGTACGTACCACAACCGATTATTAGGGCTGATACGTATATACTTTGAAAATAAGTTGATTGAGAGTACGTACCACAACCGATTATTAGAGCTGATACGTATATACTTTGAAAATAAGATAATTGAGAGTACGTACCACAACCGATTATTAGGGCTGATACGTATATACTTTGAAAATAAGATAATCGGGAGTACGTACCACAACCGATTATTAGGGCTGATACGTATAAACTTTGAAAATAAGTTGATTGAGAGTACGTACCACAATCGATTATTAGGGCTGATACGTATAAACTTTGAAAATAAGATAATCGGGAGTACGTACCACAATCGATTATTAGAACTGATACGTATATACTTCTATATTTAATTTCCTGTGCGTATGTGCGATAATCATTTTTAAAATTTGATGTGTAATAAACATCAAATTTTGAAAAGTATAATATCTGAAAAGTATAATATCTGAAAAGTATAATATCTAAAACAATATATGTTTTCTCATAGTCCTTTTGGCACAACAAAGAATTTTATGGTACAATTTGTTATTGATGATTATAACCTCGGATTATTATTAGGTAAAAATGAATGTTCTCTTTGTATAATTGTTTTTTCTAATAGTAACTTGTATCATCAAAAGGAGATTATTTATATGCCAAGTAAAGAAGCAATAGAATTAAATGAATTATTCAAGAGTTTCCAAAACGGAAACAATAACGAAGATAGAAACAATGGCACATCCAAAAACAACGACATAAAAGAAAGCTATGCCTCAGACAACAATGAAGAACAGCCTGGATATATTAAGGAGCGTGAGGAAGGAAAGAACAGACCTAAGCCGCCCCTCCCTGAAAATGTGACATTGAAAGAACTGAAACTTGCGGGACATGATGCAGAACTTATAGAAAAGCCGGGAAACGAAGGCCCTCTTGTAATGTATATTCACGGAGGTGGATTTAAGACCGGAGCGGCTGCGGAGAGAAGAGAAATTACATTTGAGATTGTTGATAAGTATGGCAGTAATGTAGTTGCAATTAATTACAGATTGGCGCCTGAGAATAAATGGCCGGCGCAACTTGAAGATTGCGTTATGTCATACAAAGAAATTATTGATATGGGATATGATGCAAATAAAGTTGTTATAGCAGGGGAGAGCGCCGGTGGAACATTGACACTTGGAACTATATTGTATTTGAAGGATCATGGTATGGAACTTCCCATGGCAGCAGTTGCATATTCAGCGGCAACTAATAATAACGGACATTTCGATTCTCATACGGCAAATGCAGAAACTGATTATATGCTTGGATATGCCATAGCTTCAACAGAAAAACAGGAGGCATTGTTTAAAAGTTTGGAGGAGGCAGAGGTTCAGACTCGTAGTCCATACATATCACCGTACTTCGGAGATTTTACAGGTATATGTCCTATTTTCCTTGCAGTTTCAGACATAGAAGCACTGTATGACGACTCGGTTAAAATACACGAGAGATTATTGGAAGCCGGGGTTAAAACAGAATTGTATATTGGACATGATCTTATACATGCATATCCGATTTTTGTACATCTTCCGGAAGCAAAAGATACTATTAAAAAGACATTTAAATTTATCGACGCTCTCTGGAAAAAATAATGTTAATGATGTAGTCAATCGTCTCGTTGACAATTTATGAGGCAGAATATAGAATATGAATAGTGAGCCTGAAAGGAGGACATTATGGCAAATATTATTTCAGACGAAACAATAGAGTACGTTGGTATTCTTGCAAAGTTAGAACTTTCTGATGATGAAAAGGAAAAAGCAAAGAGTGATATGGGTAGAATGCTTGACTATATTGATATGCTTAATCAGTTAGACACAAGCAGCGTTGAGCCTATGAGTCATATATTCCCGGTTAACAATGTATTCAGAGAAGACGTTGTTGTAAATGGTGACGACAGAGAAAATATTCTCGCAAATGCACCTGAGGAGAAAGACGGAACATTTGTAGTTCCAAAGACAGTAGATTAGTATCACAGATGGTAGAAAATGTAAGTCAGGCAATATACTAATGTGAATTAGCACTAGACTATAGGAAGACTATTATTAGGAAGGATTTCAATATGAAACTTATGAGTTTGACAGCTACTGAACTCGGTAAGAAGATTCAGAGCGGTGAAGTTAAGGTTGTTGATGCGGTAAATGAAGCGTTGGCACAGATAGAGGCAAAAGATGAAACTATCAACAGTTTTGTCACTGTCAATAAAGAAGGAGCTTTGAAAAAAGCTGAAGAAGTTCAGAAGCTTATAGATGAAGGAAAACTTACAGGACCACTGGCAGGTGTGCCTGTTGCAATAAAGGACAATATGTGTACAACAGGTATTCTTACAACTTGCAGTTCTAAGATACTTGGAAATTTTGTACCTACATTTACAGCTACTGCAGTTGAGAGATTGGAAGAAGCAGGAGCTATTATTATAGGAAAGACAAATATGGATGAGTTTGCCATGGGAAGTACAACAGAGACTTCAGCATATGGCATTACAAGAAATCCATGGAATACAAACCATGTACCCGGTGGTTCGTCAGGTGGATCATGTACAGCCGTAGCAGCAGAAGAGTGTTCTTTTGCTCTTGGTTCAGATACAGGTGGATCAATCAGACAGCCTAGTTCATTCTGTGGTGTTACAGGTATCAAACCAACATACGGAACAGTTTCACGTTATGGCCTTATTGCATACGGTTCTTCACTTGATCAGATTGGACCGGTTGCAAAGGATGTAACTGATGTAGCTACTATACTCGAAGTAATCTCCGGATACGATCAAAAAGATTCTACATCTGTTAAGCGCGACAATTATGATTTTACAAGTGCTTTGGTCGATGATGTTAATGGACTTAAAATCGGTATTCCAAAGGGATACTTTGGAGAGGGACTTGATGCAGAGGTTAAGGATTCAATTCTTGCAGCAGTGGAAGTTTTAAAGAGCAAAGGTGCCATTGTTGAGGAATTTGATTTAAGCCTTATTGAGTATGCTATTCCTGCATACTATGTTATTGCATCAGCTGAGGCAAGTTCAAACTTAGAGAGATTTGACGGAGTTAAGTACGGTTACAGAACAGCAGAGTACAATGGACTCCACAATATGTATAAAAAGACACGTTCAGAGGGCTTCGGTGAGGAGGTTAAGCGTAGAATTATGCTTGGTTCCTTTGTTCTCAGCAGCGGATATTATGATGCATATTATTTAAAAGCACTTAGAACAAAAGCACTCATCAAGAAAGCTTTTGATGAGGCATTTGCAAAATACGATGTTATTATCGGACCTGCAGCTCCTACAACTGCGCCTGAAATCGGCAAGAGTCTTGCAGATCCTATCAAGATGTACTTAGGAGATATTTATACAATCTCTGTTAACCTTGCAGGTCTTCCGGGTATTTCAGTTCCTTGCGGAGTTGATTCAAAGGGACTTCCTATCGGAATGCAGATTATTGGAAACTGTTTCAGTGAAAAGACATTAATCAGAACTGCATATTCATATGAACAGGCAAGAGGCGATTATAAACATTGCCCATCTGCAGAGTAGAAAGGAGAAGAAATGAAAGATTACGAAGTAGTTATCGGACTTGAAGTTCACGTAGAACTTGCAACAAAAACAAAAATTTTCTGCTCCTGCTCAACAGAATTCGGAGGGGCACCAAATACACATACATGTCCTGTATGTACAGGAATGCCGGGATCGCTTCCGGTATTAAACAAAAAGGTTGTTGAATACGCGACAGCAGTTGGACTTGCAACAAACTGTACTATCACACAGAATTGCAAATTTGACAGAAAGAATTATTTCTATCCGGACAATCCGCAGAACTATCAGATATCTCAGTTATATCTTCCAATCTGCAGAGATGGATATGTTGAAATTGAGACAGAAGAAGGAACAAAGAAAGTAAGAATCCACGAGATTCATATGGAAGAGGATGCAGGTAAGTTGGTTCATGATGATTGGACAGACTGCTCACTTGTAGACTTTAACCGTTCAGGAGTTCCTCTTATCGAGATAGTTTCAGAGCCTGATATGAGATCGGCAGATGAAGTTATCGCTTACCTTGAAAAGTTAAGACTCATCATTCAGTACCTTGGAGCTTCTGACTGTAAGCTTAACGAAGGTTCAATGAGAGCTGATGTCAACTTATCAGTTAGAGAAAAAGGTTCAAGCGAGTTTGGAACAAGAACAGAGACAAAGAACCTTAACTCCTTCAAGGCTATTGCAAGAGCAATTGAAAATGAGACAAACAGACAGATTGATCTTATTGAATCAGGTGAAGAGGTTGTTCAGGAGACAAGAAGATGGGATGATACAAAAGAGTATTCTTATGCAATGAGATCTAAAGAAGATGCGCAGGATTACAGATACTTCCCAGACCCTGACCTTGTGCCAATCAACATCAGTGATGAGTGGCTTGAGGAAATCAGAAACGCACAGCCTGAGTTCAGAGATGAGAAGAGAGCAAGATATGTTGAGGACTATAAGATTCCTCAGTATGATGCAGACATTATCACACTGTACAAACCACTTGCGGATTTGTTTGAGGCAGCAGTAACAAACGGTAGTGCTCCAAAAGAAGCAAGTAACTGGCTTATGGGTGAGACAATGCGTATCGTAAAAGATAAGAATATCGAACCTGATGATGTTAAACTTGATCCGGAGAGCTTTACAGCATTCCTAAAACTTATTCAGGATGGTGTAATCAATAAGACTGTAGCAAAAGAAGTTTTCGAGGCAATCTTTGACGGAGGAGTTGATCCTGTTTCATACGTTGAAGAAAAAGGTCTTAAGATGGACAATGACACAGATGGCCTTAAAAAGATTATTGAAGAGATAATCGAAAAGAACCCTAAGGCAGTGGCAGATTATCAGGGTGGAAACAAGAAAGCTGCAGGAGCAATCGTAGGACAGACTATGAAAGCAACTCAGGGTAAAGCAAATCCACAGATTATCAATCAGATTATTTCAGAATTGTTGGATTAACTGATAATATTCACAAAATGATTCATGGGAGAAAAAAATGAGTGAAGAGTTTATAAGCACACAGACAGAATGGGGATATGAATCTCCGAGAAAAGAATGTGGTGTGTTTGGAATATATGACATGAGTGGAAATCAGGTGGCAGAGACGATTTACTATGGTCTTTTGGCTCTACAGCACAGAGGACAAAAGAGTTGTGGTATTGCAGTTTCTGATACCAACGGTCCAAGAGATGTCAAAATGAAAAAAGGAATGGGTATGGTTCCGGATGTCTTCGACGAGGATGATTTAAATAAACTTACCGGAAACCTTGGAGTAGGACATGTAAGAAGTCCGAAGTTTGGTGAGGCTGTTATCACAAATGCCCAGCCTCTTGTAATTAATTACGTAAAAGGTACACTCATCCTTGCGCACAACGGAACAATTGTTAATTCGAACTATATTCGTGATGAGTTAGCATATTCAGGTTCCATTTTCCAGACATCAATTGATTCTGAGACCATTGCATACTTGATCGCAAAGGAGAGAATCAATTCAAAAGATGTTGAGGAGGCAGTTGCCAGAGCGTTGGAGCAGATAAAAGGTTCCTATGCCCTTGTAATGGCAAGCCCAAGAAAACTTATCGGAGCGAGAGATCCTTTTGGAATCAAACCGCTTTGTATAGGAATCAGAGACAATGCATACATTCTATCATCAGAGAGCTGTGCTTTAGAGAGCATCGGAGCAACCTTTGTAAGAGATGTGGCCCCGGGAGAAATTGTTACTATTGATCACAATGGTATCAATTCAGATATGAGCATGTGCATTTCTGATGATATGCAAAAGAGATGTATTATTGAATATATGTATTTTGCCAGACCGGACAGCAATATTGACGGAGTGAGCATTTACAATTCAAGAATTATGGCAGGAAAGATTCTTGCAGAGGATTCACCTGTAGATGCAGATGTAGTTGTGGGAGTTCCGGATTCCGGAGAAATTTCAGCTACAGGATTTTCCCTTCAGTCAGGAATTCCTTGTGTCAACGCATTTGTTTGGAACGACTACACAGGCTTTAATTTCGTTAAGCCAAAAGCAGGAACAAGAAATGAAGGTACAAAGGTTAAACTTGGCGTAGTCAGAGAAGCTGTTGAAGGTAAAAGAGTAGTAGTGATAGACGATTCCATCATCAGAGGAGTTACTGCAGAAAACATTGTAAAAATGTTAAGAGAAGCAGGTGCGAAAGAAGTACATGTCAGAGTTACTACTCCTGCCCACATTGGCAATTGTGCATTTGGTCCGGATTTCTATTCGGAAGAAAAACCAATCGCTTTTGACAAGAGTGTGGATGAGATAAAAACGCATATAAATGCTGATTCTCTTGCTTTCCTTAAAATGGAAAGATTGAGTGAACTTACCGGAGGAAAGGCTGTCTGCACAGGATGTTTTGACGGCAATTACCCTATGGTACCACCGAGAGAACAGATTTATGAATATTAATTATTTTTACATTTTTGGAGGTAAAGAATGAACGACATTTACAACAGTCCTTTATCAGAAAGATATGCCAGCAAAGAGATGCAGTACATCTTCTCACCTGACATGAAATTCAAAACATGGAGAAAACTCTGGATTGCATTAGCAGAATCAGAGATGGAACTTGGTCTTAATATTACTCAAGAGCAGGTTGATGAACTTAAAGCACATGTAGATGATATCAACTACGATGTTGCTAAAGAGAGAGAAAAACTTGTTCGTCATGATGTTATGTCTCATGTTTATGCTTACGGACAGCAGTGTCCAAAGGCTAAAGGTATTATCCACCTTGGAGCAACATCATGTTATGTAGGTGATAATACAGATATAATCGTTATGACAGAAGCACTTAAGCTTGTTCGTAAAAAATTATTGAACGTAATCAATGAGTTGGCTAAATTTGCTGATGAATACAAAGCACAGCCAACACTTGCATTTACACATTTCCAGCCTGCACAGCCAACAACAGTTGGTAAGAGAGCTACTCTCTGGCTTATGGAATTAAAACTTGATTTAGATGATCTTGATTATATGATTGACAGCATGATGCTTCTCGGATCAAAGGGAACAACAGGTACACAGGCTAGTTTCCTTGAACTCTTCGAAGGCGATCATGAAAAGATTAAAGAACTTGAGAAGAAAATCGCAAACAAGATGGGATTTGAGAAATGCTTCCCGGTTTCAGGTCAGACATATTCAAGAAAGATGGACACAAGAGTTCTTAACATTCTTGCAGGAATTGCTGCAAGTGCACACAAGTTCTCAAATGACATCAGACTTTTACAGCACTTAAAAGAAATTGAAGAACCATTTGAAAAGAATCAGATCGGATCTTCAGCTATGGCATATAAGAGAAATCCAATGAGAAGCGAGAGAATCGCATCACTTGCAAACTACGTAATGGTTACAGCGTTAAACCCTGCAATCACTTCAGCTACACAGTGGTTTGAGAGAACACTTGATGACTCTGCTAACAAGAGACTTAGTGTTCCGGAGTGTTTCCTTGCAATCGACGGAATTCTTGATCTCTACTTAAATGTAGTAGACGGACTTGTTGTATATCCAAAGGTTATTGAAAAGAGACTTATGAGTGAACTTCCATTTATGGCTACTGAAAATATCATGATGGATGCTGTTAAAGCAGGTGGTGACCGTCAGGAACTTCATGAGAAAATCAGAACACTCTCAATGGAAGCAGGAAAGAACGTTAAGGAAAAAGGTCTTGATAACAATCTTCTTGAACTTATCGCTGCAGATGAGTCATTCAATATGACACTTGAAGATCTTCAGAAGACAATGGACCCTTCAAAGTATGTTGGACGTTCACCTGAGCAGGTTGAGGAATTCTTGAGAGATGAAATCAAACCAATTCTTGATGCTAACAAAGACGTGCTTGGTCTTACAGCAGAAATCAACGTATAATAGAAAATCAAATATCTCCCCACCTCTGATACAGAGGTGAGGAGGAAATAATAAAAACAAAAAGATAGTGAGGTATTAAAATGAAACCTGTTAAAGAAGGAAAAGTTCGTGAGATTTATGACAATGGTGAAAATCTTATTATGGTAGCAACAGACAGAATCAGCTGCTTTGATGTTATTTTAAAGAACATTATCAAGAAGAAAGGTACAGTTCTTACTCAGATGTCAAAGTTCTGGTTTGATATGACAGAAGATATTTTACCAAACCATATGATTTCTGTAGATGTAAATGATATGCCTGAATTTTTCAGACAGCCACAGTTTGATGGAAACAGTATGATGTGTAAAAAACTTGATATGCTTCCAATCGAATGTATTGTAAGAGGATATATTACAGGATCAGGCTGGGCAAGTTATCAGGAAAACGGTACAGTTTGTGGTATCAAGTTGCCGGAAGGATTAAAGGAATCAGATAAACTTCCTGAGCCAATCTACACACCATCTACAAAAGCTGAGATAGGTGATCACGATGAGAATATCTCATATGAGCAGAGTATTGAAGTATTAGAGAAACAGTATCCTGGAAAAGGAGAAGAGTACGCTTCAAAACTTAAAGAGTATACAATTGCCCTCTACAAGAAATGTGCAGATTACGCACTTGAAAAGGGAATTATTATTGCAGATACAAAGTTTGAGTTTGGTCTTGATGAAGATGGAAATATCGTAATCGGTGATGAAATGCTCACTCCTGACAGCTCAAGATTCTGGCCTGCAGATGGTTATGAACCTGGACACGGTCAGCCATCATTTGACAAACAGTTTGCAAGAGACTGGCTCAAGAATAATGAGCATGATTGGAAGCTTCCTGTAGAAGTTGAAGAAAAGACAATTGCAAAATATCTTGAAGCTTACGAAAAGCTTACAGGAAAGCCACTTGCATAATTAAAAAATCAAATTTCGATTACTTAGCGTTCACGCAAAAAACACTTTAATTCTGTAATATTATGTGCTAGAATGGTTTATGTGTCATTGCACACGGACTAATTAATCGAGATTGAAAAAAGGAGAATAGACAGTAATGAGAAGAAAAAGTATAGTTCTTTTATTGGGATTATCTATGGCTCTTTCACTTGTTGGATGTAAAGGAAATTCAAATAAGGGAGCCGGAGATGTTAAGGTTGCAGAATACAAAGGACTTCAGGTATATGAGAAGGAACTTGAAGTAGATGATGCATATGATTCAACAATCGAATCAATGCTTTCACAGTATTCAACAACAGAACAGGTTAAAGAAGGAAAAGTAAAAAAGACTGACAAAGTAAACATCGATTACGTTGGTACAATCGACGGATTTGCTTTTGAAGGCGGTACATCATCTGAAGGCGGATATACACTTGACATTGCAAACAGTACATTTATTAAAGGATTTGCAGAAGGTCTTGTTGGAAAGAAAGTAGGAGAAAAAGTTACACTTGATCTTACATTCCCTGATGATTATACAAATACTACAAAAGATGCAGACGGTAATGAAATGTCACTTGCCGGAAAAGCAGTAAAGTTTGATGTAACAATTAACTACAAAGAAAAAACAATTAAGCCTGAGTACAATGATGATTTTGTAAAAGAACATTTCTCAGCAATTGCTACTACAACAGGTGATTTTGACAAATACATCAAAAAGAGAATTCAGATTACAAATGCTATGAACGCAACATGGACTAAATTCCTTGAAGAGTGTGAAGTAAAATCATACCCAACAGAGGAAGTTGAATCATACGCTACAAAGCTTAATGATCAGTATGTACAGCAGTTACAGTCATATTATCAGACAGACCTTAAGACATACCTTGAGTCATGCAGTATGTCACAGGAAGACTGGGATAAGGAAATTGATAAGTCTGCAAAAGAGTACATCAAACAGCAGATGGTAATCAACGAAATCGCAAAGAAAGAAAAATTAACAATCAAAGCTGATTCTGATGCATATAAGAAAAAAGCAGAAGCACTTGTTCAGTTAAACAACCTTGGAACACTTGAGGCAGCTGAGTCACAGTACGGTAAAGAAATGATTTTAGATTCTTTAAACTATGAAGCAGTTCAGGAGTTCATCTTCGATAACATGAAGAAAGAAAAAGGTGAGAGACCTACTGAGGCACCTACTGAAGAAGTAACTGAAGCACCAACAGATGCTGAAGAAACAAAAGAATCAAAAGATAAATAAATCTTGAAATAAGAAAGAGCATATCAATGATATGCTCTTTTTTGTTATCCACGACCGTGATACAATCTCGAAACAAGCGTAGCGGTTTCAGCGATTTCCGTAAAAATCACCGTGGAAAGAGTTGGATAAATCGTCATCCGTGGTGAGACTGTGTTCAAATTCTTCAATAAGACTGACTGCGATAGGTACCGACTCTAAGAATTTTTCGTATATTAATTTGGAATAAGGTCTGCATTTTTCATTTGGATTCATCTCAATCATATGACCTTTGAAATATCTGTAGTGAAGAGATGCCTTCATAAGACTGTCAATTATGGCCTGTTTCTTTGGGCCCGGTGCTAAAAACAGTCTTTTGGTCAAACGCATATGAACCAAAGCAGTGTGAATTGCGCTTGTTGTCAATTCAGGGAAAAATGGTGCCATGGCAAAAGCGGCTGAAAGATTTGCCGGAATAAGTCGGTATGAAGGATATTGGGCTGCCACGTGCCCGTCTTTGGTAAGTAGCAAATTTTCAAAATCACCTTCTATTTCAATATGACCACATCCGGATTCTTTCATATACCTGTCAACTAACGGATGGCACTCTCTGTCCAAAACATAATGACAGAGATATCCAAGAAGATAAGCATGTGTAGAACTGTCATAGCCGTAAACCGAAATAATGGAAATCGCATCTTCAAAAAAAGGAAATGCATCCTCGTGATGAACTTTTACCCCGTATTGATTAATGCGATTTTTGTACAGTGGATAGTAATAGAAAATTGAATCCGGTCCCTGAAGTCCGATTCTGAAAGCATCGGGATAATCAGCAATAATCTCCCTGAGACTTTGAGGGAGATATTTTAATACTTTTTTTCCGAATTTATTGTGTGCATATAATGATGGCATAGTATCACCCTTTCTGTTTTCATATCTATTAGTATTTTACCACAATACATTGTTTTTAAAACAAAAGATTGAAAATAGGTGGTAAAAAAAAGTATAATCTAACTAAGAAGTAGATGTCCCACTTTTCTAAAAAAGTGGAGGTGATGGTAAGAAAATTAATTGAGTAGGGGCAAATCTCCTTCCCAGTTATATAAGGAGGTGAAAAATAATGAACGGAATTAGAAAGATATTTATATGCTTACTGGGGGTAATCTTTATTGTTGTGGGAATTGCATTAATGATTCATAACAATAAAATTAATAAGACTGCGGTTGATGTACAAGCGACTATCACTAAAATGGATAGAAACGAGAGACATGTTGTCGAAGACGGTAAAACTAAGACGGAAGTGGATTATGATGTGTATGTAGATTATTCCTTTGAAGGCAATGAGTTTAAAGATGTCAAATTGAATTATTACACAGCCGGAATGAAGGAAGGTAAAGAAATAACAGTAAAGATTAATCCGGACAATCCTGCTCAGTGTTATGGAGATACCAGCATGCTGTTCCCGTTGATATCAATAGGAATTGGGCTGATAGCATTTCTTGCAGGTTTGTTTGTAAGGGCGAGATAAAGTCTCTGGTATATCACATCTGATATGAGCTCCGTGAGGATTGAATTTGATAGAAAAGAGATAATAAGAGTTTGTCTGAATTGTCAGAAAACTTTTATTATCTCTTTTTGTTTGCCTTAAAGATATGCCTGAAATGAACTATTGAAATGAAATATGTAATATGCTATTATAAATACAGAACAAGTGTTCGGAAAAAAGGAGGCGTCTTAATGAGGATTCAACAGGATATGTCCATAGAAGAAAAACTAAAAATTCTTACGGATGCGGCTAAGTACGATGTAGCCTGCACCAGCAGCGGAGTGAACAGACAAAATAAGGGTGTCGGTATAGGTTCAGCGGAAGCTTGCGGAATTTGTCACACATTTGCCAGTGATGGAAGGTGTGTTTCGCTGCTGAAAATTCTTTTTACGAACGAGTGTATTTTTGATTGTAAGTATTGTGTTAACAGATGCTCTAATGATGTACCGAGGGCGTCTTTTACTCCGGATGAGATATGTACCCTGACTATGCAGTTTTACAGGAGAAACTATATCGAAGGATTGTTTTTGAGTTCGGGAATTATAAACAATCCCAATTACACTATGAGTCTTATATATGAAGCTTTGTGGAAGCTTAGAAATGAATATCATTTTTATGGTTACATACATGTTAAGGGAATACCGGGGACGTCTCCTGAAATAATAGAAAAGATAGGCTTTTTGGCAGACAGGATGAGTGTCAACTTAGAGCTGCCTACTGAGGAGGGTTTAAAGAATCTTGCTCCAAACAAGAACAGGAAAAATATCCTGACGCCTATGAAACAGATACAGCTGGGAAGAAAGCAGTTGATTGCCACTAAAGATGATGGATATCAGTTACCGTCGAAGAATGGTACATTTCAGTCGAAATTTGTTCCTGCAGGTCAAAGTACACAGATGATTATCGGAGCAACGCCTGAGACAGATTATCAGCTTATGGCAGTTACTGAAGCTTTATATAATAATTTCAAATTAAAAAGAGTGTTCTATTCTGCATTTGTGGATGTCAATCAGAATATTAATCTTCCTGCAGTAAGTAAGACCCCGCCGCTTCTTAGAGAACACAGACTTTATCAGGCGGACTGGCTGCTTAGATTTTATGGGTTTAAAGCAGGAGAACTACTGACAGAGGAACAGCCGAATTTTAATGTTGCTCTTGATCCAAAGTGTGATTGGGCTATCAGGCATCTTGAGTTTTTCCCTGTAGAGATAATGAAAGCGGATTATTATCTTCTTTTGAGAGTTCCGGGACTTGGTGTCACATCTGCAAAGAGAATAGTATCTGCAAGAAGAAGCAGGACTTTGAATTTTGATGCATTAAAGCGTATGGGTGTAGTGTTAAAAAGAGCGGCATATTTTATTACCTGCAATGGAAAGACTATTATCCCTATTAAGCAGGATAGAGATTACATAACCAGATGTCTTGTGGACGATGCAAGAGAAGGAGTATCAAAAGTTAATCCGGATATGACTTACGAGCAATTGAGCTTTAATTTACAAAATTAGGGATAGTTTTGAAAAGGTGTCATAGGATATGGAGTGATGAGTATATTATGGATAAGGAAGTTGTTTTTGTTTGCGAGAATAGTTTCGATGGAATGATGACTGCGGTGTATGATGCCTGGGTTGAGATGCTAAAAGGTTCAAAGGTACATATCAGAGTCAGAGGTGAATTTGTTGAAAATTTTTTGTACGATTATATTTACGTGATTACAGATTTTGAAAAAGCAAGGAAAGTATCAGATTCCATCAAAAAGAAAATATCGGTGGATGCATATATGAAAGTATACAGAGCATGTATGCATTTTGATGAGGAGAGAATCGACAGTGTTATTGATTTTTTGAAAATCGGATACAAGGTTGGTGGAAAGGTGACAAGGGATTACGGTAATCCTTTGGTTATGAGGGTTATTGAACTTGACAGAAAGGTAGGGAAGGAAGCTCACAATTTTAAAGGCGTACTTAGATTTAAAGAGATAGAGGGAGGAGTGCTTATCTCAAAAATTACGCCCAAATGTGATGTGCTTACCCTGATAGAACACCATTTTTCAAACAGATTTCCTTTAGAAAACTTTGTGATATATGATGAGAAAAGAAAAAAGGCACTTGTGCATAAAGCGGGTGGAGATGTTGTTTACGTTGAAGAGGAGACGGAAAAGATAGAGAAGCTTTATGATGACGTGACTGACAGTTATGAGGAATTGTTTAAAATATTCTTTGACACGATAGGTATAGAATCGAGGAAAAACGAAAGGTGCCAGAATAACCTTCTGCCAAAATGGTACAGAAAACATATGGGAGAGTTTAAATCAAGTATTTAGTAAATATGTACAAAAAAACAAAAAAATGAATTCTTTTATAGTAGTGCATTTTGCTTTTTTTCGTGTTATACTAACATTTGATATGCTAATTAAAGGGTGTATTGCGCCCTTTTGCAATTTTTACAACAATTCAGGAGGAACTCATGAGTAAAGTTAAAAGAGTTTATGTTGAAAAGAAACAGCCATATGCTGTAAAGTCTAACGAGTTAACCGAAGACATCAAGGGATATCTTTTAGTAAATTCACTTGAGAAGGTTAGAGTATTAGTTAGATATGACATCGAGAATTTATCGGAAGAAACATACAAACAGGCACTGACTACAGTATTTTCAGAGCCACCGGTAGATCAGATTTATGAGGAAACTTTTCCATACGACGAGAAAAAGGACAGAGTATTTAGCGTGGAATTTCTTCCGGGACAGTTTGATCAGAGAGCTGATTCTGCTGAGCAGTGTGTTAAGTTTTTAAAAGAAGATGAACAGCCGGTTATCAAAACTGCTACAACTTACGTATTGTCAGGTGATATTACTGATGAGCAGTTTGAAAACATAAAATCATATTGTATCAACCCAGTTGATTCAAGAGAGACAGGATTGGAAAAACCGGAAACATTAGTTACTGAGTTTGACGAGCCGGAAGATGTTATTATTTTCGACGGTTTCAAGGATATGGAGGAAGGACCACTTAAAGAGTTATATTCTTCACTTGGTCTTGCTATGACATTCAATGATTTCCTCCACATTCAGAATTACTTCAAGAAGGAAGAAGACAGAGATCCTTCTATGACTGAAATCAGAGTTCTTGATACATATTGGTCAGATCATTGTCGTCATACTACTTTTAACACAGAACTTAAGGATGTTAAGTTTGAAGACGGTTATTTCAATGCGCCAATCGTTAAGACATATGAGGATTACATTGAGACAAGAAACGAAATCTTCAAGGGAAGAGATGACAAGTTTGTCTGCCTTATGGACTTAGCTCTTATGGCTATGAGAAAACTCAAAAAAGAAGGTAAGTTAGACGATCAGGAAGAGTCTGATGAGATAAATGCTTGTTCAATCGTTGTACCTGTTGAGGTAGATGGACAGACAGAGGAGTGGCTTGTTAACTTCAAGAATGAAACACACAACCACCCAACTGAAATTGAACCATTCGGTGGCGCAGCTACTTGTCTTGGTGGAGCTATCAGAGATCCACTTTCAGGACGTACTTATGTATATCAGGCTATGCGTGTTACGGGTGCTGCAGATCCAACCAAATCTATGAAGGAAACACTCAAGGGTAAACTTCCACAGAAGAAACTCGTTCAGGGTGCCGCTGATGGATACAGCTCATACGGTAACCAGATTGGTCTTGCTACAGGACTTGTTAAAGAAATATATCATCCTGACTATGTTGCAAAACGTATGGAAATCGGTGCTGTTATGGGTGCCGCTCCAAGACGTGCAGTTATCAGAGAAACATCTGATCCGGGAGATATCATTATTCTTCTTGGTGGAAGAACCGGCCGTGACGGTTGTGGTGGAGCAACAGGATCTTCAAAGGTTCACACAGAAGAATCAATTGAGACATGTGGAGCAGAAGTTCAGAAAGGTAATGCACCTACTGAAAGAAAGATTCAGAGATTGTTCAGAAGAGAAGAAGTTAGTAAACTTATCAAAAAATGTAACGACTTTGGTGCAGGTGGTGTATCAGTTGCTATCGGAGAACTTGCAGACGGTTTACACATCTTCCTTGATAAAGTGCCAAAGAAATATGCCGGTCTTGACGGAACTGAAATTGCTATTTCAGAGTCACAGGAGAGAATGGCAGTTGTTGTAGATAAGAAAGACGTTGAGCAGTTCCTCGCATATGCAAATGAAGAAAACCTTGAAGCTATCGAAGTTGCATATGTAACAGAAGACCCAAGACTTGTTCTTGAGTGGAGAGGAAAAGAAATCGTTAATCTTTCAAGAGCATTCCTGGATACAAACGGAGCTCATCAGGAGACTTCAGTTTATGTGGAAATGCCAAGCGAAGAAAATAATTTCTTCAAGAAAGAAGAAGTTGCAGACGTTAAGGCAAAATGGTTAGAGACTCTCGCAGATCTCAATGTATGTTCACAGAAGGGATTAGTTGAGAAGTTCGACGGATCAATCGGAGCAGGTTCGGTATTTATGCCACACGGTGGTAAGTACCAGATGACAGAAACACAGACTATGGTTGCAAAACTTCCTGTATTAAAAGGAAAATGCGACACAGTAACTATGATGAGTTACGGTTTTGATCCATACCTCTCTACATGGAGCCCTTACCACGGAGCTATGTACGCAGTTATTGAATCTGTTGCAAAAGTTGTTGCTACAGGTGGTGACTACAGCAAAATCAGATTTACTTTCCAGGAGTACTTCAGAAGAATGACAGAAGATCCAAAGAGATGGAGCCAGCCATTCTCAGCACTTCTTGGAGCTTATGATGCACAGATGGGATTCGGTCTTCCGTCAATCGGAGGAAAGGATTCAATGTCAGGAACATTCAATGATATCGATGTTCCTCCAACACTTGTTTCATTTGCAGTTGACGTTGCTAAAGAAGCAGATGTTATTACTCCTGAATTTAAGAAAGCAGGAAGTAAGATTGTTAAGTTTGAAATCGGAAGAGACAGATATGAGAAGCCAAATTATGAGCAGATTATGGAATTGTATGCAGCAATCCATGACATGATTCAGAAGAAGGTTATCGTTTCAGCCTATGCGCTTGATTCAAAGGGTGTTATTCCTGCAGTAAGTAAGATGGCATTCGGTAATAAGATTGGTGTTAAGATTAGCGCGCAGATTCCTGGATCAGATTTATTTGCACCTGAATTCGGTAATATCATTGCCGAAATACCTGCAGACAAACTTGATGATATTACTACAAGTTATGTACTCATCGGTGAAACTACAGATAAGCAGAGCTTTGAGTATGGTGATCAGGTTATTGATATGGAAGAAGCTATCTCAACTTGGACAAAACCGCTTGAAAAAGTATTCCCAACAAGAAGCCACAAGGATACAACAGTTCTTGACACACCTGTATACGATAAAGGCTCTATCTATATTTGCAAAAATAAAATAGCAAAACCTACAGTATTTATTCCTGTATTCCCGGGAACAAACTGTGAGTATGATACAGCAAAGGCATTTGAAAAAGCCGGAGCAAATGTAATAACAAAGGTATTTAAGAACCTTAGCGCTGAAGATATAAGAGACTCAGTAAAAGTATTTGAAGATAGCATTAATCAGTCTCAGATTATTATGTTCCCAGGTGGATTCAGTGCCGGTGATGAGCCTGACGGTTCAGCTAAATTCTTTGCTACTGCATTCAGAAATGAAAAGATGAAAGAGGCAGTTCACAAACTCCTAAATGAGAGAGATGGACTTGCACTTGGTATCTGTAATGGATTCCAGGCACTTATTAAGCTTGGACTCGTTCCTAATGGAGAGATTACGGGACAGAATGAAAATTCACCTACTCTTACATACAACACAATCAACAGACATGTGTCTAAGATGGTTTACACAAAGGTTGTTTCAAACAAATCACCATGGTTACAGATGGCAGAGGTTGGAAAGACTTATGTAAATGCAGCATCTCACGGAGAAGGAAGATTTGTTGCTAATGAAGAGTGGATTAAGAAGTTGTTTGAAAACGGACAGGTTGCTACTCAGTATGTAAATGAACTTGGACAGCCAACAATGGACGAAGAATGGAATGTCAACGGTTCATACGCTGCAATCGAAGGTATTACATCGCCTGATGGAAGATGCTTCGGTAAGATGGCGCATATTGAGCGTAAGGGTGATGCAGTTGCCATGAATATTTATGGTGAGCAGGATCTCAAGGTATTTGAGTCAGGTGTATCATACTTCAAGTAATCAGTAAAACTATAGTTTGAAAAGTTGTATATGGCTGTTGCATCGGATTTGTATTTTTGTTGCAACAGCCATATTTTAGGCAAGGAGACAGGTGTGGTTTTCTCTAGTATAGAGTTTATTTTTAGATTTTTAGTTATATTTTTTATAGTGTACAATATTGCGCCAAAGAGTATCAGAAACTTGGTTATTTTATTTGCAAGTTTGACTTTTTATGCTTTTGGAGAGCCAAAGTATGTTGTTCTTATGGTGGGATCAATTATTGTGAACCATTTACTTACATTGAAAATGGTAAACAGTGATCACAGAAAAAGATGGGCTGCAATTGCATTGATATTTGATATTTCAATGCTTGGAATTTTTAAGTACACAAACTTTTTTGTTGAAAACATAAATATGATTGCAGGTCATGAAATAATAAAATATGTTCATATTACTTTGCCAATCGGTATCAGCTTTTATACTTTCCAGATTATGTCTTATGTAATAGATGCATACAGAGGAAAGTTTGAAGTAGAAAAAAGTATATTGCCATTTGCAACATATGTGTCAATGTTTCCACAGCTTATTGCGGGACCGATTGTCAATTACAGAGAAGTTAGAAATGAACTTAAGAGAAGACGTACCACGAGAAAAGATCTCGAAGCCGGTGCAGTGGCGTTTACTGTTGGTCTTGCCTATAAAGTGATATTGGCAAACCAAATCGGAACATTGTGGAACAGTGTTCAGACAGTTGGTGTATATGGAATGTCTACACCAATGGCCTGGATTGGAGCTTGGAGCTATTCGTTCCAGCTTTTATTTGATTTTGCCGGCTATTCTATGATGGCAATAGGGCTTGGAAGAATGATGGGATTTTATTTTCCCGTCAATTTCGCTGACCCGTATATTTCCAAAAGTGCCACAGAATTTTGGAGAAGATGGCATATTACATTGGGAAGATGGTTTAGAGACTATGTGTATATTCCTTTAGGTGGAAATCGTAAGGGAAAGAAGCGTATGATTTTCAATCTTTTCGTTGTGTGGGCTCTTACAGGATTGTGGCATGGAGCCAGTTGGAATTTTGTTTTGTGGGGAATATTGTTTTTTGTAATACTGATAGTTGAAAAGATGTTCCTCTTACAATTCCTAGAAAAGCATGTAATAATCAGCAGGCTTTATATGCTTGTTCTAATACCTGTTTCATGGATGATATTTGCAATCACAGACATCAAACAGGCATTATTATATATCGCCAGAATGTTCTTCGTTCCAATAAGCGGAATGGTTGATATAGATACTAAAGAGATTCTTGTTAAATATTTAGGACAGTATTGGTGGCTGTTACTTATATGTATTATATGTGCGACACCGCTTCCAATGGCAATTCTGGATAAGTATTACAACAAGTATGTAACAAAGATTGTTTTACTTGTACTGTTTTGGATTAGTATTTACCTGATACTTGTGTCAGCAGAGAATCCTTTTTTATATTTTAGATTTTAATAAAATGAAGGGTCTTTTTCTTTGTAATGAAAAATAAAGTTATTCTTAAGTTTAGAAAAATTACAATTAAATATATATTAAAGAATTTCAGAAGAAATACATTGATGACTCTTATTGTTTTATCAAGTGTGTTGATCTCAGTTGCGTCTCTTGCGGTAGTTTTAATCAAAGGGGATAAAATTCTTATTCAGAAAGATTATCCTCTGTTCACCAGAATTCTTGCACCGGATGTTTATAAAAATAATTTAGAGATCATGGAGATGGAAAATTATGATGGGCCTGACGAGGATGACGGAGAAGTAGTTGACGAACCGGAAGAGGAAACTACATCATTTGATAATTCCACAGAGATTGTGACGACAGAGCCTGTGACAGAGTATCAATATACACAGGTGGATGATAACTATTTTAGTGATGCACTGTTCATCGGTGATTCCAGAGTAGAGGGAATCAAGCTGTATGGTGGTTTGAAGAAAGCTACATTTTATTCAAAAGAAGGTATTTCACTTAATAAGATATTGGAAGAAAAATTTATCAAAGCCAAAGTTAAGAAGGAAATAAAGAAAAAGAATAAAACTGTAACAAAAACAGTTACTACAAATATCAACATTAAAAAAGCACTCAAGCAAAAGTCCTTTAAAAAGATTTATATAATGATTGGTATAAATGAACTGGGGTATCGCACTAAAAAAGATTATAAGGCAAAATACAAAGAAGTAGTTACTGAAATCAGAAAACTTCAGCCTGATGCAAAGATATTCATTATGGGAATGATGAAAGTTACCACAAAATATCAGAAAAAACATCCGGCATTTAAGAACACTACAATTGATTCTTATAATGAGGCAGTTAAGCAGCTTGCAGATTATCAAAATATTTTTTACATAGATATGAACGAAAATATTATTGATAAAAAAGGTGGAGTAAAAGAAAAATATACATGGGATGGTGTTCATCTTAAAGCTGAATATTATTCTATTTGGATTGATCAGTTAAAGAAACATGGAGTTAATTGATACAAAATAAAAAATAATAATAGATAGAAAAAAACGCTTCGCAGCTTATAGGCATGCGAGGCGTTTTTGAATCAATAATAATTATAGTTTTTCGTATTTTTTTATAACTGCAAGCCCCAGAGCATAAGGACCGGTGTGGCAGGCACTGGTTGGTCCGATCAGAACATTTAATTCACGGGCTGATGGGAAACCGATTGTAGCTTCAGCTTCTTCAAGAAACTTTGCGGCCTCTTCGGAATCATATCCTTCACCCATGTTGTAGATGAAGTCATCAGGAGAGTTGCCGTTTGTAGTCAGATAATTATGTACCTGAGAAATTATGGATTTTAAAAGTTTGTTTCTGTTTCTACCCACACCACCGATGTTTAATTCTCCGCCTCTCATGATAATTATAGGTTTAATGCCAAGCTTACCGGTGGCCATTGTGGCAAGCTTACCGATACGGCCTCCTTTTTTTAAATAGTCAAGTGAACCCACAGTAAAGAAAATCATGGCATTTTTACATAGTCCATCCAATTTTGATACTGCAGTTTCATAACTCAATCCATCCTCGTTCATTCTGATAACTTCATTTACAAAAAGCGCCTGTGAAGCGGTATTTGCAAGAGAGTTGACTACCGTTATTTTCGCATCGGGATAATCCTCCAGAATAATATCTTTTGCTGTAGAAGCAGAATTGTAGGATCCGCTTAATGCAGTGGAAATAGTAATGCATATAATTGGGATGTTTTGTTTCACATAAGGCGTGAAATAATCAATATAGTCTTCAACAGATGGAAGAGATGTCTTTGGGAAAAGACCGTCGTGAACGAGTCGGTCATAAAATTCATCTCGCTTCATCTCGATACCATCTTTATAATAATCCTTTTCGTTGAAAGAAACATAAAAAGGAATAATATCAATGTCGTGTTTTGAAATATATTCTTCAGATAAATCACAAGCGCTGTCGCTGATTATTTTAAACATAGAAACCTCCTCTATCTGAATTCAAGAATGCTATAGAAATATAATAGTATAGCTTAATAATAGTATAGCTTAACTATAGTATAGTTTAATAATAGCATAGTAAAAATAAAGGGGCAATAATAATGAAAATCTGAAAATGTCGAAAGCCCGTATTACTTTACAAAAAATAGTATTTAAAGTACACTTGATATGACAATTTGAGTAGCAGGAGGGTGTTATGTCTGAAAATAAAAGCAAAATGAAAAATCAAGCTAATGCTGTTGAAAAAGAGATGGAAAAAACAGTTAAAAAAACAGTTGAAAATGATGCTGAAAAAACAGTTGAAAAATCATCCGATTTCAATATAGTAAAATGGTTTAATGAGTACTATAAAAAAATAGTTGAGGGTGTTGTAGTGTCTGGAGTGATTGGTGTATTTGCCGCCAACATGATGAATAAAACATACAAGCCTATTGAAAATCTGAATTATCTTCAGCAGGAAAGTATATCATCTTTGATTTTAATGATGCTGTTACTTTCTATGGCTGCGGGAGTGATATATTATTACAATCCTATAGTTGCGAGATTAGCTATGCCAACATTTATTATAATATATTCGTTTTTTACCATTACAAATAATAAAGAAGTATTAGAAGTGTGTATTGCATGTATTATTGTGACGCTTCTGGCAATAGCGTATGTCAGAGAAGATATATTCTATGTTATAAGCAAAATAAAAATAAATGATAAAGTGGCATTTGCCATTTGTTGTGCCATAGGTTTTGCACTTATTGTATTTATTGGAGTAATTGGATGCGACAGATACAAAACATTCAGTAATTCGACTTTTGATTTTGGTATTTTTGCGCAGATGTTTGAAAATTTGAAAAATACATTAAAACCGGTTACGTCTGTTGAGAGACCTGAACTTGGTAATTTTTCTCATTTTGGAGTTCATTTTTCTCCGATTTATTATTTGATGTTACCAATTTATTTTATATTCTCATCACCGATTACGGTTCAGATTATGCAGGCGTTAGTATTGGGACTTGCTGTTATACCGCTTTACTTTTTGTGTAAGCATTATGGAATTTCAAATAAGATGACTATTGTGATGTGCGCAATTTATTGTCTGTTTCCTGCAGTGGCTTCGGGAACATATTATGATTTTCATGAGAACTGCGTTCTTCCGTTAACAATTTTTTGCCTTCTTTTGGCACTTGAAAAGAAAAATACGGTGGGAATTATACTATCGGCGCTTGCAGTGTGTATGGTAAAGGAAGATGCGGCTATAGTTGTTTTAAGTATCGGACTTTTTCTTTTGCTCTCAGCGAAGGATGCAAAGAGAGGAGTTATTTTATCAGGAGCTTCTCTGGTATACTTTTACATTGCAATGAAGGTGATTCAGTCTTACGGTGATCAGAATTTTGATTCCAGATTTGGAAATATTTTGTATGATTACTCAAAGGGCTTGACTCAGGTTGCTGTAACTATTCCGTCAAATATTTCATACATGCTTTCGCAGATGGCAAATACGGAAAAATTGAAATATATCTTTCTGATGATATTGCCACTTAGCATTGCATTAATACAAAAAAAGAAATATTCAAGATATGTCCTTTTCATGACATTTATACTTATTAATATGCTTCCTTCATATCCGTACATGCATGATATCGGATTCCAGTACAATTACGGTACAGTTGCATTGATGATGTATATTGCAATTATGACAGTCAGCGAGTGGGATAGTGAAAAAGTAAAGATTTGGGGTATTTCCTCAGTTCTTATAACAGCATTTTTGTTTACATGTGTGACTTTCCCTAAGTGGGAAATCTACACAAAACGATATAAGGAAAATGAAAATAATTACATACAGATGGAGAATGCCATTTCTTCGCTGATTCCAAAGGATGCGTCTGTTGCAACATCCGGATTTATGATGCCGCATTTATATTTTAACAATAACGTTGTTGTATTAAAAGAAGGTATGGAAGTAAATCAGGACTATGCTGTGATAGATTTAAGAGGTGGATACAGTAGCGATAATGATAATTTTTCATATTATCTGACAAATGATTATGAAGTTGTTAGTGAAGTGAAAAATATGCTTATCATATACAAAAAGAAATAGGGAGATGATTTTATGACACTGTTAATAAAAAATGGTCGCGTTATCAACCCGGCTGAAAAAAGAGATGAGATTACAAATATATTAATTGAAGACGACAGAGTAAAAGCAATATCAAAAGATATTGAAACAGCAGATGAAGTGATTGATGCTTCGGGATGTTTTGTTGTTCCGGGGCTTATCGATTTGCATGTTCATTTCAGAGATCCGGGGCTTACATACAAGGAAGATATTGAGACCGGTGGTAATGCGGCTGCAAATGGCGGATATACAACTGTTTGTTGTATGCCAAACACCAAGCCTGTTGTAGACAGTGCAGAGGTTGTAAAGTACATCGTAGATAAGGCGAAAGAAAAATCGCCGGTAAATGTTTTGCCTGTAGGCTCTGTTACAAAAGGAATGCTTGGAAAAGAAGTTACAGATGTCGAGGAACTTAAAAATGCCGGTATCTGTGCCATCAGTGAAGATGGAAAATCAGTTATGGATTCGGGTGTTTACAGAGAGGCAATGAAGAATGCGGCAAAACTTGGAGTGCCTGTAATGGCTCATTGTGAAGATATTAATCTCGTTCAGGGCGGGGTTATTAATCTCGGAGAAAAATCCAAAGAGTACGGAGTTAAGGGAATCAGTAACGCGGTTGAAGATATAATTGTGGCAAGAGATATTTTGCTGGCAAAAGAGACAGGGGCAACTCTTCATCTCTGCCATTGCTCAACTAAAGACAGCGTGACAATGGTGAAAGAAGCAAAGGAAGATGGGGTGAAAGTTACAGCTGAAGTATGTCCACATCATTTTGCAATGAGTACTGATGATATGACCAGCAATGATGCAAACTTTAAAATGAATCCACCTCTTAGAACAAGAGAAGATGTGGATGCGCTTATAGATGGACTTAAGAATAATATAATGGATGTTATTTCCACAGACCATGCACCTCACAGTGCTGAGGAAAAAGCCAGACCAATAACAGAGGCACCGTTTGGTATAGTCGGTCTTGAGACAGCAGTTCCGCTTACAGTAACATACCTTCTTAAACCGGGGCATATTACACCAATGCAGTTGGCTGAAAAGATGAGTTACAATCCGGCGAAGGTTCTTGGGATAGAAAAAGGCGATATCAGTGTTGGAAAAGTGGCAGATATAACTATCATTGACGTTGACAAAGAGTACACAGTTGATGTAAACACCTTCAAATCAAAGGGAAAAAACACACCATTTGACGGAATGAAAGTATTTGGTGAAGTTAAGCATACAATTGTTGGCGGAAATGTGGTAAAATAGATAGAACGCCGGTTTTAAAGGCGGATAAGATAAAAAATCAGAAAGGTTATGGTATTCTAATGATTAACAAATTAGTAAGTAAAATTCAGAAAACAAATGCACCTGTTGTAGTAGGACTTGATCCAATGCTCTCATATGTTCCGGAGCATATAACAAAAGCTGCTTTTGCAGAATATGGAGAGACATTAGAGGGAGCAGCTGAAGCAATTTGGCAGTTCAACAAAGGAATTGTTGATAATATCTATGATTTAGTTCCTGCTGTAAAACCACAGATTGCTATGTATGAGCAATTTGGAATTCCTGGAATTATTGCATTCAAAAAGACAGTGGATTACTGTAAAGAAAAAGACTTAGTAGTAATCGCTGATATCAAGAGAGGCGATATCGGATCCACATCTACAGCATACGCCGTAGGTCATCTTGGAAAAGTTCAGGTAGGAAGTAAATCATACGCAGGATTTGATGAGGATTTTGCTACAGTTAATCCATACCTTGGTTCAGATGGAATTAAGCCATTTATTGATGTGTGCAAAGAAAACAAAAAAGGTATTTTCGTACTTGTAAAGACAAGTAATCCATCAAGTGGTGAGTTCCAGGATAGATTAATAGACGGAAAGCCACTTTACGAGATCGTTGGTGAGCAGGTTGCAAAGTGGGGAGAAGAGCATATGGGTGACAGCTATAGTTACGTTGGAGCTGTAGTTGGAGCTACATATCCGGAGATGGGAAAAGTACTCAGAAAAGTAATGCCAAAGAGCTTCATCTTAGTACCTGGTTACGGTGCGCAGGGAGGAACAGCAGAAGGTCTTAGACCATACTTCAATGAAGATGGACTTGGAGCTATCGTAAACTCATCAAGAGGTATTATCGCTGCATACAAGCAGGAGAAATATGCACAGTTTGGACCTGAAAACTACGCTGATGCATCACGTCAGGCAACAATCGACATGATTGAAGACATCGCATCAATATTCTAAATAAACCATGAAAATATGCATAATTCGGCTGTGCTCGCAATTATGCATATTTTTCGGTAATCAATATCAAGTGGAAGATACAGGAGGAAAAGATGGCAAAGTTTAAAGAAATTGCAAAGGTTGAAAAACAGGAATGCATTGCCACAGGAGTGTACAGTATGTGGATTAAAACTGCTGACATTGCAAAAGAGGCAATTGCAGGACAGTTTATTTCGGTGTACTGCAAGGATGGTTCAAAGATGCTTCCAAGACCTATCAGTATCTGTGAAGTAAAAAAAGAAGAAGGGCTTCTTAGAATTGTATACAGAGTAGTTGGTGGAGGAACTAAGGAAATGTCAGCATATGTTGCAGGAGATGACATTGACATTCTCGGACCTTTGGGAAATGGATTTATGCAGAGAGATAAGAAGGCTATTCTTATCGGCGGAGGTATTGGTATCCCACCTATGGTTGAACTCGCAAAGGAGCTTAAGGATAAATGTGAAGTTTCAATAGTTGCAGGGTACAGAGATGAATTGTTCCTTATTGATGAATTGAAGAGCCATGGCGAAGTTTATGTTGCAACTGAAGATGGAAGCACAGGAACAAAGGGAACTGTAATTGATGCAATTAAAGAACAGGCAGTTACAGGGGATGTTATTTATGCATGTGGACCGACACCTATGCTTAGAGCCATCAAAGAGTATGCTCTTGCAAATGACATAGAAGCACAGCTCTCTCTTGAAGAAAAAATGGCATGCGGTATAGGTGCATGTCTTGCATGTGTTTGCAAATCAAAAGATATTGACGAACATTCTCAGGTTCACAATAAGAGAATCTGCAAGGATGGTCCGGTATTTTTGGCACAGGAGGTGGAGCTGTAATGAATACAAAGGTTAATATAGCAGGTGTTGAATTTAAAAATCCTGTAATGGTTGCTTCAGGAACTTTTGGCTCAGGTGCTGAGTACAGTGAGTTTGTTGATTTAAATAAGCTTGGTGCAGTAGTTACAAAAGGTGTTGCAAATGTACCATGGCCTGGAAATCCTACTCCAAGAATTGCAGAGACGTACGGTGGAATGATCAATGCCATTGGATTACAGAATCCGGGAATAGATGTATTTTGTAAGAGAGACATTCCTTTCTTAAAACAGTTTGATACAAAGATTATTGTTAATGTTTGTGGACACACTACAGAGGAATACTGTGAAGTTGTGGAAAGATTGGCAAATGAGCCTGTAGATATGCTTGAGATTAATATTTCCTGCCCTAATGTTAAAGAGGGTGGAATTGCTTTTGGTCAGAATCCAAAGTCAGCGGAAGATATTACAAGAGCAATCAAGAAATATGCGAAGCAGCCTGTATGTATGAAACTCAGTCCTAATGTGACAGACATTACTGAGATGGCAAAGGCTGTTGAGGCAGGTGGTGCAGATGCAGTATCGCTTATCAACACAATCACAGGAATGAAAATTGATATCAACAGACAGACATTTGCAGTTGCAAACAAGACAGGCGGACTTTCCGGTCCGGCTATAAAACCGGTTGCAGTCAGAATGGTTTACCAGGTTGCAAATGCGACAAAACTTCCGATTATCGGAATGGGCGGAATCCAGAATGGAGATGACGCTATTGAATTTATGCTTGCCGGAGCAACAGGAGTTTCCCTTGGTACAGCAAACTTCAATAACCCGTTGGCAACTGTAGAGACTGTTGCAGGTATTGAAGATTACTTAAAGAGAAAGAATATTGCTGATATCAATGATATTATCGGTATTGTAAAATAGAGAGAGTATATATGGAAAAAAGAATTGCATTATTAATTGACGCAGAGAACACAAGTGCAAGTTATGTTAAGGGTATTTTAAAAGAGGCAAATGAATACGGAGTTATTACATATAAAAGAATGTATGGCGATTTTACCAAGGCAGCGCTGTCAAAATGGAATAAAGTTGCCACTGATTATTCTATTGTTCCAATTCAGCAGCCCCATTACTCAAAGGCTAAAAATGCTTCGGATATTATGCTTGTAATTGATGCTATGGATATTCTTTATGCAGGCAATGTAGAAGGCTTTTGTATCGTGTCATCGGACAGTGATTTTACACGACTTGTCAGCAGACTTATGGAGAATGGAAAAGATGTAATTGGTATGGGTATGTCTAATGCCTCAAAAACATTAAAAGCTGCCTGTACTACATTTAAGAACCTTGAGATTCTCGGTGAAGAAGGAGATTCTAAGAAATCAGAAAATGAAATTGCACCTATTGATGACATTACTCCATTGGAAGAAATTATCAGTTATATTTTTGATATTATTGATAAAAAGGCTAATGCCGGAAAAGAGACAGGCCTTGGCGAAATAGGAAGTCAGTTAGGAAAAGAGTACAAGGATTTTGACGTTCGAAATTACGGCTACAAATCACTTACCACATTTGTTGAAGATACAAAGAAATTTGATGTGATTAAAGAGGGTACTACTACAATAGTTAGAAAGAGTAGCACCGGAATAACGAAAGCAGATGTGGAAAAATTTATTGTGGAAGAGGTTTCAAAGAAGAGCATGAAGCTCAGTGAACTTGGAACAATGATACATGAAAAATACAAAGACTTCAGTCATAAAGCTTACGGCTATTCCACACTTGGAAAATTTGTCAGCAGTATTTCCGGAGTGGATGTGAAAAAAGGAAGAAATAGAAATTCCCAACAGACAGTCACAATCAAAACTAAATAATCAGAAATAATTTGATTAAAGGTATAAGAAAACCTGCAGATGAGTTTTGGCTCATTTGCAGGTTGTTTTTTTACATATATAATTTTGCGGCCTCTATAAAAATATATTTGTTTTTTCGGTATATGCTGTTGAACTGCCAATGGGATAATGGACATGGAACCAGTCCGTTTTCAATGGTACAGTTGGTAATGCCAAGGCTGTCTAAAAAGTCTGAAGAGGATCCATAACCGGGCTCGCCCTCCCGGATAGGCTGATAACCGGTGTGCCTTTTTACAATGTTTAAAAGTTTACTATTGTATCTATAGTAGATAACCTGTCCTGCTTCATGGAAACATATTACTGCATTTGGCATATATTTTTGTACATTATTCACATTTGCAACAACCTCCGGTTCAGAATAGGCGCGCTTGCCTGCGTATTCCGAAAGTGCAGGATGTTTTGTGGACTTGTATCCAAAGCCCTGGGCGTAATTTCTATTTAAGTCAACTCCTCTTGCGTTTCCTTTCCATTCAGAATATTTTCCTTTTGCGATACGAACAACCTTTTTTCTGAGTTTGGCATCGTGAATGGAAGTGGCGCCGTACTGACTTATGGAAACTCCGTCGGGATTAACCATTGGCATAACCACGAGTTTAACCTTGCTAAATATTTTGGATAAGTAAGTTCTGTAATACTTTTGCGAATCATAATTTCGACATATATCTTCAATAATCTTCATAATAATCTGCGTGTTGGTATATTCACGGGCGTGGATGGTACTCTCGATAAACAGAGTTTTTTTGGCATTTGGATTTCCGATTATTAACGAATAAACATCTCGGTTATCCAGACTTTTTCCAACAACCTCAGCTGTGAAAATATCACCGTAGTTTTTGTTAAGACATTTGATGTCATAGACCATATCACTATAGGTATATAATTTATCAGAAGAACTGACGTATGATTTTTTGTTGCACTTGTATGTGAGGTATTTTGTTTTCAAGTAGTAAATTGCATTTGAAATCTTAATCATACTATAGCCGTCTTTGACTTTCTTTAACACCAGGCAGCGAGTACCTTTTTTGATTTTTTTAATTGGTTTATGGTAAATGTCATACACCTTCGTTTTTTTCTTTACAAATGCATATCTGTTTATTTTTTTTCCTTTGATTCGGGACAATAACATCTTTAATTCTTTATCTGAATCATCATCTTTTGGCGCTGAAGCTGTTATCGTAGAAGGCTGTATCGTTGTGGTTGCAGTAGTTATCTTGGAAGTTGTATGAATCGGGAGTGTGGTTTCTACTGCTGAAGTGATCTCAACTGAAGAAGATTCAAAAGTGATTGAAGATTCATATGTTGATGTGACTTCATTTTCAGATATAGCCGGATAGCAGTATTCAGGAAATAAAAATCCGGAGATAACAGCCGGCGCAAGTAATATAGTGATTAATTTAGGCACAATAGTGTTAAGTGTTTTTTTATTTTTTCTCATTTAATAAATCCTCGTATTCCGTTTGTTTTTTTGTCCTATTATTTTAGCATTTTTGAGGATTTATAACAATATAATCGTAGACATAGAGAAGGATATAAAGTAAAATAATCGTAACTATTCAGCTATTAAGGAAAATGAGTCAGGAACAGGTGAATTCCTGAATTTAAAAGAGGATGGTGAGAGTTATGCGAATGTTGGCGGAATACGATCACAAAAATTATATAGAAAACGGAACAGTTGGAATAAGACCTTCAGTGAGGGGCGTTGTAATAAGAGGAGATAAAATAGCTCTTGTGTACAGCTCGAAATATGATTACTATAAATTCCCCGGCGGCGGGATTGATGAGGGTGAAACTCATCAGCAGACACTTATAAGAGAGGTGCTTGAGGAGTCCGGTCTTGTAGTTATTCCATCTTCCATAAAGGAGTATGGAGTTGTTCTTAAAAAAGAAAAAGGAAAATATCAGGACCTTTTTATTCAGGAAAGTTTTTACTACTTTTGTGATGCAGAGAGAGAAGAAAAAATACATGAGATGGATGATGATGAGAGGGAGGAAGGATTTATGCTTAAATGGGTGGATCCTAAGGAAGCCATTGAAACAAATCTCCATCATGATCACGGTGAAAAAAGCAACGTTTTGGCAAAGAATATGATGCTAAGAGAAGCCAATGTTTTAAAGATGCTGATTGATGAGAATTATTTCAGTAAGGATAAGTAAACGTAAAAAATAATTATTAATAGTAAATAACAAATCAAAACTTTTCAATTTATTGAGAATAAATCCTTCTACACGTAAGATTAAAGTAATTTATACGATATTACTTTAATTTTAGAGTAGGAGGATTTTTTGATGAAAAAGAGATTTATGAAATCTGTTGTTTCAGCATTGCTGTGCGTGACAATGGCATTTGGACCTGCGGGAATAAGTGCCCCTAAAGTAAGTGCGGATGTATCACCTGCAGTTAATCTGATTAATAACGGAGATTTTACAGACGGATTGTCTGGTTGGAGTACTTATTTTTACAGTTCAAATTGTGCCACTGCAAAAGTAAATGAAAATTATGAGTTTGATATGACTGTAAATTATTGGGACCAGTGGTCTTATGATAATGTCAGCTGGTTCAATATTTCATGGCAGTCTATCCTTATTCAGACAGTTACTATTGAAAGGGGTAAAACTTACACATTCAGATTCGATGGATATGCAAGTGAAAACCGAACTATCCAGGCAGGAATTAAAGACAATGATGCATATAGAGACTATTTCAATTTAACAACAAACAAGACTACATATTCAAAAACATTTGTTGCTCAGGATAACCTGACCCAGGAACTTCAGTTCCTTTTTGGATATATGGATAAAGAGGGCTCAATAAATCCTGAAGGAAAACATGATGTTTATATCAGTGATGTATATTTAGTTGAAGGCGATGGCTCAAACATTGTAGTTACACCTACAATAACAGGAGTTGAAGAGGACGGAATTTATCAAAAAGCGGTTAAGCCTTCGATAAAATACAATAAAGAATATATTGCTACTCTTGAGTATAAATCAAAGACAGATACAGCCTTTAGAGTTGTTGATTATACAGTTGGTGACGAGATTTCAAATCAGGGAAGTTACAAACTTACTGTTGCGGACAAGTATAATCCTGATAATAGGGAAATAAGAAGTTTCAGCATAAACAGTGATTCTGTTGATTTGTCAAAAGATTATTATTTAATTAAATCAAGAAGTAATGGGAAAGTTCTTGAAGGATACGGATTTAAAGAAAACGGCTCTGTTATTCAGACTACATATCAGGAAAAATTATCACAGTTATTTTCAATTGAGGATGTGGGAAGCAGCCAGTTCATTCTCAAGTTGTTAAGCAATAATAAGGTAGTCGCTGTAAACGGACAAAACGGAAACGGAGCAGGAATTGTTCAGCAGACATACACAGGTTCTAATTATCAAAAATGGATTAAGTTAAATGCAAAACAGGGATACATTACATTGATGAACTTAGGTTCAGGGAAAGTTCTTGATATTCCGTCTGCATCTGCATCTGAGGGAATTCAGCTTGATCAATATGAGAGTAACAATTCCAATGCGCAGATGTGGGATATTATAAAAGTAGATATTAATAAGATATTAAACGGAGAGGAAATTCCTGATACTTCCACAGAGCAGAATTGGAAAAAGAATGCAATTATTGCTCCAAAGGAAGGAAAACTTATTGCAGCAGGGCCTATTTATCTTAAATGGTATAACAATAAGAAAATGGGAAATGTAACATCTTATGAAATCGAATTTGACAATGAATCAACAGTAACTATTCCTGCAACAAATGACGCCGTTATGGAATATGAGTGGTATAACACATCTGTTGCAAAACATGCAGTTACAATTACAGCGGTTCTTTCAAACGGACAGAAAATAGTGTCAGACACAAGAAATTTCTTTGTGTCAAAGAAAGGTATAGGTTGGGGTTCACTTTACAGAACAGATGATATGAATCTTTCATGGTACTATCAGTGGTCAATGGAAGAGTCAGTGGGAACATCAGAAGATCTTCAATTTGTACCTATGGTTTGGGGAAACTGGGGAAGTGAATGGTTGAACAATCATGAAAATGAAAAATACAAAACAGTACTCGGATTTAATGAGCCTGACTTTAATGAGCAGTCAGCACTTTCGGTTGATGAGGCTTTGGCAGCTTGGAAAGATTTCTCAAACAGCGGACTTAGAGTAGGTTCACCTTGTACAGCTATCGGAGCTTACTGGTCAAAAGACTGGTTCTGGAAATTTATGGATGGAATTGATGCAGACAACAGTCTTAAAGTTGACTTCATTACAATTCACTGTTACATGGATGATGCGAATGTAGATAGCTTCCTTGCACTTATCGATAACACTTGGGAGAAATGGCACAAACCTATTTGGATTACAGAGTTTGGTGTGGCAAAATGGGGCGAAGGAAATGATATCTGGAACAATTACACACCGGGAGCAAATGACACAGTTTACAATTTCATGAAGAGAGTAATCCCGGAACTTGACAGGAGACCATATGTTGAGAGATACGCATGGTTCCCATTTGACCCAAATGACGGATACGGTGGTGCTTCAGGAATCTTCAATTACGACAACGGACAGTTAAATGAACTTGGAAAATTATATGAGTCATTGGGAAATCCTGAAGGCTACAAATCAGCTAATGATAATAACCAGACAATTGCTGAAGGTATCGAAATAAACGGTTACCAGATAAGTAATTACGCTGAAGGAATGAGATGCGTATACTCAGTAGAAGACACAATCGCCGGACAGGAAGTAAAAGAGTCAGGTCTCATTTACGGACTGGCAGATGAAATAAGTAATAGTGATATGTATGTTGGAAGCACAAACTCTAATGTATACAGTTTTGCTTCAACACCGGTTGGCGTTTCTTCAGTAACTTATTCTGAATCGACTACAGCCACAAGCTATATTATGACAATGCTTTTCGGAGTAAAGAATGCGCAAGAGTATACCACAAATATGGCAGTCAGAGCATACGCAAAACTTGCAGACGGTACATATGTATATTCCGACGTTGAGAATTATTCAATTTATGAAGTTTCAAAATATCTTTACGATAATGTAAAAATGTACACAATAGATGCGCATAACTACATCTACAACAACATCCTTAAAGTGGTTAATCCAAATTATAAAGAAGTAGATTATAAGTGGAGCAACATACTGGCACCAAGAGTTTATAAATAGTGTAGAGGAGTCAACTTCAGAATGGATACTAATTGTCCCAGAAAGTATACATTTTGAAACGGGCATACGTTGCTTTCAGAATACTAGGTCACAATTATATAAATGTTTTCTCAAAACAGTT
>SVDZ01000007.1 GCA_015057625.1 Lachnospiraceae bacterium | reverse complement strand
TATCCATAAAGGTAAGAGGAAGTTATTCTAGGAAAAGAAAAGAAATTGAAAATATTTGGTATGTAGTTTTGAATGTATAATGTGGCCCGGTGGCTCAGCTGGTTAGAGCGCCGCCCTGTCACGGCGGAGGTCGTGGGTTCGAACCCCATCCGGGTCGTTTTTTTTATTATATATTCATAATTTAATATTTATTATTTTCTGGGATCTTAGCTCAGCTGGGAGAGCACCTGCCTTACAAGCAGGGGGTCACAGGTTCGAGCCCTGTAGGTCCCATTAGATATTGAAAGATATCTAGTAGTAAGCCGATGTGGCTCAATTGGCAGAGCAGCTGATTTGTAATCAGCAGGTTAACGGTTCGAGTCCGTTCATCGGCTTTTATGGGTGGATTCCCGAGTGGCCAAAGGGGGCAGACTGTAAATCTGTTGGCACCGCCTTCGAAGGTTCGAATCCTTCTCCACCCATTTAATTTCATATCGCGGGGTGGAGCAGTCTGGAAGCTCGCCGGGCTCATAACCCGGAGGTCATAGGTTCAAATCCTGTCCCCGCTATTTCTTTTTTTTTGCCCAGTTAGCTCAGTTGGTAGAGCAGAGGACTGAAAATCCTCGTGTCTCTGGTTCGATTCCGGAACTGGGCACTTTTTTTATCTCCAGCGCATTTCGAAAAATAATGCCAGGAGATTTTTTTGTTAGAAAAAGTTCTTTCAAAGTCTTCTACTTAGAATAATAAACTTCAAAATGATATAGATCAGAAAAGAATCACAATAATTATATTAGATTAAAAGGGACTGTAAATTTCAATGATATTTAATATTGAAATTTTGGTCTCTTTTTTATGTAACTGTTTATTAATGGCAATAAAAAAGATATAATATAAATGCTGATTAATATTTAATGTTGGATGAAGAATAAATTCTTAAGATAAAAATAAGGGTGTAAATATATGACAATTATTGAAATTTTTGATAATGAAATGTTTAATAATATAATTTCATCGTTGATGATTAAAAATGATAGAGTAGTTTATATAACTGATGAATCCAAAGATATTAGTAAGCACATAGCTGATTTTCAGCATTTATTTGAAATGAGAAGTGAAAATATTGAGATAAATGTAATTAAAGTAAGGTATGATAGCTTTCAATCTGTATATGAAACACTTGAAAATGCTTTGCTGAAATTAATGGATATAGATGATGAGATTATTTTTAATGTTAATGGTGGTAAAGATATATTATTAATATGTATTGGTATGCTTAAAATGAAATACCAATTTAAATTGTTTTATATTGATAAAGATTGTAATAAGATTTGTTTTGAAAATCAAAAAGATATTAACAATTGTGTGATTTGTGATGATGTAAAATTATCGGTAAGAGAGAATATTATTTTAAACGGTGGAGATATTGTCGATTATATTAATGAATCAAACGAGATGTTTCATTGGAATTTTACTAAGGGTTTTGTTGATGATATCAATACTATGTGGCTAATCTATCAAAGAAATATAGAAATATGGAATCGTGAAATTGGATTTATGCAGCAATTTTATGATAAGGAAACAAGTAAGTTGTACGGAAAAGCTAACAGTATAATGGATACTTTAGTTGATTATAAAATATTAAAGAAGGAAGATGACAAGGTATATTCCTTTAAGAACAGACAAATAAGAGAATTTCTTATGAAAGTAGGGAATTTGCTTGAGCTGTTTGTTTGTACCTCAGCTTCAGTTATTAGAGATGACAACGGTATAAAATTCTTTGATGATGTAAGAGTTGGAGTGAACATCGATTGGGATGGCATATATCATGATGTGAAGGATGAGATTAAAGATACAAAAAATGAAATTGATGTAATGCTGATGAAAAATAATATTCCGGTATTTATTTCTTGTAAGAGTGGAGATTTAAATACAGAGGAATTATATAAACTTAACACAGTAGCTGAACGATTTGGTGGAAGCAGAGCAAAAAAGGTTTTGTTGATTTCTGATTTCAGTAAAAAGGGAGCTTCAAGAAGTTATTTTTTACAGAGAGCCATTGATATGGATATTTATGTTGAGACAGATGTACATAATTATTCAAAGGAAACCATGATGGATTTTCTTGTTGACATATTTAATAAAAAAGTTGATTTTTACGAAGAAAAATAGTAATAGGGAAGATAATTTTCATGAGGATGGGAGGATATTAAATGCAATTTAAAAGTGAATTATATAATAAATTGTTAGACTTTAGAAAATTGAACAGATATCCTTTCCATATGCCGGGACATAAGAGAAATTCAAACGAAGTTAGTATTGTAGATCCGTTTGAAATTGATATAACAGAAATTGAAGGCTTTGATAATCTTCATAACCCTGAAGATATTATAAAACGGGAGATGGATAGGGCTGCAAAGTTTTATGGAAGTAAGAAAAGTTACTTTTTAGTAAATGGAAGTACCTGTGGAAATATGGCTGCAATTTCATCAATCGCAGATGTGGGAGACAAAATAATTGTAGCTAGAAATTGTCATAAATCAGTTTATAATGTAATTGATTTACTGAAATTGAAAGTTGAATATTTATATCCTGAGATAATTGATGAATATGGTATCGCAGGAGCTTATAAACCTGAAGATGTTGAACAGATAATAAGTGAAAATCATGATGCAAAAGCAATTGTAATCACATCACCAACTTATGAAGGTGTAGTATCCGATGTTGAGACTATATGTGAGATAGCTCATAACAATAATATGGCAGTTATTGTTGATAGTGCGCATGGTGCTCATTTTATATTATCGGATAGTTTTCCAAAAAGTGCATTACAGTGTAAAGCTGATATAGTTATTGAAAGTCTTCATAAAACTTTGCCTTCATTAACACAGACAGGGATTTTACATTTTAATAGTGAGATAATTAAACAGGAGAAAGTTGAAAAATATCTGAGTGTTTTTCAGTCCAGCAGTCCATCTTATATATTGATGAGCAGCATAACAAACTGCATAAATTTTATGAGTGAATCATCTCCATATGTAGATAAATATTTGAATAATATTTGTAATTTAATAGAAAGAATAAATGAATTAGAGCATTTTAAGTTGTTGGATGATCAGAGTGAGAAAATATATAAATTTGATATTTCAAAAATTGTAATTATTTGCTGTGGTTATGAAATGGCAGGAATTGGGCTTATGGAAATACTTCGAGAGAAATATAATCTTGAGATGGAGATGGCTGCCGGAAGCTACGTTATTGCAATGACGTCGGTATTGGACAGTGAGGAAGGTTTTTTAAGACTTGCTGAAGCGTTGGAAGATATTGATAAAAATTATGATGAAATAATTAAGTTGCAATACAATAGAAATGTGAATAAAGAGAAATGCACGAAATTAAGCAATAGCATTTATCATTTGAAAAATGAGAAAGTATGCGAGATATTTGAGGCAGAAATGATAAGCAGCAGTGACTCTAATTGCAGTAAAGAAATAAGTAAGAAATACGTATATTTATATCCGCCGGGAATACCATTGATAGTTCCCGGGGAAATACCAAACGATAAATTGGTAAAAGAAATAAATAATTATAGAAATAACGGGTACCAGGTAATTGAAGGGTAGTTATTTTTTGGAGGAAATATGTCTAAAATTTTTTTTGTTACAGGAAAAAGTTGCACTGGGAAAGATACCATTTTTAGCATTTTGAAGGATAACAGCAGACTCAATTTGAAAACTGTGGTGGGATATACCACGAGACCTATGCGTGTAGGGGAGCAGGATGGAGTTGAGTATTTCTTTGTGGATGAGGACAAATTAAATAAGCTAAAAGATGAAAATAAAGTTATTGAATGTCGCCAATATAATACGGTACATGGAATCTGGAATTATTTTTCTGTAAATGACGGGCAGATTGATTTGAAAAATGGCAATTATATTTATATAGGTACATTGGAATCCTACGAAAAGTTTGTTGAGTACTTTGGAGAAGAGGTTGTGTATCCGATTTATGTTGAAGTTGAGTCGGGAGAGCGCTTAGCCAGAGCTGTTATGAGAGAGCGAAAACAAGACGAACCAAAATACAAAGAACTTTGCAGGAGATTTATTGCAGACGAAGAAGATTTCTCAGAAGACAAAATTTTAAAAGCAGGAATCAAAAAGCGATATGAAAATAATGTACTTGAGGAATGCGTGGAAGCTATAGAGAAAGATATTCTTAAAGAATGCTCAAAGTAGACGATAACTGTAAATTATGTTATTATTGTTGTGTTATGCATACGGAATAGTTTGTTAGACTAAGCCCGGAGGATCAGATGGCGGAATTAAAAAAAGTTATAGGACAGAATCATATAATTGAACATTTTAAAAATGCCATCAGAATGGACAGAGTATCACATGCCTACATTATAAATGGTGAGGATAATTCCGGTAAGGAGGAACTGGCCAATTGGATATCTATGGCGCTTCAATGTGAAAAAGGCGACGGAGAGCCATGTCTTGAATGCAGATCCTGCAAACAGGCTTTGGGCGATAATCATCCGGACATTAAATGGGTCAGTCATGAAAAGACTGTTATTTCTGTGGATGATATCAGAGAGCAGATTAACAGTGACGTGGAGATTAAACCCTATTCCGGAAAGAGAAAAGTATACATTGTGCCTGACGCTGAAAAGATGAGAGAACCGGCGCAGAACACACTTTTGAAAACTTTAGAGGAGCCGCCGGCTTATGCGGTGATTTTACTTTTGACAAATAATTCAAACAGCTTTTTGCAAACTATTATGTCCAGATGTTTACAGATGAACATAAGACCGGTGCGGGATGAAATAATAAAAGAATATTTGAAAAATGAATTATCCATATCCGATTACGAAGCAGGTATTGCAACTGCATTTTCGGGTGGAAATCCGGGAAAGGCAGCTAAGCTTGCCACATCGGAAGAATTTAGTGAGATGAAAAATGATGTTTCAAACACCATATCTTCCATAGTGAGCGGAACAATGGAAGATATAACTGCAGCTATTAAAAAGGCAGGAGAGTATAAAGAGGATATTATGGAATATCTGGATTTGTTTCAAACCTGGTTCAGAGATATGTTGATTTATAAATCCTGTGGCGACGATAATTTAATTATTTTTCAGAAAGAGAGAATGAACATTTCACAGATGAGTGAGATGACCACATATCAAGATATAAACAAAATATTAGAGGTATTAGATACAACGAGATGGCGTATGATGAGCAATGTCAATTTTGACGGCGCGCTTGAAGTATTGTTTATTACCATAAAAGAGAGGATTAAATAATGGTAAAAATAGTAGGAGTTAGATTTAGACAGACAGGAAAGATATATCACTTTTCACCGGACGATCTTAACATAGAAGTGGGACAGCATGTAATTGTTGAGACTGCAAGAGGAATTGAGTACGGTACAGTAGTGGTAGGAATAAGAGAAGTCTCTGAGGAATCAGTAGTTCCTCCGCTTAAGTCTGTTATCAGAATAGCTACAAAGGAAGATGATAAAAAGGCTGCTGAGAATAAAGAAAAAGAGAAGAAGGCATTCAACATCTGCCTTGAGAAAATACAGAAGCATGGTCTTGAGATGAAGTTGATTGAGACAGAGTATACATTTGATAATAATAAGGTGTTATTCTACTTTACAGCTGATGGACGAATTGATTTCCGTGAATTGGTTAAGGATCTTGCAGCAGTATTCAGAACAAGAATCGAGCTCAGACAGGTCGGAGTGAGAGATGAAGCAAAAATTCTTGGAGGAATTGGAATATGTGGTCGTGAGTTATGTTGTCACAATCATTTATCAGAGTTTATTCCTGTTTCTATCAAGATGGCTAAGGAACAGAATTTATCACTTAATCCGACTAAGATTTCAGGTGTTTGCGGAAGACTTATGTGCTGTTTAAAACATGAGCAGGAAACATATGAATATCTCAATTCAAAACTTCCAAATGTGGGAGAAACAGTTAAGACAGTTGATGGCATTAAGGGAGAAGTCAACAGTGTTAATGTGTTGAGACAGACAGTAAAACTTATCGTCGAGACAAATGATGAGAGAGAAATCAGAGAATATTCTATAAAGGATATTAAATATAAACCTAAAAAGAGAAAGATTGAGCTTAAGAAAGAAGAAATCGAAGAACTTAAGGGATTAGAAGATAAAGAGGAATCAAAATTTAATGATTAATTTGAAAGATGACGAGCGCATCGATGATTTAAACAGAAACGGCTATCGCATTATTCAGAACAAAAATAAATTTTGCTTTGGAATGGATGCAGTTCTGTTGTCGGGCTTTGCAAATGCCAAGGAGGGAGAGAAGGTTCTTGACCTTGGAACAGGTACAGGAATAATTCCTATTCTTATGGAGGCAAAAACTGATGCGGCCAAATTCTGTGCACTGGAGATACAGGAAGAGAGTGCAGAAATGGCTAGAAGAAGCGTGAGTCTGAATAAGTTAGAAGATAAAATAGAGATAGTTACCGGAGATATTAAAGTGGCTTCACAGATTTTTGGAGGAGCCACTTTTGATGTTGTAACAACAAATCCTCCATATATGAATGACAATCACGGACTTAAAAATCCTGATTTGCCAAAAGCAATAGCAAGGCATGAAGTTCTTTGCAATTTGGAGGATGTAATAAGGGAAGCAGCAAAGGTATTAAAACCGGGTGGCAGATTTTATATGGTTCACAGGCCGCATCGACTTGTTGAGATTATAAACTGTATGACAAAGTATAAAATTGAGCCAAAGCGAATTCAGTTTGTACACCCGTATATTGACCGTGAGGCAAATATGGTTTTAATCGAGGGATTCCGAGGAGGAAGGCCTATGATGAAACTGGAGAAACCTTTGATTGTTTATGAGGAACCGGGAAAATATACACAGGAAATTTACGATATTTATGGATATTAAATGTGGTTGATGTATTCAGAAGGAGTAGAAAATGCAGGGAAAGTTATTTTTGTGCGCAACACCAATAGGAAATCTTGAAGATATTACATACAGAGTTGTCAGAACATTATCTGAAGTGGATATGATTGGAGCCGAAGATACAAGACACAGCTTAAAACTACTCAACCACTTTGACATAAAGACACCTATGACCAGTTATCATGAGTTCAATAAATATGATAAGGCCAAAGTGTTGGTAAATATGATGCTTGAGGGAAAGAATATTGCCCTGATTACAGATGCGGGAACTCCGGGAATTTCTGATCCGGGGGAAGAACTGGTGCGTCAGTGTTTTGAGGCGGGTATTCAGGTGACATCGCTTCCGGGACCGGCGGCTTGTATTACAGCACTTACTATGTCAGGACAGGAAACAAGAAGATTCTGTTTTGAGGCATTTCTTCCAAGTGATAAAAAAGAGAGAACCAAAATTCTTGAGAGTTTAGTTAATGAGACCAGAACAATCATAATATATGAAGCTCCTCACAGGCTTAAGAAAACATTGGCGGAGCTTAGAGATTATCTTGGAGACAGAGAGCTTACCATCTGTAGAGAACTTACCAAAAAACACGAAGAGGCAGTTAAGCATACTCTTGAGGAAGCTATAGATTATTACAACGAGAATGAACCAAAGGGTGAGTTTGTACTTGTAATCAAGGGAAAATCTTTCACTGAAATAGAGGAAGATTTAGCTAAAGAATGGGAAAAAATGAGTGTGGTAGAACACGTAGATATGTATATTGAAAAAGGCTTTGACAAAAAAGAAGCAATGAAAATGGCCGCTAAGGACAGAGGTGTGCCAAAACGAGAGATTTATAATGAATATATAAAATAAATATAAAATTAATGCAAAAAAACGTTTTTAGGAATTGCACCTAAAAAAAACAAGTGTTACCATTTCTTACTGAAAAAGGGAATAAAAACGTTTCAGAAAATTGAGAGGGAATGGTAAAATGAAAAAGTTAGTAAAAGCACTTACAAGTCTTGTGTTGAGTGCAGCATTAATGGTATCTAATGTAAATGTAAAATTCAATTCTAATGATGCAGAAGCTTTGGGGGAAAATAAAATAAAAGCTGCTGACATCCAAATCAAATCACAAATTTCCAAAAAAGAACTAGAAAAAATTGAGACCATAGCCATGGAAGATGTAACAGAAGCTGTTAAAAAAGTTTCTGAGTATGAGACAGAAAATGAATATAACGAAGCAGTCAGTGCAGTACTCACAGCATACTACAAAAATGAAAAGTATGATGAGCTTAAAGTTTTTGAGAGTAAGTTAGATGAGAGAGCAGCAAAGATAGTTGCAAATTATAAAGAAGCTGCAAAAGAGAGAAATGCCGGTGAAGAAATTAACGGATTTAAAACACAGACACTTGCAGTTGTTTTTGACGGAGAGTTAACAAAGAAAGAAATTAAAAACATTGTCGAGGCAGAAGATGCAAAGATAGTTGATATTAATAAAGATTTCGTGGGAAACTATTCTGTGGAATTAAAAATTTCATATGGACAGACTGTTGATATGGCAAAGGAAGCCTTTGGCGAATACAGCGAGACAGTTTGTGCATCAGCAGATTATATTTATGAGCAGACTGATTATTCAGTAGTTAACAACGTAGCGGCAGAGCAGTCAGCTGATGCAAGAGATCTTGTAAATGACAGAACAAGATATTCACAGTGGTATTTAAATTTAATAAACGCAGGAGAAGCCTGGGAGTACGTTGCTAATACAGAGCATGAAAAAGTATTGGTTGGAGTGATTGACTCAGGTGTGGATGTAAATCATGAGGATTTAAAAAATGTAATGTCTCCACTTTCTGCGGATATTACAGGAGCCGAACCGGTATTATTAAAGGATATGGACACTCCATATGCAACATCACACGGCACAATGGTCACAGGATTTATTGCCGCAGAGGCAAACAATGGAATCGGACTTGCCGGAGTTGCAAGCTGTTTTTCAAATGATGTTGTTGAAGTTTTAGGAGTTAAGGCATCATATAAAGAAGCAAACGGTTCAGCATATTTTTACGGAACTAATATTTTCAAAGCCTTTGATTACTGTGTTAATAACGGAGTAAAGGTAATTAATACAAGTTTTGGTTCATCAGAAAATGATCCATATTACAAATACGTTTTGGATAATGCGACTTCAAGAGGTATTATTATTGTAGCTTCAGCGGGAAACGGAGGCGGTCATTTTTTTATGATGCCTGCAGATTCTGAGAAGGTAATCAGCGTTGTTTCAACAACATCAGCAAATAGCCTTTCTTCATTTTCAAATTATGGAGAGGAAAAAGATATTTGTGCACCCGGAACATCCGTAATTTCAACATATCCAAAAAATAATTATGATTATGCTGACGGAACATCATTTTCATCTCCAATTGTTGCCGGAGTAGTGGCAATGATGTGTTCAGTAAATAATAACTTAAACTATTATGATGTTTTAAGAATTTTAGTTAATACTTCAAGCGAGGAACAAATTAGAAATAATTATGGTTTCACAAACGAAAATATAGCAAAGGGTGGATTGGTAAATGCAGGAAAAGCAGTAAAGATTGCTGACAGTTACACAAACAGCACATCTTTTGCAAAGGAAAGATTACAGCAGATAGAAACACCATCAATGGCTATAGAGGCAACAGCAAAATGTGTTGCACCAAAGATGGTACAGATAAACTGGGAAGTATCTGAAAATGTAAAATCGAAGAAATACACATACAATATTTACGAGGGAAATAACCTTGTAGCATCTAATATTAAAGGAACATCAACAGTTTTAATGAATGTTTCATTGGGAGAACATATCTACTGTGTTAACGCAGTTTACAATGGAATGGAATCACTTGGAAGATCAACTGAAATTGTAAATGTTACAAAAAATCCGGAACTTGAAACTGAAAAGCAGACAGTAGAGCAGATTAAAGAGACAACGACAGATAAAAATACAGCAGAAGAAACCACAGAAGAAGAAACTACAACAGAAGAAATTACAAGTGAAGCGACAACAAAAGCAATTGTAAAACCATTTGAAGTAATCGGAATGAATCTCTCATCACCGGCTGACAATGTTATTGGCGTTGTATGGGGACAGGATGGAGCAAGACTTGAAAGTGGATGCAAATATAATATTTATATAGATGGAAATAGAGTTAAAAACGAAGTTATTTGTAATTATTATTCATTCAATAATATTGAAAAAGGAGCTCATCAGGTAAAAGTTACAGCCGTTCTTTCCGGTGTTGAGAGTGATGGAGTTACATTGACAGTTAATGTGAATGGAAAGTCAATTGAAGTGCCAACACAAATGGAAACAGAAGAGGAAACAACAGAAGAAGTAACCACAGAGACAGCAACTAAGACCTCTGTAAATATAGCTAAAAACTGCTATGCATACGCTTCAAGTGAAGAAAGCCAGGAACTTAAAGCGGTAAATGTTACTGACACGGATATGGATACAAGATGGTCATCATCATGGTCAGACAATCAGTATGTAGTAGTAGATCTTGGAAGAGTATACGAAGTTAATAAAGTGGCATTGTACTGGGAGGCTGCGTACGCATCAAGATATGTAATTGAATACTCGGTAGACGGTGTTTCATTTTCAGGAATCAATAGCTACAGCCTTGACGGTGCTAAAAAGGAAATTGTCGAATTCCTTCCTGTAGAGGCAAGATTTATTAAAATTAATTGCACAAAAAGAGCAACACAGTACGGTGTATCTCTTTTTGAAATGGAAGTATTCGAGTATATTCCGGATGAAAATGACAGGAATTTAAGCATTGGAAAAAATGTGACAGTTTCAAGTTTTGAGGCAGATGACAAAAAGCCGGAGAATATGTTGGATGGAAATTTGGCAACCGGATGGGCATCAGAGAGAAGTGATGATCAGTGGGCAGTGATTGATCTTGGAGATGTGTATTCTATTACAAAAGTAAGTCTTAACTGGGAATCAGCCTATGCAGCAGCATATTCAATCAGTATTTCTGAGGATGGAAACAACTGGTACAATGTAAAATGGGTATCAAATGATCATGCGGGATTAGATGAGACCTATGTATGTAAGAATGCCAGATTTGTAAAACTAACTATGTTAAGAAGAGGAACATCATATGGGTACTCTTTGAATGAGTTTTCAGTAATAGGACATTAACATTGGCGCATTTTTCGTCCGGGGGTTAAATGCTTTTTTTTTGAAGTGACATGTGATAGAATGGAGGGGATTGAAAAAAATATGGCTTTTCTGTATTTCATAGTATTAAATCTGATGATACTAAATACAGAAAATGAAAGGAAGGAAATATATGTTATCAGTAATTTTACCGGCATATAATGAGGAAAAGATGCTGGGAAAATCTGCAGATATAATTAGCAAAATACTTGAAGATGCAAAAATTGAATATCAGTTGATTTTTGTAAATGACGGTTCAAAGGACAATACGTGGAATGAAATAGAAAAAGCTGTTTCAAATAATCAGAACATTGTTGGAGTGAATTTTTCAAGAAACTTTGGAAAAGAATCGGCTATGTTAGCAGGACTTGCCACAGCGACAGGTGATTGTTGTGCGGTTATTGACTGTGATCTTCAGCACCCGCCGGAAGTGTTGGTAGAGATGTATAGACTTTGGGAGCAGGGTTATGAAGTTATAGAGGCAGTTAAGAGAAGCAGAGGTAAGGAAAGCCTTATGCACAAAGCCAGTGCAGGTTTGTTCTACAAGCTTATTTCAAAAGCAGTAAATTTTGATATGTCCAGAGCATCAGATTTTAAGTTGTTAGACAGGAAGGCAGTAGATTCTATATTGTCATTGCCTGAGAAAAATACATTTTTCAGAGCCCTTTCATCATGGGTTGGTTTTAAAGCTACATCTGTTGAATTCGACGTGCAGGAGAGAGAAGCGGGTGAGTCAAAGTGGTCTACAAGAGCACTTATCGATTATGCTATAACTAATATCGTATCATTTTCATCAGCACCTATGCAGTTTGTAACTGTTGCAGGAGTTTTGACATTTATATTTGGAATGATTATGGGAATCCAGACATTAATAAAATTCCTTACAGGAAAAGCAGTTGAAGGCTTTACTACCGTTATTCTTCTTGTACTTATTATAGGAAGTCTTATAATGATTAGTCTTGGAATAATAGGTTATTATATTTCAAAAATCTACGAGGAAGTAAAAGGAAGACCTCGTTATATTATCTCAAAAACAATAGGGAAATAATTAAAAAGCTGCCTATGGCAGCTTTTTTGTTTGGTCAAATTGTATAAGAATTACTTATTTAATTAAGTAAAATCTTATAATTTGCGGGTTGTGCTTTTCATTGGGGAGTGCTAAAATGAGTTTCGTTGTATTTACATATTATTATTAAGAAATGCTGAAATACCCTATTCGAGGCGTTTCTTATCTAGGAGGAAATCATGGATTACAGATTTTTACTCGATTTGGCTATTATCCTCATCTCTACAAAAATGTTTGGACTCGTAACTAAGAAGTTTAATATGCCACAGGTTGTAGGTGCATTGCTAGCCGGAGTAATATTAGGTCCGGCATGTCTTGGAATGATATCTGCTGGGGAAGGTTCCGTTGATGGAAGTTTCATTGAGGCTATGGCAGAACTGGGTGTAATAGTGCTCATGTTTGCAGCCGGAATGGAAACAGATATTAATGAGTTGAAAAAATGTGGAAAGGCATCCTTTATTATTGCAATATTGGGTGTGGTGGTTCCGCTTGCAGGGGGAACAGGTATTGCGTATATCTTTAATAGACCGGAAATGATTATGTCCGACGCATCAGCGCCTGTTTTTTTACAAAATATATTTATTGGAGTAATACTGACAGCAACATCCGTAAGTATTACAGTTGAGACACTCAGGGAAATGGGTAAACTCAAAACAGAGGCAGGAAATGCAATTCTTGGAGCTGCGATTATTGATGATATTCTTGGAATTATAGCGCTGACAATTGTTATTTCAATGTCAGGTGGAAAGAACACAGTGGGACTTCCTATTGTTCTTGGAAAAATAGCATTGTTCTTTATTGTATGCATTTTTGGCGGATTTATTTTTTACAAGGTGTTCCAGAAATGGTGCGATATTTCAGGAAAGCCTATGCACAGACATGCGATAATGGCATTTGCAGTATGCTTAATAATGTCATATATTGCGGAGGAAGTATTTGGCGTGGCCGATATTACCGGAGCATTTATGGCAGGGCTTATCATATCGATGACTACAAACAGCACGTTTGTGGCCTCAAAGTTTGATGTGTTGTCGTATCTTTTTCTTTCGCCGATATTTTTTGCCAGCATCGGACTTAAGGTTGAATTGCCAAATATGACAGGAAAAATAGTTGTTTTTGGTATTATGTTGATAGTTGTTGCCATTATGACAAAAATAGTCGGTTGTGGCGTTGGAGCCAAAATATGCGGATACACCAACGCACAATGTCTTCGAATAGGTGTGGGAATGATCTCCAGAGGAGAGGTTGCACTTATTGTGGCAAACAAGGGATTGTCGGTAGGTCTTATAGGAACTGATTTCCTTGGACCAATCGTTTTAGTTGTAGTATTTACAACAATAATTACACCGATTATGCTCAAACCGGTATTCCAGAAGGATGTTGTGGAAATTACGGAAGAGCAGTCTATGTCCGGTAATTATGATGAACTGGATGAATTGAGAAAATCATTATAATTCAATAAAAAAAAAAAATAAGTGAGGTGACACTTTCTTTAAAGAGAGTGCCACCTCGTTTATTATCTGCATAAGACAAAATTCATTAATTAGTTGGAATGTATTTTTTGAGAATAGAAAACGGCGCAGGACCATTCTCCAAAACGAAGGTGTGAAATGCCAGAGGAGAGTAGGATTTTCCCAAAGTATTTTTCATGTAATTATTAAGTTCCAGGAATTCAAGATATCCCACGTAATACTGGAGATAATTGGCAGGCTCAAAAATCATACAGTCGTATATCTGAGAAATGGTGTTATAGTCAGTTAAACTGTATTTTTTAAAGAAAGCGAGGGTATCGTCAAGAGTCCATCCGTGGTAATTAATTCCAATATCGGCCAGACAATAAAGAGCAAGTGAAAAACGCGAATTAGCAATAAGTCCACTCTTTATTCTTTCATCGGAATACAGATAGTTGTAAGCGTATAATTCCGCATATGTAGCCCAGCCTTCAGTGTATCCGCCAAAGTCAAGGATGTGTCTTACAAGTGAAGGAGATTTTTTCGAGAAGTATGTGGTCTGGTACAGATGTCCCGGGAATCCTTCGTGGGCAAGAGTTATAAACAATTCCTCTCCTTTGAGGTTGTCAGAAGGATTTATAAAAATAATGTTGTTGTCTATATCGTCTATCGGAGGAGCAAGGTAGAATGCAGGACTGAGATAGGAACTCAGAGATTTTGGAACCTCCTTTATTTCAAAGATAGTTGATGTGGGAGTGGGAAAATCTTTGGACATGTTTTTTATGAGGTAATTAATCATTTCTTTAGGGGCAGCTTTTAGTATATCCAAAGAGGAATCCACGACTTTTTCAGGCGGAATCAGCGTGACTTTTTGATTTTTTGTCAGTCTGTTTAAAATTACTATATCTTCTGTAAGTTTGTCAGTTATCATTTTTTCAATAGCAGCTACAGTTTTGTCACTGCCGGTGGTGGAACGCACAAGATACTGATAATATTCTTTTCCGGTTGTATATTGCGCAAGGCCAAGATGAGGGCAGCAGTATTTTGAAAGGTCACAGAGTTTGCTTGCCATATCAGAGTAGGCAGGAATGACAATCTTATTCACAATTTGTCTGTTAAGGTGAATATATTTTTTCTTTTTGTTAAGGCTCAGACTCTTCAAAGAGTTTACCCTTTCATCAAAAGAAGCTGTAAGAAAAGAATCATCGGAATCGGCAAAAGTCTGACACTGATCAATAATGGCATACAGCGACTCATGACTCATAAAACAGCCTTCCTTGCACTTTTCCATCTCAAAATCAATAATCTCATTAAAATAATTATTTACAGAGGATAATATTTTTAAGTAATCAATCACATCGGACTCTCGGTTAAAGGAGTACTGTGACAATAAAACCGGAAGCTGTGCCTGAATTCCAATGGTAGGGCTTAGAGGCTGATAATTAATACACAAATCAGAAAAATCAATCTCCGTAGAAGCGTTATATTTAATAATATCGTATGTAAGTTTCTCCTTTTTTGACAACTTATCATATTCAAACGCTTCTAATTGGTCTAATATATTTAGATAATAGTTGTAGGATGCCTTCATTTCTTTGTAAGAAACAGAACCAAGAGAATAATTATTGGAAGTCATCTTATAGGAAGCAGGGTTTTTTAAATAAAAATGCAGATTAAATGCACTTTGTCCGATTTGTTTGAAAAAAATGGAATCGGTAAATTTGTTAAAGGAATCGGAGGAAGAATCGGTTGCTACAATAAAATTGTGGAGATGTGGGTTAAAAAATGAGACTATTAATGCAAATATAATAAACGTAAGAAATACAGTAATTATAAAGGAACGACGCATTGATACCTCAAAAGGTTTATAGTGAAATATATTCAAAATAAAACACATTCATTACACCAACAGGTTAATTCACAAAAGAACTCATAAATGTTACACTTGTGAGGGAGGATATATGCTATGAAGAAATTAAGTTATTATATACTAAAGCAAAAGTGGCGATACCTATTTGCCATATTCTGTTTGCTGTGTTCGGTGGGATTGGATTTGTCAGCACCGGTAATAACAAAACATATAGTTGACGATGTAATAGTAGGTGGGAAAATGGATCTGCTAAAGTATTTGCTGCTTGGATATCTGGTGGTAGGTCTTGGTCGATTTGTATTCCAGTACACTAAAGAATATAACTTTGATATTGCAGGGTCTACGGTGGCAACTGAGCTTCGAAGAGACGTATTTACCCATATACAGGGGCTTTCCACAGAATTCTTTGAAAAGACCGGAACAGGCGAACTTATGGCAAGAGTCAAGGATGATGTGGATAGAATATGGGACGGACTCACTTACGTGGGGATGCTTCTTATAGAAGTGGCAGTTCACACTACAATTATTCTTACTTATATGTACTTTTACAGCTGGAAGCTGGCAATTATTCCAACTATCGCAATGATAGTTTGCGGAGCAATAGCCATTTTCATGGAGCGAAAACTGGATAAGGTTTATGAGGAAATAAGTGAGGAGAATGCCACACTTACTACAGTTGCGGAGGAAAATCTTGCTGGGGTCAGAACTATAAAAGCCTTCGCAAGAGAGAAGTTTGAGATTGAGAAATTCCTAAAACACAACAGCAGATATTATGAACTAAACATGAAACAGTCAAAAGTATTCGTGCGTTACTATCCGTATCTTAGTGTAATAACAAAGATATTGCCGCTTGTGACTTTACTTGCAGGGGGATATCAGTACATTTACGGTGGATTGTCTCTTGGAAAACTGGCTGCATTTATTGAGTATTCCAATAACATTATCTGGCCGATGGAGATGCTTGGATGGCTCACTAACGGAGCCTCATCTGCAATAGCTTCTTCCAAAAAATTAAAGAAACTTACTGCAGAGAAACCTACAGTAATAGAGTGCAAAGATCCGGTTAAATTGGAAAAGATTGAAGGAAATATCAGATTTGAAAATGTAAGTTTCCACAAAGCTGATGGATATGAGATATTAAAAAATGTAGACTTTGAGGTGAAAAAGGGCGAGACTGTAGGAATTATGGGAGCAACAGGAGCAGGGAAGAGTTCTATTGTTCATGTGCTTCAGCGTCTTTATGATGTGACCGGCGGAAGGATTTTGATTGACGGAATTGATGTTAAGGAGCTTTCCCTTAAACAGCTTAGAGCGAGTATAGCTGTAGTTATGCAGGATGTATTTCTGTTTTCAGACACAATCAGTGAGAATATAAAGTTTGGCAAAAAGAGAATAATCAGTGACGAGATAGTGAGGATGGCTGCAAAAGATGCAGCAGTCAGCGATTTCGTAGAAGGCTTCGACGAAGAGTATGACACAGTAATCGGCGAGAGAGGTGTGGGATTATCAGGAGGACAAAAGCAGCGAATAAGTATAGCAAGAGCACTGGCAAAGAAATGTCCGATACTGGTTATGGATGACTCCACATCTGCACTTGATACCGAGACGGAAAAAAAGATTGAGCATATTTTAAATGAATTGACGGGTACCACTAAGATTATTGTGGCCCACAGAATCAGTTCTGTAAGAAATGCAAACCTTATTATCGTCCTGGAAGACGGTGAGGTAAAAGAAAAGGGAACGCACGAAGAACTTATGGCGAAAAAAGGTTTGTATTATGAGACTTATAAAGTTCAGTACGACAATGAATAGGAGGTGAAATCAATGGCATATAACTCATTTAAGGAAGATGAGCAATCCTCTGAGAGAAGTAAAAGTGAGACTCTTTTAAGGCTGTTTTCATATCTGTTTAAATACAAATTTAAAATTGCAGTGGTATTGCTGCTTATGGGCTATGTTGTTGTTGTTTCCCTTATCAATCCACTAATAATAGAAACAGCTATAGACAAATATATAGCAGGCAAAAACTTCAAAGGTTTATTTTGGCTTTTGAGTGTGACATTGGCGGTAAATCTGCTTGTTGTTGTGGCAATAAAGTTAAGAATGCTTATAATGGCAGAAATGTGTAACAAAATATTACTGACTATCAGACAGGAATTATATACTCACATTCAGACACTGGACTTTAAATTTTTTGATTCGAGACCAAGTGGAAAAATACTGAGCAGAATTATGGGTGACATTAATTCTCTCAAGGATGTATTATCAAATTCCGTCACAACACTGATACCTGATTTTATTACTGTAGTGGCGGTAGTGGTTATAATGTTTATCGAAAATTGGAAACTTGCAATTGCAGCGCTTTTGACCACACCTATTATGGCGGTGTTCATGGTAATTATAGAGGTGAAGGGACATCCGAGATGGCAGACCTTCAGAAAAAAATCATCAAACTTAAATGCATTTATCCATGAGGACATGGCAGGAATGGGAGTGGTTAAGGGATTTACTGCAGAGGAAGAGACCAGGGAAACTTTTGATGAACTTACAGATGAACATATGGAGGCATTTAAGAATGCCATAAAAATATCTGACTGGTTCAGCTCGGTTATTGATATTTCCTGGGGACTTGGATGTATCTGTTTGTATTTTGTTGGAATAGTAATATTAGGCATTGATAAAGGAAGTGTTGGAATATTGGTAGCCTTTGGTACTTACAGCAACATGTTCTGGCATCCGATTCTCAATCTGAGTAATTTTTACAATCAGATTATTACAAACATAGCCGGAGCAGAAAGAATTTTTGAAATTCTTGATACTGAGCCGGAGATTACAGATGAAAAAAATGTGGTTGAGATGAAGGAAATAAATGGAAAAGTTTCCTTTGATCATGTGACGTTTTGTTACGAAGACGGAGAAAGCCCGGTTCTTGACAATTTGAGTTTTGAGGTAAAACCGGGAGAGACCATCGCTTTGGTTGGAACGACAGGTGCCGGAAAAACCACAATAGTAAATCTAATAAGCAGATTTTATGATGTACAAAAGGGAAAAGTTATGATAGACGATGTGGATGTGAAGTCAGTTTCCATTGAAAGTCTGCGAAGACAAATGGGAATAATGACTCAGGATAATTTCCTTTTCACGGGAACTATTCGCGACAACATCAGATATGGAAGACTTGATGCCACGGATGAAGAAATCGAGAATGCCGCAAAAGCAGTCAGAGCTCACGAGTTTATTGAGAAACTAAAGGACGGCTACGAGACAGAACTGTCGGAGAGAGGCGGTTCTTTATCGGTGGGACAGAAACAGTTAATTGCATTTGCAAGAACCATGGTGTCCATGCCTAAAATACTGATTCTTGATGAAGCCACTTCAAGTATAGACACAAAAACTGAGAAGATGGTGCAGGAAGGTATTGAACACCTTCTAGAGGGAAGAACCAGTTTTGTAATTGCACACAGACTTTCCACAATAAAGAAGGCAGACAGAATATTTGTTGTGGGAGATGGTGGCATTATTGAGCAGGGAAGCCCGGCAGAACTCATGGAGAGAAAGGGTGCTTACTATAATCTTTATCAGGCGTCACTGCAGTAAGGAATGTAATTGACGGTTGACAAACATAAATAAACATAATAAACTTTAAAACATATCGAAAAAGAAAATGCGATGAAGAGAAGAGTAAGTTGCGGAGACACTCAAAGAGAGTCCGGGAAGGTGAAAGCGGACAGTGGCAGAAACAACCGAAGATGGTCTCGAAGCAGCAGTGCTGAGCTTAAGTTACGGAACTTATTTAGGTGCTGACGGGTTCACCCGTTACAGTGACGAGAGGTTTAAGATGGAGTGACCTTAGGAGTTATTAGGACATTCTTCTTAGATGAAGTAAAGTGGTACCGCGTGATTATTATCCCGCCTTTACATAACGTAAAGGCGGTTTTTTATTTTCCGCGACGAGCCAATCGAATTCGAAGTGATTGGCATTCATTGTTGAATGCAGTGGAACAGTTATTCTTATAAAAAGAAGAAAGGAAGAAAAAATGTCAGAAAAGAAAACTTATTATTTAACAACAGCAATTGCATATGCATCAGGAAAGCCACATATCGGAAACACATATGAGGCTATTCTTGCAGACAGTATTGTAAGATTTAAAAGAGCTCAGGGATACGATGTCAGATTCCAGACAGGTACAGATGAGCATGGACAGAAAAATGAATTAAAGGCAGAGGAAGCAGGAATTTCTCCAAAGGAATATGTTGATGCAACAGCAGGGGAAATCAAGAGATTGTGGGATCTTGTGGGAACATCTTATGACAGATTTATCAGAACAACTGATGAGGATCACAAAATCCAGGTTCAGAAGATCTTCAAAAAATTATATGATCAGGGAGATATTTATAAGGGAACATACGAGGGAATGTACTGTACTCCTTGTGAATCATTCTTCACACAATCTCAGCTCGTAGACGGAAAATGTCCTGACTGCGGACGTGATGTTCAGCCTGCAAAAGAGGAAGCATACTTCTTCAAACTCAGCAAATATGCGGACAGATTAATGAAACATATAGAGGAGCATCCTGAGTTTATCCAGCCTGAATCAAGAAAGAATGAGATGATTAACAACTTCATCAAACCGGGACTTCAGGATCTTTGTGTATCAAGAGCAACAGTTAAATGGGGAATTCCGGTTGACTTTGATCCAAAACACGTTATTTATGTATGGATTGACGCATTATCAAACTACATCACTGGTTTAGGATATGATGTAGACGGAAATCATGGTCCATTATATGAGAAATACTGGCCGGCAGATGTTCACCTGATTGGTAAGGACATCTTAAGATTCCACACAATTTACTGGCCAATTATGCTTATGGCACTTGATATTCCACTTCCAAAACAGGTATTTGGACATCCATGGTTATTGCAGGGTGGCGAGAAGATGAGTAAGTCAAAGGGAAATATCATTTATGCAGATGACCTTGCAGATTTATTTGGCGTTGACGCAGTAAGATACTTCGTTATTCACGAGATGCCATTTGAGTCAGATGGAACTATTACATGGGAACTCATGGTTGAGAGAGTAAATTCAGAACTTGCAAATACACTTGGAAACCTTGTTAACAGAACAATTGCCATGACAAATAAGTACTTTGACGGAGTGGTAGAAAATAAAAATGTTGCAGAAGGTGATGAAGTAGCGATTGATGAGGATCTTAAGAAGATTGCACTTGAGACATATTCAAAGGCAGCAGCGAAGATGGAAAAATTAAGAGTTGCAGATGCAATTACAGAAATCTTTACATTGTTCAAGAGATGTAACAAATACATTGATGAGACAATGCCATGGGCGCTCGCAAAGGATGAGGCTAAACAGGACAGACTCAAAACAGTTCTCTACAACTTAATTGAGAGCATCACAATCGGAGCATCATTACTTGAGCCATTTATGCCTGAGACAACTAAAAAGATTCTTGCACAGTTAAATACGCAGGTAAGAGCTTTTGATGATTTGGAAGTATTTGGAAAATATCCATCAGGAAACAAAGTTACAGATGCACCTGAAATCTTATTCCAGAGACTTGACCTTGATGAAGTAATGGCTAAGGTTGAAGAAATCCAGGCAGCTCAGAGAGCAGCGTCAGGTGAAGTAAACTATCCTGAAGTAGAAAAGAAGGAAGAAATCACAATCGATGATTTTGATAAAATCCAGATTCAGGTAGGAGAAGTATTAAAGTGTGAGCCTGTAAAGAAAGCTAAAAAATTATTGGTTTCACAGATCAGAGTAGGAAATGAAGTGCGCCAGATTGTATCGGGAATCGCTAACTACTATAAGCCTGAAGAGATGGTAGGAAAGAAAGTTGCTGTAATTACTAACTTAAAGCCTTGCAAGCTTTGCGGAGTAGAATCACAGGGTATGATTCTTGCAGCAGGTGATGACGAGGGCAACCTCTCAGTATTGACACTTGACAGAGATATGATTTCAGGAAGTGAGATTTGCTAAGTATGATTATTGATACTCATGCACATTATGATGATGATAAATTTAATGAGGACAGGGATGAAATAATCAATTCCCTGAAGGAGGAAGGCATCGATATTGTAGTCAATATCGGTGCCAGCCTTGACTCATGCAAAAAAACTATTGAGCTTACAGCAAAGTATCCCTTTATTTACGGGGCACTGGGAGTTCATCCAAGTGACATAGGCGATTTAAATGAAGAATCTTTTAAGTGGCTTAGTGAGGCCGTGGATAGAGAGAAGATTGTGGCAGTTGGAGAGATTGGCCTTGATTATTACTGGTGTGATGACAGGGATGAGCAGAAGAGACAGAGGGAGTGGTTTGTAAGACAGATAAATCTTGCAAGAGAGAAAAATCTTCCTATAGTAGTTCATTCCAGAGATGCCGCAAAGGATACACTTGATATTGTTAAGGCACAGCGAGCAGGAGAGATAGGTGGAATCATTCACTGCTTCTCATATGGAAAAGAGATGGCAAAAGAATATCTTGATATGGATTTTTTCTTAGGTATAGGCGGAGTTGTTACATTTAACAATGCAAAGAAAATAAAAGAAGTGGTTGAGTACACTCCGATTGAGAAAATTGTTCTCGAGACAGATTGTCCGTATCTTGCGCCTGTTCCCTTTAGAGGAAAGAGAAATTCCTCATTATATTTGCCGTATGTGGTAAAAGAAATTGCGAATATTAAAAAAATATCTGAGCAGGAAGTAATTGACATCACAAGAAAAAATGCACTCACAGTGTATAGGATTAATAAATAAATTGATATTTCATTCGTATTTGATATATAATTATAATGTATTTACATTACGGAAAATAAGGAGAAAGCGATGGCATATTTGGGCAATCCAACCAGAACCCTGGCAGTAATCAATACATATGATTTTGCCTTTAAGAAGAAGTTCGGACAGAATTTCCTGATCGATTCTAATATTCTTGAAAATATTATATCTGCAGCAGAGATAACGAAGGATGATTTTGTATTGGAAATAGGTCCTGGTATAGGAACTATGACTCAGTACCTCTGCGAAAGCGCAAGAGAAGTAGTTGCAGTTGAGATTGACAAAATGTTAATTCCGATTCTCGACGACACACTTTCAGAGTATGACAATGTCACAGTGGTAAATAACGATATTTTGAAGATGGATATCAAGGCCCTTGCTGAAGAAAAAAACGGAGGAAAGCCTATCAAAGTTGTGGCAAATCTTCCATATTATATTACCACTCCTATCATTATGGGATTATTTGAGAGCAATGTACCTATTGAGAGCATTACTATTATGGTGCAAAAGGAAGTGGCTGACAGAATGCAGGTGGGACCGGGAACTAAGGATTACGGCGCGCTTTCCTTGGCAGTGGCCTATTATGCAAAGGCAAAAATTATGTTGGAAGTTCCTCCGACATGTTTTATGCCAAAGCCTAATGTAGGTTCAGCAGTTATAAAACTTACGAGACATAAAGAACCGGCAGTTAATGTAACTGATGATAAATTAATGTTTAGAATAATAAGAGCGGCATTTAATCAGAGAAGAAAAACTTTGGTAAATGCAATCAAAAATTCACCGGAGCTTAATTTCACTAAAGAAGAGGTGCTTGAAGCTCTTGAAGCAATGGGAAAAAGCGAAACAGTCAGAGGTGAGACATTTACACTTGAAGAGTTTGCAACAATGAGCAATCTTTTGGGAGAGAAGGTCAAATAACTATTATTTTTGCGGAGGGACATTAATGAAAAAAATAAAAAGGCTGATTATTTTATGTGCGATAATGGCGACAGTTTTCGGATTTAGTAGTATCGTTTGGGGCGAGGAAAGTAATGTGGTTCCTCAGATTACGGGAATAGAACAGACAGTAGCCAAAACAGATTATATTTGTGTTAAATGGAATGCGATTAAAGATGTTTCTATGTATGAAGTCTCATACAAAGTTGAAAATAGTGAGGATGATTGGATTACAGAGCCAAAAAGTACACCGGAGTTTTCAAAAAGAGGGTTTGCAGCGGGGTCAATAATCCAGATAAAAATTAGAGCTGTCGTAATAACCACTGAACTTAATACCAAGTATGGGGAAGAATCGGAAATATTTGAGGCAGTAACTGCTCCGTCAGAGTATATTACCGTTGAACAGACCGATGCCACAGCAAACAGTGTTTCGCTTCGTTGGAATGCCTCTAAAGGAGCGACCCAGTACAGAATTGCCACTTACATTGGCGGCAAGGAAACTACAGTTTCCACAGTAACAGGAACTTCTGCTGTAATTAGGAATCTTGATCCTAAGCATGGATATTTTTCTTTGCATATATATCCACAGCAAAAGTCAAAGAGTGGTTATATTGCAGAGTATGAATGTGCATACTTCACAGGAACTAAATTAGTTCCTTCAAAAGCAAAGGGATTTGACTTTAACAGTACTAACTTAAAACTGAGCTGGGAAAATATACCTCAGGCAGAAGGTTATGTGCTTGAATTGTACAAGGGAAAAAAATTAGTTAGGACTTATGAGGGTGCAGGTAACAGTGCATTTTTATCTGCAGTAAACAAGAATACATTCTACAAGATTAGAGTTAAAACATATATATCCTTTAATGATGTAAAAAAATACAGTGAGTGGTCGGATAACTTCTATTTTGCAGACGACGTAAGAATGGTCGTAAAAAGAGTATCCAAAAATAAGATTAAAATGTCTTGGAAAAAAGTAAAAGGGGCAAAAGACTACACAATATATGCAGCATATGGCAAGAAGGCTAAGTTTAAGAAACTTGTCACACTTAAAAAGACAAAATATGTTGTTACAAAAATAAGAAAAAAACCATTAAATCTATCTAAGAAGCCGTGTTATTTTTATGTTGTTGCAAACACAAAGGCCGAAGGTAAAAAGTGGAGCAGTAACGTAGTGCTGACATGGGGATTTAAGAAATAAGTAAATATATTAGAAGCGGTTCAATGACATCAGGTTGTTGAACCGCTTTTTTTGTAATATGAAAACCTGTATTTAAGTACAATATACAAAGAAGAACAGGAGATAGCTAATGGAACGTATATTGGAAGAATTTTCCCTGAAGCTCGAAAAAATAAGCAGGTTTGAAAATGGAATAAGCTTATTACTTTTGTGTATTATATCGCTTATATCTTTCAATTTTACCAATTTGATGAATTCGACATATATAAGAGATACAGGAATACGAAATGTGGCTATGGTAAATAATAAAAACAGTGAGTTGGAGAATATTACGGTAGTAATCGATCCGGGACATGGAGGTGTTGATCCCGGAAAGATTGGGAGAAACAACATGCCGGAGAAGGATATAAATCTTGGCATATCTCTCAAAATGAAGAAGATATTGAAAGACAAGGGCTTTAATGCGGTGATGACCAGAGATAAGGATGAAGGGTTGTATGAAGAAACAGATAGCAATAAGAAAATTGCAGATATGCGAAGGAGATGTGAACTAATAAATAATGAATACATAAGAAATGGAAATGTTATCTGTGTCAGTATTCATCAGAACAGCTACCCGGATGAGAGAGTCTGCGGTCCACAGGTTTTCTATTACTCAAAATCAAGGGAAGGAAGCAGATTAGCAGAAATTATGCAGAGAACTATAAATGATAAAATGAATGTGGAAAGACCGAGAAATACAAAGGCAAATGACAATTATTTTCTGCTGATAAACACGGATTGCCCAACAGTCATTGTGGAGTGTGGTTTTTTAAGTAATCCTAAAGAGGCGGCAAAGCTTTGCGAAAAAGACTATCAGAATAAAATAGCCGATGCAGTGGTTGAGGGAATAAGCAGATATTTTTCGGCAAAAACAGATATTTGTAATCAATAGTAAATTGTGGTAGAATGTAGTGAAGTATGTGAGAAGAATAAGAAAATCTGAGAGAATCAGATTGTTTCAGAGGCGCATAATGGATACGATAATTGTAAAAGTTAATGACGTAAAAAAAGATTATAATTATATTGAACAGGCAGGGAATATTATCAAAGCCGGAGGCTTGGTTGGATTCCCGACAGAGACAGTATACGGATTAGGAGCGGATGCATTGAACGAGGAGGCGGCTGCAAAGATATACGCAGCGAAAGGAAGACCATCGGATAATCCGCTTATTGCGCATATCAGCAATATCAGTATGCTGGACAGTCTTGTGACGGAGATACCGCCTAAGGCAAAAGTGCTTATGGATAAGTTCTGGCCAGGACCTATGACTCTTATATTTAACAAGAGTGAAGTGGTGCCAAAGGGAACAACCGGAGGACTTGATACAGTGGCGGTGAGAATGCCGGACAATGAAATAGCAAGAGGATTGATTGAAGCAGCAGGCACACCGATTGCGGCGCCTAGCGGAAATCTCTCAGGAAAACCAAGTCCTACTATCGCTGAGCATATGATTGATGATATGGATGGACGAATCGATATGATTATAGATGGTGGTATGGTAGGTATGGGACTTGAGTCTACAATAGTTGACATGACCTGCGAACCACCGATGATATTGAGGCCGGGATTTATTACAAAAGAAATGCTCGATGAGGTTATCGGCGAGGTTGAATACGACAAGGCTATTTTTGCAAAGCCGGACGAAAATCTTAAGCCGAAAGCGCCCGGGATGAAGTACAGGCACTATGCTCCTTCAGGGGATTTTTCCATGTATGATGGGGATGAGAAAAAAGTAGTATCTGCTATTGTAGAGGCGGCAACCTCAAAGTTGAAAGAGGGAAAAAGTGTAGGGGTTATTACTACATATCAGCACTACGATTATTTTAAAGAAATTGAGCAGTTGGGGGCTCAGGTGATTACTATCGGAGATGAAAGCAGACTTGAAACTATAGCTAATAATTTGTACAAAGTTCTTAGGGATTTTGATAAAAAAGGCACTGAGTTTATTTATGGCGAGACATTCAGAGAGGATGATTTAGGGAAAGCCATAATGAACAGACTTACTAAGGCGGCAGGATACAACATTATCAGTGTATAAATTGGAGGCAGAGTTTATTGGATTACGAAAAAGTTATATTTGTCACTAACTCGGATACGTCCAGAGGACCGATGGCGGCAGCAATATTGCAAAAGAATCTCAGGTTTACGAATATTATAGCCGAATCCAAGGGGATGGTTGTATTATTTCCGGAACCAATGAATGCAAAGATGGTTGCAGTGGCAGCCAGCAAAGGATTTGATTTAAGTAAATACACATCAAGACCTTTAGAGGAAGAAGATTTTGGAACAAATGTATTGGTTTTAGTACTAGAAGAGAGTAATAAACAGAAAATATATGACAGTTTCGAAAAGGCAATCAATGTATATTCAGTGAAGGAATTTATTAACGAGCCGGGAAGTTTTATTGATCCTTACGGTGGAGAACTGGCGGATTATGGAAAAGCGTATGATGATCTGGAGGATGGAATTATAAAACTCGCTCAAAAGATAAAATACGAATAACTGTGCGGGGAGGTATTGCTATGGCAAAAGTAATGGTGATGGATCATCCATTAATAAAACATAAAATCGGCATTATCAGAAGAACAGAGACAGGAACAAAAGACTTCAGACAGTTGATAAGCGAAATTGCAATGCTGATGACTTATGAAGCAACAAGAGATTTAGAACTTGAAGATGTTGAGATAGAAACTCCAATATGCAAGACGGTGGTTCAGCAATTAGGAGGAAAAAAACTTGCAATAGTTCCAATTCTTCGTGCAGGATTGGGAATGGTAGACGGAATGCTTAATATGATTCCATCTGCAAGAGTAGGTCATATTGGGTTGTACAGAGATCCACAGACAAAACTTCCTGTGGAGTATTACTGCAAATTACCGGAAGACTGTGATAAGAGGGCAGTCTTTGTAGTTGACCCAATGTTAGCAACAGGCGGTTCAGCAATTGCGGCAATCCAGATGATCAAAAACAGAGGGATAAAAAACATCAAATTTATGTGCGTGATAGCGGCACCGGAAGGACTTGAAGCAATGAAAAAAGCCCATCCGGATATTGATATATTCATTGGCGCATTAGACGAAAAATTAAATGATAACAGTTATATAGTACCGGGCTTAGGTGACGCCGGAGACCGCATCTTCGGAACCAAATAAGCCGGAATGAAATACATAAGAACTCCAAGAGACATGCTTGCATGTCGAAGGGAGTTCTTATGTATTTCACGCTGGCGATGCCAGCGAGCGAGAAGAAGCGGAGCGGATTCGAGCTTCGGCTTATTTGGTTGGGAATTAGCGAGCGAGAAGAAGCGGAGCGGATTCGAGCTTCGGCTTATTTGGTTAGGAATCAGCGAGCGAGAAGAAGCGGAGCGGATTCGAGCTTCGGCTTATTTGGTTGAGAATCAGCGAGCGAGAAGAAGCGGATTCGAGCTTCGGAAAAGGGAGGATAAAATACATGAGCAGTAAACGTAAAGATTATATTTCATGGGATGAATATTTTATGGGAGTTGCATATCTCTCGGCACAAAGATCAAAGGATCCAAACACACAGGTTGGCGCGTGTATTGTCAGTCCTGAAAACAAAATATTGTCCATGGGATACAACGGATTACCTATCGGATGTAGCGATGACGATTTTCCATGGGTAAGGGAGAGTGAGAGTCCGTTGGACAATAAATATTTCTACTCAACCCACAGTGAACTTAACGCAATATTAAATTACAGAGGGGGAAGTCTTGAGGGAGCCAAAATGTATGTTACTCTTTTCCCATGCAATGAATGTGCAAAGGCAATAATACAGTGCGGAATTAAACAGCTGATATATGCCGACAACAAATACAAGGATACCCCGGCGGTTATAGCGTCACGTAAAATGCTGGATACAGCCGGAGTTGAGTGCAAGGAATATAAGAGGACTGGCAGAAAAATCACAATAGAATTATAAAAAACAAAATCACAATAGATAAAAAAAGGCATATACTATATGAACAGGATGTTTTGGAGACATTATGGACTATAGGAAAATGCCTTTTTTTTATGATATAAATAATAACTCAGGGGAATACTATCAGTTGATGGATGAGCGAGATCTTCAGTATTTAAAGGAGATGTATCCAAAAACTACAGAGGATATTCAACGGATAATAGAAGATGAATGTGACAGATATGAGTATGAGGGAAGTCTGATATTTGACAGTTATCCTGATAAATATTCAATGCTAAAATTAGCGGACAGAATATTTGACAGATTGAAAATTGAGAATGAAGTAAAAAAGAATTGTAAGAACTATCCTGAAGAGAAATGGCTCAAAGACATGATTACGATTATGCTGCTCATGGAAATGTACAAACGCAGGAAAGAAAGAAGGGACAGAGTTAATATTTATCGCAAATATTATTTCGACGGAAGATATTGAGATTATTCTTCTATAATATAGAAGTCAAGATAATCAAATTCGATGGATTCGATAAAACTGTCGCTGTAAAAACGGGTTCTTCCGATGCGCTTGAATTCGTTGATATTGTTTTCAAGCCAGATTGGTGTGGCAAGATCAAGGGTCTCACATATCTGCTCTAGGGCGGAAAAGACCTTATGAGTTCTTGTCATGGAATCATCATCAATAATACAGACAGTATCTTTAACAAGACGATTACTTTTAAAAATTCTTCCCCACACTCTAAACATATTACTGCTCCTTTCGATTTCAAGATACAACGTCTTCATTATAAACGCACTGCTATGCATAAGTAAAGAAAAATCAAATGTTTCAAAATTGTTGCAATGATGATATAATTATTAAGATTATATCAAATGGAGGATGAACGCAAAGAACGTTCTCTAAACAAAATTTTTGAAGAACTGAATCTATAAAGAGAAAGTCTTTAAAAGGAGAAAAAAATGGATAGTAAAATAAATATAAAAGGGGAGATAGAGAAATATTACAGAATGGTATTGTTGATGAATATCATTCTTATTCTTGTTGGAACTATTGTCCTCTTTTACGAAAAGAGATTGGGAGGGGCAGTTTTTGTTACAGGTTTTGTGATGCTAATCATAAACGGAATGCTGTATCTTATGTACTCACCCAAGATTAACAGAGAGCTGGTGGAGCATAGCGCTGATATTAACCAGATTCAGAGGCAGATGATTCACGAACTAGCTGTTCCATATGCACTTTTGGATTCAAAGGGAAGAATAATGTGGACCAACGAAGCCTTTGACAGTATGATCGGGACAGACAAAACCAGAAACAAAACCGCAAATTCGATTTTTCCGGAGATAAATCCGGAAGAAATGGAATGGGTTGATGGCGGTGCTGAAAAAAATATCAGTTATGAAGATAGAAAACTCAGAGTAGTTCTTAAGGAATTCAGACTCCTTAGCAGCGTCGACACTGAGAAAAAAACAGAGGCGGACTTCGTCAATATGTATATGTATGATGAGACAGATCTTCTTGCGTTAAAGAAACAAATTACAGAAGACAAGATGGTTACGGGTCTTATCTATATAGATAATTATGACGAGGCTTTGCAGAATGTTGAGAACGTCAGAAGAACCATGATATTTGCGTTGGTTGAAAGAAAGATTCACAAGTATATTACATCTCTTGACGGAATTGTAAAAAAACTTGAGAATGATAAATACTTCATAGCAGTAAAGGCAAAGCAGGTTTCAAAAATGCAAAGTGATAAGTTTTCTTTATTGGATGATGTTAAGACTGTTAATATGGGAAATGATTTGCCAATTACCATCAGTATTGCATTGGGACTTGGAGGAGATACATTCTCCAAAAATGAAGAAAATGCCAGAGCAGCTATGGATATGGCCCTTGGACGTGGAGGCGATCAGGCCGTTATCAAAGAGGGAGGAAAGATTTATTATTATGGTGGAAAGACCAAGAGCGTAGAGAAAAATACACGAGTTAAAGCACGTGTTAAAGCCCAGGCTCTCAGAGAGCTTATGCTTACGAGAGATAACATTCTTGTTATGGGACATAAGGTAGGAGATATGGATTCCTTTGGCGCATCTGTGGGAATATACAGAGCGGCAAAGTCATTGGACCGTAATGTTCATATTGTAGTAAATGAAGTTAACAGTGCTGCAAAGCAGATGTTTGACAAATTTACAGAGGATGATGGATATGAGGAAGACTTATTCCTGACAGGCGAGGAGGCCTTAGGTGTTGCAACAAAAAATACGTTGCTTATAGTAGTTGATGTAAACAGACCAAGCTACACAGAATGTCCTGAACTTATTAAGAAAACAGGTAGTGTTGTAGTGCTCGACCACCACAGACAGAGTACGGAAGTATTTGAGAATCCACTATTATCATATATTGAGCCTTATGCATCTTCGGCATGTGAAATGGTTTCGGAGATAGTTCAATATATCGACGAAGGAGTTAAATTAAAACAGCAGGAAGCGGATGCTATGTACGGTGGAATTATGATAGATACAAATAATTTCACAAACAGAACCGGTGTCAGAACATTTGAAGCAGCAGCGTTTTTAAGAAGAAACGGTGCAGATGTAACAAGAGTGAGAAAGATGTTCAGAGATGACATGGTTGACTATAAGGCGAGAGCAACTGCTGTTCAGAGAGCAGAGGTGTATAGAGAACAGTTCGCTATAGCGTCCTGCCCTTCCGAAGGAATTAAACTTCCGACAGTTGTGGGATCTCAGGCGGCAAATGAACTTTTAAACATTAAGGGAATAAAAGCATCCTTTGTGTGCACATCTTTTAATGACATGATTTATATAAGCGCCAGATCCATTGACGAGATTAATGTGCAGCTTATCATGGAAAGATTGGGCGGAGGCGGCCATTTGAATCTGGCAGGTGCCCAGCTTAAAGATTGCACAGTACAGGAAGCCATTGACAAAATAAAAGAGACAATTGACCAGATGATAGACGAAGGAGACTTGTTATGAAAGTAATTTTATTAGAAGACGTAAAAGCATTAGGTAAAAAAGGACAGATTGTAAATGTAAACGACGGATATGCGAGAAATTTCATTCTTCCTAAAAAGTTAGGACTTGAAGCTACAGGAAAAAATATGAACGACCTTAAACTTCAGAAAGCAAATCAGGAGAAAGTTGCAGCAGAGAAACTTGCTGACGCAAAAGAACTGGCAGAAAAATTAGAAAAGAGTTCTATAGAGATTAAGATAAAAGCAGGAACAGGGGACAAGGTGTTTGGCTCAATTTCTGCAAAGGAAATTGCAACAGAAGTAAGCAAACAGTTAGGATACGAAATAGATAAGAAAAAAGTTCAGTTGCAGGAGCCAATCAAGACAATGGGTTCGCATACAGTAAATATCAAATTACATACAGAGGTTACAGCATCATTGAAGGTAGAGGTAAAACCTCTATAACTGAGAAGTAGATGTCCCCCTCCTCTAAATAAAGTAAAGAGCGATAATCAACAATAAACGAAAGGTAGAAATATGGAAGAAGCAACAATAAAGCAGATAATGCCTCACAGTCTTGAGGCTGAGCAGGCTGTAATTGGTTCGATGCTGATGGATGTAGAAGCAATTCCGGCGGCAACAGAAAAACTGTCAGGCTTTGATTTCTACAATAAACAGTATGCTGCTATGTTTGATGCCATGGTTGACCTTTATAATGAAGGAAAGACCTGCGACCTTGTTACCGTAAAAGCAAGACTTGAGGAAAATAATGTCCCTTCAGAGGTAATAAGCCTTGAATTTATCAGGGAGATTGTGGCCAGCGTGCCTACATCTGCCAATATTAAACATTACGCAGAAATCGTATATGAAAAAGCAGTATTAAGAAATCTATTAAGAACAAATCTTGACATTAATAATACTATTTATGCAGGAAACGAGAAACTTGACAATATATTAAGCGATACAGAAAAAAGAATATTTGATATCCTCCAAAAGAGAGACAGTGGGGAGATTGTAGGAATACGAAAAGTTGTTTTGAATGTATTGGAGAAGATGGAAAAGGCAGCCCAGACCAGGGGAGTTATAACAGGACTTCCGACAGGCTTCATTGATCTGGACAATCAGCTTTCAGGCTTACAGCCATCCGATTTTATTCTCGTAGCGGCAAGACCTTCGGTAGGAAAGACAGCATTTATTTTAAATATTACAGAACATATGGCATTGAAGAAAAATATACCGGTAGCTATATTCAGTTTGGAAATGTCAAAAGAACAGCTTATAAACCGTGTTATGGCACAGCATTCAATGGTAGACTCACAAAAAATCAGAGTAGGTAACCTCAATGATAATGAGTGGGGAAAAATTATGGAGACAGCGGATGTTGTTGCCAATTCAGAAATAATAATAGATGATACTCCTGGTATTTCAATTGGTGAGTTGAGATCTAAGTGTAGAAAATTAAAACTGGAGAAAGATATTCAGATAGTAATCATTGATTACCTCCAGTTGATGAGTGGTACCGGAAAGGAATCCAGTCGTGAGCAGGAAATTTCAGTTATTTCCAGATCCTTAAAGGGAATTGCGAGAGAATTAAATGTTCCGGTAATAGCACTTTCGCAGCTTAATCGTGCAGTAGAGTCAAGACCGGATAAGAAACCGATTATGGCGGATTTGCGTGAATCGGGATCAATCGAGCAGGATGCCGACGTAATTATGCTTCTCAGCAGAAAATACAATGAAGAAGAAAAAATTGAAGACAGGAATACTATAGTAGTTAATGTAGCAAAACAGAGAAACGGTCCTGTCGGAGAGATAGAGCTATTGTGGATTCCGCAGTATACCAAGTTCCAGAGTAAAGCGAGAGAACAGATATAAATATAAGAGGAGCATTATGAGTGTTCCTGAATGTAGGGACGCTTTGGTGTTCTTGCTGGAAAAACAGCATCAGTTTGCAGAAATGTAGACCGATGCTGTTTTTTCTTTCATCGTTCGTTTATTTGTGACAGCGAAGACAAAAAGAGACAAATAAAGCATAGGCAGAAATATTGAATCGCAAATAAATGATAATTAGAATTATATCAGATGCGAGAATACTCCCGCTTCAAGCGCGCATGTGCTAAGTGGTGAGAAACAAGACTCGGTAGCGAGTCTTGAAATATAGAAGATTTATAGCAGGAGGGCAGAAATGAACGAGAAAAGATATATTATATCAGATGCGTCTAAAATACTTGATGTTGAATCCCATGTGTTGAGATACTGGGAGGAGGAACTTGAAATTAAGATACCTAGAAATGAAATGGGACACAGATACTATACAGAGAATCATATCAATCTTTTGAAGAGTGTGCGAGATTTGAAAAAACAGGGTTACGGGTTGAAGACAATAAGAATAATGTTGGGAGGTGAACCTAAAGAACTTCCGGCAGATCAGATGCAAAATACTAAAATAGAACAGTTTAAAGAAATAATGGGAGAAATAGTATCGAAAGCATTGAGAGAAAACGCTGGTGAAATAGGAAAAAATATCCGATCGGGGATAAATATTGAAATTAAAAATGAACTCTCTTCACAATTAGAGGCGAAAGAAGCCAGAGAAGAAGAGCGATTTAAGAGATTAGATGAGGCAATTCGAGCAAAACAGCGAGGAAAAAGTGAAGAAAGTGTGAACAGATGCAAAAAAAAGACAAAAAAGAAAATATTTGGAAGGAAAAAAGTAGGTCTGAACCCTGTATAAGATGCCAGAAAATGAACAAAGTGTTAACGAGTAATTAACAAATGGAGACTAAAATGTTATGAAAAACACGGAAAAAGACATAAATTTGCATAAAAAAAGGTTCAAATATACCTGTTTGGAACCGTTTCTTTATGCATGTTGTACAAATAAATGACAAAAAACAATTTTTTTTAAAACAAATGTTGCAAAAAGTTCAAAAAGGGGGTATAATCAAATTACGTTAAAGATAAAGCAAATAAAAACAACGAGGAGGACCCCAAGATGACTTATTACTTGATTAGCGGAGGTCTTGGAATGCTCTCCGGATTGATACTTTTCTTCTTAGCCATTCATCACTTGAAGGTAAGAAGTGAGTTCGATGAAAAGAACATTCACAAAAAAATACAGAACGTCAAGTTCGCTATAGTGTGGATGCTTGTTACGATGATGATGTTCTTAGTTGTGGCCTACTGTGAGCGAGGGAAAATAGATGGTTCGCTATATACATACTGGCAACTTATAAGAATAACAATCTTCGCAATGCTTGCTATTGATGTGTCTGCTATCGATATTCTTATAAGAAGAATACCAAACGCGGTACTGTTAGGAATGTTACTACTTGAAGCTATTAACATAGGGTTTGAGTCATGGCTCGGACAGGATGTTATAATGCTAGTTGCAAAAGCCTTGATAGGAGCGATAGTAGCATATGTGATTTTTACACTTCCATCGATTTTCCACTTGAATATAGGAGCGGGAGATATCAAATATAGCGTGGTCATAGGATTTGTGCTAAGCTATAGAAACTTCTTTGAAGCGATGGCAGTTATGGCGGTGGCAAATTTACTGTTTTATATTTACTTGAGAGTTTTTGGAAAAGGACATCTTAAGACAGCAGCTCCGATGGGGCCGTTCTTATCAGCAGGAGTTGTAACCGCATTACTTGCTCCGATTTTTTGATCGGGCACTACATAAGTACTATATCGGGGTTGCCCGTATAGATAAATTTTTCGGCATAGGCCGAAGGGTGAAATAATATTTATATTTTAAGGAGGACTTAGAAATGATGAAATTTTTAAAGGATGAAAATGGACAGGGTATGGTAGAGTATGGTCTTATTATTGGATTAATCGCAGTAGGCGTTATCGCTGCACTCGGAATCTTAGGACCAAAGGTTGCTGGATTATTCAACAAGGTATCAGGAACATTACCACAGGGTGAGTAATTAATTGATGTTGTTCATTAAATGTTGAGAACAGTGTTCTCACAAACTTAGTAAGTGGAGAGATCGTAAAGTGGTTTCTCCACTTTCTTAATATTAGAGTGAGGTGGATGTTGTGAAGGTATTAAAGAAAATTAGAAAATTAGAAAAAGGGCAGGCACTGGTAGAGTTTGCATTAGTATTACCCCTTTTGATAATGCTAGTTTGTGGGATAATGGACTTTGGATGGCTGTTCTACAATGTGTTATCTTTGCAAAATGCATGTAGAGAGGGAGCCAGAAAGGCGGTAGTTATCTCGACGAGCGACAGCTATAAATTAGATGTAGAAAAAAAGATAAGAGAAAATTTACCTGAAACATTAGATAATGATACTTTGGACGTTTACGTTGACTATACAAATCCAGACGATCCAACTGAAGGAGATGTGGTAGTTAAAGCAACTGCACATGTAGTTTTCTTGACACCAGTTTTGGGAACGGTATATAAAGAAGAAAATGGTGGCAAGCAGATAGGTTACAAAATAAAAATGAAGGTAGAATCATAAATACATAAAGAAAGGCAGAATTAAGCACATGAAGAGAGTATATTTAATTGCGTTAGTTGTTGCACTTATGGCGGGTTCAGCAACATTTGCGTTTGCAAACAGTTTAATTAAAAATTCCAAAATGGATGGAAGAGCAACACAGGATGTTTTAGTTGCATTAGAAGAAATAAAAGACGGAACACCTATTAGCAAAGAAGAAATGAAAGAAAAGTTTGTAGTTAAAAAGATAGTTAAGGATTATGTTACTCCGGGGGCTGTTTCGTCTTTAGATGAAATAGAGGGACAGGTAGTAAGAACTGTGATTTTGCCGAATGAGCAGGTTTCGAGTACAAAGATTATGCCTCCAAACAGTGATGCAGCAGGACTTTCATACAAATTAAAAGCAGGCGAAGTTGCGATAAGTATTAGCGCAGCAGGTGTTCAGGGTGTAGATGGTTATATTAATAATGGTGATACAATCGATATACTTGTTGCAGATTCAAAACTTGAGGAACAGCTTTTAGATGAAAACATTGATATGGAAGAATTTAAAAATATTGAAGTATTAAATGTGGCAACAAAGAAAGAAGTAGTAGATGCACAGTCAAAAGGTGGCGATGAAAGTACAGTAAATACATATGTTTCTCTTACAATACGTACAAATGAAGTTGTTGCAAATGACTTATATAAAATGGAAACAATAACAGGCGGAAACTTTAAATTAATTCTTCACGCGAAGATTGATTCGATGGAAGGCCAGGAAGCAGCAGAATAATTGACTAGAAGGAGAAATATAATATGGAAAGTATTAAAGTTGTAGTTGTTTCAGAAGAAACAGCGTTAAGAGTTAGTGTTAAGAAAAAAATAGTAGATAAGAATATTCTTATTGTTGGATATGCAGATTTTAACGAAGATTCAAAATTAAAGATTGAAGGATTATTCCCTGATATGGTTATTATTGCAGCAAAAGTACCTATTCAGAAGTCAATCTTTGATTTTATTGAAAGCATGAAGTTCCAGAGTAAAGGATGTTCAGTAGTCTTAGCAACAGATCAGGTAAGTGTAGACTTGGTAAATTTTGCTGCAAGATACGGAATCAGACAGGTACTTGCGTTGGATGCAAATGATGAAGAGTTCTGTCGTGTATTGGGAGAGGTTAATGATTTCGAAAAGAAAATCCAGACACAGTTAAATATTCAGAAAAGAGTGAGATCAAAAGTTATAGCCTTCTTTGGATGTAAAGGTGGAGTAGGAAAGTCAATGCTTGCAACAAACACAGCAGTTGCATTGGCAAACAGAGGAGCAAAGGTAATGTTGCTTGACTTTGACTTAGCATTTGGTGAACAGCACTTGTTACTTGATTTGGATCCAAAAGATACAATCGTTGAACTCGCTCAGGATCCTGAAGGAATTTCAATTGAAAGAGTTAATGCATTTAGTACACTTCATTCATCAGGTGTAAGTTTGTTGGCATGTCCTAAGAGTCCGGAATATGCAGAATATGTTTCAGCAGAGAATATTACAGCAATAATCAGAAGTGTTAGACCGTACTATGAGTACATTATTATTGATATTGCAAATGACTTCAGTGATGAATCAATTGCTGCACTTGAGAACTGTGACGAAATTATGGTTGTAAGCAACCCTGATATTCTTTCATTAAAGGCAGCTAAAAATGCGATTAATATTTTAGGACAATTACAGATTAAAGAAAAAGCAAGAATTTTGATTAATAAAGATGCCACACCATCACTTATCAAACCGAAAGATTTTGAACAGATGTTAGAAATGCCTATTTATGCAAGCTTTAGTTTTGATTATAAGACAGTAAATGGAAGTATCAACAAAGGTGAGCCATTTATTTTAAGATCATCTAGAGCAGTTATCTGTAGAGATGTAAATGCATTTGTACAAAAAATAATTGCTGATAAGAAAGATTAATGAACGGTGCTGAAAGTGAGGTGACTTAAATGGGACTTTTAGAGAGAATGGAGCAGAAGAAAGCTGAAGAAAACAGTGCAGATGATATGGGAGTTGGCGGTTCTTCAGATGGAGGAGCTTCTGCAATGATGGGAATGAGTGCAAACTCAAATTCAGGTTCCAATGAAGACAAAGCAGATCCATATGAAGCTGTAAAGCGTAGGATTCACATGCGAGTAATTGAAACGTTAAACAAACAAAACGTTTCAGTTGTCGACAAGAATGAAATGCAGGCGTTATTGGACGAAACAGTAAATGATGATGAATTTAATATTCCAAGACCTGAAAGACGTAGAATAGCTTTAGAGTTATATAACGATATTATGGGATATGGTCCATTGGAAGAGTTACTAATGAATGATTCATTCTCCGAAGTAATGGTTAACGGCCCTAAACAGATATATGTAGAGAGCAAAGGTAAACTTATTCTTACAGATGTTAAGTTCAGAGATGATGAACATCTTATGAATATCATTGACAGAATTGTATCTCAGATCGGAAGACATATTGATGAGGCCAGCCCGATGGTTGATGCTCGTTTGCCGGATGGATCCCGTGTAAACGCTATTATCCCACCAATTTCATTGGTTGGGCCGGTATTGACAATCAGAAAGTTTGGAAAAACTCCGGTTACAGCAGCACAGCTTGTACAGTGGGGTTCGATTACACCAAGAATGTTATCATTCCTTGAGGCATGTGTTAAAGGTAAATTAAATATAGTAGTATCCGGTGGTACTGGTTCAGGTAAAACAACATTGTTAAACGTATTATCTTCATATATTCCAGAGGATGAACGTATTGTAACAATCGAAGATGCTGCGGAAGTTCAGTTGAAGCAGGATCATGTAGTAACTTTGGAAACAAGACCGGCTAACTTGGAAGGAAAAGGTGCAATAACAATCAGATCTCTTGTTAAGAATGCACTTCGTATGAGACCTGATAGAATTATCGTAGGTGAGGTTCGTTCTGACGAGACTCTTGACATGCTTCAGGCGATGAATACAGGTCATGATGGATCGCTTACAACAACACATGCTAACTCTCCAAGAGATACGATGTCCAGAATTGAAACGATGGTTATGATGTCGGGTATGGAATTACCGGTTAAGGCTATCAGAGACCAGGCATCTTCCGCAATTGATTTAATAGTACAGCAGAGCCGTTTAAGAGATGGATCAAGAAAAGTTACTCAGATTACTGAAGTAACAGGTATGGAAGGTGATGTCGTAAGTTTACAGGATATTTTTGTATATGAAACAGAAGGTGCTGTAGATACAAACGGTAAATTTAAAGGAAGCTTTAAGGCTACTGGAATTTTACCTAAATGTGTAGACAAAATAAGAGGAAATGGAGTGTTAATTAATAATGAATGGTTTACAAATTAGTGCTTACGTTCTTGTTGCTGTCTACATGGTTACATTTTTTGCAATAGCAGTTTTTGTTTTAGGAAAAATTACAGAAACTCAACGATTAGTCTCTAGACGATTAGATTATGTAACAGATAGAAAGAGACAGGAAGAACTAAAGAAACAGAAAGCGAAAAAAGAAAAATCAAAAAGAAGAGGCCAAAATAGTGATTTAAAGGACAGTTTTGTTGCAAAAATTGGTGAAGCGATATTTGATGAGCTGATGGCGGCCAACATTATGATGAAACCCGAAGAATTTGCAATTGTTTGGATTTTATTGGCATTTGGTCCGGCATTTTTAGCAGTACTTCTTGTAAGAAGTAATCCGTTTTTGCCTGGAGTACTTGCTATACTTGGTGTTGCAGGTCCAATGATATATGTAAAGAAAAAGCAGGCAGATAGAGCAAAAGCTTTTGATGGTCAGCTTTCAGATGCTTTGCTTATTTGTTGTAACTGTCTTAGATCAGGTCTTACTTTCTCACAGGCAATGGAAAATATTGCCGACGAGATGGAGGACCCAATTGGCACCGAGTTTAAACGAGCTTGTAATGAGATGAATTATGGAGCAAATTTAGATGAAGTTTTGAACAATATGGTAGATAGAATTGACAGTGCCGACTTAATGCTTACAGTAGCGGCGGTTAGCGTACAGAGACAGACTGGTGGTAACTTGTCACAGATTCTTGAAGTTATTTCTGAAACAATCAGAGAAAGACTTAGAATAAAAGCTGAAATCAAGACTCTTACAGGGCAGGGACGTGCATCAGGAATGATTATAGGCTTAATGCCACTTGTAGTTGCAGCAATTCTTATGGTATTAAACCCTTCTTATATGTCGAAGTTATTTGAGACAGATATAGGAAGAATACTAGTAGTAATAAGTATAGTAATGGAAGGTTTAGGATTCTTCTTCATATTCAAAATTGTAAATATTAAGTATTAGGTGGTGAGATTATGGAATTAGTTGTAATATTGATAACAGCAGCAATATTCTTCGGTATAGTTGCCATTTTCTCTAACTACGGTGGTACTATAGATACATTGCAACGAAGAAAAAATATGATCAATGGTAAAGGTAACAAACAGGAAGCCATTGAGGAGTTAAACGAGTCATTCTTTAACAGATTTTTTGCGCCGGTTCTTAACCAGGTAAAAGGAAACGTTAAGAAGATGAGTGAAAAAGATGGTAAACGAAAGAAAGGCGATGCTGAGTTGACAGCTGAGAAACAGTTGAGACTTGCGGGGATTGATATGACTGTAGAAGCGTATATGTTCTACAAAAAATCGATAATGGCATTAATTGTTTCAGTAGCAATTTTCCTAGCGTTGATACTTACGGGAGCGTCGATGACTATTAAGCTTATTATTGTATTAGGTGGTGTATTTATTGCACTGCTTGGTCCAAATCTGTTTTTGACTACTGCAGCCAATACAAGACAGGAAGCAATTAGAATGCAGCTACCGGATGCATTGGATTTACTGGCAGTTTGTATTGAGGCTGGATTGAGTTTTGACGCTTCATTGTTGAAGGTATCAGAAAAAATAGAAGGACCTTTTATCGATGAGTTGTTAATTGTATACAGAGAGATACAGATGGGTGTTCCTAGAAATGATGCCTTAAAGAAACTGTCGGAGTCTTCTGATATACCAGAATTAAAAACATTTATTTCGGCTTTGATTCAGGCAAATCAGTTAGGTATTCCAATTAACAACGTTATGCAGGTTCAGTCACAAACTCTTAGAGAGACTAGAAGTCAGCAGGCACGTGAAAAGGGAGCAAAGGCACCAGTTAAGATGCTTATCCCGATGGTAGTATTCATTTTCCCAGTGTTATTTATTATCTTAATGGCACCAACGGTAATGAATATAATAACAATGTTTAGTGGAGACTAATTCATATCCCCTACCATATAGGTAGGGGATATTTTGGCAAGTTAGATATGTTCAAAAACAGAAGTTGAAAAGTGTGAAAATTCAGTGAAATACGAATTTAATAAAATTGATACAATTCATACAGAAAAGAATAGGAAGACGGACATGAAAAAATATATTAAAGCATTTTGTAAAGGTCGTGTAATATGCGAAAACGTTGAGGTTGCGGACACTTTTTTTAAAAGATTTATGGGCTTGATGTACAGAAAATCTATGGACGAAAATCATGGTTTATTATTAGATCCATGTAATGAAATTCATACCTTTGGAATGAAATTTTCCATTGACACAATCACGATTTCAAGGGATAATATAATTAGATATTTAGACAGGGATGTTGCGCCCCGAAAGGTGCGACCAAGAATTAAGGACGGGAAGAAGGTATTGGAGCTTTCGTCTGGAACAATCGAAAAATATGAATTGGAACTAGGAGACCTCATAGAGTTCCATGAGTAAAGGAGATGATTTTATGGCTATGATGCCGAAACCAAGAACCAGACCATTACGTTATAATGAAGATGGGGAGATGGCAGTTCAAGACAATGCATTTGGATTTAATCATGTTATGAAGGGTTATAGTCCTGCAGAAGTTGATGATTACATTAACAATTTGTCAGATAGCTACAGAAACACGCAGACAGTTTTAAATAAGCAAAGAGAAGAATTTGAAACTGAAAAAGAGATGCTTGTGTGTGAAATCAATGACATGAAGAGTAGCCGAGATAAGTTCAAACAGCAGGCTGAAGAGATGCAGGCGACGATAGAAGAATTAAGAGAAGAGATTCTTGCGTTGGCATCCGGCGAGGGAATGAGCGCTGATGACTCTACAGCAAAAGAACTTGAAAAAGTTATGGAAGAGAACAGTAAGCTCGCGGCAGAAATTGAAGCTACAAGAAATGAAAGTGAGCAACTTAAGGCTAGTGTTAAATCCTTAACAGCTGAAAAAGAGAAACTTATTGCAATGCAGGCTGAGGGTGGAGCAGCTGATAGCGAAGCTATGGCTGAACTTGTTGCTAAGCAGCAGGAATTTGAATCTCAGATTGCAGCACTTACAGACGATAAGAAGAGACTTGAGAAGAAACTTGAGGATACCAAGAAACAGATGAACGCATCAGATGCTGATGAGGAACTTGAAGTTCTCAGACTTGAGAATAATGATCTTGTAGAAAAGAACAGAACACTTAGCATTGAGATGGCTAAAGTTCAGAAGAAATCAAGAATTGCATCTGAAGAAGCTGAAAAAGCAACTAGTATGCAGGCAGAGTTACAGAGTAGCATAGATAAACTTAACGAAGAGAAAGAGGCGTTGAGTGGAAATATTGCAGCTATAACTGCTGAAAAAGAGAAAGTTGAAAGCCAAATTGCAGCTCTTACTAGTGAGAAGGATGCACTTGCTGATAGCGTGGCACAGATTACATCTGAAAAAGACGCACTTGCTGATAGCGTGGCACAGATTACATCTGAAAAAGATGCACTTGCTGATAGCGTAGCACAGATTACATCTGAAAAAGAAAGACTTTCTGGTAGCATTGAGGAACTCAAGGCTGCAAATACAAAAGCTAATGAAGAGTTAGAAGTAATTCGTCTTGAAAGAGATGAGATGAGCAAGAAGGCTCAGTCAATTAAAGACACATTAGCAGGACTTATGGAAGCATTATAATAATTACACATTGCTAAATAAATTGTTTGCCAAATTGATTCAAAGAGTTGATTTGGCAAATATTTTGAATAAGGAAAATGTGAAAAAAGTGGGAACTATTGTAAAGTTATAGGAAGAGGAATATAGAGGAATATGTTTATAAAGAAAATAAGAAAAGATGAAAAAGGTGCCATAATGGTACTAATTGCGTTTCTTGTTGTTATACTTATGGGCTTTACAGCTTTTGCGGTTGACTTAGGTATTAAATATATGAATGATAATAAAGCTCAGCAGGTAGCGGATGCAGCAGCATTAGCAGCAGCAAGTTATTTGCCTGATACTGTAAAAGCAGAGCAGGAAGCTTTGAGATATATCAAGGAAAATGGATTGGATCCAGATAAGGTTGAAATTTCCTTTATTGGAGATGGAACAAGGATTGATGTTCATTATAAGACAAGTATTGATACCACTTTTGCTAAAGTATTAGGAATTAACAAGATGGGCGTTGATAAGAAAGCGGTAGCAGAGGCAGGTGCTCCAAAATCAAACAGATATGATTTTGATTATGCTATTTTTTCAGGTGATTCAGATGCTAACTTAGGCTTGAATAACGGTACATATTATGCTGAAGGTAAAGTTCATTCCAACGGAACAATGACAATTAGCACATATGCAAAAGCTACAAATTTCACGGCGAATGATAGTGGAACTATCGATAACTACAATGTTAAATATCTTACCAAAACAAGTGATTCGACTTATGTAGATGGTGGAAAATATGATTCGCATGAGCCAAACCCTTCTCCGGAAATTGAGATGCCATACTATTTAGGAAAGAACATAGAAAAAAAGATACCTGAAAGTATTTATCTTCCTAATGATACATATTGGAAGCGAAAAGTTAATACATCAACAATGCAACATGATCAGAAGGAAGGTAAAGCTGCAAAAGATGCGCTTGAGTCTGGACAAAAAACAAAAATTACTTATGGAGGTTCAGATGGTTGGTTTGGTTATGCGTTAAATACAAGTGCAGATGTTTATTTTGCTTGCTCTAAGCATGTTAGATTTCAACCAAATGTAGTCAGTGTAGTCAATGGAAATATTTACATTACAAACGCTCAACCATCATCAGGAGCAGTGGAGTTCTATTTTCCATGGTCAGGCGGATCAGTAATTAATGGAGATATCTACTGTCTTTCAGGAGATTTATGTATAGGTAACGTAACAGTTAATGGAAATATTTTCTGTGCAGGAAAATTAACAACAGATGGAGGAAAGAATACCAAGATTAATGCTGAATATGTTTATGCAGATTCAATTTTGATTCAAAATGATGTTGAAATCTCTGGTATTGTTTGTGCAGAACATAATATCGCTTTTTATGGTGGTTCGCATGATTTTACAAGTAACAATACTCTTTCAATCTATTCAAAGAATGGAAATATTTCCTTTGGTGCATGGGGTTCAAAGATTAATGGGATTATTTTTGCACCATATGGAGATATTGCATCAGTTGCTGATTGTGAGGTTCATGGAAGAATAATTGGTAACACAGTTTCTTTAGCAACGGGTAATGTTATCGTTAAAGTGCCACCTGATAATTTAGGATTTGAAATAACAGATCCGGATGCTCCGGGAGGAACAAATAAAAAACCTACATTGGTGGACGATTAAGTATAAGTTTGTTGTAGATAAAAACAAAAAAGATGTAGAAAACTTCTACATCTTTTTTGTATAAATGAAAGATATATGTCAGAGGTGAGATGACTCTACATCAAATACACAAATGTTTAGAGGTGGGGCCAAAGACTTACTGGTGAGTGTTGAACTTAGCAAAATAATTAAAAGAAAGGATAAAAATGAGAAGTATTTTAAAAAAAGTATTAGTATATATTTTTGTTATGGTATTTGCATTTGGAAGTATAGAGTTTTCAAATGTAAAAGCGGATGATGAAATTGAAACTGTGATAATTAGTTCAGGAGAAGTGGTGACTATCACAACCGATACTTATGTGTATTTTACTCCGGAAACTACTGCAGAATATAATATATACTCTGTTGGCGAGAATGTGCCGTTTATGACATTATATGAGGCTGCAACATATAATTATCTGTGTATGGGATATGAAGAAATAGGTAATAACTTTTATGTAACTGTAGAATTACAAGCCGGTGTTGAATATTTGATAGATTGTTATGATATGGATGATATGCCTTTCGAACTTCATTTGGAAATGGCTTCTGCTGAAGAGGCTCAGGTTACTGATATTGAGTTATCAATATCTAATGTGAGACCTTATCTTGTAAAAGGACAATTAGAAGATGGTGATATTCAGATCGGGTATATAAAAAATGATGGAAAATATTATTTTAATTTAGATCGTGTAAGAGAAATGATTAAGATTAAAGTATATTATTCAGACGATACAACAATTGAGTGGGCATATAAAACAACTGAACAGATTCTCAATAAAAAGCAAGTTGATTACGAAATAAGTGATACTTCTGAGTGGTGTGCTAAAGGAGATAATTTAGTTCAGGTTACTTACGAAGGTATTACAAAGAGTATTAGTATTCCTGTGAAGAATCAGATAGAACTGGAAATTAACGGAGTTAGTATCAGCTATTTAGGTGAAGGTGCAAGAACGGTGTATTCTATTGAGGATAGTACTAAGACAGTTGAAGAAGTTGGCTTAATTTACGGCTTGACAAATTATATAGAGGAAGCTGACCTTTATGTAGGAAATAAGAGTGATAATGTATTTGATTTCAGAGCAACTACAAAAGGAAAAATAAGAACAGAGGGTAATAAGGACATATATGCTATGACCATGAAGTTTGGTAATGTTTCTTCAAACTTCTTTGAAGAGAATATTTCGGTAAGAGCATATGCAAAACTAGATGACGGAACATATGAATATAGTGATGTAGGAAATTATACAATATTTAATGTGGCAAATAGATTATATACAGAGAAGCAGATGCCAACGAAAGAAGGGCATGACTATCTTTACAATAATATACTAGGGTATGTTAATCCTCAGTATGTTCAAATAGAATATTAAAAATAAAAAAAACTCGCTAAGCGAGTTTTTTTTATTTATGGTAATTCGATAGAACCTGTTGGGCAAGTACCTGCACAAGCACCACATTCGATGCAAGCAGCTTCATCAATTTTGAAAACACCACCGTCTTCAACAATTGCTCCTACAGGACAAGCTCCTGCACAAGCACCACAGCCTACGCAACCATCATTAATAACATATGCCATTGTTGTGTCCTCCTTATGTATGAATATATTGAGATTATAATACAATGTAAATTATAATGCAAGATGTGAAAGAGAGTTAAACTAATCTTTAGGGGTATGTCGAATAACAGTAAGAACACGTCCAAAGGTATATACATCATTAAAGTTGTCAATTGTAATTGGAGCACCAACTCCGTTTACAGGTTGGAGTACAGAAGGTGAACCGTATAAATATTTTCTGATATGAATTTTGTTATTGATAATAAAAATACCCGTTTCACCGTAAATAGGGAGTCTGTTTCTGGAAATAAGAAGTATATCGTCCTTAAGATAAGTGGGATGTAGAGATTCATTGGTAATCTCAATTCCGCACATGATTTCTTCGTTAAAAAGATTGATATAGCCTGACACATCAATTGTTTTAGTATACATACTGTCGAAGAACATTCCATCGTGCATGCGACCGGTAGGGATGAATACGGGAACTAAATCAGTTCCTGAAATGGAATTTTCAATAGTTAATTGTTTCTCAAAATGAGCAATACACGATAATAGAGTTATTGAGCGCTCAGGGAGATGAGAAATATCAATAGACGAGGTTGATGCATTTTTGCTTGCACTAGGTGAATTGGAACTCACAAGATGATCTAATGAGCATCCAAAAGCATTAGACAGTTTGAGAAGACTGTTTAAGGATGGATTGGCTATTTTACCATTTACCAGTTTTTTCAGAGAATCATATGGAATGTCTGATCTTACAGAAAGAGTTTTAAGCGACCAGTTGTTTAAAAATAAAAAATGGTTGATATTGTTTTTAAGATTGATAACTGAAGAATTAAGATGATTTTTGTACATTTTCCCTCCCAAAAAAATAAAAAGTGCCACATATGGCACCACATTAAAATAAAGTTGTACCATATAAACACTTTTAAAATAACAAAAATCTAGTAATATTTTACTGTAAATTAAATGGTAATACAAGTAAAAAATGGAGGTATTTATTATTAATGAATAACATAAGGGTTGTTTTAGCTGAGAGTGATGCTACATTAATTTATGATCTGAAAACAATAATCAGCGACGATGATATGTTGTGTCTGGCGGGGGAAGCGAGTGATGGTGAAACAGCGTGGAATATAATAGAAAGTACGCAACCGGATGTTGTGATTACTGAACTGTTGATTCCAAGAATAGATGGTCTCACACTTGTGGAAAAAATAAACAATTCTAACATACTGAAGAAAAAGCCTAAAATCATAGTTACATCTACAATGTCAAGTGAAGCTATAGTTAGAGAAACTATAAAACTAGGTGTCAGCTATTTTGTTATGAAACCATATAATGCAGAGTGCATAGTAAGTAGAGCGAAAAAAATAAGTTATAGTATTGAGCATTTTTCACCGATGGTAGTCAGTGCAGAGAGTGTTATAAATGAGTACATATCAAAATTTGGTATACCGGAAAAATTAAAGGGATACGTGTATCTTAATGATGCTATTGTAAAAGTGATGATGGATGATTCTATGTTGTATGGAGTGACAAAAATACTTTATCCGGAAGTGGCGAAAAAGTACAGAAGTACGGCTGTAAGAGTTGAGAAGGCTATCAGACATGCAATAGAAGTGGCTTGGAAGAAGAAAAGTTTAGATATGAGAAAAGAATACTACGGTTACGACACCGAAAAGTTTGATAAAAGGCCGACCAATTCAGAATTCATTGCCAGAGCAGTAAGGGAACTGAAAATAGCAGAATAAAAAAGAGGCGTGTTGCATTTGTGGACAATAACCACGGGTGCAACCTCGCCTCTTTAAGATTTTACTATACTTAATTAATATATTATCAAGTATACTGTTGATCTACATTGTGAGATTTACGATATTTTGCTTCTTTTGAATTACTTTTCAAAAGAGAAAAAATAAACTCAGTTCCCACGCCTTCAGTACTCACAACATCGATAGTCTGATTGTGGGCGTTAATTATTTCTCTGACAATAGATAAGCCGATTCCCGAACCGGTTTTGTCCTTTCCCCTGGAAGAATCAGTTTTGTAAAATCTGTCCCAAATTTTTGCCAAATCCTTCTTAGAAATACCGGTTCCCCTGTCTTTTATGGAACAGTAATATTTCTCGCCTTTACTATAAACCTTTATTGATATAGCAGAGTCGTCGGGACTGAATTTCATTGCGTTATCAATGAGATTGTATAGAATCTGCTCGATTTTACTTCGGTCAGCAAAAACAAAGTTGGATCCTTTCGTGTAGTCGAAAACAATATGTCTTTTTTCGCATCGTCCGTGAAAAGTATCAATAACGGAAGAGATAATAGCATCGATATCAAAATCTTCAAATACCAGGCCGGGTGCCTTTGTATTCCATGAATTCAAATCAATAAGTCCACTGGTAAGTCGCTCTAAACGTTCAGATTCAGACAAAACAATACCGAGATATTTGTTTTGAAGCTCAGGAGGAATAGTGCCGTCCAGCATTGCCTGAATATACCCCTTAATAGAGGTAAGTGGGGATCTGAAATCATGTGAAATATTTGAAATAAATGTTTTTTGATATTCTTCGGTTTCATTTAACTGATGTGACATATATAGCAATGATGCGGCCAAATCACCTAACTCGTCGTTAGAGGATACATTGAGCTTATCGTAACTAAAATTGCCTTTTGCGTACTCAAAAGCAGCCCTTCTAAGTTCCTTGAGAGGAAGATATACATACAAGAAAAAGATAAATAAAAGTGCAAAAGAAATTAGTATTATCAATCCGTATGTTGCATACAAGTGCTTAATAATGACATGCGTTTCTAATTGAATAGCTGAATAAGACATATTGAAAAAAGTATATCCTACAGTAGTGTTATCGACTTTAATAGGAGAATATGCAGTAAGCACATCATATGGATAGTATCCAAAAAAGTTGCTCTTGCCATAATATTGAGTATTATATGCGCTAAGAGTAAAAGGGGCTAATGATTTTTTTGAATATTGAGCATTAGTGAAAAGTACGTTTCCGTAAATATCTGTAACCCAAACTGAAGAAGCAGTATTTGGAAGTGCGGAAAAGTAATCTTTAACCGAGGCTTCTAAATCATTATCGTTTATGTGCTTGGAAATGTCTGTAGCATAATCTTTGGCAAAAGTATAAGCATTTCTTCCATGGGAAGAAAGGATAGAATCAAAAACTGAATCTGTCGTAGTAAATGTAATGATAAGTAATCCGGCAATAGCAAAGAAAAGATAACCGGCAATAAAACTCCAAAAAACAGAACGTCTCATAAAAAACTCCTATCCCGATTATTTCTTAACATCGAATTTGTAACCAATACCCCATACAGTTGCAAGTGACCATGTGTCACTGTCAGCGATTTTTTCTCTGATTCGCTTTACGTGAACATCAACGGTTCTTGTGTCTCCCACGTATTCGTAGCCCCAGATGTGATCGAGGAGCTGTTCTCTGGTAAATACCTGGTTTGGAGATGAAGCAAGGAAATATAAAAGTTCAATTTCCTTTGGAGCCATGCTCACTGAAATACCATTGTAAATAACCTCGTAATTTGAAAGATTAACCACAAGTCCCGGATATTCAACGTATTCTTTAACTTCCTGAGCTGCATCTGCAACAGGAGTAGTTCTTCTGAGGACAGCCTTTACTCTTGCAATAAGTTCTTTAGAATCAAATGGTTTGATGATATAATCATCAGCTCCAAGTTCCAATCCTAATACTTTATCGAATGTTTCACTCTTGGCTGAAAGAATAATAATTGGAGTATTATTATCCTTTCTGATTTCACGACATACCTGATATCCGTCAATGCCAGGTAACATCAAATCAAGAAGAATCAAATCAGGTTTGAATTCGTTGAAAACATCAACTGCAGAATTGCCGTCGTGAACCATACGGGTCTCATAGCACTCTTTGTTTAAGTATAATGAAATAAGTTCTGCGATATGCTCATCGTCATCGACAATGAGTATTTTTTGTTTGTTTGACATAATAAAACCTCCGGTAATAATTAACATAGTCTATTTAAAAGTTACAACAGTTACGCCGGCATCGCCTTCGCCGTAAGCGCCAAGGCGGAATTCTTTGACGTAACTACATTTTTTCAGATAGTTGTGCACTGCAGTTCTCAATGCACCGGTACCTTTACCGTGAACGACATTTACAGTATTAAGGTGTGAAAGATATGCATCATCAAGGTACTTATCCAGTTCTGCGATAGCTTCATCAACAGTCTTTCCCAGAAGATTGATTTCAGGTCTGATAGTAGCTGATTTTGACATCTTTATCTTGCCTGAAGAGCCTCTCTGGAAGTTAGGAGCTGTAATTTCCGGCTCGTCTATAATCTGAAGGTCAGAAATATGGATTCGGGATTTGAGGATACCCATAGTTACCATACAGTTGCCCTTAGAGTCAGGAGCCTGGTTAATCGTACCGTTTACATTCATACTCAAAACCTTAACGGCTGTTCCGACAGTGAAGTCGGATGGTTTATTTGTTTTGTTTGTATTTTTAGCAGCTTTGATTGTAGACTGAGTTGACTTGAGTTTATTGCCAAGGCCGGAACGAATCTTTTCCATATCCTTAGCGTTGCCGCTTTTACCCAGTTTATTAATCTCTCTGATAGAAGAATCAGCCATATCTTTTGCTTCCTGAAGAATCTTTCTGGCTTCTTCCTTGGCATCGGCAATGAGTTTATCCTTTTTCTCGTCAATTCGTTCAGTTTTTAACTCATAGTCACGCTTAAGAGATTTGATCTGGGACTTGTAAGTTGCAATTTCAGCCTTGTCCTTTTCAATAGTCTTCTTGCTTCGCTCAAGCTCTGCAATAATATCTTCAAATGATTCGCTCTCAGAATCAATTCTGCTCTTTGCATCTTCAATGATAAATTCAGGGAGTCCCAATTTTGAGGAAATAGCAAAAGCATTACTCTTTCCGGGGATTCCGATTAAAAGTTTGTATGTCGGACGGAGAGTCTCAACATCAAATTCGCAACAGGCATTCTCAACACCTTTTGTAGTGAGTGCATACATCTTAAGCTCACTGTAGTGAGTTGTTGCCATAGTTCTTGCATCCATATTGTGAAGGAAGGAGAGAACTGAAGTGGCAAGGGCTGCACCTTCAACAGGGTCAGTACCGGCACCAAGTTCGTCGAAAAGAACTAAAGATTCAGAATCAGCCTTCTCGATAAAATGCACAATGTTCACCATATGTGCGGAGAATGTACTAAGACTTTGCTCGATACTCTGCTCGTCGCCGATATCGGCATAAACCTCATTGAATACGCCAAGAGATGAACCCTGAAACGCTGGTATATGAAGTCCTGCCTGTCCCATCAAAGTGAGAAGTCCCACTGTTTTGATAGAAACTGTCTTACCTCCGGTGTTAGGGCCCGTGACAATAAGTAAATTGAAGTCGTCTCCCAAATGGACATTGATAGGAACAACTTTACTCTGGTCTAACAGAGGATGCCTTCCTTCTTTGATGTTGATATATTTTCTTGTGTTAAACTCCGGTTCACTGCATTTTAGCTTTTTAGAGAGAGAGGCTTTTGCGAATATAAAATCAAGTTCGGCTAAAACCTTCATATCAGTCTCTAGCTCGGTAATATACTCGGCGCATGCAGTTGAGAGATTGAAGAGTACCACCTGAATCTCATCGGCTTCCTTTGCCTCAAGCTCGCGCAGCTTGTTATTAAGTTCAACAACAGCCATAGGCTCTACAAAAAGAGTTGAGCCGGTAGAGGACTGATCGTGAATTATACCCGGAACATTACCTCTATACTCCTGCTTCACAGGAACGCAGTACCTGCCATCTCGCATAGTAATGAGAGAATCCTGCAGATAATTATGGCCTGCCTGAGAATTAACCAAAGAATTAAGTTGAGAATGAATTCTGTCATTGGTAATCTTCTGCTGGCGTCTGATATTTTTCAATGTGGCAGTAGCATCGTCTGCAATCTCTTCTTCTGAGATAATACATCTGGTAATCTCATTGTTGAGGTTAGAGAGAGGCTCGATGGCTGCGAACATATCGTCAAGAGAACTTTCCTCTTCTGCATTTTCGCTTCTGGAAAATGATTTGACTCTAAGAGCAATCTTTAAAAGCGAACTGATGCGAAGCAATTCTCCGGTACCAAGAGAGCTTCCAATCTCAAGTCTTTTGAGGGAAGCTGTTATATCGTTTAGACCTAAAAAAGAAATGCTGCCCTTTTGCCAAATCAGCTTCAGGGCATCACTGGTCTGAGTCTGCATATGTTTAATCTGTCCGTAGTCGGACACTGGTTTAAGATTGTGACACTTTTCTTTTCCTAAAGGGGAAGTGGCACAGTCCTCCAACATAAGTATGATTTTGTCATATTCTAATGTTTTTAATACTTTGCTGTTCATACTAATCTCCAATCTTGTAATCACTTCTATTATAATTTATAATTAGAGAAACATCAACGAATGAAAGGTGTAATTTATATGAGATTTATTGAAACACTCCGAGAGGGAGAAAATATCAGAGAAATTTATTTATGTAAACAAAGAACATCAGCAACAACAAAAAATGGAAAGCCATATGACAATGTGATTTTGCAGGATAGAACAGGAGTTGTGGACGCAAAAATATGGGATCCGGGTTCTATGGGAATAGATGACTTTGATGCACTTGATTATATAGAAGTTACAGGAAAAGTTACTGTATTTAACGGAATGACACAGATTAGCATAGACAGAGCGAGAAAGGTTGGGGAAGGCGAATACGAACCAGCCAATTATCTTCCTGTTTCAGAAAAGAATATAGACGATATGTACAGAGAGCTTTTAGGCTACATTGCAGCAGTGGAGAATCCTTATTTAAAACAGCTATTAAGCTCATTTTTTGTGGAAGATAAAGCATTTGCCAAGAACTTTGCAAATCATTCTGCAGCAAAGAGTGTTCACCATGGATTTATCGGTGGACTCTTAGAGCACACATTGTCAGTAACAAAGATGTGTGAGTTCTACACAACCATGTACCCAATGCTTAACAAAGACCTGTTGATTACAGCAGCCATTTGCCATGACATTGGAAAGGTGTATGAACTTTCAGACTTCCCTATCAATGATTACACGGATGAGGGACAGTTGCTCGGACATATAGTTATGGGTTCAGAGATGATTGGCGAGAAGGCCAGAGCTATTGAGGGCTTCCCTAAAAAACTCGAGAATGAATTGAAGCACTGTATACTTGCACACCACGGAGAACTTGAGTATGGTTCACCTAAGAAGCCGGCGCTTGCAGAGGCAATGGCCCTTAACTTTGCAGACAATACAGATGCAAAGATGGAGACAATAAAGGAGCTGTTTGCGGGCAATGCAGCAAAGGGCGATGACTGGTTGGGATATAACAGATTGCTGGACAGCAACATACGTAAAAGCAGCAGATAGTTTCAGAAAGTATACATTTTGAAACAATCCTCTGCTTAAGATTCAGTCTTTTACCGTATACCTGCAAATGTTTTTTCTGAAACGCAAACAAGCACTAAGGTTATATCTTCAAAAGAATATTAATTCCTCGCCCGCATACATACGCGGGTTCTCTTGATGACAACCCGCGTCGAATGCTAAATTTCGAGGACTTGTAATCCTCGAAATTTGACTCGGATTAATCTTCTTTTATCAGATAACCTTAAAGTACTTGTTTCAATGTTATCAGAAAAAACATTTGCAGGTACACGGCATCAATCCTGAATCTTGCGCAGATATACGTTTCAAAAAGTATACTTTATGAAAGCAACGAGATATCTTACAAAGTAAGTTATCTCATGACTGACGCGCATTTCGCAGCAAGAACGCTGAGGCGTTCGTGAAAGTGCAAAAAATGCCAATGAATTCACATATTATATGTGTGAAACGGCGGTGCGGCATAAATTGAGAAATTTAATTCTGTGTTGTACGCAAAATTATTTTGAAGCAAGGAATATGCAACACAGATTGAAAAATCTTGTTCTATGTTGTATGCTATTTTTTTCTGAAGCGACAAAAATACAACACAGATTGAAAAATCTTGTTTCATGTTGTATGCAATTTTTTTCTGAAGCGACAAAAATACAACACGGATTGAAAAATCTTGTTCTATGTTGTATGCTTATTTTTTTTGAAGTCAAAAATGTACAATACAGATTTAAAAATTGTAATCTATGCTGTACATGACAATTTTTTAAAACTCAAAACGTACAACATAAAATTAGAAAACGAATTCTGTGTCGTATTTGTATAAAATAGTGCTCAAAAAACGTACAACATAGATTGTAAAATAGTCTTCTATGTTGCATTTTTGTTGAGAGGTTGTGTTGAGCGTTTGTGTTTTGCATTTTTGCTGAGCGCTGGGTTGAAATTTAGTGATAATTAGAAAGAGAAATATCTAGATGTTTAATAAGAATCAAGAAGTTGAATTGTTAATTGAAGATTTAGGAACCGCGGGCGAGGGCATTGGCAAGATTGATGGCTTTACAGTATTTGTAAAGGATACTGTCATTGGAGACAGAGTCAAGGTCAATCTCACAAAGGTTAAGAAGAATTATGCCTTTGCGCGTCTCATAGATGTTATTGAGCCGTCGGATAAAAGAGTGGAGGCTCCATGCCCTATTGCTAGAGCCTGTGGTGGATGTCAGCTTCAGATGATGAGTTATGAGGAACAGCTCAGATATAAGGCTGACAAGGTATTTAATAACATCAAGAGAATCGGTGGTACTACTGATTTTGATATGCGTCCGATTATTGGGATGGAGGAGCCGTTCCATTATAGAAATAAGGCTCAGTTTCCTGTGGGAATGAACAGGGACGGAGAGATTATTTACGGATTTTACGCAGGAAGAACTCATTCTATTATCCCTTGCGACAGTTGTATGCTGGGAATTAATCCTGAGGGCGTTGACGTCAATGATAAGATAATGTCAATTGTGAAGTCTTATATGGAGGAAAATGATATCACTGCATATGACGAAGAGAGTCATAAGGGGCTTGTGCGCCATGTGCTTATTAGAATTGGTGCGAAGACAGGACAGATTATGGTGTGCCTGGTTATTAACGGGACCAGACTTCCATGCAGTGAACAGTTGGTTAAAGCCCTTAAAAATATCAACGGAATGACCAGCATTTCTTACAATATAAATACAGAGAAGAACAATGTGATTCTGGGAAGAGAAGTTGTGGACTTGTATGGTTCAGGATATATAGAGGACTATATTGGGGATGTTAAGTTTAGAATTTCGGCTCTATCATTCTTTCAGGTTAATCCGGAACAGACAGAAAAACTCTACGGCAAGGCATTGGAATGTGCAGGTCTTACCGGCAATGAGACAGTCTGGGATTTGTATTGTGGGATAGGAAGTATTTCCCTGTTCCTTGCAAAAAAGGCGAAGAAGGTAATGGGAGTTGAGATAATTCCTCAGGCAATAGAGGATGCAAAGATAAATGCACAGATTAACGGAATAGAAAATGCAGAGTTTCTCGTGGGTGCTGCCGAGGATGTTGTGCCGGCATATTTTGAGAATAACAAAGGTGCAGCAGAGTGTAAGCCGGATGTGATTGTTGTGGATCCACCTCGAAAAGGCTGTGACGAAAAACTACTAAATACCGTGGTTCGAATGGCACCAAAGAAACTTGTGTATGTAAGTTGTGACAGTGCAACGCTGGCAAGAGATATCAAGTGGCTTGAGGAGAATGGCTATAAGTTAATTGAGGCAACGCCGGTGGACATGTTTGGCCAAAGCGTGCACGTGGAATGCGTCGCATTAATAGTTAAACAATTATAATAAATAGTGTGAGAAATGTAGAAGGAGAAAAAAATGGGATATTACGGAAGAGAATCTAACGTTATACTTGGAACAATAGGAGCAATAGTCGGATCACTTGTCGGTGTGGCAATTTGGATTGTTATATATCGTTTGGGATTTATAGCAGCTATAGCAGGAGTGGCAATAATTGCCAGTGCTACAAAAGGATATGAGATACTTGGAGGAGAGCTTGATAAAAAAGGAGTAATAATATCTGCAGTTGTTGCGCTTATAATGGTATTTTTTGCAAATTATATTTCATGGTGCATGAGTTTGTATTTTGATTTGAAAAGTGAGTATCAAATCAGTTTCATAGATATAGTGAAAATATTACCCGGAATAATAAAAGAAGCGGGAGTGTTAGGAGACTTTATTAAGGATTTGGTTATTGGATATATACTCACAATAATAGGTGGATTTTCTACTATACGTAATAATTTTAGCGCCGCAAATTGATGAGATTATCTACAGCTAAATTCATCTGATTAGATAGGTAATGAAGTTGGAGGTGTTTTATGAAGAAAAGATTAGCATTTTTATTGGCAGCAGTGTTGTTAGTAATGGCAGTAGGAGGTGGACAGGCCACAGTGTTGGCAAAGACTTCCGGTAAAACTGCGGTAAGCGCTCACGGCAGACTCAAGGTAAAGGGTGTAAATCTTGTAGATAAAAAAGGAAAGACTTTCAGACTTAAAGGCTTTTCAACTCATGGCATCAACTGGTTTGAGCAGTATGTAAATCAAAATGCCTTCAGGGATTTGAAGAAAATGGGCATTAACTGCATAAGACTTGCCATGTACACATCTGATTACAACGGATATTGCAGTGGTGGAGACAAGGCGCATTTGGAAGAGGTAATAGACAGAGGCGTTAAGGCGTGCAAGGCAGAGGGAATGTACGTGATTATTGACTGGCATATTTTAAATGACAGCAATCCGAATACGAATATAGATGAGGCAAAGAAATTCTTCCGGAAGATGTCTTCAAAATATAAAAAGTACAACAATGTATTGTACGAAATATGCAATGAGCCAAACGGTGGAACTACCTGGTCGGATATAAAGAAATACGCAAATACGATTATCAAAGTTATCAGAAAAAATGATAAGAAGGCAGTGATCATTGTGGGAACTCCAAATTGGAGCCAGAGAATAGACGAGGCTGCAGGCAGTCCGATTAAGGGTCAGAAGAATATAATGTACGCTCTTCATTTTTATGCGGCAACTCATAAGGATGATCTTAGAAATTTAGTTGCTAAGACAAGACAAAAAGGTTTGCCTGTTATTATCAGTGAGTGCAATATCAGTGAGGCATCCGGCAATGGGTATGTAGATGTCGCAGAGGGCAAAAAGTGGTTTAAAACAATTAAGAAATATAAACTCAGCTGTATAGCGTGGAGCTTTTGCAATAAGGATGAGACATCTGCCCTAATTAAACAGGGCGTAAGTAAGACTAAAGGAATTAAGAAAAAGGATCTCTCAAAAACAGGAAAGTTTTTTGTGAAGATGTTTAAGTAGATATAGGCCTATTGTGAACTCTTTGAAGGATAAAGAAGGATATTCGTGTGTGATTAAATGAGTAGCTAAAAGCATTTACAAAAATAAATATTCAGAGTATAATTCGAAATGCATAGTTATTGTAATAGAATAACAAAGAATAAGATGGGAGCTGGGGAATGACCCGGCTGAGAGGGGATGTAGTCATCCCGACCGGACCTGATTTGGATAATGCCAACGTAGGGATTTGAATGAAATGTATTTTCGTGAAATATACTCAAACAACAAAGGCATATCCCTAGGGATGTGCCTTTGTTGTCCCAGATGGTATAGATTTTGAAATCGGAGGTTTTTATGAAGAAGGTGCTTACGATTGCCGGGAGTGATTCCAGTGGAGGCGCAGGGATACAGGCAGATTTGAAGACGATGCTGGCACATGGAGTGTTTGGGATGAGTGCCATTACGGCGCTGACGGCTCAGAACACTACAGGTGTGGCAGATATAATGGAGGCAACACCTCAGTTTTTGGCCAATGAGATTGACAGCGTCTTTGAAGATATTTTTCCGGATGCGGTGAAGGTGGGGATGCTTGGCAATGCAGAACTTACCAGAGTGGTCAGCGATAAGATAAAACAGTATAAACCTAAGAATATCGTGGTGGATCCGGTTATGGTTTCGACTAGCGGAAAGATTTTAACTCCGGTGGAAGCTATGGATATTGTTGCAAATGAATTGTTTACAATGGCAGATATTATCACACCAAACATTCCGGAGGCGGAGGTGCTTTGTGGAATGAAAATTAAAAATGCAGAGGACGTTGAAAAAGCCGGGACACTTCTTGGTGAGAGGTATCCGGATACAGCGGTTTTGATCAAGGGAGGTCACGCTACTGAGGAAGCAAATGACTTGTTGATTATGGACGGAAATAAGATTTGGATTGAGGGAGAACGAATTGATTCCTCAAACAATCACGGAACCGGATGTACATTGTCATCGGCTATTGCATCAAATTTGGCAAAAGGACTTGAGATGACTGAGGCTGTGAGATTGGCAAAGAGATATGTGGCTGACTGTATGAGAGCCGGCCTCAATCTTGGAAAAGGTAACGGACCACTTGATCATGGAGCAGTTCTTTCATATGAGTATTTTGAAAAATAAATAATACGAACAAATATTAAAAACAAAAACTTAGGAGGATTTTTTGATAATGAGTAATTTAGGATACACTACACAGATGGATGCGGCAAGAAAGGGAATTGTGACAGAACAAATTCAGGCAGTAGCCGATAAGGAGAAGATGCCGGTTGATAAGCTTATGAAACTGGTTGCAGAGGGTAAAGTTGCGATTCCTGCAAACAAAAATCACAAATGCCTTAATCCTGAAGGTGTGGGAAGTATGCTCAGAACAAAGATAAATGTTAACCTTGGTATTTCAAGAGATTGCAAGGATTATGACATTGAGATGCAGAAGGTTATGAGTGCTGTTAACATGGGAGCGGAGGCTATTATGGACCTCTCAAGTCATGGAAACACACAGCCTTTCAGACAGAAACTTACAGGAGAATGCCCGGCCATGATTGGAACAGTTCCTGTATATGACAGTGTTATTCATTATCAGAGAGATTTGTCTACACTTACAGCAAAGGATTTCATTGACGTGGTAAGACTTCATGCCCAGGATGGTGTGGATTTCGTTACACTTCATTGTGGAATTACGAGAAAGACAATTGATCAGATTAAGAATCACAAACGTAAGATGAATATTGTAAGCCGTGGCGGAAGTCTCGTGTTTGCATGGATGAGTATGACAGGTGAGGAGAACCCATTCTACGAATACTATGATGAGATTCTTGATATATGTGAGGAGTATGATGTTACAGTTTCTCTTGGTGATGCTTGCAGACCGGGATGTCTTGCAGATGCAACAGACGTGTGCCAGATTGAAGAACTGGTAAGACTTGGAGAACTCACAAAAAGAGCATGGGATCACAATGTACAGGTTATGGTTGAAGGACCTGGACATGTGCCAATGGATCAGATTGCAGCTAATATGAAGGTACAGCAGACAATTTGTATGGGAGCACCATTCTATGTGTTAGGACCACTTGTTACTGACATTGCACCGGGCTATGATCATATTACATCAGCAATCGGTGGAGCTATTGCGGCTATGAACGGAGCTGCATTCCTCTGTTACGTAACACCGGCAGAGCATCTTGCACTTCCAAATGTTGAGGATGTTAAACAGGGAATTGTGGCGTCAAAGATTGCGGCTCACGCAGCAGATATTGCAAAGGGAATTCCCGGAGCAAGAGACATTGACGATAAGATGGCAGATGCCAGAAGAAATCTTGATTGGGATGCTCAGTTTGATTGTGCCCTTGATCCTGAGACTGCTAAGAGAATCAGAGATGACAGACTTCCGGAGGACGACCACAGTGATACTTGCAGCATGTGCGGAAAATTCTGTGCGGTAAGGAGTATGAACAAAGCCCTTTCAGGAGAATATATCGACATTTTATAACTGAGAAGTTCTTGAACTATAAAACAGTTGTGATAATAAGAGAGAAAAAAACAATAAATAAGAAAAAAAGTTCTTTAATGAAAACCCTGCAGATATTATAATGATATCAGTAGGGTTTTTATCTACGTGAAAAACGAGATAATTCTTTGAAGGTTTTTAAATATGATTTTTGGAGGTATATACTATGCATATGGCAGATGCTTTGCTTTCGCCTGCAGTGGGCGGCGCTATGTGGGCAGTAAGCGCAGGTGCGACAGTTTACGCTACAAAGAAAATTACAGATATGGATTTATCACAGAAAAAATTGCCGGTGATGGCAGTGGCGGGGGCCTTTGTTTTTGCGGCACAGATGATTAATTTTACAATACCGGGAACCGGTTCAAGCGGACATATCTGCGGAGGGATTATGCTTGCGGCACTTTTAGGTGAATTGCCGGCTTTTTTGACATTGGCATCAGTACTTATTATACAATGTCTGTTTTTTGCAGACGGAGGGTTATTGGCCCTTGGAGCCAATATTTTCAATATGGGATTTATTCCGTGTCTGATTATGTATCCGCTCATTTTCAGACCGCTTATGAAGAAAGGAATTTCGAAGGCTAAACTTGCAGGTGCGTCTATTTTATGTTGTGTGCTTGGATTGCAGTTAGGAGCTTTTGGGGTTGTATTAGAGACATTGGCGTCAGGAATTACAGAGTTGCCTTTTGGCACATTTGTGGCAATGATGCAGCCGATACACCTGGCCATTGGATTTGTAGAGGGACTCATCACAGCAGCAGTTGTTGTGTTTGTATGGCAGGTTAGACCTGAACTGGTAGAGAGTTCAGTTCATAAAGAAAAAGTATCTGAAAATCTTTCTCTTGGAAAGGTAACAGTTATTTTTGCAGTTCTTTCGGCAGTTGTTGCAGGAGGTCTTTCACTTCTCGCATCTGCATTTCCTGATGGACTTGAGTGGTCAATGGAAAAGGTTGCAGGGACAACAGAACTTGAGGCAAGTGGCGGAGTCTACGGATTTGTCGAGAAGATTCAGAATACGCTCTCGTTTATGCCTGATTATGATTTTGCAGCAGGAACCGGAAGCGGAACAAGTGTGGCCGGTATTGTGGGCGCTTTGCTTACATGCGCATTAGCACTTTTAACCGGTTTTATTATTACACAGATGAAAAAGAAGAATGTAGATGGCGGACATTAGAAATAAAATATCAAAGGTTTATTCCTTTGAACAAATGAGCAGGGGCAATTCAATAATTCACAGAGTACATCCTATGGCAAAAATAATTGTCACGGTGATTTATATTCTGTGTGTGGCGATGCACACAAAGTACAGATTATTGTCATTGTCCCCGCTTTTGTTTTATCCCGTAGTGGTGACGGCATTAGCAGAGATTCCGGGAAGAAAGATTTTCGCACAGTCTCTTGTGGCTTTGCCTTTTTGTTTGTTTGCAGGAATAAGCAATATAATTTTTGACAAAAAAATACTTGTAACGATTGGCGTTGTGGCGATTTCCGGAGGAGTGATTTCTTCCCTTGCTATAATCGCAAGATGCCTGCTTTGCGTATCAGCTGTGCTTATTTTAGTGGCGACAACACCTTTTGCAAAACTTACGGCTCAGTTGGTTCGTATGCATGTGCCGGTTTTGTTTGTGCGTCTGATAGAGATGGTCTACAGATATTTGGGAGTTTTGGTGGAAGAAGCCTATACCATGATAATGGCTTACAGACTTAGGAGCCCCGGTGCAAAATGGCCCCACATAAAAGATGCGGGTTCTTTTTTGGGACAACTTTTCGTGCGAAGTATGAACAGAGCGGAGCGAGTGTACCAGGCAATGGTGTGCAGAGGTTATGAAAGCGGAATATATGCAAATCAAAATGAAAAGATGAAGTTATCGGATTACTTATTCATGATGATAGTTATAGTGCCGACAGTATTTGTGACGCTTTTTATCTGACCGAGATAACTAGTGTTATGTGTACCGAGTAAAAAAAATATAGGATGATAATAATATGTTAAATATAAACAATCTTTCAGTTTCGTATCCGGATGGAAATAAAGCCGTGGATGATATTTCACTAAATCTGGAAGAAGGGAAACATCTGGCTCTTGTGGGAGCCAACGGTGCAGGAAAAACCAGCCTTTTGCTTTCAGTAATGGGGATACTTTCTTTTGAGGGAGAAATAATTGTGGATGGAATCAGACTCTCAAAGGATAATATTGCAGAAGTGAGAAAACGAACAGGATTTCTGTTCCAGAATCCTGACGATCAACTTTTTATGCCAAGCATATATGATGATATTGCATTTGGTCCGAGAAATATGGGAATAGATGAGGAGACAATTAAATACAGGGTTGATGACAGGCTTAAGCTTCTTGGTATTGAACAGCTAAAGGACAAAACGGCACTTACCCTGTCCGGGGGTGAGAAGAGAATGGCGGCGCTTGCAACGGTGTTAGCCATGAAACCGTCGCTGATGCTTTTGGACGAGCCCACGGCGTTTCTTGACCCAAAGGTAAGAAGAAAGCTAATAAATATACTTAAGAGTCTTCCACACACCATGCTTATCGCCACTCATGATCTGACATTTGCAAAGGAAGTTTGTGATGAGTCGGTGATAATTAAAGAGGGAAAGGTGTTTGCCAGAGGAAAATCAAGTGAATTATTATATGATGAAAAGCTGATGGATGAAGGTGGAATTGAGGCGATTGGAGTAGAGAGGTAGCTTATGGAGCAGACAGACTTAATTGAATTATTGAATGAAGTTAAAAATGGAAATATAAGCGTTGACGAGGCAGTGCTCTCAATAAAGAAAAAGCCCATAGAAGATTTGGGGTTTGCAAAGCTGGATTTGCACAGAGGTGTAAGGCAGGGAGTTACTGAGGTAGTATACGGAGCCGGAAAAACTCCTGAACAGATAAAAGAAATAACAAAAGCACTTCTTGCAAATGGTCAAAAAACCGTGCTTATCACCAGAATGAGTGAGGAGGCGTCAAAGATTATGTCTGATGTTTCAGGATTTTCATATGATCCTTTGAGCAGAGTGGGTATTGCAGGGGTAATTCCCAAACCAACGGGAAAGGGTAAAATAATTATTGCCACCGGAGGAACCAGCGATATGCCTGTGGCAGAGGAGGCGGCGCTCACAGCTATGGCTCTTGGCAATGAGGTGGTCAGACTCTACGATGTGGGGGTTGCGGGAATACACAGACTCCTGTCTCACATGGAGGAGATAATGAGTGCCAATGTGATAATAGCCATCGCAGGAATGGAAGGAGCCCTGGCCAGCGTTATAGGAGGGATAGCGGATTGTCCTGTTATTGCGGTGCCAACCAGTGTGGGATACGGAGCTGCATTTGAAGGCTTGTCGGCATTATTGTCGATGCTTAACTCCTGTGCCAGCGGAGTTACAGTGGTAAATATAGATAACGGATTTGGAGCTGCATATACAGCCAGTATGATTAATCACAGGTAGAATAAACGGAGGATGAATCGAATATGAAGACTTTATATATTGAATGCAATATGGGTGCGGCAGGAGATATGCTTACCGCAGCGTTGCTTGAACTGCATCCCGACAGGGAAGAAGCTGTCAGAAAAATGAATTCATTTGGGATTGAAGATGTTGAAGTGAAGGCAGAAACCACAGTGAAGTGTGGAATTACAGGTACAGGAGTGAGAGTGCTTGTAAGGGGAGAAGAGGAACACAGTGAGGATGTGCATGAGCACCACCACGGTCACGAGCATGAGCAACATCACGAACATCATTCACATGAGAACGACCACCATCACGAACCGCATGATGAACATCATGAACATGAGCACCACCACCATCATCATCACAATCATGAACACACACACGAACATCACCACCACCATCACACAGGGATGGATGAAATTGCAAACATCATAAGTGGAATAGATGCGCCGCAAAAGGTCAAAGATGATGCTCTTATGGTGTATAAACTTATAGCCAAGGCAGAAGCGAAGGCTCACGGAAAAGATGTTCAAGAGATTCATTTCCATGAGGTGGGAAACAAAGATGCAATCTCAGATATTTTAAATGTATGTTTTTTGGTAAATGAAATAAATCCGGACAAAATTGTGGTTTCCCCTATACATGTGGGAAGCGGACAGGTTAAATGTGCCCACGGAATTCTTCCTGTGCCTGCGCCGGCAACAGCACATATTCTTAGGGGAGTGCCTATTTACGGCGGAAGAGTCAGAGGTGAACTTTGTACTCCGACAGGAGCCGCATTGCTTAAACATTTTGCAGATGAGTTTGGCAACATGCCTATAATGAAAGTTGAAGCAATCGGATATGGCATGGGTAAAAAAGATTTTGAAGATGCAAATTGCGTGAGAGCGATGTTGGGAGAGACAGAGGAAGCACCTAAGGAAATTTGCGAGCTAAACTGTAATATTGACGATATGACTGGAGAGGCAGTGGGATATGCCACATCAAAACTTTTGGAAGCCGGAGCGTTAGATGTGTTTACAACTCCTGTTTATATGAAGAAAAACAGACCGGGAATAATGCTGACGGTACTGTGCAATGAAGAAAAAAAGTCGGAAATTGCGAGAGAAATATTTGCATGCACTACGACAATTGGAATAAGAGAACACAAATGTCAGAGGTATGAACTTGAGCGAACTATTGAGGAAATGTATACTCAATATGGTAAAGTAAACATTAAAGAGGTTTCAGGCTATGGCGTCAGACGCAGAAAAGTTGAGGCAGAGGATATTATGCGCATAGCTAAAGAGAATGGACTGTCATTTAATGACGTGTCGTCAGAACTTTCGTAAAAAACAGCGGATTACGAATGTCTACTTTGATTGAGTGAAAAATGCATATTGAAATATCAAATAAAAAGGAGTAGTATTTAACAGGGTGTCCCACGAAGTGTGGCACCCTACAATATTGCAAAAAAATAAAAAACTAATTATGGAGGATTTTGATGGATAGCGAGAGACTAAAACCAAAGTTGTTTTCAGTAATTAAAGGGTACAAGAGAGAAAATTTTATCAATGACGTTATTGCGGGAATTATCGTGGCTATTATTGCATTGCCACTTTCCATTGCCCTTGCAATAGCTTCAGGAGTATCACCGGAAAAAGGTATACATACAGCTATTATCGCAGGATTTATTATTTCGCTTTTTGGAGGAAGCAGGGTTCAGATTGGAGGACCAACAGCGGCCTTCGTTGTAATTATTGTTGGGATAATAGATGAGTTTGGAACAGGTGGACTTATCGTGGCTACAATAATGGCAGGTATCATATTGATAGTAATGGGTCTTTGCAGACTCGGAACTCTTATCAAGTTTATTCCAAGCACAATTACAGTTGGATTTACGGCAGGAATTGCAGTTACACTTTTTGTGCAGCAGTTAAAAGATTTCGCAGGCCTTGACATTGAAAAGGTACCATCAAATTTCTTTGAGAAAATTGCATGTTATGCAAAAAATATAGGAACAGTAAACCTTCAGGCACTGGGAATCGGAGCAATTGCCCTTATTATAATGATTGTTTTCCCATATATCACAGAAAAGATACCGGGGTCCCTTGTGGCAATTATATTTACTACAGTCCTTGTTACAGTATTAAAAATAGATGTTAACACTATAGGAAGTGTTTACGGCCAGTTGTCAGCAAAGTTTCCAACACCGGAAATTCCAAGTGTTAACTTTGCTATGATACAAAAACTCATTTCCCCTGCATTTACTATTGCTATTTTGGCTGCCATAGAGTCGTTGCTCTCATGTGTGGTATCAGACGGTATGGTAGGTAGCAGACACAGATCTAATATGGAACTTGTGGCTCAGGGGTTAGGTAATATTGCGTCTGGACTTTTTGGCGGAATACCTGCAACAGGAGCCATCGCCAGAACAGCGGCAAATGTTAAAAACGGTGGACGTACACCGATTGCCGGAATGGTGCATGCGATTACTCTTGCAATCATAATGGTACTCCTTATGCCATATGCATCACTTATTCCGATGACTACATTGTCAGCCGTACTTATTGTGGTAGCTTACAATATGAGCGGATGGAGAGAAGTAGTTGCAATGAGAAAAGCACCAAAGAGCGATTTCGCAGTATTGATTGTGACTTTCGCCCTCACAGTTTGCTTTGATCTGGTAGTTGCAATCGAAATAGGTATGGTTCTTGCTTCGCTTCTTTTCCTTCGTCGTATGGCAAGTGTTACTGATGTAAGAAAATGGATTGACTATTATGATGAAGACTACGATGAAAACAACGATCCGGAATCAATCAGCCTTACAAAACTTCCGGAAAAGACAGTTGTATACGAAATATCAGGGCCAATGTTTTTTGCGGCAGCAGATAAGTTCTTAGATATTGTAAATGAATCAAAGAAACCATATTACTCGATGATATTGAGAATGAGAAGTGTGCCATCGCTTGATGCCACAGCATACAAGACATTTGAGAAGATATATGCTTCTTGCAAGAAGAATGGTATAACACTGATTTTGTCTCACGCAAATCCACAACCAATGGAAGTGTTTAAAAAAGAAGGTTTTTATGATATGTTAGGAGAAGAAAACTTCAGACCTCATATTGCAGAAGCCCTTGAGCGTGCAAGAGAAGTTGCAGAAGAAAAGCATAAGTAACAATATTTATCAGTCAGATGAAAATTATACAAAAGTGTTTGATAAATAATGACTAAACATAAAAAACAGAATGCGTTTTCAGTGATAATAAATCACAAAACAGGCATTCTGTTTTTTATTTTTGGGCAAAAAAATGCTATCTCAAATCATGGGATGAAGCATGATTTAAAGATAGCTATATAAAAAAGAAATGATAAAAATGATAACTATTTTGACTGGCAGTTTCTGACTGCGAAATCTTCAACTCTGAAAAGAATAAGCGCAAGAACAATAACTACCGCAACCTGTCCGTATATGAAGAAGTATGCCATATTAAATAAGTCCAGCCATTTTAAGAAAACAACTAACAATGACATAAGCGTATATGTGAACCAACAAGCGTTCATCCATAGACGTTCATCCCTACAACAGGAATCTTGAGAAAGAGCAATGAAACCTTTGATTGCAAACCACATAGTAAGAATGGTTGCTACCGCATATGAAATTCTAAATGCAATAGCCATATTACAAAGGATACTTCCGTTTAATACAAATGGAAGTGCAAATACAACTACCCTCAACCCAAGTGAAACAATATTTAAAATACAAGAAATAGAAAAGAACTTCTTGTATTTTTTTAGGACGAAGCAGGCAATGAATACGAATAAGTATCCAACCATATCATTAAAAGTATCAACTCTAACTCCGTCAAAAAAAACTTTGTCAACAAACTGTGCGTTCGCATCAACATAAGCTGAAGAAACATCTGTAAGACCGGTATCTAACTCATCTATAGTTTTATATGTACATTTTGCACCATATATTGAATTAATAGCATAATACTGATATTCCCCTATAATGTTGGGATCGTTCTTGTATGCATGCGGATATTCAATACCTGTCTTTGTAGGTGTGTCCAATACTAAAAAAATAAATCCTACTATAAAAATAAGAATAATTCCAGTCATCTTTTTCTTTGTCATAAGTAGGTGTTCCCCTTTACAACTTATAGATATGTTAAAAACTAATATGAGTATAATGCAATTTAATGAATAAATAATTAACAAAATTAAAACATTGAAGTGAATATGTTAAAATATTAGAATTGCTAAAATGAAAATTAGAGTATATAATAAGTGAGTTGAAAAATATCTTTATTATAAGGAAGGGAGCCTAAAATGAAAAAAATTACTCCAATATTAGTATTATTATTAATATTTACAATGGCTATTTCGTTTGGATCAGTCAAGACACAGGCAGCAGAATCAAACGACTATACAATTAAGGTAAACGTAGGAACTAATTGCGTAACAGTATATAACAAAAAAGGAAAACCGGTAAGAGCAATGATATGTTCACCAAGTAACGAGACTCCAATCGGTACGTTCTATACTCCGGTAAAATACAGATGGCATGAGATGATTGGTAATTGCTATGCACAGTACTGTACAAGAATTACATGGGATGGAGTACTTTTCCATTCAGTATGGCACTACAGAAACGGAGATCACTCATCAATGTCAGTGGCAGCATACAACGTTATGGGACAGAAGGCATCTCATGGATGTGTAAGACTTCTTTGTAAAGATGCAAAATGGATTTACGACAATTGTGCACTTAAGACAAAAGTTGTTATATTCAGAGGAACATCAAAGGACGATCCCCTTGGTCGCCCGTCATTTACACCAATCAGAAATGGAAAGTTTACAGATTGGGATCCGACAGACCCTGATCCAAAAAATCCATATTTAAAAGCTAAACCTACAATCAAGGCTATCTCAAAGAACATTGAGTATAAGTCAAAAGTTACAGCTCGTACAGCTGTTGAAATCAAAGATGCCCTTGGCAATGATCTCACAAAGAAAAATGCCAAAATTAAAATTAAAGGTAAAATTGATACATCAAAACTTGGTACATACAAAGTTAAATACAGTGTTAAGGATCAAAACGGAAACTCACAGACAGCAACTATCAAATTTAAAGTTGTTGATACAAAGAAACCAAAGATTACAGGCGCAAAAAATAAGAAAAAAATAGCTATGGGTGAGTCAAAGAATGTCCTTGCCAAAGTAAAAGCGCGTACTGCTTCCGGAATAGATATTACTGACAAAATCAAAGTTACAGTAATCAACATGACCACAAAGAAAAAAGTTCAGGTTGTTAACGGAGTAGTTAAATTTACTACAGCAGGCGAATACAAAGTTACATATTCAGTTAAGGCACCAAATAAACAAAAGCGCAAAAAGACTGTTACATACACAGTCTTAGATAAGAGAGTTATCGCTGCGATGAAAGCCACAAAGGTTACAGTTGAGTACGGAAGCACATTTAATGCCTTTGATTATGTTGAGTCGATTATGAACTACAATGAGACTGTTGATTTGCCAATAAATGCAAACAATGTTAAAGTCTCAGGAAATGTAGATACTACAAAGCCTGGAACTTACACACTTGTTTATACATTCTCAAACAATGGAAAAGATATAACAGTTATTTCAAAAACTTTGACAGTTGTAGTTAAAGTTAAACCGGCTGAAGAAGAGACAACTACATCAGAAGAGACAACACAGGAAGAGGAAACAACTACTGCGGCGGAAGAGACTTCAGAGAAAGAGACAGCATAAATGTTTTATTATAATGACTTTGTAAAATACAGTGAAGTTGATGATAAGGGCGAATTGCCGCTTTACGGAATTTTGGAATATTTTCAAAATTGTATAAATATTCATTCATTGGACATCAATAAAGATTTCATGAGTATGAATGAATTAGGAAAAGCGTGGGTGCTGTTATCGTGGAAAATAAAAATATACAAAAAAGTGAAATTGTATGATAGGGTGACGGTGGGGACCTGGTCATACGGGTATGATAAAGTGTACGGTTACAGGAACTATATCTTAAAAGACGAACAAGGAGAAGTTCTTGCCTGTGCAGACACAAAATGGATACTCATTGACCTAGAGACTAGGATGCCAAAAAGAATTGAGCCGGAAGATCTGGCGGGATATGCAACAGGTGATAAGCTTGATTTAGGCAAGAGTCCGCGTAAGATTAAATTGTCTGAGGATAGAACAGAGATGGAACCGGTGAAGGTGCTTAGAAGTTATATAGACACTAACAAGCATATGAATAACACTGCGTATTTCAGACTGGCTTGGGAATATATCCCGGAAGATTTGGAGTTCGACACTATTGATGCAGTATACAATAAAGAGACAACGCAGGGGATGACTATTATACCCGTTATCCATAAGGAAGAGAAAGGTATGGGAATTTCCTTTGAGGGAGCAGATGGTACAGTATATATGACCATAAAACTGTATCAGGAGTGATAGGATTCCTTTATTGATAAGTGAATAATTATGGCTGCTGTGAATAATCATTTTGCGGCAGCCATATCTTTTTAATAAAAATAGATGCATTAAGTTATGTATTAATAAAAAAGGCGGAGAGACATGATTAAAGTAGGAGAATATCAGTTATTAACGATTAAGAGAAAAGCAGATTTTGGAGTTTTTGTAGGAGACGACGAGGCACAGATACTTTTGCCAAAGAAGCAGGTTCCGCAGGGAAGCGAGATTGGTGATGAAGTGGAAGTGTTTGTGTACAGAGATTCCAGCGACAGACTAATAGCGACAGTAAATAAACCGACAATAACATTGGGAGAGACTGCAAGATTAAAGGTAAAGCAGGTTACTAAAATTGGGGCATTTATGGACTGGGGACTTGAGAAGGATTTACTTCTGCCGTTTAAGGAGCAGACTGTGAAAGTCCAAGTGGACAAGGAATACCTGGTGGGAGTGTATCTCGATAAGAGCGAGAGACTTTGCGCGACAATGAAAGTCTATAATTATCTGAAAACTGATTCTCCTTACAAGGAAGAGGACACAGTTGAGGGAACTGTCTATAATTACAATCCTGAATATGGTGTGTTTGTGGCAGTTGATGACAAATACCACGCTATGATTCAGAAAAAAGAAGCAACAAAAGACCTTAAAGTCGGAGATAGAATTGAGGGAAGAGTGCTGGCAGTAAGAAAAGACGGAAAACTGGATCTTTCAATTCGTGGAAAGTCATATATGCAGATTGATGAAAATGCAGAGAAAATATATGCAGTTATTGAAAAACTTGGAGGAAAACTTCCGTATACAGACAAGGCTTCACCGGATGTAATAAAAAAAGACTTCTCAATGAGTAAGAATGACTTTAAAAAAGCAGTAGGAAGACTTCTCAAGGAAAAAAGGATTGTTATTGGTAAGAATGAAATAGAGATCAAGGGATAACAGAAAGCGGGATAAAATGGAAAAGATGGATAATACAAATAAACAAAAAGGGATAATTTACACGAAAAAGGGACTGTTGAGAGCTATATGGGTAATCGTTGCCGTTTGTTTGTATCCATGTGCTTTTATGTACATTCAAAATTTTACGGAAACGACTTTAGACAAAATATTGTTGCCTTTTGCCATGTTTATTTTTGTAGCGATAATTGCTTACTGTATAAGCTTAATTATTTTTAGAAATGCAGATAAAGCAACGGCTTTTACCGGACTGTTTATGGTATTATTTATCAATCATAATATTATCGGAGAATTGTTTGCCAGATATACATCGCTGCCGGAGATTGTGTTTACAATTTTGGTTGGAGCAATCATAGTAGGAATCGGAGTGTTGCTGTTTGTCACAAAGAAAGAACTGGATAGTGTATGTTTTGTTATAGGGATTGTTTATAGCGGACTAATTATTATGAACATGGTTATGGCTATTCCTGCATTTGTTGACAGTAATAAAAAGAATGAAGAGATTAAAGTGGAACAGTATGCCAAGACAGATGACTTTAGGGAAAATATTTACTATATCATAATGGATGAATATGGCGGAAAAGAAAATTTGGAATACTACTTTGATTTTGATAACAGTGAATTTCTCGATTATCTGGGTGACAAAGGATTCTCAATTTCAAATTCCACACATAATTATGAAGGAATTAATACATACGAAATATTACCGAACTTATTAAATCTTGATTACGTTGTAAGTGCGGACAATACAACTGCATCGGGATATAAAAAACTTCTGAATCCTGCAATGTTTAGATTTTTTAAAGAAGCAGGATATAAAATTCAAATGTTAAATCATTTGCAGGGATTAAGAGCAGATGGCTGTGAAGTTCTTTATGAGACTCCAAAAATAGGAACGGTTATCCATGATATTGACTTTTATCTGTTGAAAAACAGTTTACTCTATTACATTATTTCCAACGAAGACTTATTTACAGGAAAAAATGAAACTAAACGTGAAGAAGATGTTTTTAATAATTATCGTGATCAATTTTCAAAAATAATGGATTTATTACTGGAACAGTCTATAATAAAGAAAGAGGTACCTACGTTCACGATATGCTATTTGAGCTGCCCTCATGTTCCGTTTGTATTTAGGGCTGACGGGCAGGCAGCGGATCCGGAAGTGGCGTATGACAGTTCTGCGAAGGATGCTTATGTAGAACAGTTGGAATATTTGAACAAAAGGTTAGTGAAAATAATCGATTCAATAACGGAAAATGATCCTAATGCTGTTATTGTGCTTCAGGGCGATCACGGAGCGCGAGTGGGATACCATTTGATGTACCAGTATAAAAAATCGGAGTACGATGAAAAAATGGAGTCAGAAATGATGGAAAATCCATTTAACTGTGTATATTGGGGAAGTGCAAAAAAAGAAGAAATTGAAGGATTATCCGGAGTAAATACTTGGAGAACTATATTAAATAATTTGTATGGTACAAATTATAAAATGATAGAAACTCCTGAAAAGTTTATTTATAAGTGGAGATATGAGGATGGACAGAGATAATATGATAAAAAGAAATGTTTTATTAAATCCCGGGCCGTCAACCACAACGGATTCTGTGAAGATGGCACAGGTTGTTCCTGATATTTGTCCCAGAGAAAAAGAATTCAGGGACATAATGAAACAAATGAGAAAAGATTTGCTTAAAGTAGTGCATGCTGACGAGAGCAAATACACAGCAGTATTGTTTTGCGGTTCAGGAACTATTAACATTGATGTCTGCATCAATTCATTGTTGCCTGCCAAGAAAAAAATATTGGTAATAAATAATGGCGCGTACAGTTCAAGAGCTGTAGAAGTGTGCCAATATTACGGACTTGATTATATTGATTTGAAATTTAAGGAAGATGAAAGACCGGATTTGGAACTTGTGGAGAAGACTTTGAAAGAAAATTCGGATATTGCTTTGGTGCATACTACTCACAATGAGACGGGAACCGGTCTTCTTAATCCTATAAGAGAAATCGGTGCATTAGTTCATAAGTACGGAGCAGTTTTTACAGTAGATACAACATCGACACTTGCAATGAGACCTATAGATATTGAAAAGGACAATATAGATTTTTGCATGGCAAGTGCTCAAAAAGGATTGATGGCAATGACGGGACTTTCCTTTATCATTGGGAATAAAGAGATTATTGAGTTGTCAAAAGATTATCCAAAGAGATCTTATTACTGTAATTTATACCTTCAGTATGAGTTCTTTGAAAAGACAGGAGAAATGCATTTTACACCTCCGGTACAAACTGTTTATGCGACAGTTCAGGCACTGAAGGAATACTTCGATGAAGGCGAAGAAAATAAATGGGCAAGACACACAAGAGTATATAAAGCAATCAGAGAAGGCGCATTGGAGCTTGGATTCAGGGAAGTGATTAAAGAAGAGTGGCAGGCAGGATTGGTTGAAGCACTCCAATATCCTGATGATGAGAATTGGGTTTTTGATAAAATTCATGATTACTGTTATGAACGTGGATTTACCATTTATCCGGGAAAGATAACTAGCACAAACACTTTTAGATTATGTGCGCTGGGCGCCATAGATGAGGACGACATAAAAGATTTCTACTCTGTGTTTAAAGATGCATTGTGTGAATTCGGAGTTAGTATACCGGTTACATATAAGTAGATATAAATAGTGAACTAAGTATGGGGATTTACTTGTAATTGAATGGAGAAAGGACAACACATGAAAAAAGTATATACATGTTTTACTACTGATTATGTTCATGAGGGGCATTTGAACATAATAAAGGAATCAAAAAAATATGGTGAAGTAATTGTGGGTGTACTTAGTGATGAGGCGATGGTAAAATACAATCGCTTTCCGTCTATTTCATTTGAAGAGAGAATGGAACTTATCAGAGGTATTGAAGGAGTTAGCCGTGTAGTTGTTCAGGAAGAAGTTATGTATGACAAAATTATCAAAGAACTTCGCCCTGACTATGTTGTGCATGGTGATAACTGGCTCGAGGGACCGATGAAAGCCATAAGAGATAATGTTGAATCACTTCTTGCAGAATATGGGGGAGAAGTAATAGATGTTCCATATACATACAACGAAGAAGTAAGAAGAATTGACCTCAGAATAAAAGAGAAGATGTCAATGCCTGAGTACAGAAGAAGGAGACTTAAACAGTTAATCGGTCTTCGTCATCTGGTAAAGGCTATAGAGGTACACAGTGGTTTGACGGGGCTTATTGCTGAAAAAACTGTTGTGGAACACGATGGAGAGATTGATCAGTTTGATGCAATGTGGATTAGTTCTCTTTGTGATTCCACTGCAAAAGGAAAGCCTGATATCGAAGTGGTTGACATGACTTCAAGATTAAAGACTATCGATGAAGTAATGGAAGTTACAACAAAACCTATTATCTTCGATGGAGATACAGGCGGAAAGACAGAGCATTTTGTTTACACAGTAAGAACTCTTGAGCGAATGGGAGTGTCTGCGGTAATTGTGGAAGACAAAATCGGACTTAAAAAGAATTCATTGTTTGGTACTGAAGTAAAACAGACACAGGATACAATTGAACATTTCTGCCACAAAATCAGTGAGGCAAAAAAGATTCAGCTCACCAATGAATTTATGATTATTGCCAGAATCGAGAGTCTGATATTGGAGCAGGGAATGGACGATGCGTTAGAGAGAGCTTTCGCCTATGTAAAAGCGGGCGCTGATGGAATTATGATTCACAGCAGAAAGAAAGATCCTGCAGAAATATTGGAGTTTTGCGATAAGTTCAGAGAGGCGGATGCTACAACACCAATCGTAGTTGTCCCTACATCTTTCAATACTATTACAGAGAGTGAATTGGCAGAGCATGGTGTAAATATAGTAATTTACGCTAATCAGCTTACAAGAAGTGCATTTCCTGCAATGGAAAATACAGCAAAAGAGATTCTGAAATATCACAGAGCCAAAGAAGTTGATGACAAACTGATGCCGATTAAAAATATAATCTCACTAATTGAAGAATTATAGAATAAGCGGAGAGAGTGTGAGAAAGTAAATGATAAATGCAATATTGATGGCCTCAGGGCTTGGAAGCAGAATGAGGCCACTTACAGAAAAGGTCCCAAAGCCTCTGATTAGAGTACATGGCAGACCGATGATTGAGACCGTAATTGACGGACTAATTGCTGCTAAAGTGGACAAGATATATGTCGTTGTGGGTTATTTGGGAGAACAGTTTTCATATTTGAAGGAAAAATATGAAAAGGTGGAGCTTATACAAAATAAAGATTACAATAGGATAAATAATATTTCGTCAATTTATCATGCAAAAGAAATACTTGAGCAGGGCGACTGCTTCATCTGTGAGGCAGATTTGTATCTCACCAATGCGGATATTTTGTCAAAGAATCCCAAAGAGTCGGGATATTTTGGGAAAATGGTTCAGGGATACTCAGGAGACTGGGTGTTTGAACTTGATGACGAAAACTATATCTGCAGAGTAGGTAAATGTGGAACCGACTGCTACAATATGGTGGGAATAGCCTATTTGAAATCGGAGGATGCAAAGACATTGAAAAGATGCGTGGAAGAAACATATTCTCAGGGAGGCTATGAAGAAATGTTCTGGGATGATGTTGTGGACAGACATCTGGATGAGTTAAAGCTCAGGGTACATCCGATTGATGAGAGTGACATAACGGAAATTGATACAGTTGAAGAATTGTGTCAGGTAGATGAAATATACAGGGAATAAACCAAATAGGGAACTAATATGAAAGTAGAAAAATTTGTTGAAATAATTGGTTCGGATTATTACGTTGGAGTGCCGGACAGTCAGTTAAAGCCTTTATGCAACTATCTGATGAAAACGTATGGTATTGATAAGAAGCATCATATCATTCCGGCAAATGAGGGAAACGCAACGGCGCTTGCAGCAGGATATCACCTGGCAACAGGCAGAATTCCTGTTGTATACATGCAAAACAGCGGAGAGGGAAATATTATTAATCCTGTTGCCTCGCTTTTAAATGACAAGGTATATGCAATACCGGTTATTTTTGTTATTGGCTGGCGAGGTGAACCGGGAGTTCATGATGAACCACAGCATATTTATCAGGGAGAAGTTACAGTTAAACTACTTGATGATATGGATGTGGAATCTTTTGTTGTGGATAAAACAACAAAAGAAGATGAGATGCTTCAGGCGATGGAAGGATTTAAAAAAGCCCTTGGCAAGGGAAAGAGCGTGGCGTTTGTAATAAAGAAAGGCGCCCTCGCCTATGAAGAAAAAGTGTTGTATAAAAATGACAACACACTTATTCGAGAGGAGATAATAAAGCATATTGCAGAGGCTACAGGTGAGGAGCCTATAATTTCCACAACCGGAAAAGCAAGCAGAGAGTTGTTTGAAATCCGCGAGCAAAACGGCCAGTCACATCAGTATGATTTTCTTACTGTTGGCTCAATGGGACATGCGTCATCCATTGCACTGGGAGTTGCCATTCAAAAGCCGCAAAGTAAAGTGTGGATTATTGATGGCGATGGTGCGATGCTAATGCACATGGGAAGTCTTGCAGTGCTTGGTAGTTCAAAACAAAATAACATAGTTCATGTTGTAATAAACAACAGTGCCCACGAGACAGTTGGAGGAATGCCTACAGTCACAGGAAATATAGACATTGTGTCCATTGCAAAGGGCTGCGGTTATGAGGAGGTTTTAAGCGCGTCTTCATACGAGCAATTAGACGAGGCCCTGACTGTTGCCAAAGAATCCAAAGTGCTTACGATGATTGAAGTAAAATGTGGTATAGGTGCAAGAGAAGATTTGGGAAGACCTACAACAACAGCACTTGAAAATAAGGAAATGTTTATGAATTATTTGAAAAAACTGAACTGACCAAACCATACTTAAGAGATAGCGGAGAGTCTAAATGAAAGCTTTACAGAAAATGATCAATATTCCGCTTGGATTATTGATGTACTTGTGTTACAAGATTATTCCACAGTATGCAGTTGCTATTATTTTGTTTACACTGCTTACAAAGATTATATTATTGCCAATTTCAATATTGTTGCAGATTAACAGCGTAAAAATAGTTAAAATCACGCCGGAAATTAACAGGATAAAAGTAAAATATTTCGGAGATTCGGACGCGATAGCCGAAAAAACTTCTGAAGTGTACGAAAGAGAAAAGTACAATCCTTTCCTGAGCACTATTCCAATTCTGGTTCAGCTGGTTTTACTTATGGGGCTGGTTCAGATTATTTACAATCCTTTGACTTACATTTACAGAGTTGATAATCAGGTTAGCACTGATATTGTGAAAGTTGTGTCTGGTGCAAATGGACTTGATATCAGTGAAGCATCAGTTCAGATGCAGGTGGTTGATTGCATAAAAAACTCTGATGACACATCAATGCTAAGCACTGTATCAGAGAATTATCCGGAAGCTGAAATTGACAAGCTTATAAAAGATATCAAGAAGTCTAAAATGGAATTGTTCGGAGTAAGTTTGGGGCGCGTTCCAATAAAGGATTGGGGTGTGACAGTAGTTATCCCTATACTTGCAGCATTGGCGGCGTGGCTTCTTTGCATTGCCCAGAACCTCATTAATCCGTTACAGGCAGAACAGGGATCTCTCAATAAATACGGAACAATGATTATGTCCGTTGCCATCTCACTCTTTTTAGGTTTCTACGTTCCAATCGGAGTAGGATTTTACTGGATTTGGAGTAATTTATTTACCATAGTTCAGCAAGTAGTGTTGAATATGATTATTGATCCAAAGAAACATATTGACTATAAGGAACTTGAAGAGAGTAAAAAGGAGTTAGAGGAACTGTCAAAAATCGGATCCAAGAAAAAAATTTTTGAAAAAGATCCTTATCGAAAAAAAGAAAAAGCAGATTATAAGAGATTTTTCTCTGTTGTAAATAAACATCTTGTGGTTTACGCAGAGGGGAACGGTTATTATAAATATTTCAAGGATATTATCGAGTACATATTGGAACATTCAAATATGACGGTTCATTATATTACAAGTGATCCCAATGATAATATTTTTGCAAAGGCTGAAGAAAACAGTCAGATCAGAGCATATTATATAAGCGAGAAAAAGCTTATTACGCTTATGATGAAATTGGAGTGTGATGTGTTTTTGACATCCACACCTGATTTGGAAAATTATCATCTTAAGAGAAGTTACATAGATAAGAGTATAGAGTACATATTTGTAAACCACGCAATGAACAGTGATAATCTTACATTGAGAACACATGCGTTAGATCACTTTGATACGATATTCTGTACCGGAAAGCATGTTGTTGAAGAGCAGCGTGCAATTGAAAAGTTGTATGGACTTCCGGAAAAGAAACTTGTGGAGACCGGATATTGCCTCCTTGATAATATGAAAAGAGACTACGATGCCATGGAAAAGAAGGAAAATGAGAATAAACATATTCTCATAGCTCCGTCATGGCAGAAAGATAATATAATGGATTTATGTCTGGATGAGCTTGTTGAAAGTATCCTCAAAAAAGGATATAAAGTCACAGTCAGACCGCATCCTCAGTATATGAGACTCTTTAAAGAAAAAGCGCAAAGTGTGGAGTCGAAATTCCAAAAGAAATATGGAGACAACTTTACTTTTGAAAAAGACTTTTCATCAAATTTATCAGTATATACAGCAGATGTACTGATTACGGATTGGTCAAGTATTGCGTATGAATACAGCTTTACAACATACAAACCGACATTGTACATCAACACACCGATGAAAGTGATGAATGAAGAATATGACAGGATAGATGTGGTTCCTTTTGATATAAGAGTCAGGGATTCAATAGGAGCCTCGCTTGATCCTGACAAGGTTTCTGAAGCCGGCAATATGGTGGAGAGACTGATAAAAGATACTCCAAAGTATTATGACGATATCAGAAACTTTAAGGAAAATGAATTCTTTGGCTTAGGTAAATCGGCAGAAATCAGCGGTAATTATATTCTTGACACCGTCAAGGGAAAAATAAAACAAAAGAAAAAATAAATACACAGTAGGAGGAATTGGTATGAGTAGTTTTGTATTAGCATACATTGATCCGTCAGTAATGACATATTTAATTCAGGCAGTAGTAGGTATTGTAATTGCGGTAGGAGCAGGTGTTGGACTTTACTTAAAAAAAGCAAAAAAGAAAGTAAATGAGAAGCTTGGAATTGATGAGAACAGAAATAAAGAAGTAGAATCTGACGACATAGAAATTAATTAGTAAAAAGTATTTTTATGCAGCAGATTGGCACAATTCTCAAAGAAAACAAGGTGTTAGCTCTACGATTTTTGGTAAATATGTCAAAATTATGCATAGTGTATGCAAATTGAACAAATATACGACGTCCTTTTTGGCTATTTACAATATAGAAATTTGAGAGGCAGTGCGGTAAAATGACTGTTGTATGATTAGTACGGTATTTATGTACAGATAAGTATGAAATCAATTTAGGAGGTATTGCTAAATGGCAAGTTTATCATTAAGACATATTACTAAAGTATATCCAAACGGATTCGTAGCAGTAAAGGACTTTAACCTTGAAATCAAGGATAAGGAATTCATCATCTTCGTAGGACCATCTGGTTGTGGTAAATCTACAACACTTCGTATGGTAGCCGGTCTTGAAGAGATTTCATCTGGTGAATTATACATCGGTGAAAAATTAGTTAACGACGTAGAGCCAAAGGATAGAGATATCGCGATGGTATTCCAGAACTACGCGTTATATCCACATATGACAGTATACGATAACATGGCATTTGGTCTTAAGTTAAGAAAAGTACCAAAGGCTGAAATCGAAAGACTTGTTAAGGAAGCAGCTAAGATCCTTGACCTTGAGCACTTACTTGACAGAAAACCAAAGGCTTTATCAGGTGGTCAGAGACAGAGAGTTGCGATGGGACGTGCTATCGTTCGTGATCCTAAGGTATTCCTCATGGACGAGCCTCTTTCAAACCTTGATGCTAAGTTAAGAGTACAGATGCGTGTTGAGATCGCTAAGATTCATAAGAGATTAGGTGCTACAATCATTTACGTAACACATGACCAGACAGAGGCTATGACACTTGGTACAAGAATCGTAGTTATGAAAGATGGTATTGTACAGCAGGTAGATTCACCAAAGAACTTATACGACAAGCCAGTTAACTTATTCGTAGCCGGATTCATGGGTTCTCCACAGATGAACTTCATCGATGCAGAAGTAGAGCAGGATGGAGATGACATCGTTCTTCACATTGGTCAGGGTAGACAGTACATCAAAGTACCAGCAAGCCAGGCTAAGTTACTTGTTGAAGGTGGATACGTAGGAAAGACTGTAGTTATGGGTATTCGTCCAGAAGATATTCACGATGACGAAGCATTCATCCAGAACTCACAGGAATCTTCATTCACAACAACAATCAGATTATACGAGTTACTTGGTGCTGAAGTTTACTTATACTTCGATATCGAAGGATATGACTGTACAGCAAGAGTTAACCCACGTACACAGGCTAGAATCGGAGATAACGTTACTATGGCTATGGATTTATCTAAGCTTCACATCTTCGATAAAGATACAGAGCAGGTTATCACAAACTAGTCAGATAATTGAGATTAATCTGAAAAACACAGGTTTTTCAAAAATATATGAAATAATGAGGGAAATGCAAAAATATTGCATTTCCCCTTTTTTTTGGTCGAAAGTATGATAAAATGAAAATGGTGCAAAGTAGCCGGATTTAGAAGATAAGGAGTGCATATATGATATCAAACCAGATCTTACAGACAACAATCGATGGAATAAAAGATATATCAAGAGTTGATTTCTGTGTTTCTGACACAGACGGAAAAGTAATTGCTTCAACTTTTGATGTGGGAAATGAATTTAATAATGCCATTTCTTCATTTGTTAACTCGGAGGCGGACAGTCAGGTAGTGCAGGATCATCAGTTCTTTAAGGTATATGACGAGACACAGCTTGAACTCATTTTGATAGCTCAGGGTGCAAACGAAGACACATATATGATTGGAAAGATGGTAACTTTCCAGATTCAGAATCTTCTTGTGGCTTACAAGGAGAGATTTGACAAGGACAACTTTATCAAGAATCTTTTGCTTGATAACTTATTACTTGTTGATATTTATAACAGAGCCAAAAAACTTCACATTCAGACAGATGCAAAACGTGTGGTTTGTATTATTGAGACCAAAAATGAAAAGGACAGTGTTGCACTTGAGACAGTAAGAACACTGTTTATCGGAAAATCAAAGGATTTCATTACAGCGGTAGATGAAAAGAGCATTATCCTTGTTAAGGAACTTGAAGAAGGACAGGGATATGAAGAAATAGAAAAAGTTTGCAATACCATCGTTGATATGCTTAACACAGAAGCTATGGTTAAAGCAAACGTTGCATACGGTACTATTGTAAGAGAACTCAAGGAAGTATCAAGATCATACAAGGAAGCTAAGATGGCATTGGATGTAGGAAAGATTTTCTATAGCACAAAGAATGTTATCGCTTACAATAACCTTGGAATCGGAAGACTTATTTACCAGTTACCTATTCCTTTGTGTAAGATGTTCATCAAGGAAATCTTTGACGGAAAGTCACCTGATGAGTTTGATGAGGAGACATTGTCTACTATCAACAAATTCTTTGAGAACAGTCTTAATGTATCAGAGACATCAAGACAGTTATACATTCACAGAAATACACTTGTATACAGACTTGATAAGCTCCAGAAGAGTACAGGTCTTGACCTCAGAGTGTTTGAGGATGCTATCACATTTAAGATCGCACTCATGGTAGTTAAATACATGAATTACATGGAGAATACAGAGTACTAGAAATTATTAACCCGGAGGGCTTAAATGATTACTTTAGATCATGTAACAAAAAGCTATAAAGAGGGTACTTATGCCCTTAATGATGTAAATATAGAAATAGAAGATGGTGAATTTGTATTTATTGTTGGTTCCAGCGGATCAGGTAAGTCCACATTTATCAAGTTACTCTTGAGAGAACTTCAGCCAACATCAGGAAAAATCATCGTCAACGGAAGAGACTTAAGCAGACTTAAATCAGGACAGGCTGCAAAGTTCCGACGTGAGATCGGATGCGTGTTCCAGGACTTCAGATTATTGCCGGACAGAAATGTATATGACAATGTGGCGTTTGCACAGCATGTTATCGGAGTTTCAAAAAGAGAAATCAGAAAGAATGTTCCACCGTTACTTACTATGGTAGGACTTTCAGAGAAATACAGATCATTGCCGGGTGAGTTATCCGGTGGTGAGCAGCAGAGAGTTGCGTTGGCAAGAGCGTTGGTTAACAAACCAAAATTATTATTGGCAGACGAGCCTACAGGAAATCTTGACCCGGGAAACTCATGGGAAATCATGAAACTTTTAGAAGAGGTCAATAATCAGGGCACGACAGTAGTCGTTGTTACACACAACTTAGAAATTGTAAATGCAATGGAGAAGCGTGTAATTACAATGAAAAAAGGTGTGAAGGTAAGTGACACTAAGGCAATGCCGTAAATTTGCCTAATAAAATGTTAGGAAACAGAGAAAAATGAATTTAAGAACAACTATATACTGCATAAAACAGGGAATAATAAATATAAAAAGAAATAAATTGTTCTCTCTTGCTTCAGTGGGAACAATAGCAGCTTGTATTTTTCTTATTGGATTATTTTTTGCGATGGTTATGAATTTTCAGTACATTGTAAAAAACGCAGAAGAACAGGTTGGTATTACAGTTTTCTTTGACGAGGGAACAACCCAAGAGCGAATGGATGCTATTGGTGAACAGATAAAAGGAATGGACGGAGTGCTTAATATTGAGTTCACCTCCGCAGAAAAAGCATGGGAGGAATTCCAAAAATCATATTTCGCGGATTCTCCGGAGCTTGCAGAAGGATTTAAAGAAGATAATCCGCTTGCAAATTCTGCAAATTACGCTGTCTACATTGAAGATATCAGCAAACAGTCAGAATATGTTAAAGAGATTGAGCAGATTGAAAATGTTCGTCTTGTAAAATACTCGGAGAGTGCGGTTTCTACAATGACTAATTTTGGACGATTTGTAGGATATGCATCAATTGCGATTATTCTCGTATTGCTTGGAGTTGGTATATTCCTTATCAGCAACACTGTTATGATGGGAATTTCTGTTAGAAATAAAGAAATTAAGATTATGAAATTAATAGGTGCAACAAATACTTTTGTAAGAGCACCATTTATTATAGAAGGTATGGTGATTGGTATCATTGGCGCTGCAATACCGCTTGTGTTATTGTTTGTGCTTTATGACAGAGTAGTGGATTTTGTTATGTCGCAGTTCCACGCGCTCTCATCAATCGTATCATTCCTTCCAATACATTCAGTATTTGTTTTCCTGGTGCCAATCAGTTTTGGCGTAGGAGCAGGAATCGGATTGCTTGGAAGTGTTGCGTCTATTAGAAAACATTTGAAAATCTAAGGTGGTAAAAGTTTTGATTAAGAAATTAATTAACAAGAAAATCATGAGAGGTGCCGTTAGCATAGTAACCATGGCAGCAGTTACGGCCAGCTTTATGGGAACTCAAATCGGTGCCACTATCAGTGAAGAAAAAGAAAAATTAAAGCAGTTTGAACAACAGAAAAAAGACATTCAGAATACACTTAACAGTCTTGAATCGGACAAGGCGGCTATCGAGAAAAATATCGAAAAGCTGGACAAGGAGCTTGGGAAAATCACTAAAGCCCTTTATAAGACAGAGCAGAATCTTGAAAAAGTCGGCACTAAAATTGAGAAGAACAAAGTTAAACTCAAAGAGGCTCAGGACAGTATTGTGGTTCAGTACGGAGATATGAAACTCAGAATTCAGTTTATGTATGAGAATGGAAATCAGGAGCTTCTTAGCATGATTCTCAGTTCAGAGAGTATTTCGGATTTCCTCAACAAAGCAGAGTATATTTCAGAGTTGTCTTCTTATGACAGAAGAATGTTAGACAAGATGAAAGCTACAAAAGCTGAGATTGAAGAGAGAGAGGCAAATTTAGAGAAACAGGAAAAAGAATTGCTTGCTCTCCAGGAAGAACAGACTGAAGAAAAGAATAATGTTCAGACATTAGTGGATGCAAAGCAGATGGAACTCACAGCTTACGATGCAAAGATTTCAAAGGCTGAGGGTGAGTTAGGTCAGGTAGACTTTGCAATCAAGAGTCAGCAAGATGATATTGCACAGATGGAGAAGATTGAGGCTGAAAGAAAAGCTGCAGCAGAAAAAGCTGCAAAGCAGGCGGCAGCAAACAATAATACTTCTAGCCCAACCTATATACCACAGGTTAGCAAAGGGCAGACCACAGGACATGTTACAGTGTCAGGATATATTTGGCCATTGCCGGGATACACAGCTATTTCGTCAGGTTTTGGATACAGATCAGATCCATTCACAGGAGCTACAGCTTACCATTCAGGTATTGATTTGCCGGCACCGGCAGGAACTCCAATTATTGCCTCTGCATCAGGACAGGTTGCGTGGGCAAACTACAGTACTTCGGCAGGAAACTGGATTGGAATTGATCACGGAAACGGAGTTTATACAGTGTATATGCATATGTCTGCACTTCTTGTATCAGCAGGACAGAATGTTTCACAGGGACAGACAATCGGACTTGTAGGAACAACAGGTTCATCTACAGGAAATCACTTACACTTCAGTGTAAGACTTAATGGCGCATATGTAAGCCCATTGAGTTATGTAAGTCCGTAAGTTGACATATAATTAAAAAAGACTTGAATTAATGCCCGTAAGGTTTGAGGTAATCAAATTTGATTATTGAATAGCCTTGCGGGCAAAGTGGTGTGAAGGGAGATAATAAAATGAAAAAAAGTTATTTGGCATCATTTATGTGTGGGGTACTATCTATGGCTTTTTTGGTTGCAGGAGTAGTTAGTATCAAGAATGTCGTTTCCTTGAAGGCAGATAAAAGTATGGAGGTGACAAAATCCACAGATTCCAAGCTGGAGTTGTTGCAGAAATATATAGATACATTTTATCTTGATTCAGGGGACTTAAAAAAATCCGATATGGAAGATGGTATTTACAAGGGCTATGTCAGTGCACTTGAAGATCCGTACTCACAGTATTTTACCAAGGAAGAATATCAGGAACTTATGGAGTCGTCTTCAGGCGAATATAAGGGAATAGGCGTAGTTGTATCACAGAATAATGAGACAGGAGTAATTACAATGATATCTGTATATGACAATACACCTGCGAAAGAGGCCGGACTCAAAGACGGAGATGTACTCTACAAAGTTGAGGGCGAAGAAGTTACCGGAGTAGACATTGATAAGGTTGTCAGCGAAATCAAGGGTGAAGAAGGCACAAAAGTTAATATTGAAGTTTATAGAGCGTCAGAAGACAAATACATTGAGTTTGATGTTGAGAGAAGAACTATAGAAATACCTACAGTGGCTTCTGAGATGATAGATGAAAAAAATAAAATCGGATATGTTCACATTTTACAGTTCGATTCAAATACAGACGAGATTTTCTCAAAGAAAATTAAGGAACTCAAAGAGCAGGGAATGAAATCAGTAGTTTTCGACTTGAGAAACAATCCGGGAGGAAATTATGATACAGTCTGCAACATGTTAGACGAGCTGCTTCCGGAGGGAACATTGGTTTATACCCTTGATAAATACGGTAAGAAGGAAGTTGAGAAGTCAGACGAAAAATGTCTCGATATTCCAATGGTAGTTCTGATGAATAAAAACAGCGCCAGTGCATCTGAAATCTTTGCGGGGGCAATACAGGATTACAAAGCCGGAACAATTGTGGGAACTCAGTCTTTCGGTAAAGGAATTGTTCAGACTGTATTCGGACTGGATGACGGCTCTGCAATTAAGCTTACAGTATCAAAATATTACACTCCAAACGGAAAGAATATTCACAAGAAGGGAATTACACCTGATGTGGAAGTGGAGGATGACGCAGATACTAAGGCAGATGAACAGCTTTTAAAAGCACTTGAGCAGCTCAAATAATAAACAGGTAATAGAAAAGGAGACAGGTATGGAATTTTTGATTATTATTTTAAAGAAAGTAGAATTGGTAGATGAACTTATTGTAAAGTTACAGGAGATTGATATACATCACGGAACAATTATGGATGCAAAAAGTATGACTTCGGCATTGGCAAAACGATGGACAGATGTTCCGATGTTTGGTCTTTTTAGGAGCGCAAACAATCACGAGTATAATGAGGATTGCAAGATGCTTATGTTTGTATTGGACAGAGAAAGAATTGATAAAGTTACAGCCACAGTTGAGGAAGTTGTGGGAGATTTAAATCAGCCGGGAACCGCTGTAATGTTTACAGTTCCTGTGAATTTTGAAAAAGGTTTTGACAGAAACTAATTTGTAAACATCATTTTCTGTATATTAACAGGTGGATTATTAATAGAGAATATATTAACGGAGAAATACAATGAATATAGACGAATTGTTGATATACTTGGCAATAACACTTTTTCTGTGTCTGATGTCAGGTAAAGTAGTAAAGCAGTTTAAATTACCGAATGTTACAGGCTATCTTATAATAGGGTTGCTGGCCGGACCTTCTGTGTTACATATCATCAATGAGGGAATGGTAAATAATTTTGCCATAGTCTCAAAGATTGCACTTGGGTTTATCGCATTTTCAATTGGTACCGAGTTTGAGTTTAAGTATATAAGAAAGCTTGGAGCAGTTCCGGTAGTTATCGCGATTTTTGAGTCCCTTGGGGCTACAGCATTTGTAATTGCGGGAATGCTGATATTTAGAATGCCGGTGGAACTTGCTCTAATTATGGGAGCCATTGCAGCAGCGACAGACCCTGCAGCTACAATTCTTGTGGCAAAGCAGTATAAGGCCAGCGGACCGGTTACAAGAACGTTGATTCCGGTAGTGGCAATCGACGATGCAACAGCTCTTATGTCCTACGGTATTTGCGTTGCTATTGCAAAGGTTTATATGACAGGACATGTTTCAGCTGCGACATTATTGTCTCCGGTTAGAGAAATCTTCGGTTCTTTACTGGTGGGAATTGTGATGGGACTTATATTTACATTGTTAATCAAGTTTTACACAGGAAGAGGGAACAGACTTGCCATTACAATCGCAATGGTTGCATTGGCGGTAAGTTTGTCAGATAAAGTAGATTTGTCACCACTTCTCACATGTATGGCAATGAGTATCACAGTAGTAAATACCTCAAGTAACTGTAAGGTTGTATTTGAGCAGATGGATAGAATGACGCCACCGATATTTATGATGTTCTTCTTTATGTCGGGAGCTGGACTTGATATAGGAATACTTCCTACAATAGGAACACTGGGTATAATTTATATTGTATTCAGAGTGGGAGGAAAGCTTGTGGGAGCAGCAATTGGAGGAAAGCTTTCAAAAGCAGAGCCAAATGTTCAGAAATTTTTGGGAATCGGACTTATTCCTCAGGCCGGAGTGGCCATTGGTCTTGCGTCCATGAGTGGAGCCATAGTGCCACAGTACAGCAGTAGAATAACAGCAGTTGTTCTTTGCGGAACAGTAATCTACGAGCTGGTTGGACCGGTTCTCACAAAAATTACACTGACGTATATTGGAGAAATTAAAAAGGAAGCATAGATATGCAAGCTCGCTACTTCTCGCTACTTTTCGCTTTATGGCTTCGCCATATACATGCAAGCTCGAATACGCTTCGCTACTTCTCGCTCTATGGCTTCGCCATATACATAAAAAACCGACATGAAAAGTATGTAAACATCCTTTTCATGTCGGTTTTTTTTATGTGCATGTCTCATTTTTAAAAAAATTATTGACAAACGATAATTTTCTGTATATATTAAGATTAAAATTATTGAAAAACGATAATTTTTGCTAAGCACGTGTTTTGAACTATGTATTTATAGGTGGGCATTTTGCCACGGAGGTATTTATGAAGGATAAAGGTTTTGTCAAATTGTTTTTTGTGCTTTTGATTGAAGCGCTTGCATGCATGATTATTGCGATTAAGAACTTTAAAGATGTTGAGAGCGATATGTTTTATATTTTGATTTCGCCGGTTAACGGATTGATTAAGTTACTTAGGAATATGTCACTTTCGGGAGATGTCGGTAATTTTATTGCAATCGCAATTTATGTGGTGATTGGTTTGATACCAATTGCCGTGATGACGTTTTTGATTGCAAAGAAGAAGATGGGAATCGAAGATTGTTTGTTGATTGTGATTTCGGTCATGACATTTGCAACAGTTTACTGGGGTATTAACCCATCAATGATGCCGGATATTTCAAAAGTGAATGATGTGGCGACGGAATTATCGGTTTTTGTTACGACGCTGATATCAATGATTTTTGCTTACTGCATTATAAAGATTGTGAGAATGATTGACGGAGTCAAGGGCGATAAAATTTACTCAGTTCTCAGAGGTTCCTGCGTTGCAGTCATGGTAATAGCAGTGTTTGAGATTTTTGGAATGAATCTGCTACAACTTTTAAAATTATTTTTTGAGCAGAAATCACATTCATTAAATTCGCCACAGGAAGTTATAACAACACGAAGCTTTTTGATTATGAGATATATAGTGCAGCAGATTTCGTATATTTATTTAATTGTAATTGCAAAGATTGGATGGAGTGTAATTCCAAAGATGAGAGAAAGTGTGGCTAATAAAGAAGTAGTTGCGCATCTGATGAAGCTTACAGCTGTAAACAGAACATATTTGATATTTGCAGTGTTGGCGCAGGTAGCCTTTAATCTTACACAGCTTACGGCAGGAAAGAATAACAATATTATGGATATTCAGGCAACATTTCCTATTGGAACAATCATATTGGCTTCAATACTTATGATATTGGCAAGGCTGATTAAAGAGAATACAAAACTCAAAAAAGAGAATGAGTTGTTTATATAAACAGTTCATAGAGAGAAGCAGAAATATAAGATGGTGAGTGTGAATGTTGAAAAAGGGAGGAAACTATGGGAATACAGATTTGTCTTTCTGAGATAATGAAAGAAAAGAAAATAAAATCAAAAGATTTATGCAAACAAATAGGTATCACGGAGGCAAACCTGTCAGTGCTCAGAAGTGGAAAGGCAAAAGGTGTGCGTTTGAGTACAATTAACAAAATATGTTATTACCTGGGGTGTGACGTGGGAGATATATTGAAATTTGACGGAAATCTTGATCCGGAGGAGGATGAGGAGGAATGAAGATGAGAAAAAATAATTTTAAGAAAAGTGTAGCTGTATTGGCAGTTGCCGCGACTGTAATAACAGCACAGGCCGGGCTTACGGGGTGCAAACTTGCGGATGTTGAGACAAAAACAATAGAGAAATCGGATAATTCGGAGGAAAGTAATAAAGACGAGATTGTGGGAGTTGCTATATTTCCATATGATCTTTATGATTACTATTTTGATGAAGGTCTGTCAGAAGAAGAGATGATGTCATTATTTTCAAATGGCAGTGGAACAGTAGAAATTGAGGGGGAAAGGATATATGCAAAGAAGGATGCGAATGATAGTAACAAATTCACCTTCAATTTGAGTAATTGTGTAGGAATATATACGCGTTATAATAAGGATCATGAGTGTATGGATTATTATTTTGATGGTGATGGAAATTACTTCACCGGCACTAATTTTACATCAAACATGTCAGAAGAGAATGTCATTGAAAATAGAATTTATTCTATATTTTATCTGAATGAAGATTATATAGATAAGAATGAAGAAGTGAATATATATCGTTATGCAGTACGTGCTAATAAAGATGGAGACTTGTACATTGATACAGCAGATGGCTCTGGTGTTATAACAAGTAAAGACGCAAAATGCAGTTCAACATATAGTGTTTCCGAGGAAGCAAAAACAGAAGAAGGTGGAAACACAAAAGAAGAAAATATCACATTCACAATTGAGTCTAATGTGAAAAAGCCTGCGGATAAAGTAAAAATAATTTGTATGGATAAAGAAGGAAAGGTAATTGAATCAAATTCATATGACAGCAGAAAAATACCTGAAGAAATAAAGGTGGCAGAAGGTACTGAAAAAGTAGTTGTAAAGGCTTATAGTGGAGAAAAAACTGTTGGCAGAGAACTGGTAACAAAAGAAGAAATTGAGGAAGGTTACATAGTTTCAGTATGTTCTGAAAGCAGTATTCCGGAATTGCTAGAGTGCACAGAAGTAAGAATTGTGAAGTGATAGATTGAACCTTTGGTGGAGGATAAATATGAGAAATATAAAAATATATAGAAAAATAATTGTTATCAGTATAATTGGCACATTGATTGCGACAACCTTTACCGGATGCAAGCTGGCAATAGATAAGTCTGGAGATAATAAAAAAGAAGTGAATGAGGGTGTTGTTCAGGATGCAGAGGCAGTAGGAGTTTTTATTACAGAAAAGCCAATAAAAGAATCAGGAAAGATTTATGCCGCAGAGGTAATGGATGATTCAAAAGATGTCAACCATATATTTGAAGAATATGAGGGTTACGGCATTTACACGCACTATGATTGGGAACATGGATGCATTGGAACGGATTCAGAAAGAGATGATAAATTCTACGATTTTAAATTGAATTCAAAAGTAAATCAAATTGATGACAAAGAAAACATAAGCGAAGAAGTGGAGTTTGTGTGCAATCTGGATGTGAAAGAAATGCAAAATAGGGGATTGGATACTGTTTATGTTAATCCGGTATTTCAGGACAACGATGGAAATGTATTCATGATTGTTGAAAATAAAAGCATAGCTGTTCATCCGGAGAGTATTGGGGCAGAAGTTAGTGTAGAATATAAAGCTTCAACTGAAAAACTGATGGAGAGTGAAAAGAAACCGTTAGATACAAAAGCGAGGGTAACTCTTGTGACAAAAAGTGCAGCAAATCGCCTTATTGCAAGAGAATACAATGATAGCGATGAAATAATAGCAACAACAGAATTTGATGTAAATAATATCAAAGATGAGTATAAAGCAAACAAAAATACTGATTATATAATTATTTCCTTTATGGATGGCGATAAAGAGGTGGACGCCAAATTAGTGGAGGGAGTAGTTTATGATGATGAGGATGATGAAGAGGCAGATGGGAAAGAACATTTTTGGCAGGAATGTTACGTTTCCAAAGACAATGAATTATTCTTACAAATAGTTGAAATAGAATTTGTTAAATAGGTTGGGTATGAAACGGAAACCCTCCTTGCCTGATTGAAGGTGAGGAGGGTTTTTAAAATAGAAAAAACGAGAACGAATGTTCGAATTGCAATTGCCATGAATTATTTGCTGTGTTATACTGTTAAGGTACATCAAAAAATATGCTTAATTGCATTTCCGGATTATTATGTAGGGAGATTTTTATGGATCATTTTGTGTTACATTCTGAATATAAGCCTACGGGAGATCAGCCTGAAGCTATTGAAAAGCTGGTTGAAGGCTTTAAAGAGGGGAACCAGTTCCAGACACTGCTTGGTGTTACAGGTTCAGGTAAGACTTTCACTATGGCAAATGTCATAGAAAAACTAAATAAGCCTACGCTGATTATAGCTCACAATAAGACTCTGGCAGCCCAGCTTTACGGGGAGTTCAAGGAATTTTTCCCGGAGAATGCAGTTGAGTATTTTGTTTCATACTATGATTATTATCAGCCGGAGGCTTATGTTCCAAGCACTGACACTTATATAGAGAAGGATTCTTCTATCAACGATGAGATAGATAAGCTGAGGCATTCAGCTACTATGGCACTGATGGAGAGAAGAGATGTTATTATTATCTCTTCAGTTTCCTGTATTTACGGATTGGGAGATCCGATAGATTACAAGAACATGGTTATTTCACTTCGCCCGGGTATGATTAAGGACAGGGACGAAGTTATTCACAAGCTTATAGAGATTCAGTATGAGCGAAATGATATGGATTTCAAGCGCGGAACCTTCAGAGTAAGGGGAGATGTAGTGGAGATTTTCCCTGCATCGGCATCAGACTATGCAATCAGAGTAGAATTCTTTGGAGACGAAGTGGACAGGATTGCAGAGATTAATACTCTGACGGGGGATATTGTGAATCGTTTAGAGCACGTGGCCATTTTCCCGAACTCTCACTATGTAGTTCCACCGGAAAAGATGGAAAAGGCCTTAAAGTCCATTGAGGCAGAGCTTAAGGAGAGAGTGGAGTACTTCAAGAGTGAGGACAAGCTTATTGAGGCTCAACGTATAGCGGAGCGTACCAACTTTGATATGGAGATGCTCAGAGAAACAGGAATTTGCTCAGGAATTGAGAATTATTCAAGACATATGGCAGGTCTTGAACCGGGAGCAACACCTCATACACTTATTGAGTATTTTGGCGACGATTTCCTCATAATTGTGGACGAGTCTCACATTACCATTCCACAGGTAAGAGGCATGTATGCGGGGGACCAGTCCAGAAAGACTTCCCTTGTGGACTACGGCTTCAGACTTCCGTCGGCAAAGGATAACAGACCGCTGAATTTCACAGAGTTTGAGTCTATGATAGATCAGATGCTGTTTGTGTCGGCTACACCGAATGTATATGAAGATGAGCATGAGCTTGCCAGGGTTGAGCAGATTATCAGACCGACGGGACTTCTTGATCCAAAGGTGGATGTAAGACCTATTGACGGTCAGATTGATGACTTAATCTCAGAGATTAACAAGGAAGTGGCAAAGAAGAATAAAGTCCTGGTTACTACTTTGACTAAGCGTATGGCAGAGGATCTGACGGATTATATGAAGGAAGTGGGCATCAGGGTGCGCTACCTTCATTCAGATATTGATACACTTGAGAGAACTGAGATTATCAGAGATATGCGTCTCGACGTGTTTGATGTTTTAGTTGGTATCAATCTTTTGAGAGAAGGTCTTGATATTCCGGAGATTTCACTGGTGGCCATTCTCGATGCGGACAAGGAAGGATTCCTTCGTTCAGAGACATCGCTTATTCAGACTATTGGGCGTGCGGCAAGAAACGCAGAAGGTCATGTCATTATGTACGCCGACAACATGACGGAGTCTATGGACAAGGCCATTTCTGAGACTAACAGAAGACGTGAGATTCAGGAGAAATATAATGAGGAGCACGGCATCACGCCTACTACTATTAAGAAGGCAGTCAGGGATCTTATCAGTATTACCAAGGAAGCAGAGAAGACTATCAATGATATCGAGAAAGATCCTGAGTCTATGGATAGTAAAGAACTCAAGAAACTTATGGAGAAGCTTGAGAAGCGTATGAAGAAAGCAGCAGCAGACTTTGACTTTGAGGCTGCTATAGAGTTCAGGGACAAGATTGCGGAATTGAGGAAGTATTTGCAGTGAGATAGTGTTTGCAGTGAGATAGTATTTGAAACAAGCGAAAAATGATGTAAATCAGAATAGAGAGTTAAAAATGGATATGGATAAGAAGAAGTATATAAGAATTAAAGGTGCTCACGAGCACAATTTAAAAGGAATAGATTTAGAGATTGAGAGAGACAAGATGGTGGTTCTCACGGGACTTAGCGGTTCCGGGAAATCATCATTGGCTTTTGATACCATTTATGCCGAAGGTCAGCGAAGATATATGGAATCTCTCTCATCTTATGCGAGACAGTTCTTGGGACAGATGGAAAAACCAAAGGTTGAGAGTATCGAGGGACTTCCGCCGGCGATTTCCATTGACCAGAAGTCGACCAACAGAAATCCACGTTCTACAGTTGGAACGGTGACGGAGATCTACGATTATATGAGACTTCTCTATGCAAGGACAGGTATCCCTCATTGTCCAAAATGCGGACGTGAGATTAAGAGACAGACAGTGGACGAGATGGTTGATAAGATTACCACTCTCGAAGAAGGTACTAAGTTCCAGATTCTTGCGCCGGTGGTAAGAGGGCGTAAGGGACGTCACGAGAAAGTCCTTGAAGCTGCAAAGAGAAGTGGTTATGTGCGTGTGCGTATTGACGGCAATATGTACGATTTGTCTGAGCAGATTGAACTGGAAAAGAACAATAAGCATAACATAGAAATTATCATTGACCGACTCAGTATGAGAGAGGGGATAGAGAAGAGACTTAATGACTCTGTTGATAATGCGCTGAAACTGGGAAAAGGACTCATGATTGTAGATGTCATTGGGGGAAAAGAAATGACATTCAGTCAGCATTTTGCGTGTCCTGACTGTGATATCAGTATTGACGAGATTCAGCCGAGAAGTTTTTCGTTTAACAATCCTTTTGGTGCGTGTCCGGAGTGTTACGGTCTTGGATATAAGATGGAGTTTGATGAAGATTTGATGATTCCTGACAAATCTCTCAGTATTAATCAGGGTGCGATTGTGGTCCTTGGCTGGCAGAGTGCAAATGATCCGAAGAGTTTCACAAATGCTGTTTTGAAGGCTCTCTGCAAAGAATTTGGATTCGATCTTGATACTCCGTTTAAAGATTACAGTAAGGACGTTCATGATATTTTGATTTACGGAACGGGCGGAATATCTGTGCCGGTTCATTACAGAGGTCAGAGAGGCGTTGGAACCTATGACATTGCCTTCGAGGGGCTGGTTAAATCCGTGGAGAGAAGATATAGAGAGACCGGCGGTGAATCCACAAAGGCAGAGTACGAATCTTATATGAGATTTACGCCATGCCCATGCTGTCATGGACAGAGACTTAAACCGGAGTCTTTGGCTGTTACAGTTGCGGACAAAAATATTTTTGAAATGACAGATATGCCAATCAGAGATTTAATTCAATTTCTGGCGGAGGCAAAGCTTTCTGACAGTCAGATGAAGATTGGTTCTGAGATTTTGAAAGAGATAAAGGGACGACTCAATTTCCTTAACGATGTGGGGCTTGATTATTTAAGTCTTTCCCGTGCCACAGGTACATTGTCAGGAGGAGAGGCACAGCGTATCAGGCTGGCTACCCAGATTGGTTCGGGATTGGTTGGAGTTGCGTATATTTTGGATGAGCCAAGTATCGGACTTCATCAGAATGACAATGACAAGTTGTTGGGAACTTTGAAGCATTTAAGAGACCTGGGAAATACTCTCTTAGTAGTTGAGCACGATGAGGATACAATGCGAGAGGCTGACTGTATTGTAGACATTGGTCCGGGGGCAGGCGAGCACGGCGGAGAGGTGGTTGCGATTGGAACTGCCGAGGAGATAATGAAGTGCAAAAAATCCATTACCGGAAAGTATTTAAAGGGTGAATTGTCTATTCCGGTGCCAACGGTCAGAAGAGAGCCAAAAGGTTTTATCAAGATAGTTGGAGCAAAAGAGAATAATCTTAAAAATATTGACGTGGAGATTCCACTTGGAGTGCTTACATGCGTCACAGGTGTTTCCGGTTCGGGAAAGAGCTCTCTTATAAATGAGATTTTGCACAAGTCATTGGCGAAGCAGCTTAACAGAGCAAGGGTAATTCCAGGAAAGCATGAGAAGATTGAAGGCATTGAGCAGTTAGACAAGATTATCGATATTGACCAGTCGCCTATTGGAAGAACACCACGTTCAAATCCTGCCACATACACAGGAATGTTCGATATTATCAGGGATTTGTTTGCATCTACAGTTGATGCAAAGGAGAGAGGATACAAAAAGGGACGTTTCAGTTTTAACGTTAAGGGCGGACGTTGTGAGGCCTGCAGCGGTGACGGTATTAAAAAGGTTGAGATGCATTTCCTTCCTGATGTGTATGTTCCTTGTGAGGTATGCGAAGGTAAGAGGTACAACAGAGAAACTCTTGAAGTTAAATATAAAGGAAAGAATATTTATGATGTCTTAGAGATGACGGTTGAGGAGGCGCTTGATTTCTTCAAAAATGTGGAGAAAGTCAGAAATAAGGTTCAGACTTTGTATGATGTAGGTCTTGGATATGTGAAACTGGGGCAGCCTTCCACACAGCTTTCAGGAGGAGAGGCCCAGCGAGTTAAGCTTGCAACAGAACTTAGTCGAAGAAGTACAGGAAAGACTATTTACGTACTGGATGAGCCTACCACCGGACTTCATTTTGCAGATGTGCACAAGTTGGTTGAGATTCTTCACAGACTTGTGGATGAGGGAAATACCGTTGTGGTAATCGAGCATAATCTGGATGTAATTAAGGTTGCAGACCACATTATCGATATGGGACCTGACGGAGGTGACCGCGGAGGTACTGTTGTGGTACAGGGAACTCCGGAGGAAGTGGCAAAACACAAGACCAGCTACACGGCAAAATATGTGAAACAGAAGCTTGATGAGGCGAAGTCTTGATATTTATTGCCAAAATAACGTTTGTGCTATTGAGATATCATTGAAAATAGAGTAAGATTAATGGGTATTATCAGATTAATTGGTATTATCACTTTAGGAGGAAACAAATGAAGCGCGAATTAGTAATCGTTATTGACTTCGGTGGGCAGTACAATCAGCTTGTAGCACGTCGTGTTCGTGAGTGTAACGTGTACTGTGAGATTTATTCTTATAAAACTGATATTGAAAAGATTAAAGAAATGAATCCAAAGGGTATTATTCTTACAGGTGGACCGAACAGCTGTTATGAGGCAGATTCACCAACATACACAAAGGATTTATTTGAACTTGGCATTCCTGTTCTTGGGCTTTGCTACGGTGCACAGCTTATGCAGCATGTACTTGGCGGAAAGGTTGAGAAGGCAGATGCAAGAGAATACGGAAAGACAGAGGTTATCGTAGACAAGCAGTCATCTAAGATTTTTGAGGGTGTATCACCTAAGACTATCTGCTGGATGAGTCATTTTGATTATATATCACAGATTGCACCGGGATTTGAAATCACATCCCACACAGACAATTGTCCATGTGCATCTGCTGAAAATGAGGAAAAGAAGCTTTATGCTATCCAGTTCCATCCGGAAGTACTTCACACACAGGAAGGTACAAAGATGCTTTACAACTTTGTACGTGGTGTCTGTGAATGTTCAGGCGATTGGAGAATGGATTCATTCGTTGAGGAATCTATAAAGGCAATCCGTGAGAAAGTAGGCGATGGCAAGGTACTTTGTGCATTGTCAGGCGGAGTTGATTCGTCAGTTGCAGCGGTAATGCTCTCTAAAGCTATTGGAAAGCAGCTTACATGTGTATTTGTAGACCACGGTCTTCTTCGTAAAAATGAAGGTGACGAGGTAGAGGCGGTATTTGGACCTGAAGGACCATATGACCTTAACTTTATCCGTGTAAATGCGCAGGAGAGATACTACAGCAAGCTTGCAGGAGTAGAAGATCCTGAAACAAAGAGAAAGATTATCGGTGAAGAATTCATCCGTGTATTTGAAGAAGAAGCAAAGAAAATCGGAGCAGTTGATTTCCTTGTACAGGGAACAATCTATCCTGACGTAGTAGAGAGTGGACTCGGTGGAGAGTCAGCAGTAATCAAGTCACACCACAACGTTGGAGGACTTCCTGACTATGTAGATTTCAAAGAAATCATCGAACCGCTTAGAGACCTCTTCAAGGACGAGGTAAGAAAAGCCGGACTTGAGATGGGAATACCGGAATACTTGGTATTCCGTCAGCCATTCCCAGGCCCGGGACTTGGAATCAGAATCATAGGAGAAGTAACTGCCGAGAAGGTACGTATGGTACAGGATGCAGACGCAATCTACCGCGAGGAAATTGCAAATGTCGGCCTCGACAAAACAATCGGCCAGTACTTCGCAGCCCTTACAAACATGAGAAGTGTTGGCGTAATGGGTGACGAGAGAACATACGATTATGCAATTGCCCTCCGTGCAGTAAATACAATTGACTTTATGACAGCGGAGGCAGCAGATATACCATTCGAGGTGCTTCAGAAGGTAATGAGTAGAATCATTAATGAGGTTCGTGGAGTCAACAGAGTAATGTATGATTTGACGAGCAAGCCACCTGGAACTATTGAATTCGAGTAGTTCCAAAACACGAAAACATAGGCCACAAGCCCTTTAAATAAAGGGCTTGTGGTTTTTTTAGTGTCGCCAGTGACAATAAAATGACAATAAAGTTTACTATTTTTTTCTGAAAATTGTTATGGAGGGTTCAGAACTGAACTGAAAAATCACTTCTATTAGTTGTATCTGCGTTAATGGGATTATGGTATTTTTGTTATTAAAAAATATGGTAAAATATAGTTATATTACGTGAACGGAAATATCCATAGTTAAGGAGATGATATATATGACCAAAAAAATCAATGGGTGTATTGTAGCCAATTTAGATATAAATAAAACAAATTATAGTTTTTCGACTAGTATAATCGATGCCTTAAATGAAGCAGAAAGCGAATTGCAAGACGTAGAAGGACAAATAAAGGAAAGCACAGAAACTCTTAAAAAAGTAACCCCAGAATGTGACAAGATAGATTATGTTTTGGCAACAACGAGTGGTGCTATATGTGGAATTATAGATGTTTTTTTAGTTGGAAAGCCAGGCGAATCTCCAATAGGAAATATCACAGATGAGTGGTTTGAGAATCGTACAAAAGATTTTGCAAAATTGTGTGGTTGGGACAGTAAAAACTCTTCGACAGCATCAGCAATTGGTTTTTTGGAAAGAAAGTTCAAAATACCTTATGATCAAAGAGGTGCAGGAGATGCGGCTAGTTGGGTTTTTGATTTGTCACCAAAGAATCATCATTTTAAATCTCTTGCCCATAATCCATCTTTAGTAGGGTTGTTTTTTTCAATACTAGATCAGTTTACTGATAGCTCTCATTTTGTTACAGGTGGGGAATTGATATCATTACAGAAAGCCGATAATAAATTTGAATTAAAGGGTAATAATGTGCCAAGTAAGTTTTTTTGTGCATTTGTAAATTGGTTTGGACATTTGATTTCGGACATGTCGGGTGCGTCTGGAAGTAAGGGTAGAGGAATGGGTATACCTTCGCCTTTATGGACGTGGACGAATGATGTTATAGCAATAAAACGAAAATCGAATATTCCGGTTTCGAAATTTGATAATTCGATAAATGACTTAGCTTTAAATATTTATAAAGAAGGATATGATGTTAGATTCCAGACAGCACAGGCAATTCCGGTGTTTATCAATGAGATAATTGTTCGACTTATGTACTCAGTTAGACGAATGATTAATTATTTTGTTAAAACTGATAGCAAAGAGTATACCTTTAAGAGTCTTTGGAAAGAGTGTGAACCGTTTTCTAACGCATCTGTAAAGCGAATGATAACTGTGGCACATGGGACATTTTGCTTAATAGATGTTGGAGATGCAACAGCAAGAGGGTTTATTTCTGGTGGAGGGAACTTCAATGTTGCAGAGTTTTTTATGAGATTAAATATTGTAGGGTTAGGAAGATTTACAATTTCTCTTTATGGAGAAGTTAAAAGGAAGAGTCAAAGAACGGAAGCACAGGAAAAGAATTACTATTTAAAGAGAAAAAAAGTTGTAATAGAGGATTATTTAAGAGGTTTGAAAATACTATCTGAAATTTATGATGACAAGGACTTGATAAAATTTGTTGATGATTTTGAGAAGAGCGACATGTATATACAAGCTTTTGAAAAGTCAGTAAAACTCGCAGATAAAAGAATGGTTCCAAATGATAAAATTCTAAGAAATAAAGATGATATAGACGATTATTTTGGAGGGAGTGGTGAATGATGTTTAAAAAGAAAAGCAAATTTAAAATAGCAAGGGAAAATGCTGAAGAGGCAATTAATAGGACTAATAAAAGAATTGAGGATTTAGGGGAACAAACAAAAGAGTTATATGATGCTCTCGCGAGAATTCAGGAGATGTTTGACAAAATACGAAATGTTCCTTCGGATAAAATGATTCAATATCAAGAGTTGAAAGAGATAAGATTGACTTGGAAACAACAAGCTAAAGAAATTGAAAACGATTGTAAAAAGGCAGATATAAAAAATGCAGGCGGTGGTGCGGCAGGAGTAGCTGCAGGAGTGGGTGTTATAGCTATGGGACCGACAGTTGCAATGGGAGTAGCTACGACTTTTGGGGTAGCTTCGACTGGTACGGCTATATCAAGTTTGAGTGGAGCGGCCGCAACAAATGCGGCATTGGCATGGCTTGGTGGAGGCGCGCTAGCAGCAGGCGGAGGCGGAATGGCTGCAGGCGAAGGATTGCTTGCGCTAGCTGGACCGATAGGATGGGCTATTGCAGGAGCTGCAATTTTGACGAGCGGATTATTATTTTGGAAAAATAGGAAAGAAAAGCAAAAATTAGAAAGTATTTTTACTACAATAAGTGAAAGAGATGTTAAATCATACGAATTATCAATAGTGGAGTTAAGTGAACGTATTGATAGAATAATTGACGAAAGAGGAAAACTAAAAGAAGCAATAATGAAGATTGAATCTTTTGGAAAGGATTACAATTCAATGACAGAAGCTCAACAATATGAATTGGGAGCATATGTTAATTTAATGAATTCATCAACACAGTTATTAGTAAATCCTATTAATGGACTATTACCTAAGTATTCAGATGATGATTTCGAAGATTATAAAAACTGGAAAAAAAAGAAAATAGATCAAAGTCTATGTGAAGAATGTGAAGGTCCAATTATAGCATTTGCAAATTTATTATATAAAATAAAACTAGATGACAATGATAAAAAATTGCTATTTAAGTGTTTTAAGAAAAATAAAAAAATGTTAAAAGAATTAAAAATATCAAAGAAAGAGATGAAAATTGAAATAATGGATGCTGTATATGAGGCATTAGATTACCAACAAATGATAGCACAGAATTAGATGGTTATTGTTTTGCATATGAGTACTAAAAAATATTGTTATTGTTCTAGATAAAATAGTATTTATGATATATTATATCATTATAACTTCGTTGACATGTCAGGTCGCTTAACCGCGGCACTTATTAACGGAGGTTTACGATATGAGTAAAAAGATTAAAAAAGAACAGAGTCAGGTTAATAGAAAACTTGAACTCAAAAAGGAAACTGCGGATTATATTGATATTATGATCCGGCAAGCAGAAAAAGGTCCTTCAGGATTTTGGACGGAAGATTATGAGGGATGTGGAAATCCGAAAATTTTCCCAGAATTTAATGAAGGATTAGAACATGGGCGTTTAATTCAGAAAAAGCACTTTTTGTGCCCATGGAACGCAGCAGTTCTTTTCGCTAATGGAAGAGGCAACATTTCAACAGGATGCTATCATAGTTGTTCAATTATAGATGCTAAATATCTTTCAACGGACATGATTAAAGAGGTATTAATCAAATTCAAGAAAAATATGTTAAATGGCTATTATGACAATCCAAAAGAAATCGGGCCGCTTCTTACTGGGGAAATGATCAAATTCATTGAATCAGCTAAAGAAGCAGAAAGGGAAGCGATAGAAAGAAGAGAACAGAAAGAATATAATCAGCGTAAACAAATGGCCAAGAAATTGCTAGAGAGATTTAGTGATGATAAAAATGCCCAACAGTTTATAGTGGCTCATTATGGAGGAAAAACTGTTAATAGCTCTGAATATGGAATGATAGATTTCTCTCCAGAGTCTAAAGATGATGTAGTTGGTGCAGAGAATATGTCATATGATGATTATCTGGAAGTTCAAATTAGAACAGTCAAGAAATGTCGAATTGATTTTCAGAACTGCTTCTACAATACTCCAATGGAGTTTAAAGGATGCATTGAAAAAAAGAACTCAAAAAGAGTTTGCTTTGAAAGAATCTTTGTGACTGGAATGTTTTCTAGTGGTTTTGAAATGTTTGATGGCAAAGAGGATCACGTATGGATGGACATCAAAGGTTTTGAAGATTTAGAAGTAGGAGATTGTGTATCTTTCTTTGCAGAGGTGTACCGTTATATTAAAACCAGTAACGGAAAGGTTATTGATTTCGGGTTGAGAAATCCAAAAGGTATTAAAAGAATTGAGAAATATGAATTGCCTACAGACGAAGAATTAATGAGACAATCCATAGACCGAATCATTTGCGATAGCTGTTATTTGAATGAAATGTGCAGTGGAGCTGATTGCATTAGAAACAGTAAAGAATTATAGCAATTACGAAAGAGCATGATGGATACCTTGAAAACAAAAAGTGAATAACGGGGAGTGCTACTCCCTCACAATAATCCTTCTTAACGTGTATGTTTAACATGTTAAGGAGGATTTTTTTATGAAGATTAATAAAGAACAAGAAGTTGTGATGGAAATTCACAAGAAAAAGGACAGTAAGATACACAAGAAATCTGATGGCAAAGTTAAGTCTAAGATGACCTCTGCCAGAACTAAGGGAAGAGTCATAGCCGGTGAGGCAGGTTTAAGAAGTCTGCAAAGAAGAACTCTAAGAAAGCTACTAAAAAGGTGGCAAAGAGTACGACTAAGTAGTGGATCCAGATCCAGTATATCGCGGTGAAATTGCAAGAGTTTTTCATAACAATATGGATATGCCCGAATGTATTATGGAAGCTACAGATGAGCAGTTATTCGAAATCAAATGTATAGCTGTTGCAATTCTGCGCCAGATGTGGGCAGAGTATAGGGTTTTAGATTGCGAGGAAGCAGTAAAGTAGCTGTATCGGGGATAATTAAAATTGAATAATGTGAGAGGGCACCTGCAGGAATGATGGAGAGTCATTGTTGTGGGTGTTTTTTATGATATAAAAAAATAATGTTACCTCTTTCCTGTACATGTTAACAAGATGTATTATAAAAAAGTAATCGAATGAGAAAAAAGTATTTGGCCAAATAAGTTTGTTAATGAAAAGGAGCAGTTATGAATGGTATTAAATATATAAGAGAAAAAAGCAACATTACGCAATATTGGTTGGCTGAACGCATGGGAGTTACACGGCAGACAGTAACACAATGGGAAAAAGGTGTGCGAAAGCCTAATAAAGAACATCTAAAATGGCTGTGTGAGTTTTACGGTATAGAAGAAAAGTGGTTTGGTGAACTGTCTGACGTCGAGTTAGATGTCTTGAATGAAATGATTATGTATGAACATTTTGAGGAGGATAAAGAATATTATACTTTTATTCCTAGAGTTGATGGATGGAATGAAATTAGATTTAAATGTGGTGACGTGGACAAGATGACTGATGACAAATATACCGATCTGTTGAAAGAAGAAAAGCAATTCATAAAGAATGTTGAAAATTATTTGTTTGATAAGCATAGTCAGTATTGCAATTTTGATAAAATTACCACTTTGAAAAGAAAGATGGCTGGGATAAATGATTATCTTTTTCTGATGGATGTAATTGAAAAAATAGGTGACGAAGGGTCATTTCTAAAGGTTCCTTTCAGGTATGAAGTTAAGACGATTTTTTTTGCAACTTTAATTGCATCAGGTATATATTCTTATGATAAAGTGAATGAAATTTATAAGTTGGATTCGTTTAATGATGGTTATCAACCATCGGAAAAAGACAGATGGCTGTTTGATCCGGAATATATGAGAGAACTTGCAGAGGTGATGAGTAAACATTGGAACAAGAAAAAGAACGCGGAAATTGCGGCAAAAGAAGCAAGGAAGAGGAAATCAAAAAAATAAAGAATGTGAAGGAATCTGTGGTGACGAAAGTTACTACAGATTTTTATTTAGGATTAATGGAAGGTGGTGTACTCGTGATTTCCTATTCTTTTTTTGCGGATTTTGCCTTGATTTGTGGAATTTTTTAGAACACTGATCTTAGCTGATTTTAGCGGTTTTGTGGGCCTACCAAGATGGAGTCCTGATTATGGGACAGATGAGATGTTAGGATTTAAGTAGAAGGAAAAAAGTAAATGCCTTCTGGAAACGTTAGGATAGTGAAAATGAGATAGGAGGACACGATTATGATGAAGAAGATTTATTTTACAATAACAGGAATGCACTATTTTGAAGGTAGCGAATTTATTGAGCCGGGCATGGAAGTGATGCTCGAAAAGGAACCTGATAACAAGTATGACAACGAGGCAATTCTTGTCAAACTGCCAGGTGTTGCGACTATCGGACACGTAGCTAACAGCTGTCATACGGTCATTGGAGAATGCTACAGTGCAGGTAGACTCTATGACAAGATTGGTGATACAGCATATGGTAAAGTAATGTACAAGATGGATAGGGGAGTTGTTTGTGAATTGATTGAAACAATTGATAAATAGTAAGGACGTGATTGAATGAAAAGATTTATCTTTTGGATTAAGAACAGGCTGCGTGGTGGCGCCGACTGTAATGGTTGGTGCCCACGCTGTGAGTTCTATGAGAGTTGTAGGTTGGATTTGGAGTGAAAAAAAGATACGTTGCAAATATTCATAAAATAATCTTTGTAACAAAATTATTGTTAATTAATTAACAGTCAAAAATGTGAAAAAAGTTCGCAAGTTATTGCGATTCAAGCATTGAGGATCTTTGATAGATATATTATAATAAAAATATATTTTTATTGGTGCGGAAAATAGTTTAATACAAGAGATCTGAGGTGATTATATGAGAGTTAGTTATAACAAATTGTGGAAACTTCTTGTAGATAAAAAAATGAGTAAAGCCGATTTGCGCAAAGCGGTAGGAATTGCTCCTAATACAATGACTAAGTTGAGAAAAGATGAAGATGTTTCTATGAGTGTACTTTTAAAAATAGCTACAGTTTTAGATTGTGATATAAGTGAAATTTGCGAATTTGTTAAAGAATAAAAAATGCTTTCGCGTCAAAGCGTTAATACAGAGGTGTTATGAAAAAAGAGGAATTAAAACTAACATTTGAGCTCGTTCCAAAAACAAGTTGGTTCAGTAATTTACATAATGGGATGTTGGATAATCAGTGGATAAAACTAAGTGACGCATTGAGGAATAAATCCGGTGGGGTTTGCAAAATATGTGGAAGAAATGTTGGAATAAAAGGTTTAGATGCACATGAAACCTGGGAGTATGTAGATGGTTTACAAATTTTGAAGGAAATAAATGCAATTTGTAAGAAATGCCATTCAGTAAAGCATTTTGGATATTATGCGATAGTATTAGGAAAATATGATGAAGTTTTTGAGTGGTTTAAAATTGTCAATGAACTAGACGATGAAGAAGCTGTAAAATTAAAAGATGATTTTTTGTTTGAACATAAAATACGAAGCATGACTAATTGGAAGACAATAATAGTTAATGAAGTAATAAAAAATATTATTGAAGAGGATGTCGTTTTGAAACCTAATCAGGATATTGATGTTGTTCAAAAAAGAGATGATATAAAAAGATAAATAATATACGTAAGAGGAAATCGATATGGCAAAAAATATAGATATTGAACCAAAGTATGAGGGAGAAAAGAAAGTTTGGAATTCTTTCAGAACAAATCTCCCTAATCATTGGGTTTTTTATAATAACAGAAGTGTTAATGGAAGAGAATATGATTTTTGTGTAATGGCTCCTGATATGGGGTTATTTATTGTGGAAGTAAAAGGATGGTCTCCGGAAAGTATATTAACAGTTGTAAATGAAAATACTATTTTTATATCGGGTTATGAAAATACAGTAGGTAGTCCAAGAGGCCAAGCACGAGGTTACAGATTCGATTTGTTGAAAAAAATTAATAGAGAATTAGGTATGAATCCTTTGATAATGAGCTTTGTATGTTATCCATTAATATCCAAAGATGAGTATTATGAAAAAGGATTGAATATTGTGTCTGAAGAAAATGAAACGATATTTGCTGAGGAATTGTTGGATTCAGGTAAATTGTATCAGAAATTTATTGGCAGATATAACATAGATAAAGGAGCAAAACATGATGAACTTTCAGTAAAAAGATTTTCTTTAATAAGACATCATTTTGAACCAAATTATGATTTGAAGAATGATATAGAATATCTTAATCCGGGATATTCTAGACTTAGAGTATTTAGAAAATCATTAACAGATAAAGAGAGAAAAGAAGTTATAGATGAATATTTTAAAGGAATAAAAGAAATAGTTTTTTTGCCGAGTAGAGAAGAGTTATTGGAAATTGTAAAAGAAATAAGCAAGAAACTAAAGAATAAAAATATTTTTCCTGAAAAAGGAAATTTGGTGATTGGAAAATCAGAATTAGATATTGAGCCGCTCGATGAATCATTTAATATTTTTAATTTTGAAATAGAAGTTGTATCAAACTTGTCTAACTACTTAGAAGAAGATTTGCTAATTGAAGAGGGAGAATGCTCTGAAACACAAAGAGAATTATTAAAAAAACTATCAGAGGTGTCTAAGTTTAATTATCAACAGTATGTAATTGAGCATGCTCCAAGTGACAAAAATATTCTTGTTGCAGCCGGTGCAGGAACTGGAAAAACTTTTTCCATGGTTTCTAGAGTGGCATATTTGTGTAATAGAACTGTAGATGCAGTTGTTGACATTGTCAGCGATATTGCAATGATTACGTTTACGAATGATGCAGCAGAAAATATGAACAAAAGAGTTAAACGAATGTTTATGAATTATTTCATTTTGACAGCGAATGAAAAATATATGCATTTGATAGAAGATATGAACCAGATTCAAATATCCACAATACATAAGTTCGCAATCTCATTGTTAAAAAAAGATTGTATGAGATTGGGAATAGGATATGATTGTCAAGTTACAAGTGAGAGTTTCAATAGAAAACAGTTATATCATTATTATTTAAATGAATATTTGCAGAATAAAACTGAAGATAATCCTGATTTTGCAAGACAGTTGACGATTCCGACTTATAAAATTGAAGAGTTATTAATTAGTTTTTGTGACAAACTATATGATCGAAGTGTTGATATCAAGGGACTTGAAGAAAAGAATTTAGGGGAACCAACGTGGGTATTTCCATTCTTCAACGAAATGATTATGGAAGTGGCCATTAAAGCGGAAATCGAATATGCGAAACAGTTAAAAGAAAACAATTTGCTGAGTTTACGAGAATGTATGATTCAAATTAATGAACTTACAAGAAGTGGCAAATTGATGAAACAGGGAATTAATTATAAATATGTGTTTATTGATGAATTTCAGGATACAGATGATGTTCAGATAGAAACGATAACGGATATGCAGAAAGTTTTTGGTGAACAATGTCGTTTATTTATTGTGGGTGATTTGAAGCAAAGTATATATCGATTTAGAGGAGCAACATTAAGTGCGTTTGAAAAGGTCAAAAATACATCTGATATTGGGGAATGGCAACCTACGTATGTATTGACTAGAAATTATCGTACGGATAGAAGACTGCTAGATTTGTTCAATAATATCTTTATTGAATTAGGAAAAGAAGGAATATTGCCATATCGAGAAGAAGTTGATAGATTAACAAGCCAGATAGTTAAAGAAGGTAGTAGTAATCAATTATTGAAGAAGATAGAGGTACATAGTAAAAATAAAGAAGGTTTTTTTGATGATTTATTTGTAGAAATAAAGAATCAAATTGAAGAAATAAATGTTTTGTGTGAAAAAAATAAGCTATCAAGAGAGGAAAAGACAATTGCCATTTTAGTAAGATATAACTATCAAATTGCAAATATAGTGAGGGCAGCGGAACAAAATCCAAATGTCGACTTTGCAATTAAGGTTTCAGAGGGAGGCGATTTGTATAGGTTAAGATCATCTTCCGATTTATATAAATTGGTTTTAGCTGTAACACATCCATATAATGAAGTATATTTAGCTAATTTTATACAATCTAATTATGTGTCGTTAAAAATAAATATGTCTCAGTTATCAGGACTTTCAAAGAAAGAAAAATTAGAAGAACTAATATACCTTTTAGATGAATACTTTATGCTTCATATGGGGAAAACATGGGCAGAAGTTGTAGAGGATTTTCAATTTAGACCAGTATTAGTTGCGTTACGTGATATTTATGAGGCATTAAAACCATGGAAATGCTATAAGGATGAATTTCAACAAGGTGAGTATAGAGAAAACTATGAATTGATTCTAGAAAAAATGATTAGTAAGTATTCTAGGGATTACCTGACAATTAATAAGATATATGATTTCTTGAAAATCAATATTACAACATATCAAGAAGAAGCTTCAAGAAAGCATAATGAAGAAGATGATGATGTAATTGTATTGTGTACGACGGTACATAAATCTAAAGGCTTAGAATATGGAACAGTGGTATTACCGTATACAAGTGAAGATATTTCGGATATCAAGGTTGGAGGAATGAATGTAAATATTTGTGATGATAAGGTAAGTTATAGTATCAACTTTAAAGGTGGCAATTCAGGTTATAGTGGCGGATTTGACGAAGCAACGGAAGAAGATGAAAAAATAAAAGAAGAAACTAGAGTACTCTATGTTGCTCTTACTAGGGCGATTAGAAATATTGTATGGATGAAAGACTTAGATACTAGCGAAGATATAAGCTGGGGAAATTATATGGAGGTAATAGAATAATGGCGATAATTATATATACGTACAGTAATCCATATAAAATTAAATACGAACCATATTGGGCAATGATAAAAAATTGCTTTCATTTGTGCGTTTCTCAGACATTAGTTAATGGCTTGTGCGATCAATATCATAAGAGTTTCTATAAAGGTAAACTTGTCACAATAACAAGATTTATAAATAGATTATATAAAGATTGGGAAAGTGATGCGATAGCTATTAGCCAACGAGCAGCTATAGATAATATTATTGAATATTTAGATTTTAATGAAGTGGTTAATGATGTTAAAACAGAAGATATTATCAATTCATTAAAAAGAAATAGAGGATATATTGTTGATAGCATAAGAATAATGTTCGAATTGGGAATGGATCCGGATAATATTAAAAAGGATGAATTAACTTATGAACAGAGATGTGTAGTGGCAATATATGAAGAAATATTAAAAAAGGAAAATAAGCATTTCATATTAAAAGATAACTTTACAAATGATGAAATTGATAATGCTATTGAGCAGACTGTTAAAGATGCGGTTGAGGAAAAAAATATTAATAAGATAAGTGAAATAAAAAAAGATACTGTGGTAGTGCATGGAATTCATCAGTTTTCACCGATTATATTAAGAACGATAGAAGTTTTAAGTAAATATAAAAATGTTATCATATTATTTAATTATCAGCCAGATTATAAGAACGTGTATCAAACGTGGCTTGACGTGTATAACTGGTTTGAATCAAAAATAAATATTTCAGCTCAGAATTTTCATAATGATAGCCAAGAACATGAAGGTGGAATAATTGCGGATAATATAGCATCCGTTATTTCGGGTAGTACTTCGTCAGTAGATTTTTCTAATAAAATAAGCGTATTGAAATTTGATAATCAAACAGAATTTGCTGGTTATATTGCCAAAAGATTTGAAAATGCTCAAATCGAAAGAAAAAATCACAATTATGAACATCCAACTTTGTTTTACATGGAAGAACAAATTTATTCGGCAAATAGTTCAGTGAACGATTTGCTCAGAATTTATTTTCCAGAGCAATTTGGAGAACGAGATTTTTTGGATTATCCGTTAGGCCATTTTTTTATTTCAATTACTAATATGTGGGATCCCGATACGCAGGAAATGAATATCAAGGATATTAGAGATATTTATGAATGTTTATCGTGTGGAATAATACAAGAAAAAAACACGGGACGAATTATTACAGCTTTAGACAAATGTAAGTTAATTATTGAAAATGAAAAAACATTAAAGTCCATTATAAAAAAGATATCTAAGTTAAAGAAAAGAATTGGAAATATAGATGATGACTATAAGAATGAATTGAAGAGGCTTGAGTACTTTAATGTAAGTGATGAAGAAATTGATTTGTTAAGTAATGCGCTTAAAGAACTAAATGAGATGGCGATACATTTTTTTAGTGTTTTTAACGATAAGAATAATAATTTTAGTGTTTTTTATAAAAAAATATCAGATGTATTAATTCAAAAAGTACTTGAGAAAAGCGATCTTAATGATGACTTCAAAGATATAGTAGAGAGGGTTTTAGACAGGTTAAATGAAGTTAAAGATATAGAAGCAAGTGCCTCTTTTGATTGTCTTAGAGAGACTATGAGTATTTACTTAAAACAATTTTCAAGTGATGGCAAAGGAGCAAATTGGATAGTTAGAAATTTTGAACAGATAGATGGTGATATTTTAAGAAAAAATAACAATGAATTTGAAAAAATATATCACTTTGCGTGTTTGTCAGATCAGTCAATGAGTATAACACATAGAGATGAATTTCCATGGCCTTTAGATATTGGTTTTTTTGAAGTGGCTCAAGCTCCCATTGATTGGAAATATCAAGTATATGTTACATCAAGATTGGAATATAAAAACTTTAGAAGATATGCATTAGTATATGGTCTAGCGTTTAGTAATTGCAAAATTAAATTAAGTTATATTAAAAATGAAAATGATATAACGAATGATCTTTATTATTTGCTTAGAGTGTTAAATGCAAAAGAAGAGACATATGAACCAGCTGTTTATAGTAAATATAAAAATGACAGTAGTTACATAAAACTAAGAAAAAAAGAATATTCAAAATTTGATGAGATTGATCTAATAAAATATAGGTTATGTCCACACAGATTTATTTTAGAGTCGGTTATCGAAAATAATACTATTTATAAAGATAGTTTTCTCGTAAGACAATATTTGGTGATTTTGTTAGAGCATAGAGCGCGCAAATATTTTTCGGGAAAGAGTTTTGTTAAAAATTTAGTATATAATTTTTTAGAAGAACAAATGGATGAGTTGGTTATTGATTTTCCTTATATAAACCAATTAGATATAACCGATACAATAAGCACGGCTTTTTCATATATAGAGAGAAATGCTGTCTCAAGGGGCAAATTTACAAATTTACAAAAGAAAGAAATAGACTATATGAATAAAAGAGAAGCATTTCTCACAGTACTTAATGGGAAATATGTTGATGAAGAAGAAAAAGAAATATTTAGATCTTCAACACAAGATGAAATTAACGATGTGCTGAGTGATGAAAAATTGTCTAAAGAAAGGTATAGAAGAAAACTAAACAGTATTTGTGATAAGTGTGGCGATAAAGATATTTGTTTGGAAGTGTTTAGAACCAAGAAAAATTAAAAGGAGGAGGAATCAATGGTAAAAGCGGGAATGTTTGTTAGATGTCCAATAGATAAGGAATATCCACGAGATCCACGTCATTTTGTAACTGGTAAAATTGAAAGTGTAAATGATTTTAATGAGACAGCTGTTGTGAAATTTCATGACCCATATGGGTATAAAAAATACTTTGAAGATATACCGAATCAGTTGATTGAAGTTCCACTTTTTCTATTGGATCGCTGTATTTTGTTTAAAGGCTCTAAGGCAAAGTATGGAAGAAGAAATACTACTATTATCGAGTATAAAGCTAATAAGGAAGGATTCCATGAATATTATTTATTGGATGATGACACAAAGGAGCATTATAAAGTAACAGAGAACGAAATAGAAGTATCCTTTTTTTCTGGAAAAGCTAATCCAATCAATCAGATGAAAAGATATGAATTTCAAAATCCTTGTTGGTATTTGGGTAGGCAAATTGTTAAAGATACAATGAATATATTAGATAATTCCATTTGCGGATTTAAAGAGTTAGCTGGATGCAAAATATATTTAAAAGCATTTCAGCTAAACACAATTATGCAATGTTTACAAAGTGAAGAGTGTAGATATATGCTAGCAGATGAAGTGGGATTGGGAAAAACTATTGAAGCATGTTCAATACTAAAAATATATTTGAGTGAAAAAGCCAATCGAAGAATATTGATAACTGCACCTGAAACATTGATTACACAATGGAGAACAGAGTTATTATTTAAATTTGGACTGGTGGAAGGAAAAAATGAAAGGGAGAATATAATTGTTATTAAGTCAGTAGAAGACTTAAGTATGGAAGAAACTGATGAACGTTGGGATTTTGTAATAGTTGATGAAGTACACAATTATATTAATAAAGACGTTGAGTTCAATAATATTCATTCTTTAAGTGTTAATGCACAAAATATAATAATCTTGAGTGCTACTCCAATACAGCAACGAGCAGAAGAGTATTTACGTCTTCTTCGAGTTATATTGCCAAAAAAATATGATGAAATGTCATTAGATACATTTTTATCACTTGTTGAAAAGCAAAATAGAATATCGAGATTAACACACTCATTGTTAGATGAAATTGATAGCTTTAAAAATGAATTATTACCTGAAATTGAAGGGAATCCAAGAGAAGATGAAGATGTACTAGATGAAATAGAAGTTATAGAAGAAATGCTGGAAGATATTTCTAAAGTTATCGAAGATCCAGTATTGGATAAAATGATATCGAAAGTAGATACTGAAAAAGAAGACTACGGTATATATTCTATTAGAGTTATTATTTCTTACATATGTGATAACTATCAGATTGAGAGAAATATAATCAGAGGACGTCGAGCAGTATTAGGTGTATATCCAATTGATCCTGATGGAGAATTTTCTGAAAGGCAACTTGAAGAAGTTACATATGAAATTGATGAAGATACTGTATATTATGAAAATGAAGCATATAGAAATTTGATTGAATGGATAGTTTCACTTCAAAACGACCTGACACCAGAAAAGGTTAACAACATTGTAAAACCATTGCTGGAAGCATTTTTTAGCTCTCCTTGGGCATATAAAGCAGAAGTGTTAAGAATAAATAACGAAGTTCAATTGCCGGAGGATGTTATTTATAGTGCTTCAAGATGGGTTGAAGATGAAAATAAAATAGTAGATGATTTGGCAGACGCACTGGATGATTTAGACTCTCATCCATCGAGATTATTGAAGTTGGTTGATTATATTGACACAAATCTATTTGGAAAGAAAGTTGTGGTGTTTACAGATCATATTGAAACATTTTCAAAATATTATAGTACTTTAAAGGATGCATTTGGAGAAGAAGTCACTGGATTTTCAAAGACTATGGATACAGATGAAGCTGAAGTGAATATATATAGATTTCAGTCAGATGAAAATTGCAAAATTTTAGTGTGTGACAAATCAGGTGGTGAAGGAAGGAATCTTCAAATTGCCGATTACATAGTTCACATTGATTTACCATGGAATATTAACAGTATAGAGCAAAGAATCGGAAGATTAGATAGAATGGGACGAGATGTTAGTATTCCAGTCACTTCGATTGTGATACATTCTCAGAATAGCTACGAAGAACAATTATATAAATTTTGGAGTGAAGGTTTAAATGTTTTTAATCAGTCATTAAGCGGATTAGAAATAATAATGAATGACATAAACAATAAGATAGTGAGTTCAATAATGGAAGATTTTGAATATGGACTTTATAGATTGATTCCAGATTTGATTCAAGAAGCAGCTGAAATGCGAGAAATAGTTCATAGGGAGCAAATATTTGATACAGCAGCATTAAGATTCAAGCCGTTATACCTAGAATTAGAAAAATTGTTGTCAAATTATCAGTTTAATGAAAATAAATTATTTGCAGATACAATGATGAGTTGGGCATCTCTTGCTGGATTTGGAAAGTTGAACCGAAGTGAGGATAGTGGAATAATTGCCTTTAATGAAAACAATTTTTCAGTTAGATCAGCTCAAAATTCATTCTTAATACCGCCAAATTGGGATAACTATCTTGCCAAAAAGCAAAATGAAGCTTTGATTAGAGTCCAAAGAGGAATGGAAGAATTGTGCAAAAATGTTTCCTATAACGATAGGCAGATAAAAGGAACGTTTGATCGTGATACAGCAATAAAAAATGATTATATTCATTTTTATGCTCCTGGAGATGAAATTTTTGATTGTATTGTTGATAATGCAATGCATTCATATAGAGGTATGTGTACTGCTTTTGCGGCTGAATCGTGTATTAACTGGAAAGGATTCATATATACATATTCTATTGAACCAAATGAAAGATTACTTTTGGAAAATGGTGTTTCGTTATATGCTTTGGGACAGTTCAGACATTATCTACCTACGTCCATTCAAGTTATCCCAGTTGCATTTTCAAATTATTCTAATATTTCGGAAAAAGAAGTCTTAGAGGAGCACAAGCGAATATCTAGATTAGGTTATTTCAATCAGCCAGATACATTAGAACATTTAGGAAGGCGAGGGAAAAGAAACGGTTTTTTAGGTATTGAGAAAAAATATAATGTAAGTAACCTTGAATGGTTTAAGGCACAATATGATTTAGAGCAATGGGAAAAACTTGTAGAGCAGGGGTATAATGTTTCTATAAAAAAAGCAAAAGATAAATTTGATCGAGAGACAAATTTAGAGGGCGCGAAAGAAATGATAGATCAGATTTTGTCTGCAAAAGAGTCAAGAAATAATTATTTTCAAGTGGAAAATTTGGAAATAGAAGATTTAAGGAAACAATATGAAATAATTTATGAAAGTCTCGCGAATCCAATAATGAGAATTGAATCTGCGAGTTTTGTGTGGTTAATTAAGAATGATTAGAGAAGATATTATAAATACAATAGAAAGAATAATAAATGAGGAATTAGATGATTTTAATTATGAAATCTATCAGTGTAATACAGAGATAGAGTCATTTATGATTAATACGGCTATACGTTTGTGCAAAACGTATAGCGAATTTAAAGCTGGAATGCGTAGTATGATAGATGTTATGGCATCGTTAAGAAACTTTATGATTGTATTTCAAACATCTCTTCAGATTGATAGTTTGGAAATGCATGACAGTGAAGCGTTTGGAATATATAAAGATAATATTTCAAAAAAATATTATGCATCATATGATGTAGATGAATTGGTCAAAAATGAAACTTTTATTAAAGATGCATTTATAAATAAGGATACCGAAAGAATTGTTTGTGATTCTAAATATCAGTTAAAGACAAATGGATTCATAAAAAGATTGACCAATTTTGAGTATTTTAAATCGGTTGAACAAAAATTATGCGTTTATGGAGCGTTGAATACGCCTAATGGGTTCACAACTTTAGTTTCGATGCCTACAGGTGGAGGCAAGAGTCTGGTTACTCAGGCTGTTGGATATTCCAATGAAGGTCTTTCGATTGTTATTGTACCTACAGTTTCTTTAGCTATGGATCAAGAGCGTGTTTCGTACCGCAATATTAAAATTGCTAAAGAGAAAGAAATATATTGTTATTATAGTAATGTCAAGAATGCTGAAGAAATCTTTGATGCCATAAAAAAACGCACAGCCAAATTATTGTTTATTTCTCCAGAAGCGCTTATTAAAAATGATAGATTTAGAAAAGTGATTAATGACGCTAACAGTAGCAAGTATTTAAAAAATATCATTATAGATGAAGCACATATTGTAGTATCATGGGGGGACTTTTTCAGAATAGATTATCAATGTCTAGGTCCATGGAGAAGGGAATTGTTAAAAGCTAATCCTGCAATAAGAACATTTTTGTTATCAGCAACTTTTAAAGATGATACTGTAAGTATATTAAAATATATGTTTGCAACCCCTGATAAATGGATAGAATTAAGATGTGATGCACTTAGGAAAGAACCACGATATATATTGGTAAAAAACAAGAATTATAATGACAAAAAAAAGAAAGTTATTGAACTCGTAGATAAATTACCACGTCCTGCAATTATATATGTAAACAATCCATTTCAAGCAAAACAATGGAAAAAAAATTTAGAAGAACGTGGATATGCGAATATAAATTTATTTACTGGAGAAACAAGATCAGAAGAAAGAAAATCATTAATAAGACAGTGGGCAAATAATGAGTTTGACATAATGATAGCCACATCAGCATTTGGAGTGGGAGTTGATAAGCCAGATGTCAGAACGGTTATGCATTTATATGTTCCAGATGGTCCGGATTCCTATTATCAAGAATTAGGAAGAGGGGGCAGAGATGGACTGCCATCATTGAGTATTATGTGTATAACAGATAATGATATTGATGAGGGAAGAGATCATATACAAAAAGTGCTTAGAAAAGATACTTTTTGGGGAAGATGGTGGAGTATGTATACAAATCCTTCTAATCAGTGGAGTGGTGGACAGATTGCAATAATGGCATCAACAAAACCAAATTATAATAAAATTAATTACTTCGAAGAAGGAAATGACACAGATGAAAAATGGAATATAAATGTATTACTATTGTTAAGTAGATATAAAGCTATAGATATTATTGGCCTAGACTTAGATGATAAGAATAGATATATATTTACCGTTAAAATTTTGGATGACTTATTGACTTTTGATTCAGATGAATCAAAAGATTTGTTTGAAAAAATAAGAAATGAGGAAACTAAAAAGGCACAATCTGCATTCAATTTAATTAAAAATTCAATTTATAAGTCTGAACAGCTATGTTGGTCGGGGATGTTTACCGACACATACACACTTGTTTCAGAGTGTTGTTCAGGGTGTAATAGTCACACTAATAAGGTTTTAGAAGAAAAAAATAGATTTCCTTTACTACTCAATGTTTCTGCACCTGCAAAAAAGTTAAGCAAAGAAAATGAGGATTTTTTTGCTGGAACTAATGAGGCGTTGATTATTTCGAAAGATAATTGTGATACTTATATATCTAAATATAAACCTAATATTATAATTTGCGACGATTATATAAATGTGGATGTTCTAGATAATCCAGAATTGAATATAATGAATTTTGCTGAATTCAGGGATTTAAAAATGAGGGATAATGAGTTTTACATTTCTGGATTAATTATGGTTTGTTATAGTGAGGAAGATGAAAAAGCTAAAAAGCAATACGGAATAGTTAATAAATATATTGATTATAGAAAATATGTGATACATATTGCTAAGAAAGATTTTCGTGTTTCTGATATGAATGAAAAGAAGATTTCTGATTGCGTAAGTGGTGCAGTTATAGAAAAATAGGAGGAAAATAATGTTTGTAGGAAATATGGTAACAGAAGCGATACCTGCTAGAGTATATTCTTTATATAAGATTGTAGTGAGTAAAAAAGAAATTACTAGAGCCGAAGTTCAAAAATGTATTGAACCTGAAGGAATATATGAAGGAAATTCGTATTTTGCAGCAATATTTAAGGCGGCAACCGAATTGGGGCTAGTGGAAATACAAGATAATATTGTTATTCCGTTAATTCCAAAAGAAGAAATAAAGGGAATTGAGGATTTTAAGAAATATGTTATTTCAAAAATGGATAGTTTTGAGGGAGAGCAATTTTATGAAGTCACAAATATTATAGTAAATTTAAATGAAGAAATATATAAATATCGAAGTGTTGCAGATACAGATTTATTGAATCTTTTGTCAAATCAAATTGGAAAGCAAATTACGGCACCTATGGCTAGAGGTTGGAGATTTTGGGCTCCGTTCATAGGCTTAGGTTACGTTAATGGCATGGCGTTCTTACCGAATGCATATATTTATGTTAAAAATATTTTAAAAATTTTAAATATAGAAAAAAATAAAGAAATAGCAATAGATGAATTTATGGCAATGCTTGGTAAATATGGGAAGATGTTGACAAGCAATATGCAACCTGAAAGAAATATGAATCTTGCTTTATCAAGTGCATTAAGAGAATTACATGACAATGGAGAGATTGAATTGAAGTATAGTAGTGATGCCAAAAATAGATGGATTTTATTTCCTTCAAACGAAGCATTTAATGATCAGATTGCATCAATTATAGTAAAGGGGGTTAAATAATGAATTTAGAAATTGCAAAAAAAAGATATAAAGAAGTTTTTCTCCCGGATGTTATCGATAATTCTAAAGGTGACTTTTTGGCAAAGCATGTCCCTATGAGAACATTATATTATACTGATCATGCTGAATTGACAGAGCAAGATAAAAAACATCCTGTGTCGGAAGATAGAATATTTGAGACTATATTTTCTGAAAAAAATGATGATCAATTTATTTTAGTTAAAGGTGCTAGTGGCGCAGGAAAGTCACATTTAATTAGATGGATTAGCACCATGTTAGAAATTAGTAAAGAAGATGATGAAATTGTTATACCTATTAGAAGAGCAGATAATACATTAAAGGGAACGATTAGACAGTTAATTAATCATCCAGTTGTTGAGAATATGCCAAATAAAGAACTATATAAAAAAATGGCTTCTGCATCAACAACAATCCCAGAAATTGAATTAAAAAATACAATATACTATTCTTTTGTAAATCTTATTGATAGTGATGATGGTGGCGCTGGAACTGATGAGGGAAGAATTATTAGTAATGTTGATAGAAGGCATTTGGTTGCGCTGTTGCAAAATGCATCTTTCAAAGAAAGATTAATGAACGAATCGGGACCTATAGATCGTATTTATATGAAAATAGCTGAAAATAAGACGCTTGAGGTAAATGATAAGGTTGCTAAGTATGAAGAAGAGGACTTTGAAATAGATTCAGCTTTTAGAACGGAATTGATTAGCAATGGAGCAGATGAAAAAGCACGTAAGATTGCGGATAAATTACTTGATAATAAAGAGTTTGTTTTGAAGATCACTTCGTATGTTAATAAGTTTAGAGAGAGAGTTATACAAAGATGTACTGGATTAGAACCGGGAGATTTGAGTCAGGTTATCGATGATGTTAGACACGAGTTGTTTAAAAAAGGGTGCTCATTAACAATATTGATAGAGGATATTACAGCAGCTTCAGGTGTTGACAATTCACTTTTGGATGCATTGTTAAGGAATAGGAAAGGTTATTCAGATAAAGAATTATGTAGAATAACAGCCATTGTTGGAGTTGCAGACGGTTATTATATAGATAGTATCAGAAGTAATACAAAAGGTAGAATCAAACAGTTTGTCAATGTACCTGACGATATGTATGACGGAGACTATGAGGGACTTGTTGAATTTTTTGCCAGATATTTGAATACAGTTTCTCTAGAAACAAATGTGATTAACGATTGGATTGATGCACATGCTGAAAAGAATGCTTATCCTATACATCAAGTTACTATAGGTGAAGGTTGGGATGAATACGAAATTGGAGACAAAAGTATAAATTTATTCCCATTTACTAAAAATGCAATTAGATTCTTATATCAGCGTCAAAGCGTAACACAAAGAAATCCTAGAGCATTAATGCGAAACATTATTGAACCATATGTTAAAGATGCAATTGAAGATTTGCAGAATTATCCTAAAAAGCGTAATACTCTTGAAGGATATGATCCTAAATTGCAAAATGTAATTTACAATAGACCAGATTTGAGTGATGACATAAAAATACGATTAGTTCAGTTCATGTATATATGGGGAAATGGTAAAGATGTAATATATAATGAAAATGGAAAAAAATATATTGCAGGGTTGCCTGAAAATATTTATAAAGAATTAGGATTACCAATAATAGATGGAAAGATTATTGAAAAGCCAAAGAGTGTAGATATTGAACAGGTTTTATCTAAAGATGATAAACTTAAAACTACTAAAAAGAACAGTGAAGTACAGCGTGTTGAGAACGAAAAAGTTGTATTGGCACTTAAGGAAGTTGATAAGTGGATTGAAAATAAAGATTATAAGCTAAGTATTGGAGCTACAACTAAGAGCGTTAGACCTTTAAATGATGTTAGAAAGAACATTAATGACTATCTTTATGAAGTGATTGATTGGACATCTGAAGGAGTGTCAAGTGATGCAGTATCGAAGAGACGTGATACTAAAAATAAATTTTTGGTGAGTTTTGAGAGACAAACAATGCAAAGTGATTCGGCAATAGAACTACCTGCATCGATAGAATCAAGAAAAATAATTGAAGGTTTTTTGCGGTGGGAAGAGATTGGGAAAAAATCATGGGATTTTCCAGGGGCAACGGATTATTTGTACAGGATACAGTGCTGGACCGAAAAGATAAAACCTCAAATAGTGGATGCAATTCTATATTATGAAGGAAAAAAAATAGAATATTTCACATTTGCAACGGCGGCAGAGTATTATAGATTAATATTAAATGGATATTGTAGCAATTTTCAGAAAGCCCAGAATTTATCCCCAGAAATACTTTTAAGGAAGAACGAACCCACTTCTGAAGAAAATGGTCATGTAAAAACGTGGAATGACTTAAAAAAGATGATTAGTGGTTCAGAGGGAAACGAAAATAGGATGACTGTGCTACAGTACTACAATCTTCCGCAGGGTAATGTAAAGTCTTCTACTAATTATGAATATGACTTCGTTTCCTTTAATAAAGCTGTAAGAAAAGTCATTAATAATGGATTAGTATATACTGAAGAGCAATTACAGTTAGATGATCCATTTAGAAAAAGAAGAATTTCAAGTGAGTATTTGAAAAAAATATTAGAGAAAATTGATACTGTAGTGGATGATGAAAAACAATTATTAGCCGAAAAAGTTGCAATTATATCTAAATATATAGATTTAGATGATATTGAAGACGAAGATGATATCAAAGAAATCATAACATTTATAAAGAGTTTTTATAATCAAGCACAAAAAAGCCATATTAGTGCTGCAATTCATATGGACAATGGATTGATAAATTCTTGTAATAAAAATGCTAGTAATATCCTAAGTTCACTAAATGTGGCTATGCAAGTTGAAGAAATATCAGAACCAGTTGAAGCGTTGCTTAGACTAAGTAAGGACCCGATAAAAGGCCTAAGTGATTTCGCTAGACTTCTTGAAACTGTTGGAAATGATATTATACAAACAACAGCGGAAATCGAGTTGAGAATGAGAGAAAGCATTGGAAATTCGGATAATGATGATGAGAATGATGATTATTGTGAGACGAAAGAATTGTTGGACGAATGTAAAACAATAATAGAGGAGGTGAAATAATATGTTAATTGAAGAAATTCAAAAAAGTATCAAAGACCTCAAGCGATTAGATAAAGTAGAAAGTGCTGTTCAAGATGCTGAGAAGAAAAATCAAAATGATGCAGATTATTCTGCAATAGTAGCTGATTTTTGGAGGTCTATAAAAACTGTTTCACTCGCTCATAGTCTGCTTTCGTTTGATTTGTCCGATGATAGCATAGAACATGCAACTGATATAGCAAATAGACTTGAAGATGTGGTTGCAGCAGGAGCAGTTGATGAGGAGGAGTTAAAAGAAGTAAAGCAGCAAATTAATAGAAAATTTAATCCGAGCCTTACAAGGGAATGGAAAGATTATTATCTTAGAATATCGTCTCCGGTAAGATCAAAAATAGCCACAGTCGGGTCATTAGTTCAGGATCAGAATAAGTTATCAATGATAAAAAATAGAATTGCTAATGCGAGTGAATGGACAGGATTGTCTTTAAAAGATGATGGAAATCAAACCAGATTAGATTGGTTAAAAATGAGCATTGATGAAGTGGATAAAATTGAAGAAGAGTTAAATTTGACAGAAGAAATCAAAAACTTTGTTATTGCAGTTACTAGAAAAAAGGCAAAAGTGGTAGATATTACTCCAAGCATTATTGAGTGGATTAATGAAGAAAAACTGGGTGATAATTTTGTTATAGAGTTTAAAAAAATATAATGTTGATTTGACATAGTCTACACGAAAAGATATACTTAAGTAGATACTTAAGTATATCTTTTTTGATGAGGTGATTATGGATTATGTATATAGATTTCCGGTAGTTAGAGGCATACAGGCAGGAGCTGAGTATTATATTGCAATGGTTCCGTTAAAAATGTTATCAAAATTATTTCCATCAGATGATGAGGAATATGTACTACCAGAGTATAGAGCACAAAGAAAAATAAACGAAAGTAGAATTCCAATTATTAGTAAATATATTTTAGATAATAGAGAAAATTATGTTTTTTCAGCGTTGGCTGCATCAATAGATGGGGAATTCGATTTTAAAGCGAACGAGAATAATTCTGATACAGGGATATTGGAAGTGTCCATGGATGCACATTTTTTAATAAATGATGGTCAGCATAGAAAATCAGCAATTCTTGCAGCAATAAAAGAAGAACCATCACTTGAGAATGAAACGATATCTATTGTATTTTATTCGGATTACGGGCTGAAAAGGAGTCAACAGATTTTTACCGATTTAAATAAGAATGCTGTTAAGACATCAAATTCAATATCTGAATTGTATGATTCTAGAGATGATATGGCTGTTGCTACAAGAAACGTAATTTGGAATATTGATTTTTTGAACACTTATACTGACAAGGAAAAAGATATACTTGGCAAGTATTCTTCAAGTTTGTTTACACTAAATACCTTTTATACAGCTAATAAAATCATTGTAGGAAGAAATTCTATGGACAATCTTGAAAATTTCTTACAGAAATACTGGGAGTCAGTTGTAAAACATATGAGACTGTGGCAAGAACTTCAGAATGGAGAGATTACAAAAGTAGATCTAAGAGAAAACTTTATTGCAACACAAAGCATAGTTATTCAGGCTTTTGGAAGACTTGGAAATTATTTTTACACTAATAATATTGATTGTGAAAAATATATTAAGGATATAGAGAAAATAAATTGGAGTAGAAGTTCCAAGAACTGGTATTTGCGAGCTATTGGAAAGAATGGAAGAATAATAACAAATAAAAAAGCTGGATTGTTAATTTCAAATGAAATTAAGAAAAAAATAGGGATTCCACTTTCGAATGAAGAGAAATTAGCAGAGGAAAAATTAAAAAAAGATAAGAGTAGAGGATAAAAATGGCAATCACAAAAGAGTTGATAGATGGACTATTAGTTACAATTCAAAATTTATATAAAGCAGATGATATTCCTTGGATGGTAGGATATTCGGGCGGAAAAGATAGCACGGCTGCAGTTCAGTTAGTATGGATGGCATTGGAAAAATTGCCAGCAGAGGAACGAACTAAGCCTGTTCATATTATGAACACAGACACGTTGGTAGAGTCACCTGTAGTGTCTAAATGGGTTGAAAAATCGTTGGAGAAGATGAAAATTGAGGCTGAAAAAAAATGCTTGCCTTTCATTCCAGAAAGGTTAATTCCTGATTATGATAATACATTTTGGGTTAATTTAATTGGTAGGGGATATCCATTCCCAAGAATGAAATACCGATGGTGTACAGATAGACTTAAAATAAAACCAGTTAATAATTTTATCAAAAACAAAATTGCAGAACATGGAGAAATCATACTTGTATTAGGTACAAGAAAGCAGGAAAGTTCTAGAAGAAATAGAACGATGACTAATCTTGAGAAGAAAAGAGTAAGAGATTTATTAAGTCCAAATCCAACATTGGCCAATGAATTAGTTTTTTCTCCTATGGAAGATTGGTCAGATGATGATGTGTGGACTTTTTTACTTCAGTATAAAAATCCTTGGGGCTATTCAAATACAGATCTTATGACAATGTATAGAGGTGCTACAGCAGATAATGAATGTCCTCTACAAATTGATAAATCAACACAGTCATGTGGAAAAAGTAGATTTGGATGTTGGGTATGTACAATGGTTGAAAAAGATAAGTCTATGGAAGCCATGATAGCTAATGACCAAGAAAAAGAATGGATGAGTGTATTACTCGAATTTAGAAATGAATTCGGTAGTGAAGACGGTGATAGAGAACGCAGAAGTTTTCGTCGTATGAAGGGAAACTTGCAGGGAAATTATGGTAAATTATTTCACGGTCCATATAAAAAAGAAGTGCGTGAGCAATGGTTAGAGAAACTTTTAGTTATCCAAAAAGAGATAAACGAAACCGGTCCAAAGGAATTCTGTGATTTGGAGTTAATTAGGTTACCTGAATTACAAGCTATACGTAGGATATGGGTTAATGATAAGCATGAATTTGATGACTCGTTACCAAAGATATATGAGAAAGTTACAGGAAAAGAGTTTTTAGATCCAGAGTGGATACATAATGAGAATTTTGAGAGTGAAGAATGGAAAATACTAAAAAATGTATGTGAGGAAATGTATCCTGACGAAGAATTGGCATTTGAAATGATGTATACTCTTGTAGACATCGAAAATAAAGCCGCAGGTGTAAATCAAAGAAAGAGTATATTGGAAGATATTAATTCCACAATTGGGAAAACATGCTATAAAAATGAAGAAGATGCAACCAAATATTACTCTGATATGATGGTTAGGAAAAAGGAACATGGTGGCAAATATAATGAAAAATTCTTAGATTATGAACCATTAGGATCAGAGTTTGACGATGATGAGGAAGAATAATATATGATTATCAAAAGATTAAAATTACATAATTTTGGTGTATATGCAGGAGACAATACATTTGAGTTCAATAATAGAAAGCCAATTGCGTTAGTTGGAGGAATGAATGGTAGAGGAAAAACAACTTTTCTTGAAGCTATTCTACTAGCTTTATATGGATCAAATTCCTTTGCATATACAGAAAGTAAACATAGGTCTTATTTACAATATTTAAGATCGTTTGTTAACAAAGATGCAGCGGATAAAACATGTAAGGTTGAATTAGAATTTAATACAAACACAGAAACGGATGAGACTTATACTATATCAAGAAGTTGGGATATATTGACCAGAAAAACAGTTGAAGAAATTCGTGTGCAGAAAGATGGAGTAGAAAATGATTTCTTGGCAAAAAATTGGCCTATGTTCATTGAGGGTATTTTACCTAGTGCACTTTCAAGTTTTTTCTTTTTTGATGGAGAAAAAATTGCAGAAATGGCAGTTGATGGTGCAAATGTTCAGCTGAAAAATGCCATAAGATCAATGCTTGGAATAACAGTATTAGACGTTTTAGAGAATGATATTCTTAGAAATCTAAAAAAGGTAAGTAAAAAAGAGGAAAATAACAAAACTTCAGATGGGGTTGAAGAACTAAGAGAAGCGAAGGAAAAGGCTATAGCAGAGCTAGCTAAGATAGATGAAAAGATAGAATTACTTGCTCATAAGATTGTTGAATGTAATGATAAGTTAGATTCACTGCACCAATTATATACAGCTAAAGGAGGAGCAGCGGTTGAAACAAGGCAGGAGATTCTTCAGAATAGGGCCGATCTTATTTCTCAGTTAACAACCGAAAGAAATGAATTATATGATATTGCGGCGCGTGAGTTACCGTTTGTATTGGTCAAGGATTTAATAAGAGATATAAAACTACAAGCAACTGATGAGCATATGGATACAGTAATGAAGGAAGCAGTAGTTCAATTAGATGATTTAATAGAAGATTTTAAGAACGATTACAATGGCGATAGTAAGTCAAGTGAAGAGTTTTTATTATATGTGAAAAATCATTTTACAGACACGGAGACTTCACCTGTGTATGGATTATCAGACCAAGCTTTATTTCAGATTAACAATCTTGTAGAAGGTGAATTGGATAAGACAAAAGAACATGCCAAAAATATACTAGCTGATAAAGATAAAAAAGAGCAGAAGATAGCTGAATTTGATAGTTATCTTTCTTTGGATATTAATGATAAAGAATTAAAAGAGATTTATAAAAAAATTAAGACTACTGAACAAAAATTAATTGAGAATCAGGTTAAAATGTCTGAACTAGAACAAAAGAGGAGTGCTGCAAATTCCAGAGCAATGACGGCAACAACTGAATTCAGCAAATATGTTGAGTCTTACTTATCAACAGCTGAGTTGAGGGATAGCACAGATCGAACAATAAAATACTCAAATATGGCATTGAGAATAATAGAAAAATATCAGATAGAATTGCAGAAAAGAAAAACAAATGTTTTGGCGGATACAATTACAAAATGCTATAAGAAGCTTGCAAATAAGAAAAACCTTATTAGTTATATCAAGATGGATCCGGAAACGTTGAATATTTCTTATATTTCTAGTGAAGGAAACGAAGTATCTAATGATTCGTTATCAGCAGGCGAGCAACAATTAATGGTTATTTCAATTTTATGGGCTTTAGCAATTTGTTCTAAAAAGAAGTTACCTGTGATTATTGATACGCCGTTATCAAGATTAGATTCGCTTCATAGAACAGCATTGATAAAAACTTATTTTCCAAATGCAGGTGAGCAGACTATTATTCTTTCAACAGACTCAGAAATAGATAAAACATACTATGAGTTAATGAAGAAAAATGTTGGTGATGAATTTACTCTTGAATATAACGAAGAAAAAAAGAGTACATCTATAAGAAAAGGATATTTGATAGGAGAATAATAATGATAATGAAACAGGTTCGTCTTTCTCAAACAGCAAAAGACCAGTTGTCTCGTTTAAAAGGAAAGACAGGAATTAAGAATTGGAATGTACTTTGTAGGTGGGCACTTTGTTACTCTTTAAGCGAAAAAACACTTCCAACTGATATCCAGATAGTTGCAGACAGCAATTTAGAAATGTCATGGTTCACATTTGGAGGCGATTATTATGAATTGTATGAGGCTTTAGTTAAAGCCTGGTGCATTCAAATGGATTTGCCTACTGACGATATCACAGTTGCAAAATATTTCAGATTAAACTTAGAGAGGGGAATAGCTCATTTATGTGGAACTGGATTTATTAAATCATTTGATGATTTGGTAAATTTAGCTGTGAAGGAGAAATAACATGGGAGTTTATTTGGATTACAATGCATCTGCTCCGATTAATGATAAAGTTTTGGAGAAGATGATTAGTGTTTACAAAAACAATATAGGAAATGCTGATAGCAGAACACATGATTTTGGCGAAAATGCAAGAATAATTGTTGAAGATGCCCGAAAACAAGTTGCGGAATTGTTAGGTGTAAAATCAGATGAAGTATTTTTCACAAGTGGAGCTACAGAAAGTAATAATATTGCTTTTCAGGGTTTAAGAGAATACGCAAAAAAAACAGGAAAGAAGCATATTATTACTACAGCTATAGAACATAAGGCGGTTCTAGAAACGGCAAAGCATTTAGAAAACGAGGGATATGATATAGACATTGTAAAGCCAGACATTTCTGGACGCGTAAGAGCGGAAGAGGTAATTTCGTTAGTGCGAGAGGATACTTTATTGGTAAGCGTGATGCATGTGAATAATGAAACTGGAATAATTCAACCTGTAAAAGAATTGGGTGATCAGTTGGAAGATAGAGAAGTATTGTTTCATATTGATGCAACACAAAGTTGTGGAAAACTCGTAGATGAAATAAGAGATTTAAAATATGATATGTTATCTTTCAGTGCTCATAAATTACAAGGCCCACAGGGCATAGGAGCTCTTATTTTAAAGAAAAAACGCTATAAGCTGCCACCAGTTAAAAATATAATGTATGGTGGTCAGCAAGAGCATGGAATTCGTCCAGGAACAGTTCCTGTAGCACTTGTTGCTGGGTGCGGAGAAGCCTGCAAAGTGGCAAAAGAAGACTATGTGAAAAATGCTGAAATAATAAAAAGAATCAAGCAGACCGTAATCGAGGAGTTAAATACTTCAAATATCAAATATAAGATAAATGGATGTAGTGATTATTGCGTGGATAGTACTATAAATATTTGTATTCCGAGTGTTGTGTCCGAGGCGTTAATGCTTTCCACAAAACAGTATTGTGGTATTTCAAACGGATCTGCATGTACATCAAAAAGTTATTCACCAAGTTATGTGTTAAAAGCTATGGGAATACCGGATGAAGATATTGAGTGCTCAATAAGGATAAGTTGGGGAGCTGACTCAGATTTAGAAGAAGTACGGTGTGGCGTTAGAAACATGTTTGAAGTTGCAAGTCAGATTGCACAATGAGGTTAGTATATGGCAGGATGGAATCAGAAATTAGGAGATATTCTTTCGTTAAGACCTAGTGATGATGAACTATGGTCAAGATTTAATTTTGTTTTTTCAGATGCGTCAATGAAACGAAATACCTATAAATTTGGATTGGTTAAAGCTATTTTAGATAATTTACTTAACTCTAAGCAAGATTTAATAGGAATGTATAGAATATCTTTCCCAGACTTGTTTGGAAAATTTGCGGAAAATTATTGGAATTTGGTTGTTAAATACGGGCTTCGACAGATGAGAAAGAATTCTAATCAATCAGATTATTCAGCATTGGAACAAATTTTTATGAAAGCTGTTGAAGATAATCCTGTATTGGGAAAGTTACAATTTTCATCTATTGATGAGAATAAAAAAAAAGAAATTATTGGTGAAGTTTCAAAACAATGTCGCAAAAATGTTATTGGTGCACTATACGGAGATCTTTTAGGATTGGTATATGGCTTTGATATTCAGTCAGGATCAAAAAAAGAATATATATGGATTAGTCCAATAGCTTATGACTTTATGTTTCACTATAAAGGTGAACTAGAAAAGCTGAATTATTATTCTTGGGCAAGGTTTTTAGAAAAAATAAATAATGATTCTGTTTTGTTAAGAGTGATTGACAAATTAGAGTCTGCAACACCTCAGAGAAGTAATTTAGATGTTTTCAGAGAGATATTAAGAGAAGAATTTGAGGAAAATACGTGTTTCTTCTGCGGGTCTAAATTTGAAAGGGTTGCTCATGTAGATCATTTTATTCCGTGGTCATTTGTTAAAGAAGACAGATTATGGAATTTTGTATTGGCATGCTCAACATGTAATACGAAGAAAAATAATAAAATAGTTTCAGATAGATTTTTTAACAAACTGGTTGAAAGGAACCGGCGAGCGTTAGGAATTAATAATAGTTTTGTTAAAGAACAATTTGATAATTATCAACCTGAATTTTATAGAAGAATTTGGATGTATGCTAAAATGAGTGGATTGAAGGTATATGATTTCAAGTAAATAAAAAAATAATGCGAAAGAGGAAAGAAAAATGGCAAAAAATTTATCCAACAATCAAACGCTTTTGAAAGAAATTATTAGACAGGATTTTGAGGAAAGTGAAATATATGATGATGAGAATTCGTTTTTCGAATTCTTTGCTGCATCACAGGTATTAAAAAATAATGATTTGAGTGATGAAGAGATATATTCAGGAATAGTAGGCGGTGGGCATGATGGAGGATGTGACGGATTATATTTATTTTTAAATAATGATTTAATTACGGAGGATCAACTGGAAGGTTTAACTGCTTATAAAGGATCAGAATTAAATTTTACGATCATTCAAGCAAAGAATACAACAGGTTTTAAAGAAGATGCTATAATGAAATGGAAAACAGTATCAGACAATTTACTGGATATGTCAAATGATATTGAAAAATACTTTGAAAATAATAGATATTCAGAACAAGTTGTTGGAATGTTTACGCTATTTAGAGATACAATTACCAAACTAATTCGTTCTCAAATCAAGGTGTTCATTAATTACTATTATGTTACATTAGGTCTTGAAGTTAATCAAAATGTTGAAGAACAGGCTGCAGAACTTAAGAAGGTAGTGAATGAGTTATATCCATCTGCTAAAGTAGCTGTTAATTTTATAAATGCGGATAAGCTTATGGAGTTATATAATGCAGATATGGAAACTGTAATTAATTTAAAGTTTTCGGAAAATCCTATATCGAGAGGAAAGAATGCAGAGTATATATCATTAATAAATCTTGGCACATATTATAATTTTATAACTGATGAAAATGGTAAGCTAAGAAGCAGTTTTTTTGAGTCAAATGTGAGAGATTATCAAGGAAAGAATTCTGTAAATTCAAGCATTGCAGATAGTTTAAGAGATAGTTCAGATGAGGATTTTTGGTGGCTTAATAATGGAATAACTATACTTGCTGATAAAATAGTTCCAATAAGGATAAATGAATTAGAAATAACGAATCCTGAAATAGTGAATGGATTACAAACTTCGACAGAAATATACAATTTCTATTCGAATAATAGAAATCTGATTGATAATGAACAAAGAAATGTACTTGTAAGAGTTATTGTCCCATCTTCTGAAGAAGCTAGAGATGATATTATTTTTGCAACTAATAATCAAACGAATATACCTAAATCATCACTTAGAGTTACTGATCCTATACATCTACAAATAGAAATGTATATGAAAAGTAGAGGACTCTATTATGATAGAAGAAAGAATTACTATAAAAATCAAAAGAAAAAGGCAACAGATATTGTTGGAGTATCATTTTTAGCGCAATGTCTAATAAGTGTATTTCTGAAAAAGCCTGATTTTGCGCGAGCAAGACCATCGACATTATTAACAGATGATGAAACATACAATAAATTATATGATTCGAATACTGATTTGGATGTATATTATAAAACGGCATTGCTTGGGAAAAAAATACAAGCAAATTTATCGCGAACGACAGATATGACGTCTGCAGAAAAAAATGATATCTTGTATTATCTGCTTTATGCTGTTTCGGCAAAAATGTTTAATAAAAAGAAAATTGTGTTTTCAGATATGAAAAATATAGATGTAGACGCTATTAGCGAAGAAGTTATAAACACTCTTAAAGATCAAATCTATTCAAAGTATAAGGAATTAGGTGGGAATGGAAGAGTAGCTAAAAGTGAGACTTTTATCATGGAAATTGATAAAATATTATCTCAATGTAAATAAAGGGAGTATTTTAAGTATCAAATATCAAGAAACAGGAGATCTTAAATGATACAACTTTACACATTCAAAGTGACATTAAACGATGTCAGCAAAATCTTTTACAGAACAATTCAAATTACATCGAATACAACAATGGCTAGATTGGCATACGCTATTATTGCTTCGTTTGACGGATTATCAATGCATTTGTTCAATTTGAAATATAACGGTCAGAGATATGAGATTAAAAACTCAGGTCAGAGAATTTGAAAGATGCTATGAAAGAAAGTTGTAAAAATATGTAAAATGTAATTAGGTCATCGCCTCAGGGTGGTGGCCTTTTATCGTGTCCGGATTATGGTACATATAAATGTGTACAATTATAGTAGGTCGCACTGCATCGAATGCGCAAGCCACTTGCCTGGTGATTGCAGCAGGCCGGATCTATTTATTACCAGGAGGTCACAGATTATGAAGAACGACATTATTTTTAAAAACAATCTTTACGACATGAGAAGAAACATGAAGCTTACTCAGGTACAGCTTGCGGAAAAAAGCGGCGTTGATGTTCAGGTTATTAGCAGGATTGAAAGAAAATCACAGAATCCTAATCTTATTTGTGCAGCTAGACTTGCCAGATATTTAGGTGTGACTGTGGACGAATTGTTTTGAGGGTTTAAGGAATTAGAGGCCTCTGAGTAGCCAGGGAATTTTTTTCCTGGAATTTTGAAAATTCATCAATTTTGATGTGTATCATATTTGATATAATTTCTCCTTTTTTTTCGCAGGGGCCCAGGCAGAAGTGTCTGGGCCTTTTGCGTGTTTGTATAATATTGACTTAACATGGGAAGAAAATGTAGATTCTTATCCTTGTTCATACAGATGTATGATATAATTATTGTAATATTAGGAACGGAAAACAATTGAATAATTACTCCAGTAATGGGAGGAAGGAGCGGCCTATGAGAATGGTAATTAGAAGAATAGTAGCCACTTTTTTGGTTATATCTTTAGTGTCTGGAAGTGAAGCAATCACCATATTTGCAATGGAATCTACTAGCAATAAAAAAGTTGAAGAGAAGCAAATTAGTGTTGGTGAACTGGGTGGATATTTAGCTACAAGTTCGAAGGCAATCAAAAAGCTTAATTATGAGAAAAGATTTAAGTTAAAAGTAGGACACGGTTATGCAGCAGAAGAAGCTAATAATCTATCGGATGTATTGAAGGGAAAAAACGCAAAGGTAGTTGGAGGAGACAATGCGAAAAACGGACCGGATAGAAAAATATACAATAGAGATGGTTCTATAACATGGATTCAAGATAAATATTATAGCACTGCAAAAAAAAGTGTCGAAGCCGCATTTGATTCAGAAACTGGAATGTATAGGTATATGACTCCTGATGGGAAACCGATGGATTATGAATTGGCAAAAGATCAGTATGAAGAAGCAGTAGAATTGTTTGCTGAAAAAATAAAAGCAGGAAAGATTGAAGGGGTAAAGAACCCCGATGAAGCAAAGAATATAGTTAAAGCGGGAAATATTACTTTTGATCAAGCAAAAAACATAACAAAAGCATTTAATAAAGATTCATTGTTATATGATTCAGCAAATGGAGTCATTACGGCAACATGTGCATTGGGAATATCTTTTATTTTAAACTATGCTTCATGCATTATTAATGGAAAGAGTACAAAAGATGCAATTGAATATAGTTGTGTTGAAGCATTACAATCTGGTGGAGAAATATTTTGTGCGTATGTAATTGCAAGCCAATTGTCAAAAGTATCTTTGAAAGAGGCACTAGTGCCTACAAAGGATGCGATTGTAAAATGTTTTGGAGATGATTTTGCAAAAAGCTTATTGGAGGCAGTAGAGAAAAATACTGCAGGTTTATCGAACTCTGTCATAATTCAAAAAGTGGGTAAAGAACTTGGTAGTAAGATTAAATTTAATGGAGTATTTATTGTAATACTTGAAGTGCCAGATATAGTTGATATTTATAGAGGAAGAATATCGAAAGAACAATTTGTAAAAAACCTTTCTGTAACATTAGCATCGCTTGGAGGTGCTGTGGCGGCAGGAAAAGCAGGCGCTGCAATTGGAACTAGTATTGCTCCGGGAGCGGGAACTGTCGTAGGTGTAGTGGTTGGTGTAGTCGGTGGTGTAGTTGGTGGTGCAGCTGCAAATAAAATTACCAGTTATATCTACGAAGGTGATGCTGAAAAGATGTTTAAAATAGTCACCGAAGAATTTCAAAAATTAGGAGAAGAATATTTAATAACAAGAGATGAAGCAGACAAGATTGTCGAACAAATAAAAGATAAATTTGATGCTGATACCTTAAAAGATATGTTTTCTAGTAAGAATCAGAAAAAATTTGCCAAAGATTTAATGAAACCATATTTTGAAAAGCAAATTGCTAAAAGAAAAAAAATAAAAGAACCATCTGAAGATGAAGTACGTTTAGTATACAAAAAATCATTAGCAGGTGTTATTTTCATCCATTAAGGAGGTGGTTGAATGGATACAGAAAAATTATTATTAAAGAAAATTGAAAATGAAATTGGATACAAGGAAGAAGATGTTGTAAGTGATGAAATCTTTATAACAGATGTAACTTCGGAACAAGTGAAATTTCATTTGTATGATATCGGAACTTTATTAGAAGATGATACTGAAAACAACATTTTTACAGCATCCATAAATGCAGGTTTCTTTAATAAGAATAATGCCGTGTTAGCTATAAAATACGAAAAAAATAAATTGATAATAAAGGCTTTTGCAAACGAAGGACTTATCAATCAAAAAACTGCAGAAAAGGCAATTACAAAATTAAAAGAGAAGGTTGATAAAAATTATTCATCTCCTAAAAATAATAAAAAAATAATTATTTTGTGTGTGGGAGGTGGTTTGTGTGCATTGATTCTTGGTTGTGGAATTTGGAAATGTAATTCCATGCATAGTGCCACAAAGAACTACAATAAAGAAGTAGTAAAATATAATAAAATAGTCGAACAATACAATGATACATCTAAAAGCATTAGCGTAAGCAATATAGACGGATTTTTAGATGAAGTTGATAAATTGCCAACGGTGGATGAAAAACTATCGAGTGTAATAAAGTCGTGGACAGACGGAAATAGTACTAAAAAAATAAAGAAGGATATTAGTACAATAAAAGAAATGGAAAAAGTATTATCTGATGAAGAAAAAATTATGAAAAGTATTGATAGTCCGTCAAAAGAGTGGGTTATCGAAAAAGTTAAGAATATCAGTCATGTAAAAGACGTGAAGGCAGTAACTAGAGACAATGATGTTACCGGTTTCTTAGATAAAGAAAGTGGTGGATGCAAAGAGTGTGTTTATTTTATATATGACACAATAGAGAATGAGCAGTATAAAGATAAGGAGGATTCTATAGCACGAGGAACTGATGGTGGTGGTGCAATAGAAATATTTGCTAATTTAAAGGATGCTGAAAATAGATGTGCTTATTTAAAAGAGTTTGATGACACTATTTTAGATTCTGGGTCATATGCATTGATTGGAACTATGGTTGTAAGAACTTCATATAAGCTTTCATATGAAAAACAGTATGAACTTACAGATGAAATATTTAAGGCATTTACAAAAAATTAGATTCAACGACTTAGAGGTGAAATATGGCATATTATGAAGTTGAAAAAGGAGACAATTCTAACCGGATAGATTTGTTTTTTGATGAAAAACCTAGTGATGAAATTTTACAAGAATTGAAATCAAGCGGGTGGAGATGGTATGGCTATAATAGGTGTTGGTATTCATATGATTCTGAACAACACAGAGAGCAGGCAGAAAAAATCTGTGAATTAGTGAATGATGAGTATGATTGGTTACGAGATAGTTTCTTTAGCCGATTAGAAGAATATGGTGAAAAGTTATCTATGAGTAATGCAGATAAAATACATAGCTTGGCAAAGAAAAAAGTATCAAAGATTGATCGATATTATTCTGGGAAAAAATATAATGTAGAAGCAATATTAAAAGATATAAAAAGCCGAAAGGCTGTTGCAGTTGCTCGGGGAAATGGAGAGTATAATATATATTTTATTGATGAAGTAATTGTATTTACGAAGAGTGATCGAACATCATCGCAAATATTGACCGATAAAAAAGGAAAAATGCGTACAATAATTGCGTCAAGTATGGAAGAAGATTTTAAGAAAGCCTTAAAATCAAATGCAAAATATTTTTCAATTGATGAATCACATGTGGAAATAAATGATGATGAATATGAAAAAATAAAGGAAGAATTTTTAGAGTTATTAGAGGACAAATATTTATATTTGGATGACGAAGTTGTTGTTAAGCAAAACACTTTTAATTGCGATGATAGTGGACATCATATAGAGGATTTTTGTGGAATAATAAATGTATTAAATAGAAATACCGAATTAGAAAAACACAAAATATGGGTTGGATATTGTTGTGAGTGTGAAGAATTCTTTGTAATGAAAAATGAATTTTTAGCTATTAGTCAAAAGGGTGTTTTATTGTGCAATATAAAATCTGAAACTATGTACAATGAATACAATCCGTTTGAGAATGCAGGAAATCTAAATGATGAATCTATATTGAAACAGTATGGTTATTGTGTGGGAAAAAATAGCCCATTAACTTTAGAACAAAGAAGAGCAATTCTTTCGTTATTGATTGATAGTAATATAATATCGCGTAGTAAAATTCTTTCATTATTGAACTATTTCATAGAAATGAGAAATAATAGTAAAAAAGACTTTAGTCAAGCGATTAGTGACTGGGAAAGTGACATTAAATATGTCAGCAATTATAAACTAAGTGAAAAAAGTAAAAAAATATTAAAACATATAAGAAGCAAATGGTGATAAGTTTGGACATACATAAGAAAGGCTGGTGAAACTATGCTGTTATTTTCTACATTATTATCGATTAATGGATCCATGAGTAAGGACGATTTTATAGAGTTAGTAATCAAATGGAATCAAGGGAGTCCTCATGAGAGTAATATAGTTAAAGACATTAATTGGAATGGGGAACACAATATCAAATTTGGAGATGCATATTTGTGGATAGAAATCTTCGAATATAAAAATATAATTGCTGTTAGACACGAAAAAACTGAAGAAGACGGAACAAAGTGGGATACTGATTTTATTATGAATTTTGATGAAATGAAGATGGCAATAAGATTAGACAGAAGCTTTAAAGAAGATTCATTAAAAATTAACGCGAAATTCTCGACGCCACATTTCATTACGATGTTAATTGAGTCCGGTTATTTGAGAAAGGATAAAAAGCTAAATATTACGAATAAACCTTTGGAAATTAGCGATGATAATATGGATATGCTAATAAGCATGATTAATAAGGAAGTCTATTATAAACTTCCAATTGTATATATCTCCAAAACATTTAAAAACGAACTTCCCTTAGATGTAGGACTACTCGCAAGTAAATTAAAGGGTGTGGCACATGTATTTGTTCAATCGGATGTTGCTTTGAATCAGCTTATTAGAGAAAAGACAAATGATCAAAATGAGTATAATGGAGCGGTAGGAATTTATTTCCCAAATGATTCTATAAATCATAGTAGATTTTTGTATAGAACTTACACAGGAAGTGATGATGTACTCATACGTAAAATAGTTGAATTAATAGTTCAGTATAGTAATGCTCAAAGAATAGATTCACTTTATACATGGCAAGGTGTGAAGAATGCGTTGTTAACTGAGAAGTTAAGCAATAAAGAAAAAGAAAATAGAATATCTGAAGACGAGAGAAAACGTACACTATATGAATTGTTAGAGTTAAAGGATAATTTATCTCAAAAAGAAGAAACAATGAAAAAAACTGCCTTAGAAGAGGCAAAAGCTGAAGTAGATGCTTTGCTTGAAGGCGTAGATGAAGAAATAGCAAATTACCAAAAACAGATTGAAAAGTTGTCGCAAGATTTGGAAAAACTTGAATGGGAAAATACAGGATTAAAAATAAAACTATCTGAAAATACGAAAGAGCCAATTCTATTTATGGGAGATGAAGATGAGTTTTATCCTGGCGAAATAAAGGACTTGATTTTATCTTCATTAAAGGAATTTTCAAAGAAGCTTGAAGCGCAAACAAGAAGGTTTGATGTAATAAAAGATATTATAGATTCAAATGATTATTTAGCAATAAGCGAGAAACGATCCGAAGAGGTGAAGGTATTACTGAAGAATTATGACGGAATGACTTCACGAGTGAAAAAAGGATTAGAGGATATTGGCTTTGTAGTTGAACATGATAGAAATCATTACAAGACTAAGTATTATGGAGATGACAGATATCTTATAGTTCATGGTGCAACACCGGGAGATAGCAGATCTGGAAAGAATAATGTATCTAATATAATAAAAAAGGTATTTTAGTGTATAAGCAAGAGAATGAATGATAATATAATAGTAATGAAAGGTGGCGATTAAATGACTACAGTAGTTACAAAGAGTGGTAAAACAATAAAGGTAGTTGAAGAATCGGAAAAAGATATTGATTTAACTGAATCTGATGCAGAAATGGATACTCGTGCAGTAGAAGCTGTAAAAGCTGCAATTGAAAAAGCAAGGGTTTGTAAAAAACCGATAGCGGGATACGATAATGAAAGAAAAGCAGCATATATAGAATATGCAAATGGAGAGAGAAAGTATGCAGAATAGAAAGCCGATGGTTTTAGTACTGGCGGGACCCAATGGATTAGGGAAAAGCACAAATTATATTTGTCAAAAGTGGTAAGCAGAAGTATTGATATTATCAAATAATAGGTTTATAATTGAGAGGAAATAACTCAAATATGAAAAGTAACAAGGAGAAAATAAACTTGGATATCTATTTTAAGTTATTAAATAAGCCTATTTTTAGGATGGAAGATGTGAATAAATACTATGATAATATTAGTAGTGCTCGCACATCTGTATACAGGCTTATTCAATTGGGAAAAGTAAAAAAAATAAGAAATAATCTGTATACATGTGTTGTAGGTGAGAATGGTGGAATGAATGCAAATCGTTTCCAGATTGCATGTGCGATTAATGATACCGCATATGTTTCTCATCATACAGCTATGGAATATTATGGCATTACGGATCAAGTTTTTAATGATGTTTACGTATCTTCTAAATCTAAATTTGAGGAGTTTGAATTTGATGGTTATAGATATCATTATGTTAAGCCATCAATTGATATAGGTGTTAAAGCTATAAAATACTCTGGAGGAATAAGTGTAACGGATAAAGAACGTACAGTTCTCGATTGTATAAAGGATTTAGGTAAAATTTCAGGATTGGAAGAGGTTATTGCAAATATTGAAGATATTGGAAAATTAAATGAAAAGAAACTTCTTAATTATTTAAAAGAGTATGGTAATCAATTCTTATATCAGAAAACAGGATTTTTTTTGTCTATGTACAATGAGCAAATGAAGATATCAGAGGCTTTTTTTGAAGAATGCAAAAAAAATATAGGGAAAAGTAAACGTTATTTAACAAAGAATAATGGAACTAATATATATAGTTCGGAATGGAAAATAATAGTTCCTAAAAAGCTTCAAATGAAAAACGGAGGAACAGCAGATGCCATTATATGATAAAAAAATACTGGATAGTCAGGCAAAAAAATATGGATTTAATCGAGATACTTTTGAAAAAGTTGTTAGATTAAAAGAAATATTAGAGTTTATTAATCAGGATGATTTCCTGCAGGAACATCTTTTGCTAAAAGGTGGAACTGCAATTAATATGACGGTATTTAATCTTCCAAGGTTATCCGTGGATATAGATTTAGATTATACACCTAATGACACAAAAGAAGATATGCTGACAACGGAAAGGAGTTACATCGAATGATAGATATATACACAGAAAAAAGAGACTCAAAGGATTGGATTCTTCAAAATGATTTGTATTTTAATTTAAATACAGGGAATGAAAAAATGTCTCAAAATGAAATTGATTTAATCCAACAGGTGGATGAGGCAAAGCTTACTCCAGATAAGCATATTGAAACAAAATATGGATTAGGTACAATTCGTAATTTGTCATCCGGATGCAAGACATTACTCAATATTGTAAAACATCCTGATAAGGTGGTGTGCGTAGAGGAATGTGGCCCCAATGTATTAAAAGTTATATTTGAGATGGATAATATAAAGATATATATGTCACGCCCTACACTTGCAGAGATTCCGGATGATGTAGAAATCAGATTTAATGATACAGATATAGTAACCGGTAATTCAGGATACAATGCCTGGTGGAGTAAAGAGTATGAAAGGAGAGAAGTAGATGATCTATAAGAATATTACATTTAAAGCAGATCCATTTTCATACGACTTAATTTTTGATGATAGAATAACTCTCGTTGGTGGAGATAGTGGCACAGGTAAAACAGTTCTGTATGAAATATTAGAAGATTTAAGACTTACCGACCAATATAAAGCAATTAAACTTTTTAATTACAAATCAGATAATCTTTTAGAGGCAGTTAAACAGTGTAGGGACAATTTTATCGTGATTGATAATGCGGATATTTTGATTAATGATGAAATCAGAAGATTCATTAATTTTGAATTTTCAAATCAATATATGCTTTTTTTGAGAAATTGTGATGGACTCAATGTATCGGATAAGAGCTTTAAAGTGTTGAAACTTGAAGATAACAGGATAACACTGGAAGAGGAGTCGTGATATGAAATATATATGGACAGAAGATACCGGTGCGGGACTTCACTTCTGGAAATTGGTTAATCAACTTTTCTTTGATGATGCATTTGTGATCGAAAGCAAGGGAAGCAATCAGGGCTTATTGGATGCGTTGTCAGAGATAGACATTAAAGAGGACGAAAAGTATTATATTGCGTTTGATTATGTGGTTGATAATCAGGATATTCGTAACAAGTATCGTATGTTGAAATCAATAGCAGATAAGGCAGAAGGGAAGATTATAATTCTGGATGTGATTTGTTTTGAATACCTGATTCTTGCATTTGAAAAGTTGGTTATTTGGACGGACACCGGTAAGGCAGATAAAATCAAGATTCGTGAAGATGTTTTGTTGGCAATTGAGGATCATAGAATCAACTTGTCAAAGATTGATGACGAGAAGACTTTACAGTATTTGGCTAGTTTTAAAAGATACTCAACAGAGCGAGTGATGAAATCACTGGTAGGCGAATTTACACAAAACGAAAAGTGGTCTGTTAAAGGTCCACTGATGGGAGAATGTTGGTATAAGGATTGTTGTGTATCTGAACATCCGGATAGTCTTAGGTGTGGCAAGCCGGAGGTTGAGGATGGAAGTGAGAAGATGAGGGTGTTGATACAGTCGGAGGAAATAAAGAAAATTATATCTATGATTACAGGATAAAAGAAAGAGGGTGATAAACATGAACTTTACACATTATGATTTAGGAAATCTTGGTAAAGGAAGAATAGTAGAAATTATATTACAAGGAAATGCAGCAAATGTTCAGTTAATGGATTCATCAAATTTTAACAACTATAGAAATGGAAGACAATATCGTTACATTGGTGGCTTAGCAAAAAAATCTCCTGTACGTCTCCAAACGACACATTCAGGACATTGGCATGTGGCAATTGACTTGCGTGGAATGCGAGGTAATGTTAGAAGTTCTGTGAGAGTTTTACCAGAAGCGTTGCCAGAAATTAGACAATTACCTCTAAATACAGTACCTTCGTTGATACATAATCGAGGCCTTGGTATAGATTTTGATGTAGACACAACACCAGAATATGATGTTTTTATTTCGCATGCTTCTGAAGATAAAGACGAGGTAGTACGCCCGTTAGCAACTGCATTGAGAGATAAAGGTGTCAAAGTTTGGTATGACGAGTTTGAGATGAAAATTGGAGATAGTTTACGAAGAAAAATTGATAAAGGTTTGGCTAATAGTAAATTTGGAATAGTAGTTATTTCAAAATCTTTTATAAAAAAAGGTTGGACAAATTATGAGCTAGATGGAATAATTACAAAGGCTGTTTCAGGTGAGCAAATCATACTTCCGATATGGCACAATATTACAAAAAAAGAGGTGATAGAATTTAGTCCATCTTTAGCTGATAAGTTAGCCCGTAATACCGCTATTAATACGGTTGATGAAATAGCTGATGAGATTGCTGAATTGATTTTGGATGAATAGACTTGTATAGGCTATAGTTATTATAATTCTATATTTTATATTAGGAGGATGCATATGAGAAATGTATTTGTAAGTTATTCGCACCGATTAGATCAAGATGTGGTTGATGAGTTTAGAAGAAAATTTGGTAATGATAAGATGGTGTTTTCAGATCGTTCTTTGGAAAATAAAGATTTAAGTTATTTGTCAGATGATACAATAAAGAATAATTATATAAGGCCGCAATTGAGATTGTCTTCTGTTACAATTGTTTTGATTGGTGCAGAAACAGGAGGAAGATGGTGGGTTGATTGGGAAATTTATTGTAGTTTAAGGAAGTCTGCCGGAAATGAACGCAATGGTATTTTAGGAATCCTTATTCCGAATAAGCAACATAATATACCTCAAAGAATATTAGATAATCCAGATAATAGTGAAATTATTACTATGCCCAAATCAGCAAAAGAATTGGAAGATGCTATAGAAAGAGTGTACTTGAAACGATATCACGCGCCAAATTTAGCGAGACCATTAAGACAGCGTAATTCGCATATTTGATTATATATAAGGAGCATTAATATGACGTTTAAAGAATTATTTAGAAAATGGGGATTAAATAGTATTAAATTGAAAGTTGGTTTTGCTGAAGTTGAATTTGGACCAACAGAGGATGATCAAACAGCTGCATGGGATATGTATGTAGAATTGATAACTCGTATTACAACTCAGCCATTAGATGATGCAAACGGTGATGAAGAAACGGCATTAAATAGTGTTTATCAGTTGTTCCCGATTACAAGGGATATATTAAAATCTAAAGGGCGTAATGCAGAGAATTTTACAAAAATCGCAGTAATAGTATTGAACCAAATAATTAGACCGTTTACAGCAAAATGGCATAAAAAGAAATTAAGTGGAGAATTTTCAAATGAAAATGAATGTATTCAGTTCAGAACAGAGTTAAAACAACTACAAGCAGACCTTATTTGTTATAGTAGATTATTAGCAGATATGGCTAAAGTAGAGGATTTAACATGTTTATTGGAAGAAGATGAATAGTAAAATGGGGGATGAACTTGCCTGGAGTTACGAAACATATATATGACCACGAAATAATAGATATTTTAGAAATGTGGAATAAGCAACTAAAAGAAATTTCAATGATATTACCACAAGAATATACGGAAAAAGATATAATTTCACTTATGAGAAAATATTATCCTCATGAGTGGATGTCGGTGATCTATAAGTATAATTACTATGAAATCAAAGATCGATATTTGAAAAAAAGGTTCGGGAAAAAGCGTTATTGTATGTTGAAACCAGAAAAAATATTTATAACTGTTTCACAATATAAAAAAATAATGAATCCAAATTTTAGAAAGCAGTATTTTATCAACTTTAATGAGGCCAGACAACAGAAAAATGCAGAAAAGCTATGGAATCAGAGAAAGAGCAAGATAGAGAGAATTGATAATAAAATAACTAATGCCAAATTAAAAACCCAACAAATGACTCCGAAGTATATTGATGTTCTTATTGGTCTTTATGAAAGAAAGAGCACTTCTCAAAAAGACAAAATGTATATTATGGCGGAATTAAAAAAATATTATAATGACAAGGTTATTAATTTCTTTTTTAAAGTGAATGATACAGAATTAAATAAGCAATTGCGTTGGATTGCATTTTATCATTTGCAAAGTTTTAATTATCAACCAAGAGCACGTAGGCAAAAATATATGCAGGTGCATACAAAAAATAAAAAAAGAAAACAATATTTAAAGAATGTATATCCAAATGAGAAATATGATATTCCACAAAATCCAAATGAGTTAGAATACAGAATAATGAATTCAAAAGAGCAGCAAATTAAACGATATGATTATTTTATTTCTCATAGTAGTATGGATAGTAGATATGTGCAAGAACTCATATTATTTGAAAATAAAAAATCTAAAAATGTATTTTGCGATTGGATAAATGATGCAGACTATTTAAAAAGAAAATTAGTGTGCAATGCCACACTGAAAGTAATAGAAGCGAGGTTGGAACAATCAGATGCGATTATTTTTGTGGATTCACCTAATTCCAGAAACTCAATTTGGTGTAAATATGAGCTTAATTGCTTTTCAGAACTTAATCGACCAATTTATTGTATAAAGGTAGAAGATATAGAGTCTCGAAATTGGGATGCTCTTTATAGGATGAAGGATAAGTGGTATTATGACCCGGATTATAAGAAATACTCATTAGTTTAGGTTGCAAAGAATATATCCAAGGGGTATAATATCCTCATGGCAACAGTTTGGCAACAACCATTCAGTAGGTCAGAATAAATAATGTAATTAATATATTAATTTGCCCCATATTCAACTTGAACTTAACTGAAATAAGTTAAGTGCAACCTGGGACATAACGAATTCGAATATTAAAATATCCATCAAAAAGCCCATAAATACACAATGTCATTAACTTAAGAAAAAGGAAATGCTCAGAATGAATTGAGCATTTCCTTTTTCTTAAGTTAAGTTAATGACATTGTGTAAATAAAGGCTTTTCATGCTATAATAAAAAGTAGTTAATCTGACTTTATGTAATTATTCGATGTGAGTTTATCTCAGTCGGATAAGACTCCCACTTGAATAAGTGTAGATATATGGAGGAATAAAATGGCTAGTTATGTATTAGGGGATGTAATTGTTGAATATCTCGAGACTTTACCAACGGTGTCGAGTGCACAAAAAAGGGAAAAAAAGAAGATAAATGACCTCCTAGAAGGATTGATAGAACAGGGAATGTCTGAGAATAGTCTGGTTACGGATAAGTATTTCCCTGAGGATATCAGGGAAAGCGCAATAGACAATATCTGTTCGTTGCAAAGAAGAAGCAATACAGAAGCGGATATGTATAATGCGTTTTTTTTATATTTAAATAATCAAACTAATTTGACAAAGAAATGGAGTACTAAAAGAATATGTTTATTACCAAAGCAATATTCGCCGTTGGAGAGACAGTTGCTTTTAACAAAAAAGATGCATGATTGCGGCCATGGAAGTGATAAGACATTTGATATTGTAGACGTTGCGAGAGAGTTTATGGTGAGTGAGCGTACTATAGAAACAGACTTAGCGAGTTTGCAGGATGGAACTGCAATTCTGGGAAATAGTTTTAAAGTTCAGTTTGATCGAAGTAAATCGAAGGTAGATTTTATATCTTCGGTACATCCTATGATGTTAACTCCAAATTTTACAGAGGTTATTTGTGTCTTAGAGGGACTACGTAATCAAGAAGAACAGAATACTTTGTTCTGTGATTATGCTTGGAATATGGCGCAAAATATATGGATTCAATTGTCACAATATGCAAAAGACAGAATTCGCAATGTTTTGGTTCAGAAATTAAAATTAGATTCGGATTGGTATGAATGTCTGGACAGAAAAGCGAGTTTGGCAAACAATATGTTTCTTGATGAATATGATGTTGCAATGCGGTCGTCTTCAGATAAAGAAATAGCAATTGCAGCTTATGCATTTAAATCAGGTGTTAATACTCTTTTGGTGTATAGTGAAAATGGAAATGAAAAAGAAATAGATAACTGTCATATCATAGACATTGATGGACAGGGAATCTCGGTAATTATTCCAGACAACAAGAGGATTCAAATTAGAAAAGAAGATATTATATCCATTATTCCAATTCTTTAATTAAAGTCGAAGCTGAGCTTCGGTGCACTTTTTATTGGTGGCTGATACTATTGTCTTGTAACAAAGAACAGAGCACCGATAAGGAGGTAGAAAAATGAATTTTAAGGAGATGGATGTAAATTATATTTTTGTTTATGGGACATTAATGGAAGGCGAAAGAGCACATAATAAACTTTCAGAGAATACATTTATGGGACGTTATATTTTACCTGGTTATGCAATGTATGATTTGGGTGTATTTCCGGGAATTAGGGAAAATGCTAAAGAATCTGTAATTGGCGAAGTTTATGAATTAAGTGCATCGCAATTGCCAGAGCTTGATTATTACGAAGGAGAAGGAAGCTTATATACCAGGGAAGTGAAGGAAGTATTTCGTGATTGCGGCGAAAGCTTACTAGCTTATGTTTATATTTATAATTCCGGTATTGCAGCAGAACCTATGAGGAGAGTGTGGAATGTAACGAATGATGATTATGTTTGGTATGCGACATACGGCTCTAATTTAAATCAAAATCGTTTTTCAAAGTATATTTTTGGTGGAGAGTATGTGTTGAATGGACGAAGATATTCTGGATGTAAAAATAAAATGTCATGGATTGATGAAACTGTAAGAGTATATAAAGGACAGATGTATTATGGTAATAGTAGTCCGTCTTGGGATGGTAAAGGAGTAGCTTTCTTTGATTCAGATGGAAATGATAACGTTTGGATGCGCTTATACAAAATAACGTGGGAACAGTTTTTAGATATTCAAGGTCAGGAAGGAGCTAGTGCAAATTGGTACGGGCGCGTGGTTGCCTTGGATGTAATTGACAATTGCCCGGTATATACGATTACATCAGAATATAGGCATGAATTTAATAAACCGAGTAATGTGTATAGCGAATTAGTTGAAGCAGAAATAAGAAAGATGAAAGAGGATTATTCAAATATTGAAAAAAGCCAAGAAAGAATTGGGACACTTAATAGAAGCGATTATGTATGGTATGTGAGTTATGGTGTAAATATGTTGGAGGAGCGTTTTATGGGGTATATCAAGGGCGGAAAGTTTCGTGATATGGAGCGTGAGTATACAGGGTGTGCTGATAAATCATTTCCGCTTGCAAAAATGAATTATATCCTTCCATATGAGATGTATTATGCAAATAATTCATCTACATGGGACGGCTCCGGAGTGGCTTTCCTAGATATGAAGACAGATGGTAAGACTTATGGAGTTGCATATTTGATTAAAAAGAATCAGTTAGATGATGTTTGCAGACAGGAGAATGGAGGCAAGCTTCCTTCTGAAACATTGAAATGGTATGACTCACTAGAAACCATTGGGTCTTGGGATGGCATTGATGTTGTAACGTTGACGAGTAAAGACCGCAAAGAAAGAACCTGCGTGAGAGCAAAGTATTATTATACATTGGTGGAAGCAGTTGAAAAGAATTATACCTATCTAGGGCGCAATGAAGCTGAGGAATATGTAAAAGGAAGATAGAGAGGGATTATGAAAAGATTATTCTTAATATGTATTGCTTTATTAATAATTGCAACCGGCTCCTACGGCTGTGATGCAGTGGACGATTCAGAACTTGAGAAAGCCAATGCGTCATATCATATTGACGAAGAGCTGGATAATCAGAAGATTGTATTCATCATGACAAGATTAAACTATGGAGAAAGATGTGGAGAAGGATATTTCATTGACGGAAAAGGAAAGAAATATTCATTTTCTTTAGATGACAAACAAATTTATAAGGAGATAGAAGAAATATATAAGGACCTTTTGGACCAGTATGAAGAGTATGAATCAACAGACTTTATGGATAAAGAGAAGCTGAAAAAAACAGCAGAAGCTTTATATTGTATTAATCCAACAGCTGAGGTTAAAGAAGAAGGAAAGGCAATAATCGATTATGCGGCTGAGACTTTGTATGGTGTTAAAAAGATTGATGGCAAAGAAGAGATTGTATTTTTAAAATCATATTCGGGTGATTCCAAGGAACTTGACGATAAGTATGCAAAGATGGTGTATAAAGAAATCGGAGATAAATGGACCGAGGTGAAATGACATCAGCTCATAAAGTAAAATCAATAAGTAGCAATTTATAGGAAATACTACAAAAGGTAAATATAGCATTCAAGAAAAAAGATATTTTTTAGATGAGAGTAATGGAATGATGCGATGAAAAAATACTAAGTCGATTTGTAGATAAAATTATGATTGATGATGGTTTTTTATATAATGATAAAATTCCATTTAACGAAGAATTATTTAATGTAATAGATGATGGAGTTGAGTATATCAACCCATGTGGTTTTAGATTTGAAGAATTGTTTAATTGAATGATTGTCAATATGGTATGTAATGGAAAAAATAAAAAATATAAAAAATATAAATGTTAGTTTTTTGAAAAATGAATGTAAATTAGATAGATGGTATGCCGAAATGGTTGAAAAAACAGAGGAGGAACTATCTGTAAATGATTTGTATCATATGCTAGTTCAGAATGTTTTTTTAGATATTGCTATACCAAGGTGTTGGGTGGAACTAAAGAAAAATCCATTGGTTGGGGAAAATTATGATGGTCAGTTTCTGGAAAAAATAGTAAATATTTTAAGAGAGAATGTTCAATACAGAAATATTGACGATTATCGGGAATTTATTGAGACTATAACCAAAAGTTCCTTGGAATTTGATTTCGATGAAGATAGAAAGGAATATATGAGCTTGTTAGAACAACTGTCAGAGTTATTTGATAATTGATAATTAACAAGAAGGATAAAAAATTATGAAAAAAATATTTTAAACATTTACTCTGTTAGTAGTGCGATACTATTTTTAGATGAAACAGAGTGCGGATTGCAGAAAAATGAAAAAATACAATTATACCTAAAATATATTGAAAAAGATGATTGCTTTTTGACTGATGATGAAAAGCACAGACCTGCGCACAATCTATCTAAGTCAGATGTGATTAAGAAGGGATTGGAGCTTCTTTACAGTCAGGACAAATAGTTACTGAAAACAAATACCATGCTAACAAAAAGTTGGACAACCACTGGAAATTGGTGATTTTATTATTGATATAGCAAAGCAAATGCGATAAATAGGCGGGTTGTGCAAACGATAAACACTCGCCCTTAACGAAGTGGTATGAATATGGTCTTACGGCTGTCAACATGACGGCTGCGGTTTATATGGCAAATACCATCAATACCGACTGGGGCGAAATGGCGACAACCTTTAACCTGGCCATGCTGTGATTTTATGTGATGCTGCTTATGAAATATAAGGGGGTCAGTGTAAAATGAAAATTGTTATCTTGATGGGAAGCCCAAATAAAAATGACTCTACAAGGTTATAAAATGGATTTGAGAGGAGACAGGTTATGAGGAAAATAAGAATTTTTTTCTGCATAATGCTAACATTGGTAATGGGACTTGAAGGGATAGGATTTCCATACATATCCGTGGAGGCAGCAGCAACAACCATAGTACAGATAAAAATTGGGGATACAAATTTTCAGGCGTCTTTCGAGGATAATAAAACAACAAAGGCACTTTTTAAAAAATTTCCGGTCACTTATACGATGTCTGAATTGAATGGCAATGAAAAGTATAAGTATTTAAGTTATGAATTGCCTGAAAATGCGAAACAGGTAAAAACGATACACGCAGGAGATATCATGCTGTACGGAACGGATTGTATTGTGCTCTTTTATAAGGATTTTAAGACTTCCTACTCTTATACCCGTTTGGGAAGGATTACAAATCCGTCAGGACTTGAAAAAGCAGTTACAAAAGGGAAAATCAAAGTACAGTTTTCTATTCCGAAGAAAAAGATCAGATTGAACAAGAAAAAAATAACACTGAAAAAAGGTAGTTCCTTTCAACTGAAACTGATTGGTGGAAAAGCAAAGAAAGTGAAATGGAGCGTTCGGAACAAAAAGATTGCCACGGTAAAGAATGGCAGGATAAAGGCAAAAAAGAAGGGGAAAACGAGAATTGTAGCAACATATAGAAAGAAGAAATATGTCTGCAAATTGACGGTAACAGAAAAGAGTGCTGCGACAGCAAAACCAAAGGAAACACCGGATGCAACAAAAGAACCGGTGCAGACGGAGGAACCGAAGGAAACACCGGGGGTAACAGAAGAATCTGTGCAGACAGAAGAGCCGCAGGAAGAACGTGAGTATATGATGAAAATGAAGATTGATGATGTTGAGGTTTCAGTAGCATGGGAAGATAATGAATCAGTAAGAGAACTGAAAAAAATAGCAGGAAATGGTGAAATCAAAATACCCATGTCTATGTATGGCGGTTTTGAACAGGTGGGATCGCTTGGAACGAACATCAGCAGACAGGATGTGCAGATGCGGACGGAACCCGGTGATATTGTACTTTATTCAGGAAATCAGATGGTAGTATTTTATGGATCGAATACATGGGCTTATACAAGACTTGGAAAGATTCAGGGCTTGACAAGCGAAGAACTTAAAAATCTGCTTGGAACCGGAAATGTAACGATAACGATATTTGCACATTCTTAAAGGGGGATAGATGCACGTGAAAGGTCAATAAAACAGAGTAAAAATAGAAAATGATAGAAAGATGAAATCTGCAGTGACAGGGGGTGCTGTGGATTTTTTCTTTTTGTGGTTTGAAGTGAGAAGATGTAAGAACTAAGGGGTTAAAAAAATTCGTAATGCGGTAATGAATTAAATTCTATCTATACATATTGTTATCATGTTATAATAGCACTGTAACAGTTGATGAAAGACTAAATAAAATAAACAGGTGGTAAAAGGTAACTTATATGGCGCTAATAACTAATTTTTTTGAGAAGATAAAAAAGAATAGATTAGAAGCTAATGAGATTTGTGATAGTATTAGCGAATACATTTCATTTTGTTGGATGAATTATTTTAGACTTTGGAGGAGTGACATATGGAATACAGTATTAAAACAAATATGAAAAAGAGTGAATGTGTGAGATATACAAAAGAAAATGTGCCAAAGAATGGCTGGATAGATAAGGCAAAATATCTGGGGAAGGTCAATGACAAAGGATTTAAAATTACGGTAAATCACAGCTCGGAAAATTTCTATAAAAGGAATTCTTTTGCACCGGTTAATGTGGGAACCTTTGAAGAAACAGCCGAAGGAACGATGATTCATATTAAACAGCGCATGTATCTGTCGGTGATTCTTTTTTCAATATTGTGGATTGCAGCATCATTGTGGAGTGTGACAATGTTGATCCTGGAATACCGAATGGAGAATGATTGGTCAGTGCTGGCATGTTTATGGGTGCCAATGTTATTTCTTTTGGCTTGGTTTAGTTTAGTGATTTTTGGATTTAAAATGTCTGAGAAAAAAGATATGGAACAGATTAGGAAATTGTACGAAGATTATGAATGTTAGAATTAAAATGAGAAAACTCAACTGGGAATCTTTTAATGTGTGTTTTCCGAGGTTTATTATAATCCAGAAGGAACACCACAGTATATTATTGCTGAGGCAAAATATTAAATAACAAAAAAATCGCAGAGTTGCATATTGAAAAGATATGCAGCCCTGCGATTTTTTGTTATACGCAGTCATTCCGTTATCAGTCTCATACTATCCTTTAGAACGGCTCACTCAAATATGGAGAACAGTTGTTGGCACTTAGTACCCATGAGTATTACAAAGTGAGCGGCAGAGTAGGTGATGCATTCAAGGACGGTCTGCCACTGAAGTAAGCACTGAGTAAATATGTTTTTAAGCGGTGGCCTTAAGTCGAAAGATTTATCGCCATCTTTTTTTAAAAAAAATAGATGTAACCATTGACATTACAACAAAAGAGTGCTATATTGATGATAACAGATGAAACCACGATGGTTACATCAAGAAGATTATTAACATTCGAGGATAATTACCTCGCAGGGTAGAGCCCGGAAAGGAAAAATTATGACAAATAAGGAAAAAGCATTAGCACTCATTAACACATTTGCAACAGGAGATACAGCAAAGGCAAAAGAACTTCTTGCATCAAGTTATATTCAGCATAATCTGGCATTTGGTACAGGAGCAGATGCATTTGTAGCAGCTGTTGAAGGACTCGCTCAGGCACCGGTAAAAAAAACAGTAAATAACATCCGCGCATTTGAGGACGGAGATAAGGTATTCCTTCAGACAGTATATAATTTTGCAGGAGCGGGAGAGCAGGTTGGATTTGATGTGTTCCGTTTTGATGCAGATGGCAAGATTGCTGAGCACTGGGATAACCTGGCAGATAAGGCAGATCCTAATCCTTCAGGACATACTCAGATTGATGGAACTCTTGAGAAGAAGGATGCAGACAAAGAAGAGACACGCAAGGTAGTTGCAGGATTTGTAGGCGATGTGCTCCGTGGAGAGAATCCTGATAAGTTGACTTCTTACTATGATGGCGACAAGTATATCCAGCATAACACATCAATAGCAGATGGGCTTTCAGGACTTGGTGCAGCATTGGAAGCTATGGCTAAGCAAGGTATTTCAATGGTTTATAACAAGACTCATATGGTTCTCGCAGATGGAGACTACGCTCTTGCTTGCTCAGAAGGAACCTTTGGCGGTGTACCTACAACATACTATGATCTGTTCCGTGTTGAGAATGGCTTTATCGCAGAACACTGGGATGTAATGGAAACATTGGCTGATAGGTCTACATGGGCCAATGAAAATGGTAAATTTTAATGTAACCATTGCAACTACAACTGTATTAAAGTAAAATGGTGGCAGGAGGAATAAAAAATGCAGATATCAAGCAGATTTACAGTTGCACTTCACATATTTACATGTGTAGATACGTTTAAAGATGAACATAAGGTGACGAGTGATTTCCTTGCGGCCAGTATAAATACGAATCCTGTTATCATCAGAAAGATACTGGCTCAGCTTAAGAATGCAGGGCTAATAAATGTTATCAGAGGAACAGGCGGAATAGAGCTTACAAGAGATCTTAAAGATATTACTTTTTATGATGTGTA
>SVDZ01000020.1 GCA_015057625.1 Lachnospiraceae bacterium | reverse complement strand
TTTCGATGATGTTCGCTGAAAATTTTATTCTTGAAATTTTCAGGGATGGTTGCTGTTTAATTATCAATGTTCCTTTTTGTTGAAGTTCATATTTGAACTTCGAACGGAGAAGGTGGGATTCGAACCCACGGTACCTTTCGGTATCACTGGTTTTCAAGACCAGCTCCTTAAACCACTCGGACACCTCTCCATATCTTTTTTGTTTTTGCCGTCTTGCAACGTGCTTTATTATATTAGCAAAAGCATCTGTCGTTGTCAAGCACTTTTTTAATCTTTTTTCAATCTTTTTTTCAGCACTTTTTCGTACCTCTTTGATTGATGTTTTCGCTGTTTTTTCAGCGGCAACGAAATATATATTATCACTTCTCTATATGTCTGTCAACATGTTTTTTCCATTTTTTTCATTTTATTTTTCAACACCATTTTTTCCCTTTATTTTAGGCACTTTTCTACTTTATTCATCGCAATCTCTAATACGTTTCTTTCATATTTCTTTACAAAATAAAAAGATATTGTTTACTGTACTTCAACAATACCTTTCTATTATTCTACTTATTCTTCAAAAATCCTTCTGCAATATCCACGTCTGACTGAGTTGTAATTTTGATATTGGTATATTCACCCATAACTATTTTAATCTTCTTATTCTGATACTTTTCTACCACCATTGCATCATCAGTCACTTTCACTTCACCATCATTATACATTTTATCAAATGCTTCTTTTACAAGATTATACTCAAAGCACTGTGGTGTCTGAATGCTCCACAACGTACTTCTGTCAGGTGTACTTTCTATGTTGCCATCTTTGTCTGCGACTTTAATGGTATCAGTAACGGGAACGCCAAGTACACATGCTTTACATTCTTTAACTTCCTGCATGCATTTTTTAATTAGTTCCTCTGTAATAATCGGTCTGGCCCCGTCATGAATCAATACATACGAAGCATTATTGCAGGCTTTCAACCCCTCATAGACTGAATCCACTCGCTCTTTTCCTCCTGCAATTATCTTTTCTACTTTTGTTATATTTTCCCGTTCAACAATTATACGGCATTCTTCTATCTCTTCGCTTCCTGTTACCAGCACTATAGAATCCACGCCACTTCGTTCAAAAGCCGATAATGTATGTGCAATTACCGGCTTTCCACAAATAGTCATATATTGTTTTTTGATTTTGCTTTTCATTCTGCTACCGTTTCCCGCAGCAAGTACTATAGCTGTTACCTTTTCCATTTATTACCTTTCTCCTAACTTGAGATTTGGTATTGCGTTAAGATGATAATCACTTCTAACACCCTTCTCATACTCGTAATATGCTGCCGCACCTATCATAGCCGCATTGTCTGTACATAATATTTTAGAAGGGCAATAAAACTCAATATTTTTCTTCGCACATTCCTCAGTGAATGCCTTTCTGACAGCTGTGTTTGATGCCACACCACCTGCAATGGCAAACTTTTTGAATCCTGTCTCTTCAAGTGCAGTCATCGCTCTGGTCACAAGTGAGTCCACGACTGCTTTTTGGAAAGATGCCGCTATGTCTGCAACATTTATCTCTTCGCCTTTCATCTGTGCGCCGTTTATCTGGTTAAGCACTGCAGATTTCAAGCCACTGAAACTAAAATCATAGACTGAGTCTGTGATTTTCGCTCTAGGGAATGTGTATGCTTCAGGATTTCCCTCCACTGATACTTTGTCAATTTTCGGTCCGCCAGGATAACCAAGTCCAATGGCTCTTGCAACTTTATCAAAAGCTTCGCCTGCCGCGTCATCTCTGGTTTTTCCTAGTATCTCGTATTCACCATAGTCTTTTACCACAACTAAATGTGTATGTCCACCTGATACTACGAGACATATAAATGGTGGTTCAAGTTCTTTGTTGTCAATATAATTGGCGCAAATATGGCCTTCAATATGATGAACTCCAATTAATGGTATGTCTTTGGCAAAACTTATTGCCTTTGCCTCTGCCACGCCCACCAAAAGTGCGCCCACAAGTCCCGGACCATATGTAACTCCTATCGCATCAATGTCATCCAGCGTAAGATTTGCATCAGACAACGCTTTCTCTATCACCGGATTAATGTTCTCGATATGTTTTCTTGATGCTATCTCCGGAACTACTCCACCGTATAATGTGTGTATATCTATCTGAGATGAGATTACATTGGAAAGAACCTCTCTTCCATCTACAACAACAGCTGCAGCTGTCTCATCACATGAACTTTCAATTGCTAATATCTTTATATTTTGCATTTTATTCCTCTCACTATTCCTCTTCGAATAATAAATCCACTGACATTCCATCGATTCCCGGTTTTGCATTTTCAAACTGCTTTGTCACCTGATCCATAAACAGTTCCGGGCGTACTAATGACGGACTGTAATGTGTAAGCCACAATTCTTTAGGGTTAGCCTTTGCAGCTATCTGCCCTGCCTCGTAAAATGTCATATGCTTGTACTCTTTTGCTTTTGCCAATTTGTCAGGTTCTCCATACATTCCCTCACAGATTAATAAATCCGCGCCTTCTGCTGCCTCAACAATTGCAGGCACCGGCCTCGTATCCGTGGTATAGGTCACCTTTAATCCTTTTCTTTCGGCTCCCATAACCATATCCGGCTTGTATATTTTCCCCTCATATTCTACTTCTTCACCATTTTGGAGATGTCGCCAATACATAACCGGCAAATCGAGTTTTTTTGCCGCCTCGGCATCAAATTTCCCTTTTCGGTCCACTTCAATAGAATAACCATAACATACCACGTTATGGTTTACCTTAAATGCCTTTATTCTGTATTCATCAAATTCTATCACTTCTGTAGGTTCTGTAATTTCTATATATTTGATTGAAAATGGAAGTTCAGGTGCCACCACTCTCAAACTGTCCACCACGCGCTTAAGTCCCTTTGGCCCAATCATTGTTACCGGCTCTGTTCTCATAGCATTTCCCATAGTGAGCAACAATCCAGGAAGTCCGCTTATATGGTCAGCGTGATAATGCGTAAAACAAATCACGTCGATGGGTTTAAAATTCCACCCTTTATTTTTTATTGCCACCTGAGTCCCCTCACCGCAGTCAATAAGAATATTGCTGCCTTTGTATCTGGCCATAAGCGAGGTGAGGTACCTCTTTGGAAGCGGCATCATTCCACCGGTTCCAAGCAAACAAACGTCTAACATTTTACTGTGCCTCTTCTTTCTAATTAATTAATGTGACTTTATATGTTATATTTCCACATTATTATCGCATCCTCTACCGGCGCAGAATAGAAGTTTGTTCTTATTCCAGACGCCTCAAAACCTACCTGTTTGTATAAATGGTAGGCGGCAAGATTGCTTTTTCTCACTTCAAGAGTAAGGTTGTGTATTCCAATTTTTCTCGCTTCATCAATAATGTTCTGAAGGAGCATATAGCCAATTCCTTTATTTCTAAATTCCTCTCTGACTGCCATATTTGTGATTGTTGCCTCATCAAGGACACAATACAATCCACAATATCCCATTATTTCATCTTTACTCGCACAAACAAGATAAACTGCATTAGATAAATTGAGGGAATCCCTAAAAGCCTTGTAGGTCCAAGGTTTTGAAAATATAGATTCCTCTATGGCATATACCTGGGGCAGGTCATCAAAAGTCATTCGTCTTATTTCCATATACAACCTTTCTCCAAAAAGATATGTATTCTTTTTAGTATTAATTGTTTAATTTTTCATTTCGCTCTCTCTCAGCCTGGGATACTCTGAGGTATTCAGGCTTCATTTCAGCTGCACTTACAGTTTTCCCTTCTGCTATGTATTCCTGTGCAAGAGCCGCCAAAGCTGCCGCTCTGTTTCTATTCATATGAGCAGGTGGGAACACAAAATCTGTAGTTATGTATTCTTTGATAATATCACCATATGAATTCATGCCATCGCCTGCAAAATACACTTTTTCTCCGTATTGGTTAAGAGCCAAAACAAGTTCTCTGACACCAATTGGTTTTTGTTCCATCAACGTCTTCATTTTGTTATTTTCAAACTTGTATATTCCGGCATACACCTGCTCTCTTCTTGCATCCATCATGGAACATACGATTCCGTCACAACCATAAAGTCCAAAGGCGATTGCGTCCATGGTAGGAACTTTAACTAGCGGCTTGTTCCATGCAAGTCCAAGTCCCTTTGCAGTGGCACAACCTATTCTGAGTCCGGTAAAAGATCCCGGGCCTCCTGAAACTGCAATATAATCTATTTCATTTTTATCTATTTCCGACTTTGTAAACATATCTTCAATCATAGGAAGTAATGTTTGCGAATGTGTCTTTTTACTGTTTATAGTGTATTCTGCTACTGTAATATCATCGTCCGTGATTGCTACCGAAGCCACCATTGACGAACTGTCAATTGCCAATATCTTCATTTTTTCCCTCCACGGTAATCTTTCGATAGTCGGTTCCTTTTGTCATATCTTTTTCGATTATAACTTTTGTGCTGCCTTCCGGAATTAATTCTTCAATAAGATTAGACCATTCGATCAGGCACACTCCATCACCAAAAAAGTATTCCTCATATCCTATCTCATACATTTCTTCAGGATCTCCAATTCTATACACATCAAAATGGTAGAGAGGGACCCTCCCCTCATCGTATACCTGAACAATTGTAAATGTAGGGCTGTTTACATTTTCAGTAATATCAAGTCCGACTGCAAAGCCCTGGGTAAAAACTGTCTTTCCTACACCAAGATCCCCATTGAGACATATTATCTCTCCTGCTCCTGTTTTCTGCGCCAACTTCTTTCCTATCTCAAAGGTTTCTTCCGGCGAATATGTTTCGTATATCATAAATTTAAACTCTCTCTTATCATATTCATGTCATATTCATGAAATAGTTATTTTCTTTTAACTAAAAGCATTAAGGTAAAATGCATTTCATATCTGAATTTAATTATAACATTATTCTGCAGTTATTCAAGAACGGCACCCCGGTGAGATTATTGTCGGGATTATTGTTTGGATTATTATCCGTTTATTCCTGTAATTTGCTTTGTAATGCTCTAACTAAAAAGATGATATAGCACATATAAAGGTACTATATCATCTTTTTTATCTTTTATCTTATCTTTCGATATTAACAAAGTTTTTATAAATTGCCTTGATTGCAACTTCAAAATCTTCTTCCTCTACACCTACAATGATGTTAAGTTCTGATGACCCCTGGTCAATCATCTTAATATTTACACGGGCATCTGCGAGGGCTTTGAATAAGATTGCCGCAGTACCTCTTGTACTCTTCATACCTCTTCCAACAACTGCGATAAGAGCAAGATTGTTTTCGATATCGATATGATCAGGATTTACTCTTGTCTTTATCTCATCTAAAATATTCTGTTCTTTTCCTCTGAGTGCATCTGTTGCAATTACAACACTCATTGTGTCAATTCCTGATGGCATATGCTCAAAGCTTACGTTGTTTTTTTCGAGAGCTCTTAACACATTACGTCCGAAACCAACTTCACCATTCATTCTATCTTTTTCAATATTAATTACAGAAAGACCCTTCTTTCCGGCAATACCTGTAATGATATGCTTACAAGGCTCTGCTGACTCAGATACAATCATTGTTCCCGGATCAGTTGGAATATTTGTGTTTCTGATATTAATAGGAATACCTGCTGCTCTTACAGGGAACACTGCATCTTCATGCAATACATTAAATCCCATATATGCAAGTTCTCTTAATTCTCTGTAAGTAATTGTAGAAATAGGTTCAGGAGAATTTACAATTCTAGGATCACAAACTAATATTCCACTTACATCTGTCCAGTTTTCGTAAAGTTTTGCCTGAATTGCTCTTGCAACGATAGAACCGGTTACGTCTGAACCACCTCTTGAGAATGTCTTGATAGTTCCGTTAGGCATTGATCCATAGAAACCCGGAACAACTGCTTTCTTTACTGACTTAAGCTTTGGCTCTAACTTTTTCTTTGTAGTTTCCCAATCAAATTTACCCTGCTCATCAAAGAAGATACATCCTGCAGGATCAATAAAGTCAAAGCCTAAATATTTTGCTAAAACTTTACTGTTTAAGTATTCGCCTCTACTTGCTGCATAATCTCTACCAGCCATATGAGCGAATGCTGCTTTGATAGTCTCAAAATCTTCATCAAGTGAGAAATCTTTGATTTCGAGTTCTTTGATAATTCCATTAAATCTGTCCTTAATCATCTGGAACTCTTTTTCATAATTTTCACCTGCTGCTGCCTTCTCATAGCAACCGTATAACATATCTGTTACTTTTATATCTTCAATGTATCTTTTTCCCGGCGCTGATGCTACAACAAATCTTCTTGTTTCATCAGATAAAATAATATCGGCAACCTTTTTAAACTGCTTTGCATCTGCAAGGGAACTTCCACCAAACTTTACAACTTTTGTTTCTTCCATGACAATATTCCTCTCGTTCTTTTATTATAATTATGCTTCTACTCTTATTCTTGTTATAATTCCGTCTAACTTTGCTGCTTTTTCTTCATAAGAGTTTTCACTCATGCTCTCTGTAATGAATCCGAGTTCATTCTGGATTCCTGCATCAACATAAGTTACATTTCCGAATGCACTTTCAACCTTGTTCTTGTCCTGTCCCAAAACACGAACGAAGAACTGCTTTTTAGATTTTGAAAAATCAAGAACTTCAAGTTTTTCTTCTTCCCACTGGATTGTTGTTGTAACGTTGAGATGTCTTACAGCATCAACAACATCTGATACTATGGCACTGGCTGTAGGAAGTTTGCCTGCACCGCTTCCGATAAATACTAAGTCACCTACTACATTACCTCTTACAAGAACCCCGTTAACTACGCCTGAAACGTGGAAGAGCGGATGCTCCGGTGCAAGAAGTCTAGGTGATACAGATACTACAATTCCATCATCCTCAAGTTTGCACTTTCCAAGGAGTTTGATAGAACGTCCCATCTTATCTGCATATTTGAAATCTATATCTGTGATTTTTGTGATACCTTCTGTGTAGACATCTTCAAAATCAACGGATTTTCCATTTGCAAGAGATGCAAGTATAGCAATTTTTCTACATGCATCAAATCCTTCAATATCAGCTGTAGGATCTTTCTCCGCATATCCTAAATCCTGAGCTTCTTTTAATACCGTATTAAAATCGAGCCCTTCTTTATACATCTTTGTGAGAATATAATTTGTTGTTCCGTTAAGAATTCCTGTAATTTCGCAAATCTTATCTGCTGTAAGATGCTGGTTGAGTGGTCTTATAATAGGAATACCACCACCTACACTCGCTTCAAACAGGAAGTTTCTGTTGTGCTCTGCTGCAATTCTCAAAAGTTCTGCACCATGCTTTGCAACAAGTTCTTTGTTTGATGTACAAACGGACTTTCCTGCAAGTAATGCACTCTTAACATATGTGTACGCAGGCTCAACTCCACCCATAGCCTCAACTACAACTTCTACTTCCGGATCTTCAACGATTGTATTGATGTCGCGAACTAAAACATCCTGTATAGGACTGCCCGGAAAATCTCTTAAATCTAATACATATTTAATTTTCAACTCTTTTCCCGCTTTGAAATTAACTATTTCCTGATTTGTGTTGATAATCTCGAAAACACCTGAACCTACTGTTCCGCAGCCAAGTATTGCTATGTTTACCATGTTATTTCCTCACTTTTTCTTTTTCATTATTTAACCTGTTTAACAACAAAAATATTAGCATATATATTTTTATCTCGCAACTATTTTATTGAGACTTTCCCATTTTAGATATGCATTTATGAATTTATCTATGTCTCCGTCAAGGACTGCACTGACATTTCCTGTCTCTTCATTTGTACGATGATCCTTAACCATAGTATACGGCTGAAGCACATAAGATCTAATCTGACTTCCCCAGCCATTTTCCATCACTTCTCCTCTGATTCCCAGGCGTTTTTGTTCTTCCTCAGCCTTTTTCATCATGAACAACTTAGCTTTCAACATCTGCATAGCCTTGTCTTTATTTTGGAACTGGGACCTCTCATTCTGGCACTGCACCACAATTCCTGTCGGAAGATGTGTGATTCTGATAGCTGATGATGTTTTATTGATGTGCTGTCCACCCGCTCCACTTGAACGGTAGGTGTCAATACGGAGATCATCCTCATTAATTTCCACATCCAAATCTTCTTCTATCTCCGGCATAACATCACAGGATGCAAAGGAAGTCATTCGCTTTCCTGCAGCATTAAACGGTGAAATTCTCACCAATCTGTGCACTCCATGTTCTGATTTTAGATATCCATAAGCATTTGTCCCGTCAATCTGTATGGTTACTGATTTAATTCCGGCTTCATCACCTTCAAGAAAGTCAAGCACTTTAACTGTGAATCCCTTTCTCTCCGCCCATCTCGTATACATTCTGTATAGTATGCTAACCCAGTCACAGGACTCTGTTCCACCTGCTCCTGCATTTAATTTCACAATGGCACTGTAGCTATCATACTCCCCTGACAAAAGTGTCTGAATTCTTAATTCTTCAAACTGAGCAGTAAATGAATCCACCGCTTCCTTTACTTCAGGGATTATTTCAGGATCGTTTTCCTCGTATCCCATCTCAATAAGAACTTTTGCATCTTCATAGAGATTTTTAACTCCGTCTATTTTTTCTTTCTCAGCTTTAAGAGCATTTATTTCCTTTACATATTTTTGAGCTTTTTCCATATCATCCCAAAAATCCGGCGCTTCCATAACAGCCTCGAGGTCTTTTATTCTGCTCTCTTTCTCTGCGAAATTAATGGATTCCTCTAGTTCTTTTATTTTCTCATCATATCCCGACAATTCAAATTTAAACTGATCTAACTCTACCATAACTATCCTCTATTCAATATTGTTCAAAAATGTCTCATCATTATTGTAGCAAAAGGCAGGTTAACACCTGCCTTAAAATACTATATTAATAAATACTGCTTTTGATTATTTTCTACCGCAACACTGTTTGTATTTTTTGCCACTTCCACATGGACATGGATCGTTTGGATAAACTTTAACATCCTGTCTCTTCTTTGGTTGCTTAACTCCAGAATCATCCTGTTTGTTTGTTCCTGTAACCTGTGCAACCTCTTCTCTCTCAACCTTCTGCTCAACCTGAAGGTGAAGAAGCATTCTTACTGCATCTTCCTTCACGCCTTCAATCATATCGGCAAACATTGCATAGGCTTCGTTTTTATATTCAACAACAGGATCCTTCTGACCATAAGCCATAAGTCCGATTCCCTGACGAAGCTGATCCATATCATCAATATGATCCATCCATTTTCTATCAATAACTTTAAGAAGTATAATACGCTCGATTTCTCGAATCTGCTCTTCCTCAGGAAATTCTGATTCTTTTGTTTCGTAAAGTTTAACTGCATTTTCCTTAAGAAGCTGCATAAACTCGTTTTTGTTTAACTTTTCAAGTTCTTCTCTTGTCTCTTTAAGTTTGATTGGCATGATTGGAAGAATTGTTTCTGAAAGACCTTCCATATCCCATTTTTCAGAGGAATCCCCGTCTAAGATAAATGCATTAACTGCATCTTCCACAACGTCATTAATCATCTTAATGATTGAGTCTCTCATATTCTCGCCGTTAAGAACTCTCGCTCTCTCTGCGTAAATGATTTCTCTCTGCTCGTTATTTACTTTGTCATACTCAAGAAGATTCTTTCTGATACCGTAGTTGTTTCCTTCAATCTTCTTCTGAGCACGCTCAATTGTCTTTGTGAGTGACTTGTGCTGAATTTCTTCATTTTCAGGAACACCCATAGCATTGAATACTTTCATTAGTGTTTCTGATGCAAAAAGTCTCATGATATCATCTTCCAATGAAATGTAGAATTTAGAAGCACCTACATCTCCCTGACGACCTGAACGACCTCTTAACTGATTGTCGATACGTCTTGACTCGTGGCGCTCTGTTCCTAAGATAAGAAGACCACCTGCTGCTCTTGCCTCTTCATCAAGCTTAATATCAGTACCACGACCTGCCATATTTGTAGCAATAGTAACAGCACCGTGAACACCCGCCTGAGCAACAATTTCAGCTTCCTGCTCATGATACTTAGCATTCAATACGTTGTGAGGAATCCCCTCTTTCTTTAACAATCTGCTGATTTCTTCAGAAGCATCTATGTTGATTGTACCAACAAGAACCGGCTGTCCTTTTTCGTGAGCCTTAATAATCTCCTGAATAACAACATAATATTTTTCTTTTCTTGTCTTAAGTACGGAATCATCATAATCAATTCTCTGAATCGGTCTGTTTGTAGGAACTTCTACAACGTCCATACTGTAGATATCTCTAAATTCTTTTTCTTCTGTAAGAGCTGTACCTGTCATACCAGCCTTCTTTGTATATTTATTGAAGAAGTTCTGGAAAGTGATTGTAGCAAGTGTCTTGCTCTCTCTCTTAACTTTAACATGCTCTTTTGCTTCAATAGCCTGATGAAGTCCGTCAGAATATCTTCTACCCGGCATAATACGTCCTGTAAATTCATCTACGATAAGCACTTCATCATCTTTAACTACGTAATCCTGATCCTTGAACATAAGATTATGTGCTCTGAGGGCAAGAATCATATTGTGCTGTAATTCGAGATTTTCAGCATCTGCGTAGTTATCAATATGGAAAAACTTCTCAACCTTCTCAATACCCTGAGCTGTAAGGTTGATAATTTTATCTTTTTCATTTACGAGGAAATCTCCGTCTTCCTCAATATCAACTCCCATGATAGCATCCATCTTGCTAAGTTCCGCACTTGCAGTACCTCTCTGCATCTGTCTTGCAAGAATATCACATGCCTCGTAAAGTTTTGTAGATTTGCCACTCTGTCCTGAAATGATAAGAGGTGTTCTTGCCTCGTCAATAAGTACAGAGTCAACCTCATCGATAATACAATAGTTAAGGCCTCTCTGTACAAGCTGCTCTTTGTAAACTACCATGTTATCTCTAAGATAATCAAATCCAAGTTCGTTGTTTGTGATGTATGTAATATCACATTTGTATGCTTCCTGCTTTGCAGCATGATCCATATCATTTAATACACATCCGACTTTAAGTCCCAAAAATTCGTGAACCTGACCCATCCAAGTAGCATCTCTGTGTGCAAGGTATTCGTTAACTGTTACGATATGTACACCTTCACCTGTCAATGCATTGAGGTATGCAGGTAACAAACATGTCTGTGTTTTACCTTCACCAGTCTTCATTTCAGCGATACGTCCCTGATGTAAAATGATACCACCCATAAGCTGAACTCTGTAATGTTCAGTATTAAGTACTCTACGTGCAGCATCTCTGACTACAGCAAATGCTTCAGGAAGAATATCATCCAATGTTTCTCCCTTTGAAAGTCTTTCTTTAAATTCTGTAGTTTTAGCTCTTAACTGTTCATCAGAAAGAGCCATCATAGAATCTCTGTAAGACTCTATTTTATCAACAATCGGTTTGATTCTTTTTATTTCTCTCTCACTGTGTGTTCCAATTACTTTACTTAAAACGCTCATTATATACTCCTATTTTTTGCATTTCCACTTATAAGTGGATGATGGTATCTCCCCTCTTTATTCCTACCCTTCTTTAATATAGGATAAAGTAAAATACACATCAATAAATGGTATTGTAACACTTAAATCCTTTTCATTCAATAACTAACCATGCCATTTTTTTGATTTATGTAAAAAAACATTCCTATTCAGAAACGTTTTGTGTGTCCCTAAATAGGAATGTATTGTTATTATGGCTTGACTAGAATATTTTCGTAATCATAAGGTATTTCCTCATAATCACTATTTACTGTTTTCAAAATATCATTGTAAAGATAGTTGTGTCCTGCTGCATTGTTCATCAAATTTTTCTGATACAGATATTCTGCCACATCAAATATTGTGTATCCCCATGCCTTTCCATAGACAACGCTTCCGTCTTCAAGCACTGCATAAGGTCTTACAAGATATTCCAATGTATAAGCTCTGGCTGTAGTTCCGTTGTCAAGCATTGTCATTGCGTAGTAATTTGCTGTTTTCGATTTTTTATCGTAGTTTTGCAGCAATCCCACATTTGTGTTTTCAAAAGCAGCTACTAAATCCGAGGTTGAATCAATCACAAGGTCCCTCTCTTCAACTCCCTCTGTGGCAAGTCCGTATACATTTCCTGAACGAACAACTCGCTTATTATTTATTGTTTGTTCGATAGATGTAACGACTCTTAAACCTTTCAACGTGTAACTAATCTGAACTCCTTCTATATCAAGTCCGTCATTTGTTTCTATAGTCTCATCTTCTACACTTACAAAAGGAGCCTCATAGTTTACACTGTTTAATACAAATAATTCAAAAATTGCCCAGAATTTTCCTGCGCTGCTATTCTGCTCAATTCTGATGTATCTTGCTCTTCTTTTTTCAAATGAGTATATATTTCTATTTTCGCCTTCTTCAATCTTCTCCCAATTGTTTCCATCTTTTGAAACAAGAAGTTTATATTGTCCAGGGGAATCATTGGTCCAGCCAAGAGTTGTTACGATAGTGTCAAACTCCACCTCTTTTCCCATATCCAACTGATACCACTGTCCCGGTGCCTGCCAGCTTGAATTCCACTGCGTGTCAAGTTTGCCATCGATAGAGAGATTAGCCATATAGTTATTTACATTTGAAGACGCACTCCATCCGCTTCTGTCAAGCTGACTCATAGCGCTGTTATTTCCGTCAATTGAAAGGGCAGGTGTAAGATTATTGACATTTACTTTAAAATTATTTCCTTCATTTTCTGTATAATCCGCAACCGAATTGATTACAGAGATAGTTCTGCTGTTTGTTGAAAATGAAGCATTGTTGCTGTTTACATTTGAATTAATAAGTTTTAGATCACTTCCGTTTTTAATGTCAAAAGCTCCGTTGTATCCTCTAAACTGGAAGTTTGCTGTGTAGAGATTTAACTCTCCACCGTTTTCTGCCATAACTGCCGATTTTTCAGGATATCCCCAAAGATCTGTATTATAAAAATCAGCTTTAAAGTTTGTGTTGCTCTCTGACTCAAAGTATCTGGTTATTGGCTGGTCATTGTTTAGAGATACAATCTGGTTGTCTATAAAGGTAAGATTTCCTGTCAAGCCCTGACCAAAGTATATTGCTTTTCTCGATCCATCCACGCCAAGTCCCATTGAGAAGAAATCTTTTGCTCCACCATTTCCTTCATTTATAAATTTAACTCCGATGAAAGCTCCATACGGGAAGCAATTGTAAAGCGTCTGATTATTTGTGTCTCCAATTATAAGGAATTCCAAATCTCTAAGCTGCTGGTCATAAACAGGAGAACCGCTCTCCCCGTTTGGTGTGTCAGGTCCGTTTGGGAATCCTCCAAATTTTGGATATTCTCTACCACACGCATATACAATTGTATTGAACATAAGGTTCATTATAATTCCATTATTAGAATTGTTTCCCACCTTAACACAGCATTTATTCACCTGTCCTGCCATAAATTCAACATAGTGATTGTCACATCTGTATGTATCCAAATCCAGACCATATGTTGCAGCTCTCATTCCAACATTAATTACATAAATATTTTCTCCAAGCCCCTGCATTGTAGCCGGATAATCTACCGGTCTAAATTCATTATTGCTGTCAAGCTTGAATATTTGTTCAGGGTAATTGAATATCACTCCTCTGATTCCTGAATTTGCAGATATTTTAACAAGCGCATCTCCTGAAGGATTGTTTTTATTTCCGTACGCTTCAATAATAGCTCCCGATCCATGGGGAACTGTACTGATATCTGTGGCCCCTCTAAGTTCAACGCCTTCCGGAATTGTTATACTTCCGTTTACTCTGTAGTGACCTGACGGCATAAATACAATTCCGCCTCCATTTCTCTTTGCATCATTAAGCGCATTCTGAATTGCCTTCGTACAATCAGAACCGCCGCCATGATTTGGGTTATTGTCAGCATTGTAAGGATTATTTGTCACTACATACAAATCTGTTTTTTGAGGCATATGACTCTTAAATTTCGATTTCGAATCATCAAACTGTGGAACTTCTTTTAGAGTCACATTTGCCTCTTTCTCATTTGACTGATAAATAGAATTGTTGATAATCTGCTTACCATTCTTAAATATATTGTCTGTCAGTGTCATTCTTCCAAGGGTTCCAATCACAACCTGAGGCTTTTGATTATCAAATTTGTTAGCTCCCGCCACAAGAGTTCCTCCCTCAACATAAACAACACCGTTTTTTATATTCGAATCATAAAGCATCACTTTTGTTGACGAACATTTATCTATATTTATCGCATACTGACTACAGTTTAATGTACATTTTGAGAGCTGGATTGAATCCGTGGTATCACCCTCCACTCTGATTCCGGTCTCACAATTATAACAATTGATATCATCAAACAATATTCCAACATAGTTTGATGTTTCAAATTTTATTCCCGTTTTACAATTTGTAAGGTTGTACTTATAGTGATGGCCATTTGGTGTAGCACCATTCCCCTCACTAGACACTCTTGTACAGTAACCTACATTGTACCCCTCCACATCTACATAACAGGTGTATGACCAGTCGTTCCTTCTCATAACAATTCCGGTAGCATTGTTGTATACCCAGTTTTCAATTTTCTCTTTTTTACCTGAAACCTGGTTGAACTGCGAACCCACCCAATAAGATGGTGAAAAATTCACATTGTCAATTCTTCCGACATCAGCTATACAGTCAATTTCAATTCCCATATGAAGAGGTGTTCCGTACACACCGTTAATTACCGGAGATGCTCCACCATTGTGGCGATTCCACCAAATTGCTGTATAAGAATTAACAAAGGTAACATTTTTTACATTTGCGTATTCATTTCCGAAATACCAATCACATCCAAGTGTGATTGTTGGTGAATATGAAACTATATTGTCCGGCTTTTGTTCCGGATACCAAATGGTCATGTCATAAATCCCCACTTCAACTTCTGTTTTCATAAAAGGTGTACCTTCTTCATTTTCACCTCTTCCAACATAAGCCATCAGGATTGTTCCACCACTTATTTCTTTTCCTTTTTGCGGTTTAGTCCAATCGCCTCTCAATATAACTCCCTTCTTTATTCGAAGAGATCCTGTCACTTTGTATCTTCCTGCAGGAACATACACTGTTCCTCCTCCAAGATCTGCCGTCTTGTCAATCAGTTTCTGGAACACTTCCGTGTTATCCCTTGAGCCTGTATTGTCTGCCCCATAATCCATAACATTGTAGGAATATACAAACAAATCTGTTTTGTCCATATTCTTTTGAACTTTGTAATTTGGATTCCCAATATTATTGATATCCGCCCCTGCACAATTAACCGGGGTAATACTCTGCACCGCAAGAAAAACTGCAAGTACTAAACTAGTTTTTCTTCTTCTGAACTTTTTAAAAAACATAAAACATCCTCCATATTTATTTTCCAAAACTCGCGCGCGGCGTTTCTCGAATTCAAGACTAGATAACAAATCTTGCTTCAAAATACAGCTAGCGCTAATACTGCCTTAAATTATAGGGATGTAAATATCATTTTTCTATAGAAGAAAAGTGTTTTTATATGCAAATGCAAAAGTTTGTTAAAAAGTGGTAAAACGTTAAACTATTTTTTAAAAAATCGCCCTCTTTAACCTCCAAAATATACAAAAAACACTTGTATATATTCTCGAAATATTTTTATTACTGCCTATTCCTCCCATGGCAATGCCGTGTTTCGTAAGTTATACTTTTTGAAACGGACGCATCGTCCCTGAAAGGCTATACAATAATAATCTGAGACACGCATCGTTTTCTATTCCTCGCATTCGCTTATTATCGAACGCTTCGCATAACTCGCTCCTTCGGAGCTCAAACACATGCTTTCGCGTTCGAAGCTAGAATGCTCGTCATAACGAAAGCCTCGCTATCGTCTCATCTCATTATTGCATAGCCTTTCCCGTGACGATGCTGTGTTTCATAAACTATACTTTACCATTTTACCTTCCATTTAAGTTTTTTCTTGCATTGGAAGGTAAGGTAAATTTGTTAATTTGTTATCAATTAC
>SVDZ01000006.1 GCA_015057625.1 Lachnospiraceae bacterium | reverse complement strand
TGAAGGCTGCTCAGGGTATCCTTACAGTTCGTGGTGGTATGACATCACACGCTGCCGTTGTTGCCCGTGGTATGGGTACATGTTGTGTATCTGGTTGTGGAGATATCAACATGGACGAAGAAAACAAGAAGTTCACACTTGCTGGTGTAACATTCGAAGAAGGATCAGAGATTTCTATCGATGGTACAACAGGTAACATCTACCAGGGACTTATCCCAACAGTAGACGCTCAGATCGCAGGTGAGTTCGGACGTGTTATGGCTTGGGCTGACAAGTTCAGAAAGCTTAAAGTTAGAACTAATGCAGATACTCCAGCTGACGCTAAGAAAGCTAGAGAACTCGGTGCTGAAGGTATCGGTCTTTGCCGTACAGAGCATATGTTCTTCGAAGAAGACAGAATTGCAGCATTCAGAGAGATGATCTGTTCAGATACAGTAGAGGAAAGAGAAGCAGCACTTGAAAAGATCCTTCCATATCAGCAGGGAGATTTCAAGGCTCTTTACGAAGCACTTGAAGGTAACCCAGTTACTATCAGATTCCTTGATCCTCCACTTCATGAGTTCGTTCCAACAGAAGAAGATGACATCAAGAAACTTGCTGATTCACAGGGTAAATCTGTAGAAGATATCAAGGCTCTTATCGCATCACTTCACGAATTCAACCCAATGATGGGTCACAGAGGACTTCGTCTTGCTGTAACTTATCCGGAAATCGCTAAGATGCAGACAAAGGCTGTTATTCGTGCAGCTATCGAAGTTCAGAAGGCTCACGCTGACTGGAATGTAAAACCAGAAATCATGATTCCATTATCATGTGATACAAAAGAATTAAAATTCGTTAAGGATATCGTAGTTGCTACAGCTGATGCTGAAATCGCTGCTGCAGGTGCAAACCTTGAATACGAAGTTGGTACTATGATCGAGATCCCAAGAGCTGCTCTTACAGCTGATGAGATCGCTACACAGGCAGACTTCTTCTGCTTCGGTACTAACGATTTAACACAGATGACATACGGATTCTCAAGAGATGATGCTGGTAAGTTCTTAGATGCTTACTATGACAACAAGATCTTCGAGAACGATCCATTTGCTAAGTTAGATCAGGTTGGTGTTGGTAAGTTAATGGAAATGGCTATCAAACTTGGAAAGCCAGTTAATCCAAACCTTCACGTAGGAATCTGTGGTGAGCACGGTGGAGATCCATCTTCAGTAGAATTCTGCCATAAGATTGGTCTTGACTATGTATCATGTTCACCATTCCGTGTACCTATCGCTAGACTTGCTGCTGCTCAGGCTGCAATCGCAGAAGGTGCAAAATAATCAGAACGTGTGTCGAAAGCCTTTAAATATAGGCAATTTCACGATTTCGAAGGACTACTTGAAAGAGTATAAAAAGTTCGATAGAAATATGAAAGAAGTCAATGTTTGGGAAGAAATTAACGTAACGATTACGGTTTAATAAAAAAATAATGAGGGAATCATACTTTTGTATGGTTCCCTTTAATATTTTGAAATAATTATGTAGCCAGATTCATGAGATAAAAAAGAAATGTAATTTGAAAGTGCCCTGAACGGTTGGATGGGGCACTTTTCTAATGCAGTGTTATAGGAAGTATGGTAGAATAAAAATCAGTATGATGAGAACGGAAAACTGATGATACAGTGTTTGATTATTGAAGGTGATTAATATGTTATACAGAATAGATTGATTTGAAGAAAACATGATAAATCCAATTACAAACAGGGAATATGATGCTACTTGGATTATATTCGTATTGAAGATAGATAATAAAAAGAAAGGTTATTATATATGGAAAATAAACAGTATCAAGATTTTCAAGGCACTATAATTAAAAAGTATAAAAATGCCATGAGTCAGTACGTTCTTGTATTGGAAGAAAATGGTATTAGGAAAAAAATACATGTTGGAAAAAAGATTTATAGTGATGCCGAAATTGGATCAAAGTGGACTGTTGGAATTATAGGAAGAAAGCTTATTAATATCCGACAGGGATATGCAGATCAGGTAAAACTAATAGAGTGGAAAGAAAGTGATGCCAACGCTCTATTTGAAATGTGTCTTGACGAAACATTAAGAAAAAATGGAATCTATTATTATGATACTATCGAAGAAGCAAGAAATGTAATTAAGCATTGGCAAAATATGAAAGGTAGTAAAGTAATAATTGAGAAAGAGACCAACTCGTTTGTAGGATTTATTATTTTATCTGATATGAATAGGTATGACGGTTATATGGAACTGGAATATGCTATCGAGGAAAAATATCGAAACAAAGGATATGCAACACAGGCAATTAAGAAAATGATAGATTATGGATTTAGAGAAATGAACTTATGTGCAATTGCAGCTTGGGTTCGGTCACATAACGTGGCAAGTGTAAAGTGTTTAGAAAAAAATCATTTTGTATTTGAGGGAAGACTAAGAAAGCATGCCCGCGATAAAAGTGATACATTATGTTTTTCTCTGTTAAGGGAAGATTGGGAGAATATCAATAAAGATAACATATGTGAGATAGAGGATATGTATAAAGATTGAGATAGGAGACAACAAATGAAATTAAAAGTAGCAATGGTACAGTATGACGCCAACGAGCCGAACATTGATTTCAATACCAAAGTGGCTATGAAATATATAAAAGAAGCTAAGAAATCAGGAGCAGATATTGTATTGTTTCCGGAATGCTTTTTGACAGCATATTGCTGCCCGGATATTGTGGAAGAATTACTTCCACTAGAAGAACTGGAGAATGATTCTGAGTTTATCGATTGGTGTAATAGTGCGGTAACGGAAGAGGAAGAACACGTCCTTCAAATCAGAAAACTAGCGAAAGAATTGCAAATAGGTGTGGTTATTACAGCTTTTACAAAAGGCGAGAAGTACCCACAGAATACGGCGTTTATTATTGATAGAAATGGAGATATTATTCTTAAATACTCCAAAGTTCATACTTGTGATTTTGATTGGGAAAGATATTTGGAAAGTGGACAGGAATTTAAAGTCTGCGAGTTTGATGGGGTAAATATAGGTGTAATGATATGTTACGACCGCGAGTATCCGGAAAGTGCTAGGGAATTGATGCTTCTGGGAGCGGAAATCATTTTTAATCCAAACTGTTGCGGTGGTATGGAGCCACGACTAAAAGAACTATCTGTACGTGCAATGGAGAATATGGTTGGCGTGGCTATGGCCAATCCACCTGCACTGGGAATGGGACGTTCCGCAGCATTTAATCCAATGGTATGGGGCGAGAATGGTGAAGTGTTAGATAATACAATTATTGTGGCAGAGGAATTCTACGAAGGAATCGTCTATGCTGAATTTGATATAGACAAAATTAGAGATTACAGAGAAAGAGAAGACTTAGGAAAGTTTAGAAAGCCGAGAGCTTATAAGAATTTATAAAAAATCTATTGCATATCTTGATACGCAGATTAAGGAAAAGACTTATTTGGGAAGTGACGGAAGATTTGTGACTGAGGAAGAATATCCTAAATTTGTGCGACAAGAGATTATCGTCAATGCCGTTACTCATAGAGATTATAATATAAGAGGAACGGATATACAGATTAAGATGTTTGATGACAGAATTGTTGTGGAAAGTCCAGGGCGCTTACCGGGATTAGTAAAGCCGACAAATATTCGTACAACTCATTTTTCTAGAAATCCTAAAATCGCAGAATTTTGTAAAGCATATAAGTATGTTAAGGAGTTTGGTGAAGGTGTTGATCGTATATATCGGGAATTGGAAAAAGAAGGATTGCCGGTACCGGAATTTTGGCAACAGGATTTTATGTTTTACACAATAGTAAAGAATAAGGGAGTTGTTTCAAGCAAAAAAGAATCGTTTGATGATGAAAAAGGATTGTTTGACACAAAAAAAGGATTGTTTGACGCAAAAAAAGGATTGTTTGACAAAATGAACAATTCTCTGGAACGGGGCGATATAACATTGATTATGTATAATCATATCGTAAAAGTATTGGAGAATATTGAAGCTAATCAGATATTAGGAAGATTGGAGATAAAGAACATAATTGGATGTGAAGATAATCACGCAGGAAAAATTATTAAAATTATGAAAGAATTAAAAATAATAGTTCCTGTAGAAGGAAAAGGCAAAGGAAAATATGTTCTTAATGTTCAAAGTCTATAATATTATAGAGCAGGTGTCTTCATTTGCAAGATACTCATTTGTAATACAAATGCTTTCTTGTTAGGAAGTGTCCTAAGACCTCTGTTTATATGGTGACACGATGACAACAATTATATAGTGTATACTCACATCTAAATTTTCAGACTAATATATGCAAGAAAATTGATGACATTGTGTCACTAAAATGTGTTGTCATAGAAAAAAATTATAAATGAATTAACTATAAGAAATGTATTGTAAAATAGATTCTAATATTTGAATGAAAGGATAACTTAGTGCAAATGTCAAAGATTGTCGTTGTGTTCCCGGGAGTTGGATACACTGTTGATAAACCGCTTTTGTATTACGGTTTGGATGTGGCGTATGAAGCGGGTTATTGTGAAATTGTAAAAATAGCTTATTCATCGGATATCAAAGGCGATATAAGAAACAATATTGAAGTAAGAAAAAATCTTTATGAGGATTTATATTGTCAGGCACAATTGCAATTGTCCGAAATAGATTGGAGTCAATACGATGAGATATTGTTTATTTCAAAAAGTATTGGTACGGTAATCGCTTCATCCTATGCAGAGAATAATAACATATCAGTCCGCCACGTTTTATATACGCCTTTGAATGAAACATTTATGTACAGACATAAAGAGGCAATTACTTTTATTGGGACGAAAGACAGCTTTAGTGATGTGAAAGAAATTCTGGCATTGTCTGAAAAAGCAAACGTACCAATTCATGTTTTTGATAGTTGCAATCATTCATTAGAAACAGAGGATGCTTTGAAGAATATTGAAATAATTGAAAGGACGATGAAAATAACCAAGGAATTTATTGGGGATGAATAAATATTGTACTGATAATACAAAACTCTGGGTTCTACAAGAAAAAAATGAGGATAATTGAAAAAAATCCTTCATAGGCTGTATGTAACCCAGGCTGCTATCGCAGAAGGTGCAAAAAAATAAATGATAAGCCAAAGCAAATCTTGAAAACTAAAAACTTGAGAAGGAAGAAGGTGTTGATTTTATTCCAGCGAACATTGAGTTATCAGGTGTTGAGGTTTCTCTTGTGAATGTTATGAGTAGAGAGTTAATTCTTAGAGAGTTCATATCAGAAATGAGAGAATCCAACGAATAATGACAAACCGGAAAATCCAACAAAAGCGGAGGAGCCTTCAAAATTGGGCTGCTACGGCGGTGATAACTTATCGCTGCGTAGCAGCTTTTTTCGTTAAATTTTTCTTGTTGTGGGCAATAACATTTACGTATAAGGAAAATAAAAGGATAAGTGATATGCTGAACTTGAGAGAGGAGTGACTATTTATGACATTAGCACAGCTTAAGTATGTTGTAACTGTTGCAGAAATCAAATCAATCAATGCAGCAGCGAAGGCTATCTATATTTCGCAGTCTAGTTTATCTGCAGCAATAAGAGATTTGGAACAGGAAATAGGAGTTGATTTGTTTGAGAGAACAAACAGAGGAATAGTGGTAACAGAGGAGGGGAATGAGTTTATTGCCTATGCAAAAAATATATTGTTTCAATATAATCTGTTGGAAGCACGTTATTTTTCAAGTGATAGAAAAAGATACAATTTTTGTGTGTCAATGCATCATTCAACTTTTACAGTAAGATTATTTGCCGAAGTTGTAAAAGAATTTGGTATGCACGATTATGAATATTCAATTTTTGAAACTACAACTGAAAATGTTATTAAAGATGTTCAAACTGGAAAAAGTGAATTAGGAATTTTATATATCAGCTCATTTAGCGAAAAAATATATGAAAAGATATTCCATAATGCAGGTGTTGATTTTCATGTTCTTGCTGAGTGCCCTATATATGCTTACATCAACAAACATCATCCATTGGCAGGGAAGGTGGAAGTCACTATGGAAGAATTAGAGGATTACCCATGTCTTTTATTTGAACAAGGGGATAACGGTTTTTATTTCTATGAGGAAATGATTTCAGAGTATGAATACAAAAATGTTATTAAAACGAGTGACAGAGCTACGACAATCGGATTGTTAAATGATTTGGATGCCTATTCGATCGGCATCGGAATCACATCTGACAAATTGTTACAGGATTCTATTAAAGTCGTAAAAATAACTTCGGAAGAAAAAATAAAGGCGGGATATCTAATCAGAAAAAATGAAAAATTGAGTATACCAGGTGAAGAATACATGCGTAAAATAAGGGATTGCCTGAATTCGGATATGGTGGTAACAGGTTACCGCGAATAGCGATAAGCTGATTTATTGACTTTGAAAGGTCGAGTAAATATTATAGAACAAGAAGTACTTCAGGAATGACTTAAGATGAAATGAGAAGGAGGAAATAACGATGAAAATAAAAGGTGAAATTAATCAGATAAATGAACTTCGCATTAGTGATAGATTAGATTTATGTTGTTGCAGTTGTAGGGAGACGGCAACAATTAGTTATGCGTAATTTTTCACGAAAATGTGGAAATTGAACAACAAATCGCATAATAAGTATTGCCGAACAAACAACCAAAAGTACATAACAGTACATATGGTTGTTTTTTTGTTGGATTTGTAACAAAGCTTTGAAAGGAGAAATTATTATGGCACCAATAGAAAGACCAAGATATTCCTGCATGTTAGGAGGGGCATTGGCAACTATAAGCGCTCTTGCAGGAGTGGTTCCTGTAATACATGGCGCCCAGGGATGTGGAGGAGGATTGTTTAATGCATACTCACTAGGAGGGCATTTGGGAACAGGTTACTGTGGAGGAACAGGTATTCCAAGTTCAAATATAGGAGAAAAAGAAGTAATATTCGGAGGAGCAAAAAGACTTGAGACTCAGATTAATTCGACACTCGAGGTTATGAAAGGTGAATTGTTCATTGTGCTGACTGCATGTATGACAGATATTATCGGAGAGGATGTTGAAAGTGTCCTCAAAGACATAAAGAACAAGGAGAATAAACCTCTTATATATATTGATACTGGGGGATTTAAAGGAAAAGCTTATGACGGATATGATGAGATTTTTTCAGGATTATTTAAATCCTATATACCAAAGAGGGAGAAGAATAGAAAACTGGTAAATGTTTTTGGACAGGTTCCGGGATATGACCCATATTTTAGGGGAAATTTAGAAGAAATAAAGAGAATACTTGAAAGAATAGGATTAGAAGTTAATACATTCCTTACACATGATCAGACCCACGAGAATATATTGAGTGCCGGAGAGGCAGTACTAAATATTGTGGTTTCTCCACTCTATGGAGTAAAGGCGGCAAAAACTGCAAAAGAAACACATGGAATAGACTATATTGTGACAGATTTTCCTATTGGAGCCAAGGCGAGTGAAAAATTTTTGAAACAGGTTGCTAACGAATTGAATATTGATAACTCCATTGTGGAAGAAGTAGTGGCAAAAGAAAAAAAGAATTACTACGGATATATCGAGAGAATCTCAGATTTTGTTGCAGACACGGATATTCAAAGTTACGGAGTTGTAATAGCAAACAGCACAGATGCTTTCGCCTATGCAGATTATCTTGAAAATGAAATAGGATTTATTCCTAAATACATATTTATCACTGATCAGTTGTCGGATGAGAGAAAGGATTATTTGAAAGAAAGACTGGAAAATTATAAATATGGTGAAACGCCAGAACTTGTTTTTGAACAGGATACCACAGCAATCAGAAATTACGTAAAGGAGCGACATTCTGAATCAGATGCGGATGAATATCAGGAGAGACTGTCACCGTTGGTAGTTCTTGGAAGTTCTATTGACTATAAGCTTGCAGGAGATTTTGGGGGAGTGCTGATTCCTGTGAGCTATCCGGTATTTGATGTTGTTTTAAATAAGGGATTTGCAGGGTTTAGAGGTGGAAACACACTGTTTGAAACTATCCTAAATACCCAGTTGAAAAAGGAGGTAAAGAGAATTGTCTGAAGTTAAAGAAAATATAATTCAGGTTAATAAGTTTTTACATGACTATGTTGCAAAAGAACCAAAGAGCAGAGAATATTCAAGAAACACAACGAATGCTTACGGTGGAGATTTGGAAAATATGTTGGCAGGAGCATGTAACGGATGTCTTAAAAAGTGTAATAGAGATTTTACTCAGGCAATTTATTGTCAGAATGCAGTGTCTACGTTGATGTCTATGTCCATCAGAGGTTCAGTAGTTATAATGCATGGGCCTATAGGGTGTGGTTCCCAGAATCACGGCCTTGAAGGACGTACAAAACTTGCTTCTATACATAGGGGGTTAGAACCGGAAGAAGCGATATGGCTTAGCAGTAACATGAATGAAGATGATGTTGTTCTTGGGGGAGGGCGCAACTTAAAAGCAGCAATATTGAAAGCACAGGAAGAGTTTGATCCAAGCTGTATCTTTGTTTTGAACTCATGTGCGCCGGGAGTAATTGGAGATGACATAGAAGGTATCATTGAAGAGATGAGAAGCAAAGTAAAAGCCACGATTATTCCCCTTCATTGTCCGGGATTTATGGCAAAGGTATTTACTTCAGCTTATGATGTAGTATATCACGGGGTTTTACAAAATTTTCAATTTACTCAGGATGATGGAGAGTTTGGTCTGGATAAGACTTTGCCTGATTATGAGGAAAAAAGAGCACAATTAACAGAGAAAAAGAACAAAACTGTTAACTTGTTTGTGGCATCATCTATCTCTGCATACGATGAAAAGGAGATAATTCGTTTGCTGAACAAATTAGGACTTCATGTACAGACATTTATAGAGTACAGATCGCCGGAAGAACTGAAAAATGTTACCAATGCAGCACTTAACGTATGTCTGTGCCATGTTCACGATATTTACTTTGTTAATTATTTAAAAGAACAGTTTGGAATGCCTTATATTACACCAAGTATTCCAATTGGAATCAGTGCAACAAATAAGTTCATTACAGAAATAGCAGAGTTTTTTGGACTAAAAAAAGAGGCAGAAGAGCTTACAAAGAAAGAAACAGAAAAAGTTCTGAGAGCTGTTGAGCCGATTAAAGAGCGAATAGAAGGAAAGACGGCCTTAATTAGTGGAGGATATCTGAGGAATGGATCAACTGCATTATTGCTTAACGATATAGGAGTGAAGGTCCTTGGTTTTAGACATTTCAACTATGATGAGTTTGGAAATGAACTTTTTAAAGAAGTTAAGGAAACTATCGGAAACGTGACTAATAGCGTTTCAACACAGGCTTCTGAACTTGTTAATTTGCTTCAGAAGATACAACCGGATTTATGCCTTACACACCCGGGTGCGGGAGTTTGGATTGCAAAAACAGGAACTCCGACTTTGACACTGTTTTCAGAAAATTTTTCTTACTTTGGATATAGAGGTGTATTTGAAGTGGCAAGAAGAGTGGATAGAACATTAAAAAATAGAAAATATGTAGAAAACTTAAAAGATAATGTGGAATTACCGTTTACTAATGAGTGGTATGAGAAGAATCCATATCATTACATAAGTGATTTCAGGATTGATGAGGAGGAAAAAATATCATGAGAATAAACGTAAAAACAACAATTGTTTCATTGACATTGGCATTGGCAGTTTTAACAGTGGGATGCGGAAATAGTAATACTTCGGGAGGTAGCGCTAAGGGAGATTCAAAGAGTAAGTACGGAACACTTAATGTTGCTTATTTTCCTACTTCCTTTAAAAGCAGTTTGAGTACAGTGGCAAATGTTAAAGGATTTTATAAAGAGGAAGGTGTGGATGTAAATCTGGTTAATCTTCAGAATTCGTCAGACACAATTGTTGCATTAGAAGAAGAAAAGATAGATGTAAATCCTGCGGGAATAACAAATGTTTTGCAGGCTATTGAAGATGGAGAACCAATAAAGATTATCGGGGGTTCAGCACAGGCTGGAGGACTTATTGTAACCCTTCCAAAAAATGCTGATAAATTTAAAAAACTGGAAAATTGGAAAGGCACCACATGGGCAACCGGAAGAACTATGACAGGTGATTTTGTGGTTAGACATTATTTGAAAGAGATAGGTATTGATTCAAATAAAGATTTGGAATCACTGGATTTAGGTGATGATTTATCAATTATTCAGGCTGTTGCAAAAGGTGAGGCGGAAGTAGGATATATAACTGCTAACGATACGAGGACAGCTATAGATTATGGATTGGAACTAATAATAAATGTTGATGATTTAGAACATGCATATCCATGTTGCCGAATCAGCACAACTGAAAATGCAATTGAAAACAAAAGAGATGCATTGGTTGCTTATATGAGAGCGGTTATCAGAGCATATGATTTTATATTATCTAACAGAGAAGAAACAATAGATATATTTAAGGATTTGACACATCAGGATGACGCATACGTAAAAGAAGTAATGTATGGAGATTTTGCTTCGGCTTATGTACCTGATCCGGCAAAAGCAAAAGTATTAAATTACGGACAGTATCTTAAAGAAGCAACAGCAATTGACAGTACAGATAAGATTGAAGGATCTATTGATACTACAATATTTAAGGAAGCATTGGATCAGATTCTTGAAAAGTATCCGGACAACAACAATTACAAGGATTTGTTGGAAGCATACAACGAATTTGATCAGTAGTGTAGAAAAATTAGGTGTTGAGTAGTTATGCCATATTAGTAGGAAAAGGAGGAAACAGTCTATGGGTAAAATAGAATTTCAGGATGTATCACTTGATTATGAAAGCAAGGGAAATAAAAAAAGAGTTCTTAACCATGTCAATCTTGATATAGATGAAAATGAATTCGTATGCCTGATTGGACCATCCGGTTGCGGAAAAAGTACATTGTTATCTTTGGCTTCAGGTCTAAACAAGCCAACAGAGGGAAATGTGAAAATAAATGGAGAGGTTGTAAAAGGGGCAGGAACAGATAGAGGAGTAGTATTTCAGCATTACTCACTCTTTCCATGGCTCACTGCAAAGAAAAATGTAATCTTTGGAGTGAAACAGGCAAAAAAAGAAAAGGATAATAAAAAGATAATAGAGAAAACTCAATATTTCCTGGATAAAGTTGAGTTGGCAGACAGTGGTGATAAATATCCTTTCGAGTTATCGGGTGGAATGCAGCAGAGAGTAGCCCTTGCAAGAACATTCGCAATGGATACTGATATTTTACTTATGGATGAACCCTTTGGAGCAATAGATCCAAAAGTCAGATATGAACTTCAGGAATTGACTTTGAATTTGTGTAAAAACGGAGAAAAGAAAAAAACAGCTATTTTTGTTACCCACGATATTGATGAAGCAATTATTCTTGCAGACAGGATAATATTTATGAGGCCGGGAGTTATTCAAAAAGATATAAAAGTGCCAAAAAGTTTGTCGGGAATTAAGAACAGATCAGAACTGTTTTTAAGTAATGAATACAAAAAATTACGCGATGAATTGGTTAGTCTTTTTTATCAGAACGTGGCCGATAATATTGGTGGAAGTGAGGTGGTTCTGTGAAAAAAGCAGCTAAAATATTATTGTCAGCCCCTACTGTTTTCCTTATTGTAAATTTGATTGTGACTTTGTTTGTTAAAGGTAAACGAGAAGTCGAAACCAATACAGTATATGTTTTGGTGTTAGTTGCAATATGGTTATTGTATGCGTTGGGGACTGCTTTGGATAAAGGGGAAAAGCCTAAAAAACATTTGGGAGACATTGTTGTTGGGGTGTACGTAGTGCTGTTGGGATTGGAATATCTTACACGAATTTCAGACTCGCTAAACAAAACACTCTTTCCGTGCCTTGAAGATGTGGCACAGGTATTTGTAAGAGATGGAACATTTATGCTTGAAAATATTGGGAGTTCTATGAAAATATTGTTGACCGGATATGGTATTGCATTGATTCTTGGAAATTTGCTCGGATTAATAATTGGATATAATGAGCGACTCAGATCAGGGCTTTTTCCGGTGGCAAAGGTAATCAGTCCTATTCCACCAATGGTATATACGCCTTACCTTATCGCGCTACTACCAAGTTTTAACATGGCATCAATTGCAGTAATTGCATTCGGTTTATTCTGGCCAAATTTTATGAATATGATTATTCGTGTTGAAAGCATGGAAAAGAAGATAATAGATTCTGCAAAGACCTTGAATGCAGGAACATTTACAATGCTGTTTAAAATAATACTTCCCTACTCAATGCCAGCGATAATAAAAGGCATAAGAGTACAGTTCTCCATTACGTTTATGATTCTTGTTATGGCAGAAATGATTGGTGCAAAGTCGGGGCTTGGTTTTTATGTAAAAAAATTCTCAGATTACATAGATTTCACAAGAGTGTTTGCAGGAATAATACTTATCGGTTTAGTCATAACTGTTGTCAATTTGTTACTCCAAAAACTAGAAGATGCAACTATTAAGTGGAGACCGGTATAAAAAATCTGCTATATAGGATAACAGGTTAGATTGTAATAAATCATTTGGATTCCGCTAGGAATATTAATAGTATAAGAGTGAAATAATATACTAAGCCGGAGGCGTTGTTAACCTCCGGTAGGGAAAGTCTAAAAAGAATAGAAATTTGGAGGAATAAGATGAATTATTTACAGATTGAAAAAGTTATCGGAAGAGAAATCATTGATTCAAGAGGAAATCCTACTGTTGAAGCAGAAGTTACGTTGGTAGATGGAACTGTAGGAAGAGGAACAGCTCCTAGTGGAGCGTCTACAGGCGAATTTGAAGCATTAGAACTTAGAGATGGAGACAAAAACAGATATCTTGGAAAAGGTGTTCAGAAAGCCGTTGAAAATATCAATACAATTATCAATGATGCCATAGTAGGAATTGATGCATCTGACACATATGCGGTTGATAAGGCGATGATTGAGGCAGACGGAACAAAAGATAAATCGAAACTTGGAGCAAACGCTATCCTTGCTGTTTCAATTGCAGCTGCTAGAGCGGCGTCAATAGCGATGGGAATGCCATTATATAGATTTCTAGGTGGTGTATCAGGAAACCGACTTCCTGTACCGATGATGAATATTTTGAATGGTGGTGCACATGCTGCTAACACTGTAGATGTTCAGGAATTTATGATTATGCCTGTAGGAGCACCCACTTTTAAAGAAGCTTTACGATGGTGTGCAGAAGTATTCCACTCACTTGCAGCATTATTAAAGAGTAAAGGACTTGCTACTTCAGTGGGAGATGAAGGTGGTTTTGCACCAGATCTTTCAAGTGACGAGGAAGCAATTGAATATATCCTAAAAGCTGTGGAAAATGCCGGATACAAGCCGGGAAATGATTTTATGATTGCTATTGATGCAGCTTCCAGTGAATGGAAGAGCGATAAGAAGGGAGAATATCTGTTACCAAAGGCAGGTACAAAGTTTACTACAGATGAGTTAGTTGCCCATTGGGAAAAACTTGTTGATAAATATCCTATTATTTCAATTGAGGATGCATTAGATGAAGAAGATTGGGATGGCTGGAAGAAACTTACTGAAAGACTTGGAAATAAAGTTCAACTTGTTGGAGATGACTTATTTGTAACTAACACAGAGAGACTTCAGAAAGGTATAGAAAATGGATGCGGAAATTCAATCCTTATTAAATTAAACCAGATTGGTTCTGTATCAGAGACTTTAGAGGCAATCAAGATGGCACATAAAGCTGGATATACAGCTATTTCATCACATCGTTCTGGAGAGACTGCAGACACAACAATTGCTGATTTGGCAGTAGCGTTAAATACTTGCCAAATTAAGACGGGAGCACCAAGCAGAAGCGAGAGAGTGGCAAAATACAATCAGTTACTTCGAATAGAGGAAGAACTAAATACAGCAGCTGTTTATCCCGGAATCAAGGCATTTAACGTTAATAAAAATTAAAAGAAAGATGATTTCTATGACTATTGGAAAGCATCTTTGAGATGAGATAAAAATCTCTCTGCAATAGGTGTAAATGCCTGATATCTGTTCCATGCAATATATATTTTATTTTCAAGCTTTGGAGACAGTGGTCTGAATACAAGACCGCTGTCTTTTGACGTATTAACAAGATGTTCATAGGTGAGAAGGTAGCCTAGTCCCTCCATGGCAAAAAGAGAACCGTTGTAGGAAAGGCGAAATGAACCTTCCAATTGAAGTTCTTGAAATCTGCTGCCGGCCCAGTTTTTAATATCACCGGTCCATGCTTGATCAGAGCAGAATAATGGTAAATCGATAAGGTCATCCAAACGGATGACTTTTTTCTTTGCCAGAGGATCAGTATCCGGAATGATAAGTCCCCAGGTGTCTGTCTGAGGAAATTCGATATATTCATATTTGCGGATATCCGGCTGTTCTACCAGTACCACAAAATCAAGTAGACCTTTATCTACTTTTTCAGAGAGTTGTTCAGTATCGCCGCTTGTGATGTGATAATGAAGGTTAGGATAATGTTGCTTAAAATTCTTTATAGACCTTGCCAGATATCGAAGCTGGTAGGACTCAGCAAGTCCGAGGTAGAGATCGCCACCATTGATATCATCCAAGGATACGAATTCCTGCTGGATTTTATCAGCCATACTGACTAAATCTTCGGCGCGATTGCGAAGCAGAATCCCTTCATCGGTAAGCTTGATACTAAAAGAATGCCTAGTGAAGAGCTTCTTTCCCAGTTCTTCTTCAAGTGATTTAAGCTGCTTGGACAAGGTAGGTTGAGTTACATGCAGTAGCTCTGCTGCTCTGCTCATATTTTCTTCTCTTGCGACTGCTAAAAAATATCTTAAAGTTCTAATTTCCATAACGGGCTCCTGTTCCGCAGTGCACTCGAAGACACTGCTCATTGCTGAATGATATTCCTAAAATGCATATCACGATATTCATTATAACCATTAGCGAAAATGTTTGCAAGTCCGTACAATAAAGATGTAAGCAAGATAAAGTACAAGAAAGTAAGGAAAACATATGGAAAGAGAAAAAATAAAACAATGTCTTATGGATACAGGATGTCACGAAGAGGCATCAGACAATATCCTTAAGCAGTTTGAATCAGAAAGCATGGAAGATGTGTTACGACTTTTGAAAAAAGAGCGTTGTCGTTTGATGGACGAATATCATGAAAGCGGAAGAAAAATTGATTGCATTGATTTTATGCTTAGAGAATTAGAAAAAGAAATGAAAACTAAAAACGGAGGTGTCTGAAAATGATTAGAAAAGAAGAACTTAATTTAGTAACAGAATGGGACAAGACTTTTCAAAAGAGTGAGAAAGTGGAGCATAGCAAGGTAACGTTTGTGAATCGCTATGGGATTACTCTTGCTGCTGATATGTATGTGCCAAAGAATACGACGGGAAAGCTTCCTGCTATTGCAGTATCAGGACCGTTTGGAGCAGTTAAGGAGCAGTGCTCCGGACTTTATGCCCAAAACATGGCGGAAAGAGGCTTCCTTACCATTGCATTTGATCCTTCATTTACAGGTGAAAGTGGCGGACAGCCTAGATACATGGCATCTCCGGATATCAATACAGAAGATTTTATGGCAGCTGTGGACTTTTTGTTTTTAAATGACAAGGCTGATCCGGAAAGAATCGGAATTATAGGAATCTGCGGATGGGGTGGCATGGCAATCAATGCAGCGGCTCTTGATACAAGAATCAAAGCAACCGTTGCTTCCACTATGTATGATATGACTAGGGTGAATGCAAATGGATATTTTGACTCTGAGAATAGTGAAGAAGCACGTTTTGAAAAAAAGAAAGCTATGTGTGCCCAGAGAATTGAGGACATTAGAAATGGTGAGTATAAGCTGGGCGGTGGCGTAGTTGATCCCCTTCCGGAGAATGCACCTTTCTTTGTAAAGGATTATTATGATTACTATAAAACAAATCGTGGATATCACGCTCGTTCTTTAAACTCTAATGGAGGATGGAATGTAATTGGATGTGAGTCTTTTATGAATCAGCCAATCCTTAAATACAGCAATGAAATCAGAAGTGCAGTTCTTATCGTCCACGGCGAGAAAGCACATTCCTGCTACTTTGGAAAAGATGCTTATGCCAATATGGTGAAAGACAGTAAATATGCTGATAACAAGGAATTGTTGATTATACCGGAAGCATCCCACACAGATCTTTATGATGGCGGTGACAAGGATTATATTCCTTTTGATAAATTAGAGAGCTTCTTTAAGGAGAATTTGCAATAAATAGAATCGGAGGAGTAGTTACTATGAAAAGAGAAAAAACCATAGCAACGCTTGTCGTCTTTATGTTGCTGCTAACAGGGTGTAAAGCAAATAATACCGGTGATTTTCAAGAAGATAATGTTGCACAGGCGGAATCCGGTGTTCAAATGAATACAAATGAATCCAAGGAGCAGGCTGAGATGGGAAAAAAGGATGAAACTACATTGACAGACAATCAGATTCGAATAATGGTAGGAAACAGTTCATTTATTGTAAATCTGGAAGATAATGAAACCGCAAAAGCATTGAGAAAAATGCTTACAGATGAGGAGTTGACTATTTCAGCGTCAAATTACGGAGGATTCGAGAAAGTCTGTCAGCTAGGAAAAACACTGCCTCATAATGATAAACAGATTACCACTGAGGCTGGTGATGTAATGTTATACAGTGGAAATCAGATTGTATTCTTTTATGGCACTAACTCATGGTCATATACGAAACTTGGAAAAGTGGAAGATTTGAATGAGGAAGAGCTTGAAAGTATATTAAGTGGATCAGAGACAGATATAACATTAAGTATAAAATGAGGAGCGAGTCTTGAATTTTCTATCAATTTAATTGCATAATTTACTAATAATAAATAGACAGTTAAGGTATCCATGTTTTATTTTATAACAAAATAAAATATGGATACTTTACTTTATATGATACAAAGTTAATAATTACTATTAGGGTTTTTATTATGACGTAATTAAAAAGGGGAAGTTTTTACAGAATAATTCACAGTTGAAAGCGATTTAATGAGTCGGCAAAGGGGGGATTCAAAAGAAGGACTCGGCAGACAACGAATTAAAAAAAGAAAGGGTTATATAAAATGAAGAAGGTAGTAACAAAATTATTAACAGGGGTATTAATGACAGGAATGGTAATGTCCACATGCAACTATGCAAATGTTTCGGCAGCAGTTTACAATTATACAAGTGGACAGTATTCAATGACATTTGATGATGCGGGGGCTATTTCATCAGATGTAAGAGATCGTTTGGAAAAAACTTTCAAGGAAGTATATCCAAAGATGGCAAATGATTTCAACACAAATACTTCAAGGAGTTTGAATGTGAGAATCGATTGGGGATATTCAGGTGTGGCATACACCGTAAGCAATGAAATAGTTATCTCTGCTGATTACATCAGATCACATTCTAATGATACGGATTGTTTTACACATGAGATGATGCACGTAGTTCAGGCATACAGATACAATGTACCGGGATGGCTTACTGAAGGAATTGCAGATTATGCAAGATACAAATACGGATTATACAATTCTCAAGCCGGATGGGGATTACCTAATTACAATTCAGGTCAGAGATACACAGATGCATACACAGTGACGGCAAGATTTTTGGTATGGCTTGAAAAATATAAGACAGCGTCAATCGTTAAAGAACTTGACTCAAGATGTAGAAATGGTTCATACAATGATAATACATGGAGAGAACTGACCGGAAAAAGCGTTGACGAGCTGTGGAATGAGTATTCATCAAATCCATCTCTTGACAGACAGCCTACAACAGGGGGAAGTACTTCAGGTGATGTATCAATTTATCAGGATATTAACTACGGTGGTAGAGTTGCATCATTAGGAGTGGGCAATTACAATCTTTCAGCACTTCAGGCAAAAGGATTCTATAATGATGATTTGTCGTCAATCAGATGCCCTTGGGGATACAAGGTTACAATGTATGCAGATGACAATTTTATGGGTGCTGTAAAAGTAGTTACAGGTGATGAGAACTATGTTGGAAATGATTGGAACGACAAAGTATCATCTATCAAAGTTGAGAAGGCTATATATAAGATAGTAAGTCGCCACAGCGGACTCTGTCTGGATGTTTCAGGTGGTAGCTCAGCAAGCGGAGCGAATGTTCAGCAATGGACTGACAATGGAACAAATGCACAGAAATGGATGGTATCATTTAACAGCAGTGATTCCACATATGTAATTACAAGTGTAATTAACGGAAAAGCACTTGATATGGATGGTTGGTCAAGAGACAATGGCGGAAATCTTATTATGTGGGATAATAACAATACAGACAACCAGAGATGGTATATCACAGGAGTTGATGACGGATATACATTCCTTATTAACAAATATAGCAATAAAGCCATGGATGTTCAGGATTGGTCTGCAAGTGCAGGTGGAAATGTTCACCAGTGGGATTATCAGGCACAGGCAAATCAGCAGTGGAAATTTATCATGGTTAACTAGAATTATCAATCTCAGGCGGACAAAACTCTCACTTCTATAAGTGGTGAGTAAGGAAGCAAATGTCGAAAGGAAGAACACCGACTTGTTTGGTGTTCTTTCTTTTTGTATAATCATTATATAGGGTGTGCTTCGAAGAAAGCGAGGTAGAATATGAAAAATGAGATGAAAAGAAAAATAGTACCGTTGTTGTTATCATTGTCTTTAGTTATTCCGTATCATGGAAGCAGAATTGAAAAGATAGAAGCGGATGATACAGTTAGTGGAACAATCAACAATTTCGTAGTTGAAGATTACTACAAATACACAGGAAAATATTTACTTTATTTTTCAGAGGTAGCAGATTCGAGTGGCTACAATTTGTATATTGATGAAGCAAATCTTCCGGTGAAAAAAATAAGTGGTACAGGTAATTATCTGTCTAAGGAGGATTTGAAGGATGTGGAAGAGGGCTCCCACACTCTTCGAATTGTCAGAATAAACAAAAACGGTGTAGAGAAGGAATATGCTGAAACTACTATTGTGAAGCAGGATTATGAGGAATTATTTACAGATATTCCGCAAGTATATATTTACACTGATGATGAGATTACCAAGGAATATCATGAAGATGCAGATGTTACAATTTCTCTGGTGGATAGAGAGGGAGGCCAATACAAAGATATTATTGACGGGCAATGCAACATAAAAATAAGGGGTAATTCAACAGCAGTGGCCGATAAGAAACCATGGAACATAAAATTTAGTAGTAAGACGAATGTTTTAGGCATGGGAAGGGGAAAGAAGTGGTGCCTGCTGTCAAACGCATATGATAAGTCATTGATGCGCAATAAGCTAGCCTACGATTTTGGAAGAGCAACAGGATTAAAATATACTTCTGATAGCAGGTATGTGGAAGTGTACATTAACGGAAAGTATAATGGCAGTTATCAGATGACAGTTCCGGTTGAAGTGAAAAAAGAACGTATCAATATCGATGCTTACAATGCAAACAGCAATGATATTCTCTTGGAGCTTGGAACCAGATACGAGAGTGATGTTAATCATTTTAAGACGAATGTACTAGGAGTTATGTTTGACGTTAATGACCCGGAAAAAGAAGGAGATTTGGATAGTGCGTTAGTAATCAATAAAATTGGCAGAGTCAAAGAATATCTGAATGAATTTGAAAGTGCATTAGTAAATGGCGAATATTCGGAAATATGTAATTATATAGATGTAGATTCTTTTGTAGATATGTATGTGGCCTACGAATTTTTCAAAAATGCAGATTTTAATTTCAGCTCAACAAGATTTTATATCTATAATGATAAAATATTTGGAGGTCCATTATGGGACTTTGATTTGTCTTGCGGAAATTATAATCCTAGGACTTATTCCCAAATGTACGAAGACGGAGAAAGTTATAAAGGAATATTTTGTAATGCTATGCCGTGGTACGCGAAATTGCTTGAGTGTGAAGAATTTCAAGAATTAGTTAAGGAGAGATTTGCGGCCAGACAGTATATTATTCAAAATATGTACAAAATTGATTCTCCTGCAAAGTTGAGTATAGACAATCTAATTGAAAACTATGGAAAGTCTTTTGAGAGAGATAGCGCAAAAACTTCAGAAAGAGGTGCAGGATGGAGCCTTCGGGGTGGTGGCGGATACGTTGGTATAGGATATACCACAACTGCAAAATGGACTCAGTGGGAGCAACCAATCGAATTTGTCAGAGAATGGCTGAAGAACAGGAACGAATGGCTCTGCGAATACTGGGGTATAGATATGGAAGAGGCATATCAGGAAAGTGAACTTTTGGAAATTGAGGAGGAAACAACAGAGTATATCGAGGAAACGACAGAGCATATCGTGGAAACAACAGAAATCGTTGGGACAACAAATATGAATACTGAGGCAACTGCAGTACAAATGCAAATAGCCACAGAAAAAAAAGAAGAAACTTTAATAACTGAGATTAAAGTGCCGACGGTAAAAATATCTTATGCAAGAAAGAAAAAAGCAAAGCAAAAGGTTACCGTCAAACTCAAAAAAAGATATAAAGGAGTGGATGGATTTGAAGTTGCTTTTTATTCAAAAAAATCACGTAAGAATAAGTACAAAATATTCAAAACCACTGTAACCTCATCAAAAATCAGTTTTACAGTCAGAAATAGGAAATTTGAAAAAATAGATATACTCTATGTTTCTGTCAGAGGATATAAATTGAACAATAATGAAAAAATATATAGTTCGAAATGGTCAGGGTTAGTGAAAATAAAAGCGTAGCAGCACAAGCTGCTACGCTTTAACTTTACGCCAGAATACGTATGTCATATACGCTTCCAGGCAGAGTAATAACACGAGAACAGTAATGTATTTATACCAAGTCAGATATACTGCTTGGTATCTGTTTCCGACACGAATATTTAAATCATTAACCTGCTTGGTATCGATATATGACTTGCCTTTATATTGATCGGATACATAGGATTTTTTGTAAATCCATCTTATACTATCTTTTCTGTTAGTTCCGGATCTGATAGGAACAATTTTTAATAAATATTTTTTCTCGTGGTCTACGGTTTGATCAGGTACAAAAAATTTAATAATATTGTTGTGAATATTGGCAGTAGTGATAATCTGCGATCTAATTAACTTATCATTATAAAACAACTGAAGTTTATATTTGCCTTTTCTTCTTCGCCTAATTTGAGCACCGTTAATGTCTATACAGTTAAAATCCTCATCAATATAGAAGAATTGCTTGATAGTCCTGTTTTTTCTAATCAGATTTTTCACATCATCTTTGTACAGGAAGAAGCCGTTCATATCTGTATAAATTGAATATCTGTAGTAATAATAATTGTTTTTTGTCATGCCGGAATACTGAGCAATTCCTATTATCAATGTAAATATTAACACACCAACAGAGGCTGCTCGTAACAAGTCAATGACCTTAAACTTAATCAAAGATCTGTGTTCAGGGCTAAAGCTGTAAACAATATTAGCAACTATAATGTGAATAAACATATAGAAAGGAACACTGTATATTTCTTTGGATTCCCATAATTGATAAAAGAGTATTCCGCCCAGAACGACAAGTTCACAAAGCCAGATGAAATCATTATCTTTTTTTCGGAAAATCTGTTGTATCAAACTGTACAATGTCAAAAATACTAAAGCGATTCTAAAGCCCTGACAATAAAATATTACATAATCGTTTTTGGTTCCACAAAGCCATTGCCATAATTCTGTGCTTTTGGTATTTGGAACATAATACCATTTAATATTACCTGATCCGTCAGACCAAGTTGTCTTTAGCTTAATTAAAATATGACGGGCCATATCTGAAGGCGACATTTGACTAAGTCTGTTCTTGATTTGTGCTATATTTGCATCCTTCATCTGCTTGGTGTCTTCAAAACTGCTGGTGTAATAAACGTCATTTGGCGTAATTTTTCCTTCTTCGCTTAATCCCATCATTAAATAGTGAGTTAATGGATAAGCTCTATTAGTTTCTTCAAAGTAAACATTGATTAGTCCTTTGGCAGAAATAAATGAAACAGTGAAGGCTAAAATAAAGGCTGCTGTCATGGCTCCATACTTTTTAACATTGAGATTTTCCTTCTTAAAATTAACGACAAATAATCCGATTAAGGCAATAAACGGAATGACAACTGTTGGTCTGATGAAAAAGCCGGCAACAGTTAATACTCCTATAATTGAAGAATATACAATGTTCTTTTTAAAGGATTTTTCTTCGAAAATAAGAGCGCCTACATAAATAATTCCAATAGTTAAAGGCAAACTGTAAACTAAAGAATAAGACCAAAGTATCAATAAGTATGTGAATGGATTTAGCATATTAATGAACAATAATAAAACAGCAGCTCTGGCGTTAAAAAACCTTTTGACTAATTTGTAGGATAAAAAGATAGATAAATCTATGCATATAATATCTATGATTTCAATTATGATATTGGATTTATATGAATCAAAAAACAGGCTGGATATTTTATATATGAACATCTGGATTATAATGGCTAAATTGTTGTTTGTTATCAATGAAAAATAAGTGTCATTGGCACTTATTTTCTTGGTAATCCCCTGGGCGAGCATTTTAGCTGTATCGTTGACAATGTAAGCATCTGTAATCTGATTTACGTCAAAATTCAGTAATAAGATTATTTGAAGGATGCCAATCACGAAAACAAATCCCATTGTCAAATATTTAAGTTTTGATTCAGAAACTGTTTTTATAAAATGGCATGCAAAATAAAATAGCAATAAAACGAATATTGAACATAGAATTATAATTGAATATTTGTAGATGTTTTTATTGTCGAAAAATATATAAAAATCTTCTATTTTGGATATGGAAGTTATTGCTATTATACTGATAAAGAAAGTCAGTAAAAAAATTACAAACTTTTTTATAAAGTTCTGTAATACTGTAAATTTCTGTAACATTATTTATTTCCTCTATTATATAATGCATAGTCTCAAGTTCAATAATAATATAGCATAAAATAATAATTAGTAAAGAAATCAGATTCCTGTCACGAAAATTTCTATGCCGATGAATATTAAAATAATTCCGCCTAAGATTTCAGCCTTGTTAGAAAAAATAGTTCCAAATTTTTTGCCTATTATAAGTCCTGCCACACATATAATGAAAGTGATTACCGCTATAATAGTTGAACATATAATGGCTCTAATCAGTCCGTATTCTGCGATTGTAAAACCTACTGATAACGCGTCTATGGAAGTGGCGATACCCTGTATAAATAAAGAAGATGCACCAAGTTTCATAAGTTCGTCTTCGTCCTCTTTATTCTGAATTCCTTCAATGAGCATTTTGCCGCCAATGAAAAGAAGAAGTATTAATGCGATCCAAGGAATGCATTTCTCAAAATATTTAAAATATTTAACAATCGTATGTACGCATATCCAGCCAATCATTGGCATGAGTCCCTGAAAAAAACCAAAAACTCCGGCAATGGTAAACAGTTTTTCTCTTCTCATATGAGGTTCGTTTAAACCATTTGCAAGGGATACGGAAAAAGCATCCATAGCCAAACCTACACCAAGCAGTGTGCTGTTAAATAAAAATAATAAAAAGTAACTCAGTTCCATCTTTTGCACCTCCGACTATGTGTAATAAACACAATATCATTAACGTGAATATGTGTCAAATTATTGCAGCAAATGAAATAATAATTGTAAAATATAACGCACTATGGTTTAAATTATTGATGTAATTTTTCAGAAAGTGTAGTATTAAAAGATAGGGAATTGCAACGGAAAAACACAAAAGTAACAAATCTATATTAAAAGGAAGGGTTTAAAATGAAGCAAATCAAAAACAAAATGTTGCGAAAAGTAATGCCATTAGTTTTAATGCTTAGTATGGTGTTACAGGTTCTTGGAACTTCAGGTCTTGTTTTTGCAGGAAATGGAGTGGAGTTGAAAATTGAGGGGTATCAGATTAACACAGTATATGGAGCTCACAGAACGATTTATAGTGTGAGTGCAAATGACGGAGATGTTACGGAAGTTGGTCTGATTTATGCGATGAGAAACGAAGTTAATGATTCGGATATGGTAATAGGAAGTGGCAAAGAAGGAGTGTATTCCTATAGAGCTACTAATGCCGGATTCAAAGGAAAGAGTGGAAACAAATCCACATATGTTATGACTATGGAGATGATTGATAATCCTGCATATTTTGCAAGCGAAATATGCGAGAGAGTATATGCCAAAAAGAGTGATGGTACATATACTTACTCAAATATTGAGACAGTATCGGTTTATACTATTTCAGATATTTTATACAAAGGCTCACAGATGAAGGATGAGGCTGCCCATAGTTATCTCTACAATAACATTCTCTCAAGGGTAAATCCTTCATACCAGAGAGTTGAATATAAACCAAATCAGGAGGAACCAACGACTCAGGTTCAAACTACACAGGCGCAGACTACAGAGAAACCTACAGAGACACAGCCTGCTTTTGAGGTAGTAGAAATGCCACAGAGAAGTACACCTCAGAATATCGATTTGAGAAATTACTATGACGGAATTGATTCTGCAAGCAGCACTTCATTGGGATCAGGAAATGAGACTATGGACAAACTGTTTGACAATAACACAGGAACAAAATTCTATTCAGGTTCGTCGCCTGTGCGTATCGCATGGAAGATGAAAGAGGCAGTAATAGTTAAAAATTATACATTAACTACTGCAAATGATACTGCAGCTTATGGAAGAAATCCAAAGAAATGGCAGTTCTACGGTTCAAACGATGCAACTACATGGATTCAGCTTCACGCAGTTGAAAACGGACAGAGTCCAATGCAGAATGTTAACTACACACCTTATACCTTCAACACTTCAGTGAGTGGAAGCTATCAGTATTTTATGTTGCAGGTTGAGGATACATGGGGATTCCAGTTATCAGAAATCTCACTTTACGGTGATGTGGCACCTGCTACAGGAGAGCTTGGTAAAAAACTTGATTACTATGATTCAATTCAGAGCGGCGCTAATACAATAAACGGTATTTCAAATGAAGGTGTGGCAAATCTGTTTGACGGAAATACAAAGACAAAAATGTTCAATGTGGGAACAGGTACAATTGCATGGAAGATGAGCAGAGATGTAAATGTCTATAGCTACACACTTACCACAGCAAATGACAATGAACAGTACCAGGGAAGAAATCCAAGAAGTTGGAACTTCTACGGTTCTGAAAACGGAAGTAACTGGGAGAAACTCGACGCTGTAAAAGACAGTGGAATTCAGAACAAAAACTATGAATCATACACATATAATGTTAAGAAAGTAGGAAAGTATAAATACTTTAAGATGGACATTGCCACATTGGATGGACAGGCATTCCAGTTGTCAGAAATTACATTAAACGGTGTCGCAATCAGTCCAAGTGAATATGACATTTTATTCTACAAGGATTGGGATAGAATTACAAACAAAGGCTATGTAAATGAATTGATTAAGTTGTTCTACAACAGCTACCCACGTCTGTACAAGAGATGGGGAACAGGAACAGAGCCAAAGACAATTACATTTATGGCCGACAAGGATTATGACGGTGTTGCATATTGTGCAGGAACTACAGTTTGTGTTTCAACGGATTATGCAAACGGACATCCTACAGATATTGGATTCTTCTCTCATGAAATTACACACTCAGTGCAGCAGTATGGCGGCAAGCTTAATTACGGCGGAGATTTATATTGGTGGACAGAAAACATGGCCAACTACGGAGGATTCAGATACTTCCACTGGTCAAATCCAAATTATGTACAGGTTTACAAATCAACAGATTCAGGATTGCTTGACTGGGGATATCATCCATACGGAAACAACAAATGGTTCTTTGCATACATGGATTCACGCTATCCAACCACAAGAGATGCAAATGGAAATAAGAAGCTGGGACTGATTGACAGCGTTAATAAGCTGATAAAGGATAACAATACAGGTTCAGAATACAGTGATAATCCTTACACAGTTGGTTCGCCAATAAACAATAAAGTAAAAGAAATTACAGGTTATGCTTGCTTCGATGATTTGAGAAAGCATTTTGCAGAAGAAGTTCAGAATGGTACTTGGACATTTACAGGTTTTGGAAGTTACACAGATAACTGGCTTACAGAAGATATCGATGGAATTCCAAATCCAAACTATCCTGAAGTGAAAGGAAAAGTACACGGAAATACCACAGCCACAAAGATTGGTAATGTGACATCCGGAAACAATCTTCTCCTTGGAGCAACTGTACTTGGCGTATCGGGTTCAACCAATGATAATGAAAGTGGAGAAAAATTATTCGACAATAATCTCTCTACAAAGTGGTGTGCGACTATGGGCAATGGTGGTTTTGGCGCATGGGCACTTGAAGGTGCAAAGCACTGGATCAAGATTGACCTTGGGTCAAAGAAGACATTCAACACATACACACTGTACAACACAGGAAGCAAAGAAGGCTATCCAAACATGTCAGAGTGGGAGATACTTATATCAGATGACGGAGAAAATTGGACATCAGTTGATTATCAAGTCAACAGAAATGACAATATATCATCTTTTGATATCGGAAGCCACAGCGCAAGGTACATTGCTATGAAAGCTTTCGAAGGAGACGGTGGAGGAACAATAAGACTGTACGAATTGCAGTTATACAACAGATAGTATTCTTTAGTATATGCGGCATTTCAAAAAGCATGCTTTTTGGAATGCCGCATAGTTTTTTTAGAACACGCAAAAAAACAATCCGTGACACATTTATGTTTTGCGCATCTGAAAGCTATTGCGCATATTCCATATGGTATATGCTCCGCGAGGATTGCAGGAATGGGCGAGATGCAACATATATAGTAAAATTGAATTCTATGATGTACGAAAATTTTTCCTGAAGCAAGAAAAATACAACACAGATTCAAAAGTTACAATCTATGTTGTACGCAAAAAAAATTGGAAGCTAAAAATGTACAATATAGATTTGAAATACTTAATCTATGTTGTACATGACTTTTTTTAGAAGCTAGAAATGTACCTCATAAAATAGAAAAATGAATTCTATGATGCATTTCTGAAAAATTAGGCTTGAAAAATGTGCAACATATATAGAAAAATCGTCTTTTATGTTGTACTTCACTTTCGCTCATATAATATGCGACCATACTGACATCTTCAGCAATTTTCTCAGGCTCTATCATTAAAAAAATCCTTGCTTTTATTGACCTTCCCCCAGGGTTATAGTATATAACTGATGTGTGCTTGTGAGAAATAAGGGCGATATAGCTTGATATGATTCCTGCTGAATATTGAAAGGAAGTTACTAAAAAGGAAGTTACTAGAAAGAAATTAACTAGAAAGGAAGTTACACAGATGAAAATTAAAGAGGTTGAAACGGCTACAGGTTTGACACAGAAGAGCATTCGTTTGTATGAGGCGAAGGGGCTTATTGAGGTGGCTAGAAATGCAGATAATGATTACAGAGATTATTCAGAAGAAAATGTGGAAAAATTAAAATATATAAAACTGTACAGATATCTGGGCTTTTCTATAGAAGAAATCAAAGGTATTTTATATGATAAGAATGAGGCGTTAAAAAGTCTCAGAGAAATGATTGAGACAATTAAGGATGAAAAAGAAAAAATAGATGAGAGAGATTCCATTTGCAGAAAACTTATAGAAAAGGAAATGCAATTCGAAAAAGATGAACTGGAGGCATACTTGGAACGCGTTAATCTGGTCGAGACTGATGAGTTCAAAGAGTTTAAAAAAGTTGTTCGAGATGTTGGAATGACTTCAACTTTGGAATTTATAATCCAGTTGATGATAGGAATTGCACCAATCATAAGTCTCTTTATAAATATCTCATATAAAAAGTATAACGTGTTATTTGTGAGTGCTGTGATGTCAATAGTAGGAACAGTGTATCTTACTTTTGTTATAAAGAATTATTTGTCCCAGATAAAAAATAGAAAAATAGAACAAAAAGAAGCGGATAAAGGGTGGGGACAGATAATAGCCTGTATCGTTGTTGCCTTTATTGTAATACTAGTATTGGCATTTTCATTTGAAAGCCTGGTTGGAATATTATACTCTGCGGATAGTAAGAAGTTTGTGCTTGCAGCATTTACAAATGTAATATCAAATTATTTAATGATAATATACTTTGTTTTGACAAGTATTTTTATTGCGTTAAAGATAATAGGAAAGTTTACGGGAGAAGATATCTTTGACTGGGGATTTCCTAGAAAGACAAAGGTTATCATAGCAGTGGTGTTTGTATTTCTGTCAGGTGGCATCTTTTATTTTGTAACTTCAAATATGGTTGTTGTCAATGAAGAAACAATTGTGGTTCACAGTATGTTTGATCCCGAAGGAAAAGAATACAAATACTCAGATATAGAAGTTGTAAAAGCAGGTTACAATCGCAAAGGTGAAGCTTACTATACAATAGCGATTGGTGGAAAAGAATATAAACTTACACATAGTTTTATCAGTAATGAGAAATACGAAGACACTTATGATGATATTTATGCTCTTGATAAGATTATAATTAAGAATGGAGTTAAAAAGGAAACCAGTCATGATAATGAGGAATATCAGGACTTGGATAAAAAATATAAAAATATATTTTCAAAAATACTTGATGAGAAATAATACGCCTCAAAAGAATACGCTTGTAGAACGTGATAATAGGGATTAAGTGTGCTTGAAGTGATATGGGGTTTGTAGTAAAATTTAGAGTATGGAATGTAGTTTAGTATATTACTTCGCAAGTAGGAAAGAATATGAAAATAAGGATTTTAATCGGCAGAATTATTTATAATGCTATAGGTAAGAGAATGCCACTTTCAGATGGAAAATTTAATTTAGGAAGTAAAAAAGTAAGAGCTTTTTGTGGTAAATTAATATTCAATGAGTGTGGTAAAAATGTTAATATCGAAAAAGGCGCAAGATTTGGAAATAATATATGGCTTGGAGATAACTCGGGAATTGGTGTGAATGCATATATTTCGGACTATGTAAAAATTGGAAAAGACGTAATGATGGGACCGGATTGCTACATTTACACCAGAAACCATGAAACCGGCAGGGTAGATATTCCAATGTGGAAACAGGGATTTACAAAAACTGAACCGGTTGAAATAGGTGATGATGTGTGGATTGGCTCAAGGGTAACAATATTGCCCGGAGTTAAGATTGGTAATGGAAGTATAATTGGTGCATCATCGGTTGTAACGAAAGATGTTGAGCCGTATACGATTGTTGGAGGAAATCCGGCAAAAGTTATCAGAAGGAGAAAATGAGTTGAAAAAAAGATTGTTATTTGTTATTCCAACATTGCGAATGGGTGGCGCTGAGAGGAGTATCGTTGCTCTGCTGAAATCATTAGATGAGGAAAAGGTTGAGGCGGATTTATTTCTTTTTGAAGGCGGAGGTGTATTACAGAAAGAAGTTCCTGCGTGGGTAAATATAATTGAGAGTGATATTGTTTCTAGAGCAATGATTCTTGAATTAAGATATTACTTAAAAGATTTGTTTAAGAGTGGACATATTTTTTTAGGTGTATTTAGATTTCTACTTACAGTAAGGGCAAGAATTAGTAAAAGAAAATATTTTAATTGGAAAAATATTAAAAATTATTTTCAAAATGTTAAAGGTCACTACGATGTGGCAATCGGATACTTGGAAGGGAATACAGATTTTTTTGTGATAGACAAGGTTGATGCTGACAAAAAAATAGGTTGGATACATACCGATATGTCAAAAAGAAAAATATTGCTTGAGGAGATAGAATACTATAAGAAGTTTGATCAATTAGTTACTATTTCGGAAGCGTGTGAACAGTCATTTGTTCAAATAATTCCGGAAATAAGTGATAAGATAAAGGTGATAGAAAATATAGTTATTCCGGAAGAAATTTATCAGAAAGCGGAAGAGTTTGAAATACAAAAGGATGATACAAGAAGAATTCAGATAGTATCAATTGGGCGACTAGAATATGAAAAAGGAATAGATATTGCAGCTAGGGCGGCAAAAATATTGGCAGATAGAAACGTTCAGTTTTGTTGGCATATATATGGCGAAGGCACAATGGAAAAAGATATACAGCATATCATCGATGAAAATGGTTTGGGTGATTGTTTTGTTTTGGAAGGGCAAAAAAATAATCCTTACCCGTATATGAAAATGGCTGATATTTTAGTTCAACCATCTAGAAATGAGGGAAAATCTATTGTGCTGGATGAAGCAAAAATATTGGGGAAAGCTATTGTAGTAACAAAGTATTCTTCAGTTTTCGATCAAATAGTTGATAATGAAACCGGAATAATTGTTGATATAAGTGCTGAGGGAATAGCAGGTGGTATTGAAAAATTGATTGCTGATGATGATTTGCGTTCTAAAATAGAATGTAATTCAGAAAAAGAAATAAATGACAGCGTTAAAACTGTAGACAAATTTTATGATATAATTTTATAAAAATGAAAAGGAGACAAGGTATGAAACTATTATTTTATGCAGCAAAAAATTATGACAAAAAATCATTTGATCCGGTTCTTGTAAAATATCCGGAAATCGAAATCGATTATATTGATCATGAACTGGAACCTATGACAGCTAAAATCGCAGTTGGATATGATGCGGTTTGTGCATTTGTAAGTGCTGATGTTGGGGCGGCGACATTGGAAGTTCTTCACGAGTGTGGAGTTAAGGCAGTGCTGATGCGTTGTGCAGGTTTTAATAATGTAGACACTGAAAAGGCAAAAGAATTGGGAATGGTTGTAAAGCGTGTTCCCGGTTATTCTCCGGAATCGGTGGCAGAACTTGCTATGGGACTTGCGCTTGCAGTTAACAGAAGATTATACAAAGCCTACAACAAAGTTCGTGAGAATGACTACACATTAAAAGGACTCAGAGGTGTTAATTTCTTTGGTAAGACCGCCGGTATTGTCGGTACAGGTAAAATCGGCGCTGTAATGTGCAGAATCTGCAGAGGATTTGGCATGAGAGTTATTGCATATGATGTTTACGAAAATCCGGAATTAAAGGATTTTGTTGAGTACGTTACTTTGGACGAACTTCTTGCACAGAGTGATCTTATTTCACTGCATTGTCCGCTTATGGATTCCACATACCATATGATAAACATCGAATCTATCAAAAAGATGAAGGATGGAGTTATTCTGGTAAATACTTCAAGAGGGGCTTTGGTTGATACTAAAGAACTTATCGAAGGAATTCGTTTAAATAAATTCCTTGGAGTAGGACTTGATGTGTATGAGGAAGAGACAGGAAATGTGTATGAAGACCGTTCGGATGAAATTATGGAACATTCGGTTACAGCCAGATTATTGGCTTTTCCAAATGTACTTATCACATCGCATCAGGGCTTTTACACTATGGAGGCGTTAGCAGCTATAGCAGAGACTACTCTTGACAATATGATGGATGCAAAAAACGGAGTAAGAACCGGAAATGATATTGCATAATTGAATAAATCACTAAAATAATAGGGGATGTACAATGATACCGTATTGTACATCCTCTTTGCTGTTCTCCACGCTGAAATATGTTTGTTCATTTTTTAAAAAATATTGAGAGTACTATTAATAATGTGATATAATTAAAAAAGTCTATTCATTTGTCGACAGAATTTGTTGATGAAATATGGCGAATGGTCTGAAAAATATATACATCATTAGGAGAAATTTTATGAACAGTATCAAAGAAATTAAAAACGGAAAATTATATTTCGATGGTTGCGACACAACACAGTTAGCAAAAGAATATGGAACCCCCCTCTATGTTATGTCTTATTCTGACATCAAGGGAAGACTTGATGAATTAAAGAGAGACTTCACGGACAAGTATCCGGGAAGCAGGGTAGCATATGCTTCAAAGGCATTCTGTGTTGAAGGCATGTATGAAATTTTAAAAAGAGAAGGTGCATGCATTGATGTAGTTTCGGGTGGAGAGATTTATACTGCTAAAAAAGTAGGATTCCCTGCTGAGAGAGTTGAGTTTAACGGAAATAACAAACTTCCTTCTGAGATTGATATGGCAGTTGAGTACGGAGTGGGAAGAATTATTCTCGACGGACTTAATGAAGTCCCATTGATTGAGGAAGCATGTAAGAAATATAACAAGAAAATGAATATTATGGTTAGAATCACACCCGGTGTTGCAGCAAGCACACACGATTTCATTGTAACCGGAAAGAAAGATTCAAAGTTTGGTGTTCCTCTTGATGAAGATGTATTTCTTCCAATTATCAAGCAGATTCTTGATTCGGAATATTTGGAGTTCACAGGATTGCACATGCATATAGGTTCACAGTTATTTGAAAATGATGCATATCTTGAAGCACTTGATGTACTTATGGACTGGGCAGGACGTATCAAGAAAGAATTTGGAGCAGATGTTAAAGAAGTTAATTTCGGAGGCGGATTCGGAGCAATTTATATTGACGAGCAGAGAAAGCCATACAGTTTCTTCCTTGATCCGCTTATGAAGAGATTGCAGGAAAGAGCAGAGCAGATTGGAATTGCAGTTCCAACAGCTGTAATCGAGCCGGGAAGATCTATTGTTGCTGAGGCAGGTCTTACACTTTATACCATTGGACAGATTAAAGATATCAGAGGTCTTAGAAAGTATATCTCTGTAGATGGTGGTATGGGTGACAATATCAGAGTAGCTCTCTATCAGGCAGAATACGATGCAATCATTGCAAACAAAGCAGAAGAAGCAAAGGATGACAAAGTTACAGTTTGTGGAAAGTATTGTGAGTCAGGAGACATCCTTTTGACAGATTTTATGGTTCCGTCTTCAGTTGAGATGGGAGATATCCTTGCTATGTATTCTACAGGTGCATACGGATATTCAATGGCTATGAACTACAATAATAACACTAAACCGGGTGTTGTACTTGTTAAGGAAGGAAAGAGTGATTGGATGGTTAAACCACAGACATATGAACAGCTTTTGGAGAACAATGTTATTCCGGGAATACTTGATTAATTGAATGCTGGCAGAGAGGTTAGATAATTAAAACTGTAAGATGTGTTTTGGGGTAAAAGGTGAAAAATTGTAAGCAGTTAAATTATAATTAAAAGGAATGATATTATGGGAAAGTTGATTAAAATTTTATTGTGCTTAATACTTTTTTCAATCGTGGGATATACGATATATGTTTATGCAGTATTCAACGATGAAGTTGTAGTCACAAAGTATACGGTAAAATCACAAGTTAAAAGTAATATGCGTATTGTTCAGTTAACTGACTTGCATAACAAAGACTTTGGAGATAATAATAAGAAACTGGTTGAAATGGTGAAACAACAGCAGCCTAATATTATAGTTATGACCGGTGGTATGGTAAGCAGTGATGATACAGAATTCAAGGTTATTGGTAGCCTTATACAGCAACTCTCAGAAGTGGCAAAGGTATATTTCTGTTATGGAAATGCTGAGTCAGAGTGGATTGATAAACACGGTGATGTTCTTGCAGATAAATTGAAAAAATATGGTGCAGTAGTGCTAGATAGAGATTTTAAGGACATTAAAGTAAATGACAATAAAATCAGAATCGGTGGTTATGAAGGTTTCTATGGTGTATCAAAAATGACAGAAGTTGATGTAGATGATCAAAGAGAAACAGAAGATTTTATGAAGTCATTTGAAGATACAAAGCGATTCAAATTATTACTTGATCATATTCCAACTTCTTGGGTAGATTGGGGTTATTTGGATAAGAGTTCGGTTAATATGGTTCTCAGTGGACATTATCACGGAGGAATCGTTAGAATTCCTTTGATTAAAAAAGGATTGTATGTTAAAGATAAAGGCTGGTTCCAGGAAAACGTTTACGGATTATTTGAAGGTAAAAAAGGAAAGTGTATTATCTCTTCCGGTTTGGCATTGGAAGGTGTCGCGCTTCCTAGGTTTAATAATTCACCTGAGATAGTGGTAGTTGACTTGGAACCTGAGGAAAGTGCAGAAAAATAAAGAGTATATTAAAAAACAGGTCGGTGATGATGCCGACCTGTTTTTAGTGGGAGGATTAATGAATAATACGGACTAAACTATTGCAGGGTGGCTAAAAAGCGACAGATATGCTATAATTGTACATAGTGCGCGAAAAGATTATAGTTTAGAATTATGTTATGTAGACATTTAGAAATGCATAGACCCATTGTGAACTTGATTGATGCACAGGGGTAAGAGTTGATTCGGTAGGAAAGGAAAAACATAAAATGAATACTGAAAGTGTTGTTCAAAAATCGGCACCTTATCATGTACATATTTCATCAAAGCATAAGCTTTTGGATTTGAAGTTAAAAGAGGTATTTAGATATAGAGATTTAATATGGTTGTTTACTAAACGCTCAGTTTTTGTTAGATACAAACAAACAATTCTTGGGCCTGCATGGATTTTTCTGAATCCTTTCATTACAAGTATTATTTATACAATTGTATTTGGAGGAATTGCAGGTATCGGAACTGAAGGAGTTCCCAAAATTCTTTTTTATCTTTGCAGCAATGCAATATGGATATTTTTTTCAAGCAGTGTTACTCAAAATGCAAGTACATTTACAGCAAATGCAAATGTATTCGGAAAGGTTTATTTTCCACGATTGACGATACCTATATCGAATGTAATTTCAGCTATTATTTTATTTGGTGTTCAAATGACTTTGGTCTTAGGTTTTTTGGCTTACTATCTCTTTAAGGGAGAAGTACATCCAAACTGGATGGCCTGTCTTGCAATTCCGGTCGTATTAGTTCATTTAGGATTGCTGGGACTGGGAGTAGGAATTATCGTATCAAGTATGACTACAAAATATAGAGACCTGGCTATTTTGGTTGGATTTGGTGTGCAGCTTTGGATGTATGCCACACCGATAGTTTATCCAATCTCACAAATCAAAAATGAAACTCTCAAAACTATAATGCTTATCAATCCTGTCAGTGCACCGGTTGAGGTATTTAGATATGGAATATTAGGCCAGGGAAGTGTTGAGCCATTGTATTTGGGCATTTCTTGGATTGTGACAATAGCATTAACCCTTTTAGGAATTATGTTGTTCAACAAAGTTGAGAGAACATTTATGGATACAGTATAACTACGAAGTAGATGTCCCCCTCCTCTAAACAAAGTGAAGGTGGGGCAAACATATTGTACAAGGAGTACTTGGTATGGGAAACCAAAATCAAAACAAGGAAGTTATGATTCAACTTTCTAATGTGAAAAAAAGATATAGATTAGGACAGATTGGAGGAGGAACCCTCCAGGGTGATATACAGAGCTGGTGGGCCAAAGTGCGAGGAAAAGAAGATCCAAACACAATTATTGGAACAGATCAAAGAAGTAACGGTGAAACATTTATGGCTTTAAACGGAATAGATTTAACAATCTATAAAGGTGAGGCGGTAGGAATTATAGGAAGCAATGGGGCAGGTAAGAGTACATTGTTAAAACTTTTATCTCGTGTAACAGCACCGACTGACGGAGAAATTGATACTTATGGTCGTATTGCATCCATGCTCGAGGTAGGAACAGGATTCAGTCCTGAAATGACAGGCCGTGAAAATGTATATATGAACGGTGCGATACTTGGAATGACCAAGGCAGAGATAGATGCTAAGATGGAGGATATTATAGAATTCTCAGAGGTCAGAGAATTCATTGATACTCCCGTAAAAAGATACTCAAGCGGTATGTATGTAAAACTTGCATTTTCAGTTGCAGCTCATTTGGATAGTGAGATAATGATAATGGATGAGGTATTGGCCGTTGGAGATATGGCTTTCCAGAAGAAGTGTCTTGAAAAGATGAGAGATGCAGCTAAGAAAGATGGTAGGACAGTATTATATGTTAGTCACAATATGAATACAATTAGACAACTTTGTGACAGATGTATTGTGCTTGATAAGGGAAGAGTCGTGTTTGAGGGAGATGTTGAAAAGGCGATAGAAGTATATTTGGGAAGTAAAAGTAATTCAGAAAGTTTTGTGGATTTGAGTCAATTAAAGAGAGATCCTGAATTTAGAAATTTACCATTACATATGCATACTTTTGAAGCTGAGCAAAAAGAAAATTCAATTTACGATTTAGGCACGTCAATAAAGGCAAAAATATCTTTTATCTGTGATAAAAAAGTTGAAAATGCATTCTTACGTATAATAATCAAGACAATAGAAGGTAGTCCGGTAACTATGATTACAAACGACGAAGGTTTCCGAATTTGCAAAGGAGAGATGCAATGCGTTGAATTTGTGATGGATACTTCAAGATTGGTTCCCGGAAGATATTCAGTAAGTCCTGTATTCTATGAGGTTAATAATTTGGGCGTGAATATGAGCTTGGATGGATTGAAAGAAATCTATTGCTTCGAAATTGCTACGGTACCCGGATTTAACCATAATATGATTTGGCCACGCAGATATTGGGGAGATCATTATTCGAATCCTTTAATTATTTGTGATAGAGAGAGGAATTAATAGTATGTCAACTATAAAAAGGTATATTGATTGCTATATACCAACTCAAACGTGTAATTTAAAATGTCATTATTGCTATATTTCTTTGTTGGAAAAGTTTAGTAATAAGGTAGCTAGTTTCACACATTCAAAAATGAAAATAAGAAAAGCACTCTCCAAAGAGAGATTGGGAGGAACTTGCTTGTTAAATATGTGTGCAGGTGGGGAAACTCTTATATCCGAAGATGTTCTTGATGTTGTTCATGAGTTACTTGATGAAGGGCATTTCGTAATGATAGTGACTAATGGAACATTAACAAAGCGTTTTCAAGAAATTACCACATGGGATGCTAAGTTACTTAAACATTTAATTATTAAGTTCTCATTTCATTATTTAGAATTTAAAAGATTGAACTTGTTTGATATATTTTTTGAAAATGTAGAAATGATGAAAAAGAGTGGAGTATCATTTACTGTAGAATTAACTCCGTCAGATGAATTGGAACCATACATTGGTGAAGTAAAAGAATTATGTATGGAAAAATTAGGCGCTTTGTGTCATGTGACAATAGCCAGAGATGATAGGACAGACGGAATCGATTTATTGAGTAAACATTCCATGGAAGAATATAAAAAAATATGGGGAACTTTTGAATCAAAGTTGTTTGATTATAAAACAGAAATATTTTATAAAAAGAGAAAAGAATTTTGTTATGCAGGAGAATGGTCAGCAATTTTAAATTTGGAAACAGGAGATATTAGACAGTGCTATTGCGAGAAAGTAATTGATAATATTTATGAAAAAATTGATGAGCCTATAAATTTTGAACCGGTTGGATACGGGTGCAAATTGCCGCATTGCTACAATGGACATTCCTTTCTTGCACTTGGAGATATCCCGGAATTAAAAACGCCGACATACGCAGAAGAAAGAAACAGAAAATGTAAAGATGGTACAAAATGGTTGTCTCCGGAAATGAATGAGTTCTTGAGTCATAAATTATGTGAAAATAATTTGGAATATAGCAGAAATGATTTGATTATTAAAAAGATGAAGTATACTTTTGTGAAAAGCTATAGGGGTGTTAGAAAAGTCGCGGGAAGAGTTAAGAGAAAGATTATGTGAAAAGAGATGGAACTATGATAGTTTTTAAACGTTTATACAACAAAATAAGAAATAGGGTTAGCAGCATAAAATACAATTATAGCTTAATTAAATATATAAAATATCCAAAAGGAAAAAAAATAATAGTTCCGGGTACTCCTACTCATACAAATATAGGAGATAGTGCTATTGTATTGGCACAAAAAAAATATCTGAAGAGTATTGGAATTGATGAACGAAGAATAAAAGAAATAACTATGAATGATTATTATAGAAATCGTTCATTATTAAAAAAATATATAAAAAAAGATGATATTATTATTTCTTTAGGTGGTGGAAACATGGGAAATCAATGGCCTAAAGAAGAAAAATTCAGATATGATTTGTTAAAAGATTTTCCGGATAATAGAACGATTATTTTTCCTCAGACTATATTTTATGTGGAAAAAGAAAATGATGATGTGAAAAAACAAATCCAAGAGTCTGTAAGTCGATATGGTGAGAAAAAAGATTTGACAATAATAGCGAGGGAAACAGAGTCATTCGATATAATGAAGTCTTTGTATAAAATGCAATTATTGCTTTGTCCTGATATAGTATTGTCAACTACTATGGAAGATTACGGGGTTTCCCCAAGTAAAAGAGAGGGGATATTATTATGTACCCGAAATGATGCAGAAAAGAAAGTTCCGGATTCGGATTGGGAGTATTTGATCAATGAAATAGAAAGACAAGGAAAGACAATTATTAGAACAGATATGCATTCAAAAGAAAATGTCACTGTAGATAATAGATTGGATTTGGTAAAAGAAAAAATGCAGGAGTTCTGTAATTCAGAATTAGTTGTTACAGATCGTCTGCATGGTATGATTTTTGCCGCAATAACAGAGACACCGTGCATTGTATTCGGAAATTATAATCATAAAGTTTATGGTACATATAAGTGGATAGATTATTTACCTTACGTTTGTTATGTGGAAAATGTTGAGAGGGCAATTGAACATATTCCGGCATTGTTAAATATGGAAAAAGAAAAATGCAAATTTGATAATGCAGTTCTAAAGCCTTATTATAAACGATTGCAGGAAGAGGTAGTAGGCGCATGGGAAAAAACAATGCAGGAATGAAGAAAGGACTGATTAAGTATAATGCTTGAAAAAAAAGGAAAAGCATATAACGGTATATATAACAAATATATAAAGCGAATTCTGGATTTTATTGTCTCAGGAATTGCTTTATGCATCCTTTGGCCGTTTTATATTATAATCAGTCTTTTAATAATAATTGAAGATGGATTTCCTATTTTCTATAGAGCTCCTCGCGGTGGATATAAAGGAAAGACTTTTACGATTTGTAAATTTAGAACCATGATAAAGGATGCTGACAAAGTTGGTGGAGGAACTACAGCTTTTAATGATCCAAGAATTACTAAGATAGGTAATTTTCTCAGAAAGACCAAGTTGGATGAAATACCTCAGATAGGACAGGTGTTTTTAGGAAAAATGAGTTTTATCGGACCAAGACCTGAGCTTCTGCAATATGTAAATGCATATGAAGGTGATGAAAAAGAAATACTAAAGGTTAGACCCGGTATTACAGATTTCAGTTCAATAGAGTTTATAAATTTGGATGAAATAGTCGGTGAAGAAAATGCTGATGAAATGTATGAGAAACACGTACTGAAAAAGAAAAACAGGTTGCGCATTAAATACGCTGAGAGCGTATCTTTTAAAACAGATATTTATATTTTCTGCAAGACCTTTGGAGCAGTTTTGGGAAAAACATTTGGATTTGTAATAAAAAAAGAACATAGATGATTATGAACAAAGCATTTGGGTAATAGCAAAAAAATATGCTATAATATAAGGTGTTTTGCTTTGTAAATTAGTGAGAATTATAGATAATAATTTAATTAATTTGGAGAGTATAAAAAAATGGAATATATCAAACTTAAAAATTCTGATTTAGTTGTTTCACGCTTGTGTATGGGAGGATGTCCTATGGGAAGATACGGCTGGGGCGATGTCAAAGAAGAGGAACTAATTGAAGCAGTTCATACTGCTGTTGATAATGGAATAACTATTTTTGATACAGCTGATACATATGGATTGGGAGAGTCAGAAAGAATACTCGGTAAGGCCCTTGGGAACAGCAGAAAAGATGTTGTAGTGGCATCCAAATTCGGTGTTCGCGTAGCTAATGGAAAAACAGTATATGACAATAGTCCTGAGTGGATTGAAGAAGCTCTTCAGGACAGCTTAAAAAGACTTGGTACGGACTATATAGATTTGTATCAGGTACATTATCGAGATGGCATCACACCGATTGATGTAGTAGTAGAAGCATTAGAGAGACAGAAGGAAAAAGGAAATATCAGATATTATGGATTATCAAATATCCATACGAATGATATCGAAGAGATAAAGCCATTTTCAGGAAATTTTGTTAGTTTTCAGGATGAGTATAGTCTTGCATGTAGAAAAAATGAAGTCGATATGATTGAAATCTCAAAAGAATTAAATCTTACTCCGTTTACATGGGGGAGTTTGGGTCAGGGGATACTTACAGGAAAGTACAATGAAGACAATGTCCATTTTGGAAAAGATGACAGAAGATCCAGAGAGATATATGTAAATTTCCACGGAGAGAAGTTTAAAAAGAATCTTCAGATAGTTGATGAGTTAAGGAAGATTGCAAATGAGCGTGGCAAGGCTGTAGCTGCAGTTGCTATCAGATTTATTTTGGACAATATTCTTGGATCCGTTGTTCTTTGTGGAATAAAAAAGCCGGATCAGATTATTGAAAATATAAAAGGTTTGGATTGGAAAATGTCAGTAGAAGAACTGAAAATACTTGACGGGGTATCAAAGTGATTCAGATAAATCTACCGAGGTAGTGAGTTGGAAGGATGAAAAAAGATGACAGGTGAACAGTTGGCATGGAAAATCAGAAGACACGGCGTGGAAATGACACACGTTTCAAATGGCTCTCATATAGGGGCCATTCTGTCTGTTGCAGATATTATGGGAGTACTTTACGCAGAAGTACTTAATTTTGATAGTAATAATCCAAGATGGGATGAGAGGGATAGATTCATTTTGAGTAAAGGGCATGCAGGCGCTTCAGTGTATGCTGCGCTTGCTGAAAATGGATTTTTTAATGTAGAAGAATTGATGAGTCATTATCAGAATGGCAGCAGACTTTCAGGACATGTTTCTCATAATTTACCGGGGGTGGATTTTTCTACGGGCTCTTTGGGACACGGTTTGTCGGCAGCCGTAGGTATGGCTTATGCAGCAAAAAAAGATGGAAAGAAACATAAGGTTTATGTGGTGCTTGGAGATGGAGAGTGTGATGAAGGCTCCGTTTGGGAAGCGGCGTTGTTTGCAAACCATTTCAGACTGAATAATATTGTTGCCATAGTGGATCATAATCACATGCAAAGTATGGATTTCCAAGAAAATACTATTGAGATTGAGGATTTCGGTATGAAGTGGAAAGCATTTGGATGGAATGTTTTGGAAATAAACGGAAATGACTGCAATGAATTACGAGAAGCATTTAAGAAAGCGGAAGAGTTTTCACAAAATGACAATCATAAACCTACAGTTATTATTGCTAATACAATTAAGGGCAATGGAGTATCTTTTATGGAGAATGATATTTTGTGGCACTATAGATTTCCTCATGAAGGATGGGAGTATGATATGGCAGTAAATGAACTCCATAAAAATAAACCGGAAGGTGTTGAGGATATTTATACTCCTAATGGTATTGAAAATCCGCAGATGCCTACAGAGGATGATGATATTGGAAATGATCATACTTTTACATATACATGGGAAACATCTTACCCTGAAAAAATGAGACGAGTTGAAGCAAAAGCAGGAACTGGTAAGAGAGAACACAAATTGTAGGAGTTGATGAAATGAGAGATTCGGTAGTAAAAACTTTAGTTGAATTGGCTAAAGAGGATAAAAATATAGAATTGATTACAGGAGATCTTGGGTTTGGAGTATTAAAACCCTTTTGGGAAAATGTACCTAATCAGTTTACTAATGCTGGTATAGCTGAGCAGAATATGACTACTGTTGCAGCTGGTATGGCTCTTGAAGGGAAAAATGTATTTACGTATTCAATTGGTAATTTTCCGACTTTGAGATGCTTAGAACAAATCAGAAATGACTGTGCTTATCACAAAGCTAATGTGACGGTTATATGCGTAGGTGGAGGATTTGTTTATGGAGCTTTAGGAATGAGCCACCAGGCCACAGAGGATATTGCAGTTTTAAGGGCACTTCCGGATGTAGTGGTTATGGCGCCGGGAGATGCGGTTGAAGCTGTAGAGTGTACAAAAGCGCTGGCAAAATATCAGGGGACAGCATATCTTCGACTTGGACGTGGAGGTGAGAAAAAAATCCACGATAAAATAGATGATTTTAAAATCGGAAAAGCGATAAAGATAAGGGATGGAAAGAAGATAGCTATCTTTTCAACAGGAGCAATTTTTGATGAGGTTGAAACGGCATATGAGATGCTTTTGGAAAAAGGATATGAGCCGGCTGTATACACATTCCCGACCATCAAACCGATAGACAGAGAATCGATTCAAGAATGCAGCAGAGAGTTTGAACTTATAGTCACTTGTGAAGAGCACAACATTATCGGTGGATTTGGAAGTGCAGTAGCTGAAGTGATGGCAGAGATGAAAGAGAAAAAAGCACATCTTCTCAGAGTGGGAATTGATGATGTGTATGGTGAAAAAGTAGGAAGCCAGAAGTACCTGCGTGAGCAGTATGGAATTTCCGGTGAGAGTATTGTTGAGAAGATAGAGAAAGAAATATAGGATAGTATAATGTTTCAGTTTATTATTTGGTTAAGAGCAATTGCAGCGATGTTAATAACCAACTCTCATTATGCGGATATTTGGCCAATATCAAAAATGGCATTTGGGGGCCACATAGGGAATTGTATTTTCTTTTTTGTATCAGGTTTTTGCCTATATGACATAAAAGAAATTTTTCCTAAGTGGTATGTAAAAAGAATAATCAGAATATATCCGGCACTTTGGATTGCAGCAACAGTTTCACTTGTTTGGGGACAGAATAGTGCTGATAGTATTACTGCGTATGTTCATTGTTATTTATATCCAACATGGTATCATTTCATAGCATCTATAATGGTTTTGTATTGCTTGCTGTATCTGTTTTTGTATATTCATAAAAAATGGAAAATTGATTTGAAATGCTTTATGGGAATAGTATTGTTTGTTTTTTTGATTATTTATGCTTCAAAATTCAATCATAACCTTTTCCATATTGAAAGTATAGATGAAAAATGGGTTTGGTTTCAATTTATGGAAGCTATGTTAGTCGGAGCTGTTTTTAGAGATAATTATGATAAGATAAGTGGAAGTATTTCTTTTTTTGAAGTAATTAATGTAGTTGGTGCATTTGTTGTTTATGTTGTTTTAAAGGTAGTAATACCGGGACATAAAGTATTGTGGATATTGCAAATATTGCTTCCATTTAGTTTGCTGTGGTTGATTGTTTTTATGGGAATAATATTTATCAAATTAGAAAAGATAGAATATTTTAAAAATATGAATGATAACATAAATAGAATTATTGTTTTTATTTCATCTATCTCCCTGGAAATATATCTGTGTCAATATGTTGTGATAGCACATAATAAGTTAGGTTTCCCAATTAGTTTTTTAGTAGTTACAGGAGAAATTATTCTATATGCGTGGATTGTTCATTTGATTTCAACATTTGTACAGAAAAGAGTTAAGAAAATTATAGAATAATTAATTTAAGATATATGAATAAAAAAATATTAATTACATCAACAGATTTAATGATGATTCAGTTTTTGATTCCACATATAGTCCATTTATCGCAGAATGGATTTGATGTAGAAATTGCCTGCTCAGAAGTAGGCGGACGAATGGTTGAAGTTAAAAAAGCTGTTGAAGGTTATGCTGAAAAAGTGCATATGGTAAATCTTGTGAGGAGTCCAATATCTCCCTCGAATTTTAAGGGATACAAGGAAATGAAAAAAATATTGAAAGAGAATCATTATGACCTTATTTGGACCAATGAACCTGTTATGGGGGTTGTGACAAGATTAGCTGCAAGAGAGACTAGAAAAAATGGGACTAAAGTCTTATATATGACTCATGGATTCCATTTTTATAAGGGATCATCAATTATGAATTGGATTATATTTTATCCAATTGAAAGAATCTTTTCCGGGTTATGTGATGAAATAGTGACAATAAACAGAGAAGATTATGAAATGGCTTGTAAATTTCACTCTAAAAAAGTTGAGTGGATTGATGGAATTGGACTTGATACAGAAAAATTTAAAATTGCAGAAGTTGATGCTAAAAGCAAGAGAAAAGAATTAGAGGTTCCCGATAAGGCATTTTTATTAGTTTCAGTAGGTGAATTGCAACACAGGAAAAATCATGAAGTAATAATTAAAGCATTAGGGGAAATTCAAAACACAAATATCTTCTATCTGATATGTGGAAGAGGAGTTCTTCTGGATAAATTAAAAAGTCTTACATCAAGTCTTGGATTAGAGAATAATGTAAAGTTTTTAGGATACAGAAGAGATGTGTTAGAGATATTACATAGTGCAGATTTGTATGTACATCCGTCAAAAAGAGAAGGGCTTGGAATTGCGGCCTTAGAGGCAATGGCATGTGGCCTTCCTTTATTGACATCCAATGTGGGAGGCCTTCCTGATTTTGTGGAAGAAGGAGTTGTGGGATACACATATGACTTTAATGATATCAAAGGATTTAGGGAAGGTATACTAAGATACTATAATAATGAAAAATTAAGAGAGCAGATTGGTATGAATAATATCGAAGCAGTCAAGAAGTATGATATTAAAAGAAGTGTTCAAAGAGTAGGTAATATTATTTCAGCATTGGTAAATGACAGAGTAATATTGGAGAGAGTAAATGAAAAATAATATGATTAATTATTTAAAAAGACATCCGAGATTAATGTCGTTTATTTGGACACTTGGAAGAAGTCTCATAACAATCTGGAATTGTTTTATACAGGAAAATGAAAAGCAGATTATTTTTTCATCTTTTGGTGGAAGAAAATTTGATGACAGTCCCAAACGAATATATGAGGAAATATGTTCGAGAGAACAATTTGATGATTATAAACTTATTTGGGCGTTTACTAATCCCGATGAATTTCAAATTAAACGAGGAGAAAAAGTAAAAATTGATACAATACTATTTTTCAAACTTTTATTGCAGTCAAGAATATGGGTCAGTAATACAATTATTGACAGAGGTTTCAATTTGAAATTTAAGAATAAAATTAGGGTGGAAACATGGCATGGGACTCCGATTAAAAAAATTGCAGGTGATGAAAATACAAAGTATGCTTCTGAAAATAATGGAAAACACAAAAAGAAAAATATAGATTCAAGAACGATTAGGTGTGCTCAAAGCAGTTATGACAGAGATATTTTTTCCAGATTATTCAATGCATCAAAAGAATCAATTCTCCTTTGTGATTTACCTAGAAATGATGAATTGTTTGAATATTCTGAAACTGATTGCATTCAAATAAAAAAGTCAATTGGAATACCCCTTGATAAAAAAATAATATTATATACGCCTACATATAGGGAGTTTTTGTTAAATAGTAATGACAAAAAGAGTATTATACCACCAATAGATATTGCAAGATGGAAGAAAGAAATTGGGAAAGAATATATTTTGTTATTCAGATTACACTACGCTGTGTCGGATGCATTAGATATAGGGGATGATAGTTTTGTTTTTGATGTTTCTAAGTATCCTAATTTGAATGATTTATTTATTATTTCCGATTTAATGATTTCTGATTATTCAAGTACTTTTTTTGATTATGGAATTCTAGGAAGACCGATGCTGTGTTTTGCTTATGATTTAGAGGAGTACACACAAAAAAGAGGTTTATATAGAAAACTAGAGGAAATACTGCCTTGTGAGATACATCTATGCGAAGATACAATTTTAGAGAGCTTAAAAAAAATAGATGTGGATAAAGAGTCTCAAAAGACAAAGGAGTTTCATCAATTATATACACCATATGCCGGAAATGCAGGTAAGAGAGTAGTTGATGAAATTGAGAGGAGAATTAATCTGTGAATATGAAATACTCTATAATTGTTCCAATATATAATGCAGAAAATACTATCAAAAGATGTCTGGATAGTTTGCTAAATAAGCGACCTGGTAATGTAGAATTAATATTAATTAACGATGGATCAAGTGATAATAGTGACGAAATTTGCAGAGAATATGAAGAAAATAATAATAATATAGTGTATCTGCCAAAGGAAAATGAGGGAGTATCGATTGCGAGAAATAAGGGAATAAAGCTAGCTAGAGGCGAGTATATTCTTTTTGTTGATAGCGATGATTATGTTGTCGATAATTTTTATGAACTATTGGAAAAAATAAACTGTAATGAAGATTATGATTATGTTATTTTTTCTTATAATTTAATTAAAGATTTAAAAATCACAAATATGCATATTGAATCACAAGAAAGTACAAATTTACTTAACACAGTTAAAATAGTCGGTAAGTTGATAGAGAATAAAAAAATAAATGGACCTGTAGCAAAAATATATAAAAAAGAAATAATCGACAAATATGGAATTCACTTCACAGAAGGAGCTTTCGTCGCAGAAGATAGGGCCTTTAATATTACTTATGCTATGCATATTGATACAATCAGGTTGATTGATAATTCACTTTACAATTGCTGTTTAGATACAGGAGAATCATTAACCAGAAAAGTGAGACATTATGAAGAGTTTGAAAATAGTTTTAAATTATCAAATGAGCAAATTGAAAATGAATTGAATATAAGTACAATGGAAGATGAAAAAAAGAAAATAATAACAAAATCGTTAAACTTTTGCAGATATAGAAAGTTATATTCAGATTCAAAAAGAATGACTAAAAGCAATGTGAGTTTTAGAGAGCGAGTTGCTATTACAAAAAGCGAATGTATAAAAATAAACGAAGAAAAATTAGATTTTCCAAGAACTGGATTTGGATATTTGATAGTCATTCCGGTTAAATTAAAGATGGCTGTTTTAATCAATGCTGTGGGTACATACCTTGCGAGATGATTACATAATGATATATGTAAAAGGAGAAGAAAAGCATAATGAAAGTTTTAATGGTGGCCGGGTCGATGCATGTTGGAGGATTAGAAAATCAATTAATGCATTTTATCAGAAATGTAAATAGAGATGAAGTTCAGGTTGATTTTACTTCAGATAAGCCGGATGCATTTTATAGAGATGAAATCAAAGAATTAGGAGGAAACTTCATAATTCTCTCAAATAAAAGTCGTAATCATCCAATTAAATACTGTAGAGAATTGTACAAGATAATGAAAGAAGGAAAGTACGATATAGTGCATTCACATGAACTGTTTCACAGTGGAATGACACTTTTTATTGCTAAACTGGCAGGAGTTCCATGCAGGTTTGCTCATGCACATAGTTGTCGTGAAGGCAATGAAGAAAAGGAACATTATAGTTTAGCCAGAAGGATATATCATGTGGTGATGCGGTTATCCATTAATACATTCTCAACAACTCAAATAGCATGTTCCACATGGGCAGCAAAATTCTTGTTTGGGAAAAAAGTATTAAAAAAAGACTCTTTTAGTTTGATCTATAATTCGGTTGATACTTCTATTTTTCTAAATGATTATGGAAAAATATGTGAGGGTGAGTACACTGAAAAGGATGGTTGGAAAAATGTAATTAATGTTGCTAGAATATGTGGATTGAAAAATCATACGTTGCTGGTGGAAATTGCAAGAGAACTAAAAGATAGAAAGAAGAAAATAAGAATAATATGTGTTGGCGATGGGGATGAAGATATTAAGGAAGCACTTAATCAAAAAATACTAGAATATAATGTGGAAGATTATATTCTATTCGTTGGTGTGAGAAGCGACGTAGATAAATTACTGAAAAAATCCAGTGCTTTTATATTGCCTTCAAGATATGAAGGGATGCCACTTGTAATGATTGAAGCACAAGCAGTAGGATTACCTTGTTTGACTGCTGATACATATTCTAAAGAAGTTGATTTTGAAATAGGAATGGTTAAATGGTTATCGTTATCTCAAAATGTTGCAACTTGGGCAGATGAATTGGAAAAATTAGTTCTTTTGGGTAGAGCGCCTAAGGAAAAAGTTGAAAAGGCTATTAATACTAAAGGTTTCGATTCAAAAATATTTACAAATAAAATATACGATTTGTATAAAAAAGATTATGAACTAAGAGGAAATATTTAGAACCGATTTATATTAAATGTTGGGAGATAAAAGTGGGAGTAAATGCATATTGGTTTATTGTGGCGATTATTATAATATTGGGAATAATAATGCCACAAGAAGGTGAGAAAAGAAAAAAATATATCTTTATAATGGTGGCGCTTCATACTTTTTTTTGTGGATGTCGATATATGTACATCACAGGAGATTTAAGAAAATATGCATACAATTATTTGTATGTTTACCCAAAGAGCGATTGGATACAATCCATAGTTATTAACAATGGAAGAAATGCAGGTTTTACATTGATTAGTAGATTAATATCGATTATCTCAGGAGGGAATTATCAGTTTTTCCTTTTTTTTCTTGCCATTTTAACACAGGCGATTGTTGGAGTTATAATTTTTAAGTATTCTGTCAAACCATGGTTAAGTTATTTAGTATGGAACTGTTTTTGCTTTTACACTACATATGAGTATGCGGCAATTAAGCAAGGACTGGCTATGGCAATTATAATGTTAGCTATGATGGCGGTTTTGGAAAAAAATATCAAAATGTTTGTTGTATGTGTCATAATAGCAAGTTTTATACATTTTCCTGCAATTATTTTTTTGCCGGCATACTTTATTGCAAATAGTAAAAAATCAAGAAATGTAATAATAGGATATGCTTTAACTGCGACTATTCTATTTATATTTAGAGATACAGTTGTTGAGATTGCGAAAGATGTATATTATGACAATGACGTTATAGATACAACTATTCATGTATCATTGGGCGGAAGGTTTTTTGTAATCTTAAGTATTCTATTAAGTGGGTTGATTCTAAAAGGATTCAAAGAAAAAAAATTTGGACAGTTATATGGAATAATAACTATAGGGGCAATTATTCAAATGTTTTCAGGATATAATAATGTATTTACAAGATTTGCGGATTATTATTTGCAATTTCTTATATTATTTATTCCGATGATTTTCCATAATACTAATAAGAAATCAGAGATAATAGAAAACAGAGATGATGCTATAATTAAATTTGATGAGAGAAGTAATAAATTATTTGTCGTTTGTTTAACTATTGTTTTTATATGGTATTATTATAAAACGTTCCTTGGAACAACCAGTGTTAACGAAGTTGACGATTTAGTAAATTATAGATTTATGTGGCAAGTTAAGTAGATAAAAGGATATAATTGATGTACAAATATAGTTTTATAATTCCTACATATAATAGTGAAAAGTATGTATTATTATGTGTTCAGAGCATTTTGGATATGCACAGAGAGGATATAGAAATAGTAATAATTGATGATGGCTCAAAAGATAATACAAGAAATATATGCAAATGTATTTGTGAAAACAATGCAAATGTTAGACTGATATGTAAGGATAATGGTGGGGTATCATCAACCAGAAATTTGGGAATCCTTAGTGCTGAAGGAGAGTATGTAATTTTTGTCGATTCAGATGATATGGTCGAATCAGAAAAAATGAACTTTTTACTGGATAAAATATCTATCGATTCAAATATAGATATGGCTATTTATGGAATGTCGTTTAATTATTATTACAAAAATAATTGTTACAGAAAAGATGAGATTCTTCCCCCAATGGATAAAAGAATCTCAAATAGTAACTTGTGCGAATGTATTTATGATTTATTTTCTCACAATTGTATTAGCCCGTGCTGGAATAAAGTTATAAAAAAAGAATTATTGACCTGTAATAATATAGGATTTAGAGAAGATATGTTCTTTTATGAGGATTTTGAATTTTCAATCAATTGTATGAAAGTTAGTGAAAATATATTGCTCGTTCAAGATTGTATATATCAATACAGGCAGGTTGAGGATGAAGGCAATGCAGGAAGAAGATTGCTTAAGATATCAGACTTATCAAAATTGTCAGAACAGATTGAAATACCCTTAATGAGACTTGTTGAGGGCTGTGGGAAGAAAGAGGTTTTACTTCAGGCAAAAGATATAATATTAGATTTATATTTAACATGGGCTAAAGAAAAAATAGCTGTGTGTGATAGTAATGAGATTAGGATTATACAGAGAGATTTTAGAAAGTGGTGGGATAAACACAAATATGAAGTGTCAAAATCGCGAAATGAAAAAATAGTTAAGTTACTTAATGGCACACCGATTAGTTTTAAAATGCATAATATATACATTTATTTTAGGCATGGTTTAGCAATTAGATTAAAAAATCTTGGCATAGTTCAAAGAAAAAATGGGAGATAATTTTTGTGAAAAAATCAATAATAGAAAAACTGTTTTGGGTTCCAAATTTTTTTACAATAGCAATTAGAAAGAAAAATGGAGAGAGAGATTCACTTTTTTATAATAGATTTTTTAGATCAGAACTTGAAATGAAATCATCTCCAAAGCATTGGATTGCTGATCCTATTCTGGCTCAGGAAGGTGAAAAGACATTTCTGTTTTATGAGGCATGTCATAATGGAAAAGGTCTAATAGAAGTAATTGAATTATTAGAAAATGGTAAAACATCATTGCCTAAAATAGTATGGGAAAAAGATTATCATTTATCTTATCCGTTTGTATTCAAAGAAGGGGATAACTGGTATATGATTCCCGAATCCGGTGCCGGTAATCAGGTTCAGCTTTTAAGGGCTAAAGTTTTTCCTTATGAATGGGACTGTGTTGCTGTTTTGCTGGAGGAAGGATATGTTGATACAACAGTTCAAAAAATAAATGGTAAATATATTCTTATAACTTTCAAACCCCAAACTCGTTCTGAAGAAGTTGTACCAAAAGCGTTTTGGATGAAGTTTAATGATTTGAAATTTGAACTTAAAGAAATTGAGTGGAAAGAATATGACTCCTTAAAAGTAAGAGGAGCAGGACAATTCTTTACTGAAAATAATAAAATCTTTAGACCGGCTCAGATTAGTACAAGAGACAGTTACGGTGAAGGAATAGAAATAAAACAAGTAGAAGTTAGAGAAGAAAGTTATAGGGAACAAACTGTTTTTCAAGTTTTTCCAAAGGATATTAAATTCAAAAAGTATAAATTCGATGGTTTACATACTTATACCTCTACAGAAAGATATGAGGCTATTGATGTGAGATGTTCCTTTTTTGATATCTTAAAGCCGATTAAGAAGATTATAAAACAGACTAATTTATCGAAATAAAACTAAACAATATGAGGAAAAAATAATGGATATTGATTTCGTTGTTTTATGGGTTGACGGTAATGACCCGGAATGGCAAAAAGAGAAAAGTAAATATCAGAGTATAGATGAAAATGAAAACAATGCTGTCAGCAGATACAGAGACTGGGGAATTCTTCCATACTGGTTTCGGGCAGTAGAAAAGTTTGCACCTTGGGTTAGAACAATACACTTTGTAACATGGGGGCATCTGCCGGAGTTTTTGGATGTAAATTCTCCAAAGTTACACATTGTTAAGCACGAAGAATTTATACCTAAAGAGTATCTTCCAACTTTCAGTTCTCATGTAATAGAAATGAATATTCATCGAATACCCGGATTGGCAGAACATTTTGTTTATTTTAATGATGACATGTTTATGTTAAGAACTTTCGAAAAAGAAGATTTTTTCAGGGAAGGTCTTCCGTGCACCTACGGAGGGGAAGTGCCAATTGAACTGATAGGGAATATAGGAACCTGGCAGCATGCGGCAGTAAATGATCTTGGAATAGTAAATGCACATTTTCCTAAAAGAGATTCAGTATCTAAATTTAAGAAAAAATACGTGAATAAAATATACAGATGGAAGGATAACCTCAGAACAATATTACTTGAAAAATTGTATCCGGACTATTTTACCGGTTTTAAAAATATCCATGCACCTGCAGCATATTTGAAATCTTCATTTGAAGAAGTATGGAAAGCGGAATCGGAAAAAATGGAGTCAACCTGTAGAGATAGATTTCGTACCAGTGATAATGTGAATCAGTGGGTAGTTCTCTGGTGGCAGATTGCAAGTGGACTGTTTGAACCGGCAGTGATAGACAATTATGTTGAATCTGTTACTGAAAAAACAGTAGATGAAATTTGTGACGTTATTGAAAAACAGAAATATAATTATATATGTTTGAATGATCCGGAAGAAGAGATAAATTTTGAATTATTGTCAAAGAGAATTCAAGATGCATTTGATGTAATATTGCCAAAGAAAAGTAATTTTGAAAAAGGATAAACAATGAAAAAGAAAGTAATATTTGTTACGAAGGCATTGTGGATTGGTGGAATTGAAACAGCACTTGTAAATTTGCTGAATAATATGGATTATGAGAAGTATGAGGTGACATTGTTAATACTTCGTGCTGAATTGGATTTATTAGAGCAAATAAATTCAAATTGTCGGGTGATAATAGCTGATCGAATTAAGAGATATTCATTTGAAAGTGAATATAAATATAATTGGCTGTTCAATATGACAGAGAAATCAGATAATCCATCTTTGTTGCATCAAATTATGATGTGGACAAGCCCTATTATAAAATGGATAGAAAATAGACTGTATATAAAATACATAAGAGAAAATATGAAGAATGAAAAATATGATGCGGCAATCATTTATAGTGATGTTGTGGCTGAGATTACCATACGTTCTATTAATGCAGAGAAGTATTTTATGTTCTATCATCATGGTGCAATGAGACGTGTTTATCATGACGAAATTGCTTATAAGAAATGTGAAAATATAATTGCTGTTTCAGAAAAATTATCGAGTGATTTGAAATCTTTTGTTCCAAGAGCGCAAAACAAAATAGTGACTATCAATAATTTAATTGATATTGACGGAGTAAGAGAAAAAGCATTAGATCCAATAGAAGAAGTTTGGGATCATAATATGTTTAATATTGTCTCTGTGGGGCGTATATCGTATGAGAAAGGGATGGATATTGCACTTGAGGTATGTTCTAATTTAGTGAATGAAGGTTTTAATAAATTCTCTTGGTGGATAGTGGGAGATGGACCTGAAATGGAACAGTTACAAAAATTGGTAGTCGATAGAAAACTTGAGAATAATATAAAACTCGTTGGAATGAAAAAGAATCCGTATCCTTACATAGGTAAGGCGGATTTATATGTTCAGCCAAGCAGAGAGGAAGCCTATGGCTTGACCATTATGGAAGCTATAATTCTTGGGAAAAAAGTTGTTGCAACGGATACAATGGGAGCAAATGAAATAAATGATGAATATAAATGTATAACTATTTGTTCTCATGGTATAGAAGCTATTTCATATGAAATTTCAAAAGAAATTCATAATAAGTCTTCAAGTAAATTAGAAATTTTAGATTCAATTTTGTATAAACATAATGAAAATGTAATAAAGAAATTGGAAAAAATACTGTGAGGGGTAATATGTCAAAACCGATAATATCAATTATTGTACCGGTGTACAAAGTGGAAAAATATTTGAATAAGTGTGTTGATTCAGTATTAAACCAAACTTTTACAGATTTTGAGCTGATTCTTGTGGATGATGGATCTCCTGATAAATGTCCGAAAATATGTGATGATTATGCGCAAAAGGATAATAGAATTGTGGTTATTCACAAAAAAAACGGAGGACTTTCTGATGCAAGAAATTCAGGATTGGAGATAGCAAAGGGAGAGTTTATAGCTTTTTTGGATAGTGATGATTATGCAGCTTCTGATATGTATGAAAAATTATATAAGCAGATAACAGAAAATAATGCTGATATGGCAATATGTAATTATATTCATGTTGAAGAAACTGAAGATGGAATAAAAGAATTGGAGAAGTATCAAGTACCATGTAATAAGAGTTATAATCGAGAACAGTTTATTGAAGAATTATTAAAAGAACATGGTGGATATTTTGTTCCTGTATGGAATAAGTTGTACAGAAAATATTTATTCGAAGGATTAAGATTTCCCAAAGGAAAGATAAATGAAGATGAATTTGTGATACATCATATAGTTCAAAAGTGTAACAAAATTATTTGCATAAGTGATAAATTGCATTATTATCTTCATAGAGAAGGAAGCATAATGACAAATAATAATTGGGTCAAAAGAATGGATTACGGAGAAGCTCTTATTGACAGGTATCATTTTGCAAAAAAGAATAAATATGAGCAATGGAGAAAACATACTGCAATCAGATTGTCTTATGAAATGGAGAACTGGAGAAGAGCAGCAAATGATAGCGAGTCCATAAAAAGATATAATGAGATTAGAAAAAAAGCGTTATTTTTGATTGCTGAAAAATACTCTTGGGATTGTAGTAACATGAAGGGAAAATTGTATAACAGAATGTTGTTATTGTTTCCTAAAAAGTAATATATACAATAAATTTACAGAAAGAACAAATGGAGAACAGGTATGAGTCAAAAGAGCAGACAAACAGAAATAGATGTACTACGATTTTTATCAATAATTGCGGTTATTTATATACATGTTTGTAGTAATGGTATGTTTAAAGGATATTTGAATAGTGGATTTCATGATGTGTGTTTCTCATTGGCGATATGTTGTGTTCCGGCTTTTTTTATGATTTCGGGAAGATTCTTTCTTGATTCAGACCGTGATGTTTCAGTAAATTTATTATTCAAAAAAAAGATATTTCACTTGGTGACAGTATTCTTAGTGTGGTCGGGGATTTATACCTGCTACCATATTTTGACAGGTGACTATGATAATTTGAATATTTTTGGAATTATCAGTCAGTACATTACAGGACCGTATCATTTTTGGTTTTTGTTTTCCTTGATTGGATTATATATATTGACACCTTTTTTGAGATTGATTACCCAGAATGAAGAGATATTAAAATATTTTATAGTTCTGTTTTTTGTTTTAAATATTATTGAGAGTTATATTATTTATATTCCTAAAGCGGGTGTAATTGTTAAAGATTTTGTCGACAGGTTCTCAATAGATATGGTAGTTGGCTATGTCGGTTATTATATGTTAGGTTATTTTATTTATTATAACAGAGACAGAATAAGTGAAAAGACAGAAAAAAACTTATACATCTTGGGGATAAGTATGTTCGTTCTGACATGTTCATTTCAGATATATGTAGATAAAAAAGGAATACAATTACCTAATGCACATTTCATCCAACAATATAATAAAATAAATGTCATTTTGTATTCTGTTGCATTATATGCATTCTTTTTGAAAAGAGTTGCCAAAGTTCAGTTCAAAGAAAGAACAAAAAGGCTGTTTGCAAAATTAACGGAATTGGGATTGGGAGTATATATTGTCCACGCGTTGATAACTGATTTGTTATCCCGTATTCTTATTTCTAATAATACTTCAATAAAATATTTCTATTTGGTTGTATATATTTTATTAACATATCTTTTGAGTCTTATACTCACATATGTAATTAGAAAAATACCACTTTTTGGAAAAAAGATTATATAGAGGAATATAATTGAAATTTATAACGTTACTTAGTTTAGAAAAAAGTATTGAATGGGAGAAATACAAACGCTATGAATTATAAAATAGAGGAAGCAGTCAATTCGTTTTTGACTCATTATAATCATAAAAAATATTGGAGAATGAAATTTAGACTTCAAGATAAAAAAGTAAATAAATTAGTAGCGTACTATTATGTTTATAAAATGAAAAAGATGGAAACCTTTAATAGTGCATCTTTAGGCACACGTATTGATGGAGGCTCATTTTTTGAAGGCACACCGATTTTTCCTCATGCATTAAAAGGAATAATCATTTCACCGAATGCACGTATTGGTAAAAATGCTAAAATATTTCAACAAGTAACAATCGGAATTGCGGATTTTGACGGTGATAAGAAGGATGTTCCAATAATAGGCAATAATGTTACAATTGGAGCAGGTGCTAAGATATTAGGAGCTATATCTGTTGGAGATAATGTCAAAATAGGTGCTAATTCAGTTATTACAAAAGATGTTCCGGATAATTGTACAATTGTTGGATTTAATAATATTATTAAAACAAATTGATTTTATTTTGAAAAAACAAGGTAATTATATGCAAAACTTTTTGACATCAACATTAAAATTAATAAAAATAACCTTCATCACACTTTGTCTGTTAGTGGGCATCACAGCCATATATCTGTTGACACACATCACTAACAAAAACATTGTTGTGGCGAATTATGAAATCAAAGCCGAAGTCCCTTCGGCTTTTAGAATTGTTGAGATTTCAGATTATCATAACTCTGAACTGAGTAAAGATAATGAAAAACTTATTAAACTGGTCAAAGAACAGAAACCGGATATTATTGTATTAGCCGGTGATTTGATTAATGGTTTTAAAGAGGAAACTGAAAATGCAGAAAAACTCATAAGACAGTTATCGGAGATAACCACTGTTTATGTAGGGGATGGAAATCACGAATATGCATGGGAAGGAAAATATAATAAAAGTATTAATGAGCTATATACAAACGCAGGAGCAAAGGTGCTGGATAACAGTTATATTGATGTAGATATTCGCGGAAACCTGGTCCGTATTGGCGGGTATATGGGTTATTACAGAATTCCGGGTATGGTATCGTATAATGGTGAAAAACTAGAAGAAGAGGAAGCATTTTTTGATAACTTTGAAAATACAGATCGGTATAAAATATTGATAAATCACATTCCGACTACTTGGGTTGATTGGAATTATAGTGCCTATCCGGTAGATTTGGTTTTGTCAGGCCATTATCATGGTGGCCAGTGGGTGCTTCCGTTTATTGGAGCAGTATATGCTCCATATATTGGCATTAATCCTCCGAACACCAGGGGAGTATACCATGGAGAATATGCAACAACTATCATTTCTTCAGGGGTGGGAAATGAATTCAATAATATACCTAGAATTAACAATCCGCCTGAAATAGTTGTGGTGGATGTGAAACCGGAATAATTAAAAGAAAGGAGTCCGCATGATTAAAGAATACCAATATCTTCTCACAATTTTAAATTGTTTTATTCACGATCAAAAGCCGGATCCTTTTGAAGGTGATTTAAGCAAGCTATTTCAAACTGCAGACAGGCATTTCCTAATGGGAATCGTCGGATATATGCTTACAAAGTATCCCGACGAAGCCGTTAGGGAAAAAGAAATTGAAATTAGAAAAGGTTATTTAAAATATATAGGATATTTTTCTCAGACAGCGCAGCTTATGAAAGTTCTTATTTCAAAGCTTAATGAACAGGAGATTGATCATCTTTTGATGAAAGGATTTGTCGTGAAGGATTACTATCCTGTGCCGGAGTTAAGAACCTATGGCGACATTGATTTTCTGATACGAAAAGAGGATAGGAAAAAGTCAGATGATCTGATGGTCTCAAGCGGATTTAGAAAAAAGAAAGACTGGGAGCCGGTTTACAATTATGTAAAAGGAACTGAGCATTATGAGATTCACACCGAAATTATGGAAGTGGATGTGTCAAAGAAGGCTGACTACAGAGAGTATTTCAGTCACACTTGGGAGAGGGCAAAGCTTCTCGAAGGACATTCCTATGTGCTGTCGCCTGAAGATCACCTCATTTATCTGCTTACGCACATTGCAAAGCACATAAACGGTTCAGGTGCAGGAGTAAGAATGTATTTGGACATTGCTGTGTATATGAAGCATTTTGAAAATAAAATGGATTTAAATTATCTAAGAGGAGAATTGGAAAAACTGGCGCTGTTGCCATTTACCAATTTTGTGTTTGATTTAATCAGAGTGTACTTTGATGTAGATGTAAAAGGTTGGAAGAGCAATGTCTCAAAAGAAGAACTTGAGGAGTTTATGACAATGACTTTTGATGGAGGTACTTTCGGGACAGTCGGCAGGGATGCAGGACTCATAACCTTGAAGCAGGCAGAGAAAACTGAAAATGCTGTATCGAGAGTGAAAATTGTTCTTAACAGATTGTTTCCTGCAGCAAAGACTATAGAAAATCGATATACATATTTACAGGGAAAGCACTGGCTCATTCCTGTGGCGTGGATTCACAGGCTTGTTATCACGCGAAAATCTTTTGCTCGCCATGCGAAAGAGGCAAGAGATATAATAAATACTGATCAGGCAGAAGTGGACAGAATGAAAAAATTATACCGAATGTTAGACTTATAACTTTTTTATTTATTATTTGTCTGTTTATTGATATGATAATAATGAAATTCAAGAAAAAAAGAGAGGTAATTGAGGCAAATATGAAAAAGAAGGTTGGTTTAGTTTTAGAAGGCGGCGGAATGCGAGGCATGTACACAGCAGGTGTTTTGGATGCTATGCTGGAAAATAATATTATGGTGGATGGAATTGTGGGAGTTTCCGCAGGATCTATTTTTGGTTGTAATTATAAGTCGCGCCAGATTGGCCGAGCTATCAGATATAATTTGAAATACGTTAACGATAAGAGATATATGAGTCTTAAGTCGCTCATCCTTACCGGTAATTATTTCGTTGAGGATTTTTGCTATCATGAGTTGCCGGAGAAATTGGATCCTTTTGATGCAAAAACTTTTAAGAGCACTCCTGAAAAGTTTTATTCAGTGAGTATGGATATAAACTCAGGAGAGGCGGTTTATCATGAACTTAAGAATGGTGATGCAGACGATTTGGAATGGATGAGAGCGTCAGGTTCCTTGCCGTTAGTTGCAACTATTGTAAAAAAAGACGGAAGGGAAATGTTAGATGGTGGAATGGTAGATTCCATCCCGATTAAATGGATGCAGAGTCAGGGCTATGAGAAGAATATTGTGGTTCTCACTCAGCCTGAAGATTATGTGAAAGAGAAGTCAGGAATAATTCCACTTATCAAACTTAAATACAGAAAGTATCCGGCACTTATTGATGGCATATCTAACAGACATATCATGTATAATGATACCATTGAATATATTAAGAGCGAAAAAAAGAAGAACAATGTACTCGTTATTCAGCCTGATACGTCACTGGGCGTTGGTCGTACAGAGAAAAATACTGATAAACTTCAAGCGGCATATGACCGCGGAAGAAGCGACACAGTGAGAATGTTGGATGAAATAAGAAAATATATGGAAGAGTAGATGAAAGAACAATTTTAAAATGAATTCTAAAAAATGGAGGAGGTGCTATAGCACTTCCTCCATTAATCCTTTCAAGCCTTTTTCTTTGTATATGGATTTGTAGTAATCTACTTCTTCTTTGATTAGAAGATCGATTTCTTTCATACCTAAAAGTTCTACGGGAGCTTTGTCATCCGTAAGAATCAGTTTTCCGGGGGTGTGTTTGTTTAATGTCTCCCCGATATCCGTCATAAGAGTTTTTAATTCATAATTATCTTGAGACTCTGTAGTCTCATTAAAAATAGAAATCATGTCTTTATTGTCAGAGGCGAACAATTCTCTATTGGTGCAATAGTCCACATCAACTGTGTATACTTCTTTGAATACGCTTGAAATAGTATCAGAGAGGTAATCATTTATACTTCCCTCTACATTGTCAGAACCTCTCATATTCATATTTACCACCATAACGCCATTTGGCTTGAGATGATCTTTAACCATTTTGAAAAATTCCTTTGAGGACATCTGAAAAGGAATGGTAATATCCTGATAAGCATCAACCATAATCACATCATATTTTTTGTCGCAGGCATTAAGGAAAGCACGTCCGTCATAGGTGGTTACGTTAATGTCTTTGGACAGATGAAAATATTTGTGAGCAAGGTTTGTAATTTTCTGGTCTATTTCAACTCCCTCGCATTTTATGTTCTCAAAATATCTGTTGCACTGTGTGGCAAAGGTACCTGTACCCATTCCGAGAATAAGGACCTCTGAATCGGAGATGTCTTTAATGCCTGTCATAAAAAGTGAAGCCATAGCATAGTCGTAGTACATCCCTGTAAGTCCCGGCTCTTTTTTGTAGACAGACTGGACTCCGAACAGTACATTGGTAGAAAGAATAACGTCGGAATCATCTTCAGCGACCTGAAGATAGTTATATACTGATTCGCCTTCGTAAGTAAGATTATCATTCCAAAATGCAAAACTGTCATTGTGACCAAGGATTGTGCAAAGAATAAAAATAATCATGGCAATGGGCAATTTTTTGCTCTTTAAAATATGATAGTTTGCACTCTTAAAATATACCAGTGACAGTACCAAAAGAATTCCTGAAAATATTAAAAATGTAATGGAAGTTCCCACTGTAGGGATGCTCACAAAAGTAGGAATAAAAGTTCCGATAATACTTCCTATGGTATTGGATGCGTTTAGATAGCCCACAGTTTTTCCACTGTCGTCCAAAGAGTCCACCGAGTACTTTACCAGTGAAGGAGTGACAGTGCCCAGTAAAAACAGTGGGAACACAAACACAATCATACAAGATATAAACGCGGCAATAATCAGAAAATTATTGCTAACTGTAAAAATAAGAATTCCGGATATAAAAATGATAATTAGTTTTCCTATAACCGGAATGAGTGCAATCCAAACTGCAGCTATAACAATTCTAAAGTACAATTTGTCCGGATTGGGATCTTTATCAGCTGATTTTCCACCGTAAATATTTCCAAGCGCCATGGCAATCATAATGGTTCCGATAATAATAGTCCACACAATTTGAGAAGAACTAAAATATGGGGCCAAAAGTCTGCTGGCTCCAAGTTCCACTGCCATAACGGACATTCCTGCAAAAAATTCTGTTAAGTATAGATAGATTTTATTATTCAAAATTGGCTTATTCAAAACTGTTTACCTCTCCTTTTTGTTTAATATGATTTCCGATGATTTCCGACACATCGCTGATAGCAATGAAAGCAGAAGTATCAATCGAATTAATAATTTCCTTTAAAGTGTAAATTTCAAATCTTGTCAGTACGCAGTAGAGCACCACTTTTTTACCGCTGACTAAACCTTCACCTTCCATAATAGTTACAGTTCTTCCAAGACGTTTGTATATATTGTTTGATATTTCTTCCGCATCGTTTGTAATAATCATAGCTGCTTTTGTCTGGTCCATTCCGGATTCAACAATATCAAGAACTTTCGAAGTGATGAAGTAAGTCAAAAGACTGTACATAGCTCTGTCGAAACCAAATAGAAGTCCTGCAAGCGAATAAATTAGTATATTGAAAATTAGCACTGTCTGCCCAACAGGAAGATTGTATTTTCTGTTGAGAAGAATTGCTATAGTTTCAGTGCCGTCAAGACAACCGCCATGTTTGATTACAAGGCCCACGCCGATACCCAGAATAACACCGCCGAAACTTACAGCCAAAAGATACTCGTTAGTCGCATTTACCATTGTGGAAAATACTTCCAGAAAAACAGCAAAGACAATCATAGAATAACCGGATTTGGCTATAAAAAGTTTTCCCATTTTTCCGGCACCTATAAGCAGAAAAGGAATATTTAAAATTACGGTTAGAAGACCAAGTGTAATACCTGTCAGATTATTAATCATAATACTGATACCAATCAGACCTCCGTCGAGAATTGTGCAGGGCACAAGAAATTCCTCAATTGAGAAGGCGGCAATCATAGCGCCGATAGTCAGCATCAGAAAGTCGAAAACAAGAATAAGTTTTTTGTTCTTAATCATAAAAATCCTCCGAATTAAAATACTAAATTTTATTATATAAGTTTACGGTATGAAAAGCCAGCAGAATAAAAACAAACTCAAATAGTAAAGATAAATCGGACATAAAAATCCTGATAAGTGATATAATGAAATCAGTTTTTTTACACCTAAAAACTATATCATCAGCTGATAGAGAGGTACTACTATGATTATTACTAATTTGATTGAAAATACAGAGGGTGCACAGGGCTTAACACCTGAGCATGGTCTCAGTTTTTACATTGAAACTTCAAAGCACAAACTTCTTATGGATACAGGAGCCGGCAATCTGCTGTTAGAAAATGCAGAAAAACTCGGGATCAATTTAAAAGAAGTGGACACGCTGATTCTGAGTCACGGGCATTATGACCACAGTGGAGGGATAATGCCGTTTGCATCGATAAATAAAGAGGCTGATATTTATATGCAAAAAACAGCGATACTTGATTACTACTCAATCAGAGAAGACAAACCTCATTATATTGGAATTGACAAAGCCATAGCAAATCTGCCTAATCTTCATTTTGTGGGAGAGACTCTTGAAATAGACAGCGAGCTTTTGTTATTTTCAGGTATCAAAAATGTCTTTGAGATTCCAAGTACAAACAGACGACTTAAGATGAAAGCAGAGGGAGAACTGGTTTGGGATGATTTCAATCATGAGCAGTGTCTTGTCATAACCCACAAAAATAAAAAGATATTGATGTCAGGATGTGCCCATCACGGAATACTTAATATTATGGAGAGATACAAAGAAATATTCAAAGCAGACCCTGATGTGGTTATAAGTGGTTTTCATCTGTTGAAAAAAAGCGGATACAGCCAGGAGGATATAGATGAGATAGAGGCAATTGCCAAAAGACTTCTTAAGTATGATTCTGTTTTTTACACCTGTCATTGTACCGGAGTAGAACCATATGAGGTGATGAAATCAATTATGGGGGAAAGATTAAAATATATACATTGCGGCGATACGGTAAAGTTATGATTTCAAAAATAATAGAAACTTTAAAATATTTTTTGAATTGTGCAATAATATTTAAGTTGGCACCGTTTAATAGATATAAAGATTTCAGAGAGGTATTTTTGAGATGAAGAAATTATTATTTAATAAGATGTTAGTATTAGGTTTGGGAACATGTATGACCGTTATGGCATTTATGCCTCAAAAAGTAAATGCGGCAGTTGATTACTCATGTGGAGATAATGCAATATGGTCATATGATAAGAATTCAGATACTCTTACCATAAAAGGAAAGGGAACTGTTGAAAATTCAGAAGAGTGGTATGATTTAAAGCCTGGCAAAATTGTAATTGAGTCGGGAATAACAGAGTTGGATGATGGTACTTTTGACGGAATGTCTTCAGTTACTGAAATTACCCTTCCAAAGAGTTTGAAGAAAATCGGTAATTATGCTTTTTCCGAGACAAAAATTACAAAGATAAAGATTGGCAAAAATATTAAAAAGGTAGGAAAAAACGTATTCTCATATTGTAGAAAATTAAAGAAAGTTGAGTGGGATTATAAAAAGGTTCCTTCCTATACTTTCAGCAGATGTTACAAACTTTCAGAGGTAGAACTCACAGATGATTTGATATCAATTGGAAAAGGTGCCTTTAGCTATTCAGGAATTAAGAAAATTGAAATTCCTGACAGCGTACAGACTATTGAAAAGTATACATTTTCAGGTTCTAAAATTAATGAAATTAATCTTCCAAAAAATCTTAAAGCAATAAAGGAAGAAGCTTTTGATGAAACAAAAATTAAAGCAATCAGTATTCCTGATTCTGTGACAACTTTAGGCAGGGGGGCATTTAGAAACTGCGGTTCTCTTAAAAAAGTTGTAATTGGTAACGGAATTAAGTCAATTAATGATCAGACTTTTATGGAATGTGATAAGTTAAAAGATTTCACATTTGGAAATAATGTTTCATATATTGGGGAGAATGTGTTTACAGGATGTGACAGTCTCTCAAAGGTAGAATTTCCAAAGAGTCTTGATACAATTGACTACGCAGGTTTTAAAGAGAGTGGATTAGTGGAAGTTGATTTATCAAAGAATGTTAAGAATGTAGATTACTGGGCATTTTCAGATTGTCCAAATTTAAAGACAGTAAAGATCGGTGCACAGGTTGAAGATTTCCGCGTAAATGCAATTGCAAACTGCCCTAATCTTACAACTATTATCATTGACGAGAAGAATACACAGTTCCAGTCTTCAGGAAACAATCTTATCGATAAAGCTGACGGCAAATTGTTATTGGTTCCTGGTGGAGTAAAGGGAACATTTAAGATTCCGGCAAATGTTTTATCAATTGACTATGAAGCTTTTTACGGATGTTCTAAGATTGAAGCTTTTGACTCAAGCGAAAATCCAAGATTCTTCTCAAAGGACGGAGTTCTTTTCAAAAATGCAGAGTACAAAGGAAGAAAGGGATATTGCCTTATCGCTTATCCTGTTGGTAAGAAAGGAAGCTACTCTATTCCAAACGGTACAGTATTTATCTGTGAATCAGCTTTCCAGAATTCTAAGATAACAGCAATCAATATTCCTAATTCAGTAATATTCATCGGTGAATGTGCATTTGAGGAATGTGATAACCTTGAGAGAATTGTTATTCCTGGAAGTGTTGAAAAAGTTAGTGCCGCAACATTTTGGAATTGTGATAATCTCAAGAAAGTATATATTAAATCAGGTGTTAAATATATCAGAAAAAATGCTTTCAGAGGATGCGAAAAACTTCAGAGAATTGAGATTCCAAAGAGCGTTAAGAAGATAGCAAAATCATCATTCAAAAATTGCTATAACGTTATTTTCTATTGCAAGAAAAATTCATATGCAATGTCTTATGCAAATACAAAATGGTTTATCTCTTCAAAGATTATCTAAAATTGAAATATAGAGGCTGTACACTTTAACGATGCTAAGGTGTACAGCCTTTAATACTTTCTTCTTTAAAAACAAATGATAGTGTGGTATGATTTTTTACAGAGTGTTTTGAGATTCGAAAGTGAATATTGCAAGGCAAATAATCAATATTAGGAGCTTATTATGAGAGAAAGATTTTTTTATCCGGCAGATATTATGTTGCCAAAGAAAGATTTTGAAAAATGGGCAGTTGTTGCATGTGATCAGTTTACATCAGAGCCTGAGTACTGGGAGGATGTAAAGAACATTGTTGGAGATGCACCATCTGCACTCAATGTTATTCTTCCTGAAGTTTATCTTAAAGATGACAATTCAGAAAGTGTTAAAAAGATTAATACCACTATGAGAGAATATGTAAAGAATGATGTTTTCGCAATTCACAAAAATTCTATTATTTATGTTGAGAGAAATGTAGGAAATAATATCAGAAAAGGTCTGGTAGGACTTGTTGACTTAGAGGACTATGACTACAGAAAAGACAGTAAGACTTTAGTAAGAGCGACAGAGGAGACGATCGAGGACAGATTACCTGCACGTATCGAGATAAGAAAAGATGCTATTTTAGAGTTGCCACATATTCTTCTTTTGTTTGATGATCCGACGAGATCGGTGGTTAAACCACTTGAACAGAAGAAAGAGCGTTTTGAAGTGGCGTATGATTTTGATTTAATGAAGGATGGAGGACATATTAAGGGATGGTTTTTAGATGACCAGGCCGTTGACGAAGTACAGGAATCTTTGGGAAATCTTATGCAAAGCGGTGATGATGTTCTCTTTGTGGTGGGAGACGGTAATCACTCACTTGCAGCAGCAAAAGAATACTACAAACAGAGTGGCGATGAAAATGCCAGATATGCGTTGGTTGAAATTGAAAATGTTCACGACAAGAGTATTGAGTTCGAGCCAATCTACCGTGTACTTTTCAATGTAGATAAGAATGACTGCCTTGAAGAGTTCAAAGCCTTTACAAAGGCAAATGCAAACGGAGAAAAGCAGAAGTTTGAATATTACAGCAAGGATGACTGCGGAACAGTTGAGGTTGATGCCATGGCAAAACTACCTGTTGGAACTTTGCAGCAGTTTGTGGCAAAGTATATTAGTGAGCATCCTGAAGTAAAAGTTGACTACATTCACGGTGAAGAAGTAGTTAAGAATCTTTCAAAGAAGGATAATGTGCTTGGATTTATTTTTGAGGGTATGACTAAAGAGTCATTCTTCCCTGCAATCCGTGCAGACGGATCACTTCCAAGAAAGACATTTTCTATGGGCCATGCAAATGAAAAGAGATATTACATTGAGGCACACAGAATAAAAGCAGATTAATATGTCAATCTATTGAATTAAAGGATTGAATTAGATTTGTCGATATAGGAGAAAACTAAAAATGTGTACATTTAAAAGTATAGAAGAGGCAAGAGTATACTTTGAAAAAGATAGATTTGCCACAGAAAACGGAATGAAACTTGAAGTACTTAATGAAACTGAAAGTATATGCAGTATGACTATAACTGAGAGACATCAAAATGCAAACGGCGGAGTTATGGGGGGAGCCATTTTTACTCTGGCAGATTTTGCATTTGCCGCACTTGCCAATAACCTTCATATGCCTACGGTTGCTCAACAGGTGAGCATCAATTATTTAAGTGCTCCAAAGGGTGAGAAGTTGACTGCAAGAGCAATGTGCAAAAAACTTGGGAGAAGTACTATGATTTTGAATGTTGATGTGACAGATGATATGGGAAGGGATATTGCACAGTTTGTTGGAAGCGGTTTTTTACTGTAAAGACAAACGCGTTTCAAAATGTGGAATATAACTTAAGAATGTGATAGAATAATTAATTATAGGAAAAGTGATGTTTCAGACGGAGAGAATCATTATTAAAGGAGAAGAATATGATTAAAAGAAGATTAGCTATTCCATTGATTATAATGATGTCATCAGTTATGATTTTTGGATGTGAGAGTAAGAAGGGGAGTAAAGAAGAAACTACTACAGTTGCAGAGGCTACACAGGCAGTTACTCAGTCAAAAGAAACTAAGGAAGTTGAGACTGTATTTCAGGGAACAAGTCCGATGGATCTCAAACTTAAAAATGGGGTTTATACATTAAAGGGAAAAGTGTCAGACCATGAGGATTTGATAAATACAAAGATTAATATGCAGTGCCAGAAAAACAAATGCACAGCAATCATACAGCTCAAAACAGATAAGTATGATAAGATTTCTATAGATAAAAAGATATACAAGTCGTTATGGGAAGATGGAAATGCCAGTTTTGAAATAAATGTCAGAAAATTTGACTATGATATGGAGGTTGAATTAATCAATAGTAAAGACAAGAATGATGAACGAGTTCCATTGACGTTATCTTTGGATTCAAGCACTATCAAACTTGAAAAAGAATTTACAGAGAGAGATGTAAAAAAAGACAAATAGTAATAATACAAAAGGAGCGCTTGGTTGGTGAAATAATCATCATATTGCAGGCGCTCCTTTTATAAGCGAGTTATGAACTTCTTACGTGAGGTGAGCTTTCAATTTTATATATAATTTTTTAGTTTTCTCCGGGGTATTTTCATTAATAACCAAGTGAGTATTATCATAAGTAATTACAATACAACATTGACATTTATTGTAGGTGTATCTGTTATGAAATTCAAAATCTGCGTTGTAAAAATTACCCATCTGTGCGAGCACCCCTCCATATCCGTATACCCGCCTTCCCGGAACACCATCCTCACATAAATTTATACTATCCATTTCTGAGTATTCAATTGTAATTCCCTTAAAACTACTGCCGGAAACAGTGAAACATGAATCACTTAAATCGTAGTATAATTTTCCGCTTGATACACGGTAAATAATAAGTATAAGTAAGCACGCACCAAAAATAATGATATAACGGGTTATTATTCTTTCCTCCGGAGTGTCAAAGTCGTCATCATCAAAAGCAGTACCTCTGACTCTTTGATATTTGTTAAGCAAGTAGGAATAAAAAATTGGAATTAAAAGCGAAATACAAAGTACGAATGAAAGTATAAAAACCAAATCATCCTGTTGTATAAACATAGTGAGTAAAATAATTGTGCCTACAAAAATCCAAAGAAACGAGGCAAACTTCTGGGTAGAATACCAGTTTTCCGGATTGTTTAAATTCCAAACTGTAGGAATTCCATGATTTGAACCATATTTTGAATGTGGAACAAGCAGACCAAAAACGATAAATATCAGGCCTGCAAATAAATGAATTGCTGCTTCAAATTCCAAAGAGTATTCAGTTTCTATAACGTGGGGATATCTGTTCCATATAATTGCACACAAAAACACAGGTGAAATGATAATTGCAGAACCCACCAGGAACTTGAAGAACGGTGTATTAAATTTATTGATTGTAAATCCCTCCCAACAAATGAGTACCCATGAAACACAAAACTATGAATCGTAAATTCGCTTGGGTACAATAATAGTCATCATAAAACAAAGTAAGTATAGTAATATAAATAATCCGTGTCAAATAAATGGAATGAAAAGACAAAAAAGCACCATTTTTGTCAAAGTGAAAAATGAATCTTTTGGATATCTTTCGTTGACAAACAAAGGATATATAGTATAATTTCCTATAGCGACCGGTTGGTGTCGGAAAGTTATACATATTAACTGTTCCGGTGAAAAGGGAAACAGGTGAGAGACCTGTACGAACTCGTCACTGTAAGCAGCAGATATTAATCATATTTGATATCAGATCATATTCTACTTATGTCGAAGACATAAAGCCACTGTGAAAATGGGAAGGCAGAGTTTGATAATGCTGTAAGTCAGGAGACCTGCCAGCACGGTAGACGTTGGAAACCACGAGTAATTGGTTATATGTCTGATATCGAAATTGTTAGTGTTGTGCCATGAAAATGGCGCTTTTGTTGTGTGTTTATTTCTGTGTATATCATTATCAGCAGTAAACTAATAATTCTGTCAGAGGACTTGCGAATGGTTTTCCAATCGTAAGTTTTTTTAATTTATAAGGAGGTTATTATGAGAAAGAAATTTGTAGCAGCATTACTTGGTACAGCACTTGTGTGCAGTATGATGACAGGATGTGGGAACAGCGAGGGAAAAACAGCAGGCAACAATAAGGAGACAAAGGTAGAAGAGACAAAAGTTGATGATAAGGCAGCGGCTGATAATGTTGCAGCGCTCATTGATGCAATATATGTTCAAGAGAGAACTGATAAAACAGATGAGCAGTGTAAGGCTGCAAAGGATGCCTGGGATGCACTTACTGATGCTCAGAAAGAGATGGTTGAAGGAGAAGATGCAGATCCTGATTACTTTGGAAGAGATACAGGTGATGCCTCAAAGGACGATCCTGCAAATCAGGATGAAATCGGAGAGAACGAGTTATTAGTTGTAAGCTTTGGAACATCTTTTAATGACAGCAGAGTTGCAGATATCAAAGGTATCGAGGATGCACTTAGAGCAGCTTACCCTGACTGGTCAGTAAGAAGAGCGTTTACAGCACAGATTATTATCAACCATGTTCAGGCAAGAGACGGCGAGAAAATCGACAATATGGAGCAGGCATTAGAACGAGCAGTTGCAAACGGTGTTAAGAATCTTGTTATCCAGCCAACTCATTTAATGCATGGTGCTGAGTATGATGAACTGACAGCAGTTGTTGAAAATTACAAAGACAAATTTGAAAAAGTTGCAATTGCAGAACCTCTTCTCGGAGAAGTTGGAGCAGATGCTACAGTTATCAATGAAGATAAGAAAAATGTAGCAGTATCAGTTACTGCAGCAGCAGTTAAATCAGCAGGATTTGACAGCCTTGATGCAGCAGACAAAGAGGGCGTCGCATTTGTATTTATGGGACACGGAACATCTCACAACGCCAAGATTTCTTACAGCCAGATGCAGACACAGATGAAGGAACTCGGATACAAGAATGTCTTTATTGGAACAGTTGAGGGTGAGCCTGAAGAGACAGCTTGCGAAAACGTAATTGAAGCTGTAAAGAATGCCGGATACAAAAAAGTTATTTTACGTCCTTTGATGGTTGTTGCGGGAGACCATGCAAACAACGATATGGCAGGTGATGATGAGGATTCTTGGAAGAGCATGTTTACAGCAGCAAACTGTTTCGATAAGGTCGACACACAGATTGAAGGACTTGGAAGAATCGAAGAAATTGAAAAATTATATGTTGACCACACAAAGGCAGCAATTGATTCAATTAAGTAAGAATTATAAAAAATTAATATAACAGGAGATGTAGATGCTTAAGAAAATATTGATATTAACATTGACTGTTGTTATGTCAGTTTCAATGACAGCAGGATGTGGAAAAAAAGAAAACAATGCGGGGAATACAAAAAGTACTGAAACAACAACAGAGGCAAAAAAGGCAGAACTTGAAGACGGAGTATATGTTGTTGAGTTTAAGACAGACAGCTCTATGTTTCATGTAAACGAGGCTGAAGAGGGAAAAGGGGAACTCACTGTAAAAAACGGTGAGATGACTGTTCACATCAGCCTTGTTTCAAAGAAGATTGTCAATCTGTTTGTAGGTCTTGCAGAGGATGCAAAGAAAGACGGAGCATCATTACTTGAACCTACAAATGATACAGTTACATACAGCGATGGAACAAGCGAAGAAGTCTTTGGATTTGATGTTCCTGTTACAGCTTTAAATGAAGAGTTTGACCTTGCAATTTTAGGCTCATCAGGACGCTGGTTTGACCACAAGGTTAGTGTTACAAATCCTACCCCGGCTGAAGCATCAGGTGAAACTTCAAATACTGCTTCGGGAAAAAAAGCGGCAGATTTGAAAATCGAGGATGGAACATACTCTGTTAATGTCAAACTTGAAGGTGGAAGCGGAAGAGCAAGTGTTACATCACCATGTCAGATTAAAGTTGAAAATGGAGAAGTTACTGCATCAATTGAGTGGAGTAGTTCAAAGTATGATTTTATGATGGTAAATGATGTTAAGTATCTTCCGGTAAATGAGGATGGCAATTCAGTTTTTGAAATTCCGGTTAGTGTATTTGATGCACCTATGGCGGTAAGTGCGGACACAACAGCTATGAGCAAACCATACCTTATTGATTACACATTAGAGTTTGATTCAACAACTATAAAATAAAATTAGGAGGCACAATGAGCAGAATTACGATTGTTTATAGAAAAAATATTCTATGCTTTGTTTTGGTAATGGCTGTTTGTTGTGCCTTTTTTTGTGTGGGATGCAAAAATAAAACAACAGATACAACAAAAAAGAGTATAGCATCAGGAAATATCAAATGGGATGAATTGAAAAAGACCGGAGAGATGGAACTTAAATATGCAGATATGTTTTCTGTGGATTACTATGGCGATTACAGTCTTGTAACTATTGCAGATAGTGAAAAGTATTTACTTATACCAAAGAAGGGCGAAGTTCCGGCAAATCTTGATGAGGATATTGTTCCAATAAAACTTCCACTAAAAAATAGTTATGTGGCATCCTCTGCATCCATGGATTTGTTTAGGGAGATTGGAGCACTTTCCAATGTAAAAATGACAGGAACAAAAATTGAGGACTGGAGCATTGATGAGATAAAGGAGTACATTGACTCCGGGAAAATATTGTATGGTGGAAAATACAGTGCGCCTGATTATGAGATGATTTTGGAGAATAACTGTGATGTGGCAATTGAGTCTACCATGATTTTTCATACTCCAAAAGTAAAAGAAGAATTAGAAAATATTGGTATTCCTGTAATGGTGGAGAGACTTAGTTACGAGAAGGAACCTCTTGGAAGAGTGGAGTGGATTAAGTTGTTTGGCCTTATGAGTGGCAGACTTTCTGAGGCAGAAAAATTTATGGAAGAATGCTCCAAAAGATACGAAGATGTAGTTTCAAAAGTAAGTGAAAAAAATAAAGAAAACAAAAAAAAGAAAGTGGCATTTTTTTACATAAGCTCAAACGGTTATGTAAATGTAAGAAAGCCTGGGGATTATATTTCAAAGATGATAGATATAGCCGGGGGAAGTTATGCATTTTCAGATTATGTTCCCGATGAGGAAAATGCATTGTCTACCATGAATCTTCAGATGGAAGCTTTTTATGAAGGGGCTTATGATGCGGATTATATTATTTATAACAGCACCATTGACGGAGAAATCAGTACTGTGGACGAGCTTATTGGAAAATGTGAAGTGTTGAAAGACTTTAAGGCGATTAAAAATGGAAATGCGTGGTGTACGGGAAAAAATATGTTCCAGGAGACCACGGGTACAATCGGAATGATTGAAGATTTATTTGAAGTGATTAACGAAAACAATTCTGATGAATTAAAATATTTACACAGATTGAAATAGATTATTAACTGCAGATTAATAAAAAGGAAATAAACATGGATAAAAAGATAAGACGATATATAACAGGCTATTTTATTTTAGCGACAGCAATAGTAGTTTTGTTATTTTTGAATTTGTATATGGGAAGTGTGGGCTATTCTGTTGGAGATATTTTTAAGATAATAGCCACAGGTGATACCACTGTCGTCGGTGGTAAAATAATATGGTCAATAAGAATACCGAGACTGGTTGCAGCAGCTCTGCTTGGAGGTGCTTTAACTGTCTCGGGTTTTTTGCTACAGACATTCTTTTCAAATCCCATTGCAGGACCTTATGTTCTTGGTATTTCATCCGGAGCAAAACTCACAGTTGCCATCACTATGATAGTGTGCCTCGAGAGAGGGATAGTAGCAAATTCTCTGGTTATGATAGCGTCTGCATTTTTGGGTTCATTGATATCAATGATTTTTATTCTCATAATATCAAAGAGGGTAAATAATATGTCCGTACTGATAATCTGTGGTGTCATGATTGGTTACATATGTTCTGCCATTACAGATTTTCTTGTGACTTTTGCAGATGATTCAAATATTGTTAATCTTCACAATTGGTCACTTGGTAGTTTTTCCGGAATTAACTGGTCAAATGTCAGAGTGATAACAGTAGTTGTAGTTGTGGCCTTTATATTTTGTGTTTTTATCTCTAAACCAATGTCAGCATATCAGTTGGGAGAGAGCTATGCCAGAAATATGGGGGTAAATATCAAAAGGTTCAGAGTGTATCTCATATTGCTTTCAAGTTTGCTCTCAGCGGTTGTGACAGCCTTTGCAGGACCGATTTCCTTTGTGGGGATTGCGGTACCTCATCTTATCAGAAGAATGTTTAAGACTTCAAAACCTATACATATGATTCCTGCTTGTTTTATGGGAGGGGCAGCCTTTTGCCTGATGTGTGATTTAATAGCGAGATGTATGTTTGCACCTACGGAAATAAATATAAGTTCTGTCACTGCGGTATTTGGAGCTCCGGTGGTTATTTATATTATGATGGCCAGACAGAAAGGAGAAAGGGTATGAGTGAAATAATAAATACTAAAGAGTTATCTGTAGGATATAACAAATCAGCCCTGATAGACAATATTGAAATATCCGTAAAGCAGGGAGAAATCCTTGTTTTGATCGGGCCAAACGGTGCGGGAAAATCTACAATATTAAAAACTCTCTCAAAGCAGCTTGAACAGATTTGCGGAACTGTCTTTTTGAAAGGTGAAGACATGACAAAACTCAGTGACAGTTATATCTCAAAGGAGATGGCTCTGGTTATGACCAGTCATCCTTCCCCTGAATATATGACGGTAGAAGAGATGGTTCAAACAGGAAGATATCCTTATACGGGAAGGTTTGGTTTTTTGTCTGAGGAAGACAGAAAGATTGTGGAGAAGACAATATTAACTACCGGTATTGAGAAGATTAGAGATAAAGATTTTAATCGAATCAGCGACGGGCAAAGACAGAAAGTTATGCTGGCAAGGGCTCTTTGTCAGGAACCGGAAATACTGATTATGGACGAGCCTACCTCGTATCTTGATATCCACCACAAAATAGAACTTCTGTCCATATTAAAAAAGTTGGTGAGAGAAAGAAATATAGCAGTGATAATGTCTTTACATGAACTGGATTTTGCGCAAAAGTGTGCCGACAATGTTCTTTGTATAGCTGAGGGTGCCATTGACAGATATGGAAGTGTTGAGGAAATATTTCACGAGGAAGAGGGCTATATAGAGAGACTTTACGGCGTAAAGAGGGGAACCTATATCAGTGAATACGGCAGCGTAGAGATGGAGAAGATTGAAGGTAATCCTAAAGTGTTCGTAATCGGCGGTGGAGGAAAGGGAATTCCTGTTTACAGGAAACTGCAAAGAGAAGGCATTCCCTTTGCAGCAGGAGTACTTCATGAAAATGATGTGGAATATCCGGTGGCTAGAGCCCTTGCAACAGAGGTTGTTGTGGAGAAAAGTTTTGAACAGATATCTGACGAAAAGATACAGAGAGCAAAAGCAATCATTGATAAATGTGAGAAAGTTCTGTGTACAGTTGACACATGGGGAATGATGAATGAAAAAAACAGAGAACTTAAAAGTTATGCAAAAGAAAAACTATCGGATTAAAGTAATGAAGGATAAACTTATCATATTTAAAGAAATGAAATAAACGATAGGAATGGGATGTGGAGGAAATAAATGGCTAAGGTAATTATGGTTCAGGGAACAATGTCAAATGCCGGCAAGAGTCTTATAGTGGCAGGACTTTGCAGAATTTTTAAGCAGGATGGATACAGAGTTGCCCCTTTTAAATCGCAGAATATGGCTCTCAATTCTTTTATTACTGAGGATGGAAAGGAAATGGGAAGAGCGCAGGTTATGCAGGCAGAGGCTGCAGGAATCAAGCCTGATGTATGTATGAATCCCATTCTTTTAAAACCTACAAGTCATGTGGGCTCCCAGGTTATAGTGAACGGTGAAATACTTGGCAATATGAACGCTAAAGATTATTTTCAGTATAAAAAGAAACTTGTGCCGGATATTGTGAAGGCTTTCAAAAAACTTGAATCCATTGCGGATATAATTGTGATTGAGGGCGCCGGAAGTCCTGCAGAAATTAATCTGAAAGAAAATGATATTGTAAATATGGGAATGGCAGAAATAGTTGATGCTTCGGTATTGTTGGTGGGAGACATTGACAGAGGTGGTGTATTCGCACAGCTTTTGGGAACCCTTATGCTTTTAGAAGACCATGAGAAGGATAGAGTCAAAGGACTTATTATTAATAAATTCAGAGGTGATAAAACAATACTTGACCCGGGAATAGATATGCTTGAGGAAAAGGGAGGAATTCCTGTAGTGGGAGTGACTCCTTACATGGAATTAAATATTGAGGATGAGGACAGTCTGTCGGAGAGACTTACTTCTAAAAAAGATGGACTGATAAATATTTGTGTTGTCAAGTATCCTAGAATTTCAAACTTCACAGATTTCAATGTGTTTGAACAGTCAGATCAGGTAGCAGTTAATTATGTTACAAAACCGGAAGAACTAAAAGGGGCAGATCTTATTATACTTCCCGGCAGCAAAAATACTATCGGGGATATGAGATGGCTTAAGGAACAGGGAATGTCTGATGCAATAATGGAGGCAGCAAACCACATACCTGTTTTTGGAATTTGCGGTGGATATCAGATGCTTGGAAAAAATATCGAAGACGATGGAGTTGAGGAGAAAGGCAGAGTCAGTGGACTTAATCTGTTGCCGGTTACAACCAAGATGAGAGAAGAAAAAACTACTGTGCAGACCGAAGGAATAATTGGAAATGTGGGTGGAATATTTACAGGACTCTCGGGGAAAAAATATACAGGATATGAAATCCATATGGGAGAAACAGTGGGCGATGATGTAATTGTAAACAGCGGTAATGTGTACGGAAGCTATGTCCACGGAATATTTGACAAGTCAGAAATTGCAAAAAACATATTGGAAGCACTGGCTGAAAAGAAGGGAATAGAAAGCGGAGTAGGAAATATTTTGGACTACGATAAAGTTAAGGAAAAAGAGTACGATAAACTGGCTGAAGAGCTTAGAAAACATATGGATATAGAGGCTATATATAAAATATTAAACGATGTAAATTACAGGAGCATATGAGAATAACTTTGAGAGGAATAATATGTCAGTAAGAAAAGAAAATTATAGCAGGTTTAGAGATGACATAAAAAAGAGATGGGACTTAGTTGCAAAGCCCTTGGACAGTCTTGGAGAATTTGAAAATATAACCGCCAAAATCGGAGCTATTCAGGGAACTGTTATTCCGAAAATTGACAAGAGAGCCATTATTGTAATGTGTGCTGACAACGGTGTAGTCGATGAGGGCATAAGTCAGTCCGGAAGAGAAGTTACCCTTGCAGTGGCAAAGTCTATGGGAAAAGGAAAATCTTCGGTTTGCAAGATGGCGGATGTCTGTGGAGCCGATGTTATTCCAATTGATGTGGGAATTGATTGTGACGAAGCTATAGAGGGTGTTATCAATAAAAAAATCAGACGGGGAACCAGAAATTTTGCAATAACACCTGCCATGGAAATGGAAGAAATGTATAAAGCTATAAGAGTTGGAATAGACATTGTGGGAGACTGCAAAAAGAAAGGCTATACCATTTTAGGAACGGGGGAGATGGGAATTGGAAATACTACAACCAGCACTTGTGTTGCAGCAGCACTTCTTCAAATAAAGGCTAAAGAAATTGTGGGAAGAGGTGCAGGTTTAAGTGATGAAGGCCTAATGAAAAAAGAAAAAATAATTGATGAAACTATTATGAAATACAATCTCTATGAAGCAGATCCGATTAATGTCCTGGCGCATGCTGGAGGATTTGATATAGCAGCTCTTGTGGGTGTGATAATTGGAGGGGCAATTCACAGGATTCCCATTGTGCTTGACGGAATAATCACTGCTGTTGCAGCTTTGGTAGCAGTCAGAATTTTACCTCAGACAGCGAACTACATTATTCCCTCTCACCTGGGGAAAGAGCCTTCAATGAGAAAAATATATGAAGAGATTGGGCTTAATGGTATTATTCATGCAAATCTTGCACTGGGTGAGGGAACAGGAGCAGTGATGATGTTTCCTCTGCTAGATATGATTATGAATGTTTATAAAGACCAGACTACATTTGATGAAATAGAAGTTGAGCAGTACAGGAGGTTTTAATGATTGTACTTGTGATTGGAGGAAGCGGAAGTGGAAAGTCTGAATACGCAGAGATGAGAATTTGTAATCTCTACAAAAGTATGATGTGTGAAAAAGCATATACAGAAACAAAAATGAATCGGCTTTTCTACATAGCTACCATGCAGTCTTTCTCCTCGGAGGAGGATAAAAAAATCGAGAGACACAGACGACTTAGGGAAGGAAAAAACTTTGAGACAATTGAACAGCCTTTCGATGTGGAAAAGGTGGAAGATAAATTAGTGAATAAGTCAGACTGTTTTTTGCTTGAATGTATGTCAAATCTTGTGGCTAATGAGATGTTTAGAGGTGACGTGGTTGTCAGTGAGGATAAAGTTGTTGGAAAAATAACAGAGGCCCTTTCCGGTCTGATTGAAAAATCATCCAATGCAGTTATTGTGACAAACAATATATCTGAAGATTTGGGAAATTATGATGATACCACCAAATCCTACATCAGTGCACTGGGGAAAATAAATGCCTGTCTGGCAGAAAAAGCTGATGAAGTAATAGAAGTGGTTGCGGGAATACCCATAACAATAAAAGGAGAAAAGTGATGTCTGTTTTCAAAGGAATGATTATAGCATTTTCAATATATTCAAAAATACCTGTTCCGATATTTACGTGGAAGGATGAGGATATGAAATATCATCTCATATTCTTTCCGTGGATAGGTGCCGTTATTGGAGGGATGATATGTGGATGGAGAGCTTTGGCATTATATTTTAATGTGGGAAGTGTGGCATATTCGCTTATAGGTTTTGCGATTCCTCTTCTGGTGACGGGAGGATTTCATGTGGATGGATTTATGGATACCTCAGATGCATTAAAATCCTACAAGTCAAAAGAGGAAAAATTGAAAATACTGTCAGATCCCCATATCGGAGCCTTTGCGGTTATTTCTTTTTCAATTTTGTCTGCAATTTATATTGCTGCATTTTCAGAAATATCAGGGAGGGGAGTTTTTGCATTTGCATGCTCATTTGCAGTGGCAAGATCGTTAAGTGCAATTGCGGTTTTAACGTTCCCAAATGCAAAAGAAAACGGAATGCTTCACACATTTTCAAAAACAGGTGCAAAGGCCGGAAAGGTAGTTTTGACATTACTGATTTTACAGCTTATTGTCTTGTTTGGAGTCATGGCTTTAATTGATGGAATATATGGCATTGGATTGATTGCGGCGGCGCTAATATCAACCTTGTTTTACAGGCGTAAAATGATTAAGGAATTTGGAGGAATAACAGGAGATACAGCCGGATATTTTGTGTGCGCCACAGAGACATTTATGGCAGTTGTCGCGGCGATAATATCGGTAGCTATGTAGCGGAGGAGTAAAAATGAAACTGATAATAGGTGGAAGAGCTTCGGGGAAAACAGAGTATGCAAACAGAGAGTACGATGGTAGCAAAATTGCTGACAATATAAATGATTTGGCAAGAGAATTATTTGACAGCAAAATGAGTTATGAAATGGCTTCAGAATATATTATAAAAAACTATGCAGACTTTGTGGTTATAACAGATGAGGTAGGAAACGGAATAGTTCCTGTAGACAAAACTGAGCGTGATTTTAGAGAGTGGATTGGAAGAGTCCAGGTTTCACTGGCTAAAGAGGCAGATGAAGTAGTAAGAGTTATTTGTGGAATTGGGCAGAGAATAAAATGAAGATAATTTTTATTAGACATGGAATGACAAAATTGAATGAAGAAAAGAGATATCTGGGATTGCTGGATGAACCTTTGTCAGAAAAAGGAAAAGCGGATTTTGGAAAAAAGTGGTGCGAAAAATTAGATTCAGATGTCATTGTAACTAGTCCGATGTTAAGGTGTATCCAGTCTGCAGAATTGATAATAAAGGATATGAAAACAAAAAAACACATAGTTGTGGATGAGTTCAGAGAAATAAATTTTGGAATCTTTGAAGGAAAAACTTTTGAAGAATTGAAAGACAATCCTGATTATCAGAAGTGGATTGACAGCAGATGTGAAATGAAAATTCCGGAGGGTGAAAGCAAAGCAGAATTTGTAAAACGAACAATGAAAGGCTTTACAAAATTGCTTCATAATTGCAATGAAAATAATTGGAATAATGTTGTCTGTGTTGTTCATGGGGGAACCATAATGGCAATCTTAAGTGAAATATCAGGTGGCGATTATTATGATTTTTATGTGAAAAATGCAGAGGCAAGAGAATTAATTGTAGAGGATGACAAATATGAAATACCATATTATAGCATTTGTGGCAGGATTCATTCTTGATTTGATTTTGGGAGATCCATATAACTGGCCACATCCTGTTAAATTTATTGGCAATCTAATAAGTATTACAGAAAAAAAGTTGTACATAGAAAATGGAGAAAAAAAGAATATAGGCAGGGGTCTTTTGATGGTCATATCCGTTTTATCAGTAACAGCTATTACGTCAATGGCATTATTGGCTATCTGTTATCATTTGCATCCCATAGCTGGGGTGGTGGCAGAGTCTGTAATGACCTACACAATATTTGCAACCAAATGTCTTAAGGATGAGAGCATGAAGGTGTATAAAAAATTAAAAGATGGCGATATCGAGGGAGCGAGAAGGGCAGTTTCTATGATTGTTGGAAGAGATACAGATGTTCTTGATGATATAGGAATTGCTAAGGCTGCAATAGAGACTGTTGCGGAGAATACTTCGGATGGAGTTATAGCTCCTATGATTTATACAGCAATCGGCGGACCTGCTTTGGGATTATTGTATAAAGCAGTGAATACTATGGATTCCATGGTTGGATACAAAAATGACAGATACATTTATTTTGGAAGGTGTGCGGCAAAACTGGATGATATAGTTAATTACATTCCTGCGAGAATCAGCGCTTTGATTATGATTATTGCATGCATGTTTTTAGGAAAGGATTACAGTGCTCACAATGCTTTTTATATTTTTAAGAGAGACAGATATAAGCATGCAAGTCCCAATTCTGCCCAGACAGAGAGCGCTTGTGCAGGCACCCTTGGAATTAGGTTGGCAGGGGATGCGGTTTATTTTGGGAAACTACACAAAAAGCCTTTTATTGGTGATGAAATCAGAAAGGTTGAATACTATGATATAGTTCGTGCCAACAGACTGATGTATGGCACATCCGTGATTTGCATAGTGTTATGCGTAAGTTTAATGGTAGCATTTGCGCTAAAGTAGAGAATCGGATTTCTAATGGCAGATTTAATTGTGGAGGTTATAGTTTGACAGAATCAAGACATGGTGGAAATATATATGACAATGAAATAGAACTTGATTTTTCAGTGAATGTTAATCCTAAAAAAATACCGGATAGTTTAAAGAAAGCAATGGAACAGTCAATTAATTATGCAGATACATATCCGGATATTCATTGCAGAAAACTTAGAGAAAAAATAGCAGAGTATCACGGTGTAAACTGTGAACACATAGTCTGCGGAAACGGAGCGTCAGAACTTTTGATGGCAATTGTCCACGGAGAAAAGCCAAAGAGAATACTTCTTATGGCACCGAGTTTCTTGGGATATGAATATGTGGCAGATGCTGTTTCTTCGGAAATTATTTTTTATGACCTAAAAAGAGAAAATGGATTTGTGGTGGAAGAAGACTTTCTTGGATGGATTGATGAGAAAATCGATATGGCTATACTGGCTAGTCCCAATAACCCAACCGGTTTGTGTATAGATAGAGAACTCCTTGTAAAAATTGTTGATAAATGTAAAAAATATGATGTGACTGTTTTGCTAGATGAGTGCTTTATTGAGCTCAGCACACATTTTGAAAAAAGTATGATAAATGAAATAGAGATGTTTGATAATCTCATAGTGCTGAGAGCATTTACAAAAAGTTTTGCTATTCCCGGAGTGAGACTTGGGTACTTAGTTTGCTCAAACAAAAATAAACTTGCGGGTATTAAAAGACAGTTGCCGGAGTGGAATGTATCAGTGATGGCACAAGCAGTTGGAATTGCTGCATTAGAGGAAAAAGATTATCTCGATAAATCAAGAAAACATATTCTTGATGAGAAGAAGTATCTGATAAAAGAGTTAGAGACTTTGGGATTTGAAGTTATTAATTCAGATGCAAATTACCTGTTGTTTTATTGTAAAACAGATTTGTATAAAGAACTTCTTATGCGTGGAATACTTATCAGAAATTGTGACAATTACAGAGGCTTGAAAAAAGGCTTTTTACGAGTTGCAGTAAAGAGACATGAGGAAAATATTAAATTGATTAATGCGATAAAAGAAATAAATGAAACTAATAAGATAATAATTAGATAAATGAAATTAATAAATGGATAAGTGGCAGGAGATTTATATGAGAGGAATTGAAGTTGTAAATCCAATGGACATTGAAAAGCGTAGTTTTGAAATTATTGAGTCAGAGTTGAAAAACAGGAATTTAGTGGTAGATGAAAAAAAGAGCTTTCTTGTAAAACGTGTCATTCACACTACAGCAGATTTTGATTATGCAGATACTTTGAGATTTTCTGAAAATGCAATTGAGATAGCAGAAGAACTTCTAAAAAATGGAGCGGATATTGTAACTGATACCAATATGGCATTGTCAGGTATTAATAAAAAAGTCTTGGCGGGACTGGGAGGGAATGCCACCTGCTTTATGGCGGATGAGAGTGTTGCAAAAGAAGCAAAAAGCAGAGGAGTTACAAGGGCAACTGTAAGTATGGAAAGAGCGGCTAAAATTAATAAGCCGGTAATCTTTGCAATAGGAAATGCGCCCACGGCTCTTATTAGCATTTTTGAAATGATGAGCAATTCTGATTGGAAACCTGATTTTATTATTGGTGTTCCGGTGGGATTTGTAAATGTGGAGGCGGCAAAAGAACTGTTTTTTGAAACTGACATTCCATACATTATCAATGAAGGAAGAAAAGGCGGAAGTAATGTGGCAGCGGCAATATGCAATGCGCTGCTTTATGATATTCGAAAGGAAAGAGTATGAGATTTGGATTTACTACCGGAAGCTGCGCCGCAGCAGCATCAAAGGCAGCAGCGTATATGCTCTTTTTTGGAGGAAATGTAAGTGAGATTACAATTAAAACTCCAAAGGGAATAGATTACAATGCAGAAATACTTGATACTAAAATAAATAAAAATGAAGTGAGCTGTGGTGTCAGAAAAGACGGAGGAGATGATCCTGATGTGACCACAGGAGCAATCGTTGTTTCTACAGTCAGGATTTTAAGTGTTGATAATAACATTGAACCTGCAGAAATACCTGAGATTATTATCAAAGGAGGGGTTGGTGTTGGAAAAGTCACAAAGCCGGGACTGGACCAGCCCGTTGGCAATGCTGCAATCAACCACGTTCCAAGAGAGATGATAACAGCTGAAGTTACAAGTATATGTGAGATTGCTGACTTTAGAGGTGTGATTGAAGTGACAATTTCAGTTCCGGGTGGAGAAGAGATTGCAAAGAAAACTTTTAATGAGAGACTTGGAATTGTAGGCGGAATTTCAATTATTGGAACAAGTGGAATTGTGGAGCCTATGAGCACTCAGGCAATACTTGACACCATAAAACTGGAACTTAATCAAAGAAGAGTTAAAGGGTTTGATATTGTTGCCATAACCCCCGGAAATTACGGACTTGATTACATGAAAAAAGCCTACAATTATGATTTAGACAAAAGTGTGAAGTGTAGCAATTTTATTGGGGATACTATTGATATGGCAGCAGAACTTGGATTTAAAAAAGTACTTCTTACAGGTCATATCGGAAAAATCATTAAGGTAGCGGGAGGTATTATGAATACCCATTCAAAGATGGGGGATTGCAGAATGGAACTGATGGCGGCAGAGGCTATAAAGAGCAATGCCTCCGCAGAGGTGGCGGCAAAGATACTTGAGTGTGTGGCAACAGAAGAAGGTCTTAATATTTTAGATGAAGCCGGAATATTAGGTGCTACCATGGATAATCTTATGAATAGAATATATGGCAATTTAAAGAGAAGAGCAGGCGAGGAAATGGAGATTGAGTGCATAATGTACTCAAATGACAGAGGTGAACTGGCAAAGAGTAAAGGAGCAGAGGAATGGTTAATTTCGTTGGTGCAGGAACCGGAGCAGTAGATTTAATAACTGTCAGAGGTATGAGATTGCTTGAGAAGGCAGACGTAATAATTTATGCCGGATCCTTAGTAAATGCTGAGTTGTTAAATTATGCAAAAAAAGAATGTGAGATTCATAACAGTGCCTATATGACTTTGGAGGAAGTTATTGATGTAATAAAGAATGCAGAGGATAGAGGACTTGATACAGTGAGACTTCACACGGGAGATCCGAGTATATACGGAGCTATAAGGGAGCAGATGGATATCCTTGATGAACTGGGTGTTAAGTATGAAACCTGTCCTGGTGTCAGTGCCTGCTTTGGAGCGGCAGCATCACTTAATTTAGAATACACATTGCCGGAGGTTTCACAGTCCCTTATCATTACAAGGATGGAAGGAAAAACAGCGGTTCCGGATAAGGAAACCATTGAATCCTTCGCAGCTCATAACACTACAATGGCTATTTACTTAAGCACCGGAATGCTTGAAGAACTGGTAGAGAGATTAATTAATGGTGGATATAAGAAGGAGACACCTGCAGCCATTGTTTACAAGGCCACATGGCCGGAGGAAAAATCTTTTGTGTGTACGCTGGAAAGCCTGGTAGAAACTGCAAAAGAAAATGATATAAAAAAGACAGCAATAATACTTGTGGGAGACGTTATTGCCCACGCTCATTATGAAAAATCAAAACTTTATTCAGCTGATTTTTCTACAGAATTCAGACAGATAAAAAAGGAAGTGTGATAGTGAAAATCTCAGTTATTTGTTTTACTAAATCAGGCTATGAACTGATGGGAAAATTAAAAGATAATGATGAATTGAAATTCAGCTATTTCTGTAAATGTCAGTCGCTTAGAGCTGAGTTTAATCAGGATGAAAACAGTGAATTGCAAAGGCAATTATCTGTGAAGTATGTGGATGAAAAAATCGCAGACTGGGCCGCAAAGGAGTTTGAAAGTCATCACGGCATTCTGTTTATTGGTGCAGTGGGAATTGCTGTAAGAGCGATAGCAGGATGCGTTAATGATAAATTGACAGATTCACCTGTGATAGTTATGGATGACCTTGGAAGATTTGTTATTCCGCTCCTATCAGGCCACTTCGGCGGTGCAAATAAAATTGCAAAAGTACTGTCTGACTTGACAGGGGCCACTCCTGTTGTGACGACGGCTACAGATATTCATGATACTTTTGCAGTAGATGTTTTTGCAAAGAATAACAATATGACAGTTGAAAACAGAGAGGGTATAGCCAAAATATCATCTGGTATGTTGGAAGGGAAAAAACTTAGTGTCTACATTTCAAATGACGAAATGATAGACCAAAAGACAGTCGAAAATATCAAGCCTGATTTGATTCTTAAATGTAAAAAGTATGCCTTGGGCATTGGTTGCAAGAGAGGAAAAAGTGCGAAAGACATTGAAGAATTTATTATGAGAAAACTCGCGGAAATCAGAGTGAGTATAAATGATGTTGCATATATTTCTTCCATTGATGTGAAAGCGGATGAGGAGGGAATAATCAATTTTGCTGAGAAAAAAGGCATTAAGTTTGTTACTTTTTCAAAGGAAGTCCTGAATGGCATCGAAGGAGAATTTAATGAATCGGAATTTGTAAACAGTCAGGTGGGAGTAGGAAATGTCTGCGAGAGAGCAGCCCTTGCCGTGTGGGAGAATGGGGCAGAATTGGTGCTAAAAAAACAGGCGGAGAATGGCATGACTCTTGCAGTTTCAACAGGATGGAAAAAAATCAGTTTTTGATTTCAGGAAGGCATAATTGAAGAATATAGAAAGTGAGCAGTAAATGAGTAAGGTAATAAATGTAATAGGAATGGGTCCGGGAGCAGAAAATATGATGACAGCTTTGGCAAAGAGTGCTCTAGAGGAGTCAGATGTAATTGTAGGCTACAGTGTATATCTTGATTTGCTGAGTGAAGAATTAAAAGAGAAGGAATTGTTATCCACCCCCATGAAACAGGAAGAAAAAAGATGCAGACTCTGTTTTGAAAAGGCAATGGAGGGAAACAAAGTCTCAATGATTTGCAGTGGGGATGCAGGGGTTTACGGCATGGCATCGCTGATGTATGAAATCGGAAAAGAGTACGGTGATATTAAGCTTAATATTATTCCCGGAATAACAGCTGCAATCAGTGGAGCAGCTGAACTTGGGGCACCTCTTAATCATGATTTTTGCGTGATAAGTCTAAGTGATTTACTGACACCTTGGGAGAAGATTGAAAAGAGACTTGAGTGCGCCGCCATGGCAGATTTTGCCATTGCCATTTACAATCCATCCAGCAAAAAGAGACATGACTATCTGAAAAAAGCCTGTGATATTTTGCTTAGACATATTGAGAAAACAAGGCCGTGCGGATATGTGGTAAATATTGGCAGGGAAGGAACTAAGACATATACATGCACACTTGAAGAACTTAAAGATGCTCAGGTAGATATGTTTACCACAGTCTTTGTGGGAAATTCAACCAGCGAGATAGTAAATGGAAAATTAGTTACAAAGAGAGGATATCCGGTGGAGATAAATGAGTAATATAGTTTTATTTGCGGGGACAACTGAAGGAAGAAAACTGTCTGAATGGTTAAGTTCAAAGAAGATGGAACACATTATCTGTGTTGCAACAAAGTATGGCGAACAGGTCTTGGAGGAAAATACTTTTTCAAAGATTCACACAGGCCGTATGGATGAGAGTGATATGGAAACTTTTTTTAAGGCCAATCATACGGATATTGTTGTGGACGCCACCCACCCTTACGCAGATCTGGTGACTAAAAACCTGAAGTCTGTGACACAGAAAATGAATATTGAATATTTAAGGCTTGATAGAGATAGCTTGAGTAATGATGTTGAAAACAAAACAGGTAAAGAAGCAGATAGTACAGAATTAAATAATAAGGATTTATATAGTAAAGTTTCATATAATACAGAGTCATATAACGATTTTGAAATAAGATATTTTCCGGATAACGCAGAGTGTGAAAAAACTCTCAAAAACACAGAGGGAAATATACTGCTTACAACAGGAAGCAAAGAACTTAGTAATTACTGCATTACAAAATCTGTGAAAGACCGTCTGACAGTCAGAGTAATTCCAAGTATAGAAAGTTTAAAGATTTGCACAGACTTAGATATTAAAGGCAAACAGATAATAGCCATGCAGGGACCTTTCTCCATGGAAATGAATCTCGCATTAATTAATCAGTATGGCATAAAGGTGTTAGTGACAAAGGCAAGCGGAAGTACGGGAGGATTTGAGGACAAGCTTGACGCTGCAAAACTTGCGGGGATAAAGGTGTTTGTAATCGGAAGATGCGAGGGAAAAAAAGGATTATCTTTTGCTGAGGTTAAAGAACTACTAAAAAATAAAATAAAGAGCGAACAAATAAATAAACAAAAGCGAACTATTACTTTAGTTGGATGCGGTATGGGACAAAGAGGGGAGATGTCCGGAAAAGCTTTAAAAGTAATCGAAAATGCTGATATTGTTTTTGGCGCAAAGCGTCTGTTAGACGGCCTTGATATTAAGAATGAAAAATATCCCTATTATCTCGCAGAGGATATTGTTCCCGTACTTGAAAGACATAGCGGTGATGCGGCCATACTGTTTTCCGGGGATACCGGTTTTTACAGCGGATGCAAAAAGTTGTATAAGATAATTACCGATCTCGTTGAACAGAAAAAGATAAACGCAGAGGTAAAAATAATACCTGGGATTTCTTCTGTTTCAAATCTTTCGGCGCTTACCGGAATAAGTTGGGACGATGCAAAGATAATAAGCCTTCATGGGGCAGGCAATGTGGATGAATGGAAGAAAATGTTTTTGACTGCGGTGAAAAATAACAAAAAATGTTTTGCACTGTTGTCCGGAGTAAAAGATATGAATAGCATCGGTAAAATCCTTGTTGAAGAAGGTCTGTCAGAGGTTTCTATAGTGGCAGGTTATCAGATGTCATGTGAAAATCAAAAACTTGTGAGACTCACACCAAAGGAGTGTATGAAACTTAAGTCGGAAGGTCTGTACAGTATTTTTGTTTTATCACAGGGAGAAGATGAAATAATAAAAATTACAACAGGGATTAAAGATGAAGAATTTATTCGCGGAATAGTTCCAATGACAAAGGAAGAAGTGCGAACAGTAAGCATCTCAAAAATGAATCTCTTAAAAGATTCGGTTGTTTATGATATAGGCAGCGGAACAGGTTCTGTAGCTGTGGAGATTGCAAGACTTTCAGAAGATATAAAAGTATTTGCAATCGAGAAAAAAAGTGAGGGCATTGAACTGATAGAAAAGAACAAATCCAAATTTGGACTTGATAACATTGAGGTGATAGAGGGGATGGCACCGGAGGCAATGGAAGATTTGCCTATTCCGTCCCATGCATTTATCGGCGGCAGCAGTGGAAATATGTCAGATATTGTTAAGAGCCTTATTGCTAAAAATCCGGAAATCAGGATTGTTGCCAATGCGGTAAGCCTTGAGACTTTAAAGGAACTGATGATGCTTGAGAATGAATTTACGGTCAGCGATTTTGATGTGGTTAATGTAAGTATTACAAAAACTGAAAAACTTGGAAACTATCACATGATGAGAGCACAAAATCCGGTGTATATTTGTTCGTTTAAGGGAAGGAAAGAAGATTAGATGAGTGAAAATTCAAGTACATACAAAATCCCAAGAGTATTGATTGGCGCACCTAAAAGCGGCAGTGGAAAGACACTTATTACCTGCGCTCTGCTCCTTGCGCTCAAAAAAAGAAATATAGATGTAATGTCATTTAAATGCGGACCGGACTATATTGATCCCATGTTTCACAGAAGCATACAGGGCATTCCGTCAGAAAATCTTGATACATTCTTTCTTGAGGAGAAGGGAATTAAGGATGTGTTTGTGGGATGTATGGCAGATCATAAAATGGCAGTTATGGAAGGTGTGATGGGACTCTTTGACGGACTTGGAGGCGTCAGAAAGGAAGGTTCATCCTACCATCTTGCCCAGGTTACAGGTACTCCTATTATACTTGTGGTGGATGTCCATGGTATGGGTAGATCAATGATTCCTTTGATAAAAGGTTTTATTGATTATGACAAAGATAATCTTATCAGTGGAATTATACTCAACAGAATATCATCCCAATATTATGAGACTGTCAGAGGAGAGATTGACAAGGAGATAAAAGTACCCCTCTTAGGTTATTTCCCTACAGACAAAAATCTTTCATTTGAAAGCAGACATTTAGGGCTAAGAATGCCTGAAGAGGTGAAGGATATAAATGACAGATTAAACGCAGCAGCAATGAAGTTAGAGGAAACTGTAGATATAGACAAATTGTTGGAAATAGCTTCGCAGGCAGAAGATAGAACGAAAATAGAATCGCAGTCAGAAACTATAGCGGGAATAAATTCACAGGCAAACAAAATCAGCAATGAAGAGAATAATGAAGTATTAACCCTTGCAGTGGCAAGAGATGAAGCATTCTGTTTTTATTACGAGGCAAATATCAGAGAGTTTAAGAAGAGAGGAATCAGAATAAAATATTTCTCCCCGTTAAAGGATAAGGAAATTCCTAAGGACGCGGATGGAATGTTGCTTGGTGGAGGATATCCGGAACTTTACGCAAAAGAACTCAGCAAAAATTCCACCATGATACAATCAATAAAATTATGCATTGAAAAAGGAATGCCATCCCTTGCAGAATGTGGTGGCTTTATGTATCTTCATAACTCTATAATTTGTGAGGATGGACAGGAATATAAAATGGCAGGAGTAATTGACGGTAAGGTATCTTTCAAGGGAAAACTGGTAAGGTTTGGGTACATAGAACTGGAAGAAAAAACTCCAAACTTCTTAGGGGAAAATACTAAGATAAAAGCTCATGAATTTCATTATTTTGACAGCAATAAGAATGGAGAGTCCTGCATAGTAGAAAAGCCTGTGACTGAAAAAAAGTGGGATTGCATACAGGAAGGGGATAATTATTTCTGGGGGTTTCCACATTTATATTATCCTTCAGCACCGGAATTTGTAGAGCATTATATAGACAAGATGAGAGAATACAAAGAAAAATAGTACAACATTTATTGGAAATTGAAGTGAACAATTAAATAAATATAAAATTGTTAGCACTCGCTCTTGACGAGTGCTAACAATGGTGTTATAACATAGTCAGAGGGAATAATAAATAGAGTTCCCGTACAAAATATAATAGACTGTATGTCAGTCAATTTATTAGGTAGAGGAGGTAATGATTATGTTAACACCTAGTATTTTTAGAACAAACGGATATTTTGATGATTTTGATGAGTTCTTCGGATTGGAACCGGTATTTAAAAAACAGGCTGCAGTTTTCAAGAACATTAGCTCCGATGTAAAGGAAACAGAGGGAGGCTATGAGATTGATATGGAGCTTCCGGGATTTTCTAAAGAGGATGTTAAGGCTCAGATTAAAGACGGATATCTTACAATCTCAGCTGAGCATTCAGAAAACAATGACGAGAAAGATAAAAAGCAAGAGAAGTACATTAGACGTGAGAGATATTATGGCAAGTGCCAGAGAAGCTTTTATGTTGGAGATAATATCACAGAGGAAGATGTAACAGGCAAATTTGAAAACGGCGTACTCACAATGTTCGTTCCAAAGAAAGAAGCAAAACCAAAAGAAGAGACAAAATATATTACTATCAGCTAATGCGCATACAGCAATAACAGCGCAAGCTGTTACTGAATGAAATTGTAAATCGTTTAGTTCCTTAAAGGCTGATGAGTTGGATTTAATCTGACTCATCAGTCTTTTTATTTCATAGGAAAGTTCTTTGAACTTCCCTATGAAATAAAAATGCTCCGCAAGGATGCACAGCTCGCGGAGATGTATTTATGCTGACGCATCCGCTCGCGCGCGAAGTGTCGCAAGCGACACTTTATTTATTTCCTTCTTTATACTACGTGTATTATTTACAAATTTTTTTAACTGTGCTATCATACTAAAATTAGCTCAGAAATAATTGGATTTAAAGGAAGAGAGGGGAAATATGGAAGAAAGAAAATACGGATTTTTTAATAACTTTTTGTATGTTCTTAAAATGTTGTTTAAAAGTAACAAAAGATTGTTTGCATTTTCATTAATTGAGCCGGTGGCAGAATGTGCAAATACTTTTATTGGAATGTACTTTCTGAAAATAATCATAGCTATTTTTGAAAAAGGGGAAGGGACAGATACACTTATTGCGACTGTTGTCAGTATTAGTGTTATTATGTTTGTTCTTACAGTAATATGTAATTTCTATTATAACTTTCTAGAATATTCTTATATAAAGACAGATACATATCTTGAAAAAATGAGAATGAAAAAAGTATATGACACTGATTTTAAAAATATGGAATCTCCGAAATTTTTAGATTTTCTTCAGAGAGCAAAGGCAGCATTATACAATGGAATGGGATTTCAGGGCGTTACAAGACAGATTAAAAATATTTTATGTCAGGGAGCATTGACCATAATTGCAGCTGTTATGATTGGCAGCAAAAATATTATTGTTGTAATAGCCATTACTGTAATGTCAGTGGCAATGTCAAAAATTTTATCCTATGTCACTGAAAAAGATAAAGTTAAGTTCAGTGATTTTATGGCTCCAACATACAGAAAAATGGGATATTTGGATAATACAGCAAGAAACTTTGATTTTGCAAAAGATATAAGGCTTTACAATTTGGCAGGTATTTTTGGAAGCAAGTATAAGGAATTAAATGAACTGTTTGTTAAAAAGAACAAAGAGCATCACAACAGATGGATTCTTGGAAATCTTTCAATGCAGTTATTGGTGCTTGCCGAAGTGTTGGTAATGTATGGATGGCTTATTTATATGGTGTTATTCAAAGAAATGCTGGTTTCGGATTTCATCCTTTATCTGGCCCTTTCTAAAAGATATACCGATGCTATTGGAAATCTTTTGTGGATTTATTCCAATGTCAAAGGTAACACTCTTATGGTCAATGACTTTAGAAATTTTGTTGAATGGCCGGAGGATAAAGACCAGTATTTAGAATCCGAAGGAAAGAGAACAGATGTTAAGAACAGGGGTTACAAATTTAAATTTGAACATGTTAGTTTTAAATATCCGGGCTGTGAAAATTATGTATTAAAGGATGTAAATATTACAATTGATGCCGGAATGAGACTTGCAATTGTAGGTGTTAACGGCGCCGGAAAGACCACCTTTGTTAAACTTATAATGAAACTCTACGAGCCGACAGAGGGAAGGATTCTTTTGAACGGAGTTGACATTAAAGAATATGACAGAGAGGAATATTTTAAAATATTCTCTCCTGTATTCCAAAATATTGAGTGCTTTGCACTGCCTATATATCAGAACATTTCCTTCAAGGAGGAGAGTGAGACTGATATGGAAAAGGTTAAGGTTGCTCTTGAAAAGAGTGGTTTGTGGAAGAAAGTTTCTTCCTACAGCAGCGGTGTAAAAACCAATATGCTTAAAATATTCGACGAGAGCGGTATTGATCTTTCCGGAGGAGAGAGACAGAGACTAGCTATGGCAAGAGCCCTTTACAAAGAAGGTGATGTCATAATTCTTGATGAGCCTACTGCTGCCCTTGATGCGTTGGCAGAGGATAATATGTACCGTGAGTTTGATAGCATGGTTGGAAATAAAACTTCTATTTTCATTTCTCACAGACTTGGAAGCACCCGTTTTTGCGATAAGATTGCTATGTTTGAGGATGGGAGAATTGTTGAGGAGGGAACTCACGATTCGCTGATGGAACTTAATGGAAAGTACGCCTATATGTTTGGCATTCAGGCACAATATTATGAGGAGGGGGAAGACAATGACTAATTTTCAAAAACAAAAGATATGCTTTAAGTTTTTTTCTAAATTTGTTTGGGAGAACAACAAGTCATATTATTTATGGCAGTTAATATACTTTGTTGCAAGAACCTTCGGTGCCTTTATTGATATCATAGGAATGAAATATCTTGTGGATGAAGTTAGTATAGAAGGAAGAAGAGATTTGTCTCATGTGGTATTCTGGATTGCATTTATTTGTATAGGAAATTTCCTGTATGACAATCTTATAAAAGTTTCAACTGAAAATCAGGGAAGAATTAACGAAAATCTCACAAGGCAGCTGCACACTAAACTTAGTATGTGTTGTCTCGATATGAAATTTGAACATACTGAAAGTCCTAAGATGCTTGATTACATTAAAAATGCACAGAAGGCTTTAAATGAGACAGACAGCATTAACGGATTGATAAATCCCATAGTAAATATTATTTCAAATACCTGTATTGCACTTGGAGTGGTTACTATTGTATGCACCAAGGTTCCATTTCTTTTGATTCCGGTTACTATTTGTTTTGTTGTTAATATGTTTGTCAACAAAAAGGTAAATGAATTGAGAGGTAACTTTTTTAAGAATATTTCAAAAGTTGAAAGAGTGACAGATTATTATAATACTGAACTTCAAGATCAAAGATACGCAAAAGACATCAGATTGTATAATGCAGGGGATATTTTCCTGGATAAATTGGTTGATAATACAAAAGGTTATTACTCAATGCTCAGAAAAATAGACCTGAAAGTTAATGCGTTGTTTTCAGGCTTTTCAGGATTGCAGAATGTATCAAACATTGTTGTGTATATTCTTTTAGGTGTTAACGTAATAAAGAAAGCTATTACCATTGGTGATTTTTCCAGTCTCTTCAATGCAACCGGAAAATTTAATAATTCACTGTTTGGAATAATAAATGCCTTTTCACAGCTGTCTTATACTGCATCAGTTTTGATTTATTATGTTGAATTTGTTGAGAACACATTTGACAAAGAGGACATGTTTGTTGAGAGTACTGACGGTAAAGAATTTGAAATGCCTAAAGAAGTTGAGATTGAGTTTAGAAATGTAAGTTTCAAATATCCTCGAACAGAAAAGTACATTCTTAAGAATGTCAGCACAAAGATTAAGGCGGGAGAGCATCTTTCCATAGTGGGACAAAACGGTGCCGGAAAGACTACATTTATCAAACTTCTCTGCAAGATGTATGAGGACTTTGAGGGTGAGATTTTAGTCGGAGGAAAGGATATCAGAGAGTATTCCTTTAAAGAATATATGAAACTGTTATCTGTTGTGTTCCAGGACTTTAGATTATTTGCATTTACATTAAAGGAAAATATAACAATATTTGACGAAAATGAAAAAGACATGAATGAAATATATGATATTTCAGGAATTGCAGACTGGGTGAACAGTCTGCCGGATAAGGATGACACCTATATTTACAAATTCTTTGTGGAGTCAGGTGTTGAGCCTTCAGGAGGTCAGGGTCAGAAGATGGCCATTGCCAGAGCGATTTACAGAAATTCACCTATTGTTGTTCTAGATGAGCCGACAGCTGCATTAGACCCATTGTCAGAGTACGAGGTGTACAATAACTTTGATAAACTGGTTAATAACAAAACAGCAGTTTACATTTCACATAGATTGTCATCCTGCAGATTTTGTGACAGAATAATCGTATTTGATGACGGCCGGATTATCGAGGAGGGAACTCATGATTCTCTTATGTCAATAAAAGATGGTTTTTATGCGCTTATGTACAATACACAGGCAAAACAATACAACTAAATTGTAGTAAATAATATCTGATTATGTTATAATTTACGATAAGAACATGAAGAACGGGAACGGCTATGAATATATACTTTTCTAGATATATTCGTTTGTGAAAGGGGGAGCCCTTATTGAAAAGACGACATGACAGATTGATGCTTTTTTTGGGAGTGTTGGTATTATTTACTGTAGGCGCAGTAGTTTATACGGGTGTGTCCATTTTTAACAAAACGACACGATCTTATAGAGAGAGAATAATTGTCAATGCATCTAAACTGGCAGCAGAGCAGGTGGACGGCGATAAGATAGACTCATGGCTGGAGCAGGGAGCGGATGAAGAATATGGCGATACGGCCATAGTACTTGAGAGTATCTTAAACAATACTCCTTATATTCAGTATTTATATGTGTATCAGATTAAAGAAGATGGTTGTCACGTAGTGTTTGATTTCGATACTTCATCCAGCGAACTTGAAAAATATGACGAACTTCCGGAGGTCATGGCAAATTCACTTGGAGAGGTTATTCCTTTTGATCCAAGTTTTGAGAAATATGTTCCAACATTGTTGTCAGGTGGAAATATGGACATTATAGAGAGCAATGACACCTATGGATGGCTTCTTACCCAATATGAACCTATACTTGATTCAGACGGTAATTGTAAGGCTTATGTCGGATGTGATATTTCTATGCTTGGCATCAACGACTATGTTAAGAACTATGTTAAACAGGTTGGAGTTATCGCAATCATATTCTGTCTTGGATGTATGATAATTGCAGCAAGACTTTCTACTGTAGCAAGAAAAGCAGATGAGACGGATATGCTTATTGCCCAAAGAGATAGAGACAAAGAACTGCTTCGTGAACTTATAGAAGCCTTTGCGAAGGTAGTCGATTTGAAGGATTCCTACACCAGAGGTCATTCAGTTCGAGTTGCGGTATACACAAAGATGCTTGCAGAGGAACTTGGATACGATGAAGAGGAAGTTGAGAAATTTTACAATATCGCCTTACTTCATGATATAGGAAAGGTAGGAATTCCTGACAGTGTACTGAATAAGCCCGGAAAACTTACAGACGAGGAGTTTGATCTTATTAAGTCACACGCAGCCAGAGGATATGAGGTACTAAAAAATATCAGTCTTATGCCGGAGATTGCAGTTGGGGCTCAGTCCCATCATGAGAGACCGGATGGAAGAGGATATCCAAACGGCCTCAAAGGTGATGAGATACCTCGTGTCGCACAAATACTTGCAGTGGCAGATTGTTTTGATGCTATGTATTCAGACCGACCATATCGTTCCCGTATGAATTTTGATAAAGCAGTATCAATTATTAAAGACGTATCGGGAACACAGCTTGCACCGGATGTAGTTGATGCATTCCTAAGACTTGTCGAGAAAGGCAAGTTCAGGGCAAAAGACGACCACGGCGGTGGAAGTATGGAGTCAATTGAAAACATAAGAAATAAATAAAAATAGAAAGCTAAGAAGGGTTCTTATAAGGTTACAATTACAGCAGCAGCTAACGGCAATTACAAGGCAGCAACAAAGGTTATAACAATAAAAGTTAAATAATAAAAATAACAGTGGGAAATGATTTGTTAATAGCGGATCATTTCCCGCTTTTTTTACCCCCGAGTAAAGTGAAAATCTGTGCTTGCACAGAGGTATAAGCAACTGAAAAAATATAAAATCTTTTCTTCACATTGAAGCTTGAAAGAATTATAATTGATAATAGATTACATATAAATAAAATGACGTTTTTAAGGAGGATTTTATGAAGGTTTTATTACTTAACGGAAGTAGAAGAGAAAACGGATGTATTTTTACGGCACTTGGCGAGGTCGCAAAAGAACTCAATGCTGCAGGTGTTGATACGGAGATTATAAATGTAGGTAAGATGGTGTTTGACGGAAAAGTCAACGAGGCTGTAAAAGAAGTTGCAGAGAAAGTAAAAGAGGTGGACGGTTTTGTAGTTGGCTCACCTGTTTACTATGCATCTCCATCAGGAGAGATTCTTATGTTCTTAGACAGACTGTTTGGAGCTGCGGAAGCTGATTTGAGATTTAAACCGGCGGCTACTATTGCATCTGCAAGAAGAGGCGGAACTACGGCGACACTTGATGTGCTTAACAAGTATTTTCTTTTTAATCAGATGCCACTCGTTTCTTCGAGATACTGGAATATTGTTCACGGAGGAAAGCCGGAAGAAGTACTTAGAGACGAAGAGGGTATGCAGATAATGCACACACTTGGAAAAAATATGGCTTGGATTTTAAAGAGTATTGAAGCCGGAAAGAATGGCGGAGTACCTCAGCCGGTTGCTGAAGAAAAGGTATTTACCAATTTCATTAGATAGATTCATCGTCAAGTCAAATTGTGATTTCGACATGATGCATATATAGGAGGTTTTACATGATTAGAGATGAAAAAATATGGATTGCCAATACTGAGAATGGAGAGAACATATCCATTATTCCCAAGATGGCAAACAGACATGGTCTTGTGGCAGGTGCTACCGGAACAGGTAAGACAGTTACATTAAAAGTTATGGCAGAGAGCTTCAGTGATATGGGAGTTCCAGTATTTATGGCTGATGTAAAGGGAGATATTGCGGGTATGATGAATCCCGGAACAGACAGTGAGGACATGCAAAAACGTATTGCAAAGTTTGGGCTTGCTGAGGCAGGATTTGAATACAAGGGGTACCCGGTTACTCTTTGGGATATTTTTGGAAAATCAGGTATTCCGCTTAGAACTACTATCTCTGAAATGGGACCTCTTCTTCTCTCGAGAATTCTTGGACTCAATGATTTGCAGAGTGATATATTATCCATTATTTTCAAAATTGCAGACGACAATAACTTACTTTTAATTGATACGAAAGATTTAAAATCAATGCTTGCCTATGTGGATGATCATTCCTCAGATTTGGCGGCAGACTACGGAAAAATCAGCAGTGCATCAATAGGAGTTATCACCAGAGCAATTGTATCCCTTGAGACCGAGGGCGGAGATATTTTCTTTGGTGAACCGGCTCTCAACATTTCTGATTGGCTTCAGATTGGCGCAGGTGGAAAAGGTATGATTAATGTTCTTGCCAGTGACAGCCTTATCAGCAATGGCAAGTTGTATTCTACCTTCCTGTTGTGGCTTTTATCTGAATTGTTTGAGACACTTCCGGAAGTGGGAGATATGAGCAAGCCGAAGATGGTATTTTTCTTTGATGAGGCGCACTTATTATTTAATGATACGCCTAAAGTACTTTTAGAGAAAATAGAGCAGGTAGTTAAACTTATCAGATCGAAAGGCGTTGGAGTTTACTTCTGTACACAGAACACTAGAGATATTCCTGATGGAGTTTTGGCACAGTTGTCAAATAAAGTTCAGCACGGACTTCGAGCTTACACACCTTCAGATCAGAAGGCAGTGAGAGCAGCAGCTGATTCCTTCAGAGTAAATCCTGATTTTGATACATTTGATACTATACTCAATCTTGGAACAGGTGAGGCGGTAGTTTCCTTCCTTCAGGAAGATGGTGTCCCTTCAATAGCAACAAAGGTTAATATTCTTCCGCCACAGTGCTCTATGTCAGCAGCAGCTGATTCTCAGAGAGAACAGTGTGTAAAGGAAAGCCTTCTTTACAGCAAGTATGCAAATGAAGTTGATCCTGATTCTGCATATGAATTCCTTCAGAGAAAGGGATTAGAAGAACAGGCAGAGAAGGAAGCAAAACAGCAGGCAGAGCGCGAGGAGAAGGAAGCACAAAAGAGAGCAGAGCAGGAAGAAAAAGAAGCTAAAAAGAAGGCTGAGCAGGAAGAAAAAGAAAAGCAAAAAGCTAAGGAACGTGCAGAAAAAGAAGCACAGAAAAAAGAGGAAAAAGAAAAGAAAGCAAAACAGCAGGCCATGAAAACAGTTGGTAATTCAGTCGTGGGAACTGTGGGCAGAGAGCTTGGAAAGAATATCGGTGGAAAGTATGGCAAGTTCGGAAAGACGCTTGGAGGCAATGTTGGAGCAAGCCTTGGAAGAGGTCTTTTAAGTACTCTTTTCAAAAAATAAAATTATTTAGTGTATTTCATGCAGGCATAAGGTGCAACTTATGCCTGTTTTGTTGTTTAATATAAAAATAATGCTTATAATACCAATTGTAAAAGAGAGGAGGGCATAGGATGAAAATCAGGCTGGCAATTTCTGATGAAAAATATGAGGAAGTAAAGAGTTATTTTCAAACAAAAGGAATTGATATAGATGATGAAGCAGAATTCATTCTTACTGAAAAAGAAAAATATGCAGGGCATATTAGTGCAAGGAAGAATGACACAGGTGACAAAGCATTTATTGCAACAGATGAAGTGCTTTACATAGAAAGTTATGGTCATCAGTTGGAAATAGTTACTTCTGAGGAATTATTTATCAGTAAAGATCCATTGTATCAGTTGGAAAAAATACTTGATCCGAAGTTGTTTACAAGAATCAGTAAGTCGGTAATAATTTCCAAAAGAAAAGTAAAAGAGATAAGACCGTCACTTTCGATGAAATTCGTTTTAGTTATGGCAGACAATCGTAAATTAGAAGTGACAAGAAATTATTATTCAAGTTTTAAGAAAGCGTTTAATATTTAGAAAATAGAAAGGAAGGTAAAAAAGATGACATTATTGGGATTTATTATACCATTAATTATAGGGCTCAGCGGAATGACTGTTTTTATATATCTGGCATTATATAAAAGACACATTAATAAAAAAATAAGCAACATGGATTATAACCAGGGAGGATATGAGGAAACAATAGTAAAGAAAATGCCGGATTCTCATGATGCATTTACAACAATTGCAGTGGTGGTTCTTATATTTTCAATTATTACCATGAGCAATAATATACGAAATTTGGAAAATGATATCGATAGTTTAAGGGAACATAATCAAAATATGGCAGGAGAAATTGAAGAGCTGGATGATAAAATTACAATTATTCAAAAATCTTTGGCCGAGAGTAAGAGTGTGTTTGAGAATGTTGAAGTATCCTTTGGGAAATTGGAATCATCAACTAATGAGGCGCAGGTGACATTTACATTTACTCCAAAGGAAAACATAGAAGGCTCAAAGTACTATATGAGCATAGCCAAGCAGAATGTTGAATTAAAAGAAAACGGTAAAGGAGAGTTCTCGGGTACAGTTAAACTTGATATCTTCAAAAAATACAGTAAGCTGGTTTGCACTATAGAAGAACCTGACGGAAAGACAAAGAATGAAAAAATACGAGCAATGCCAAAATGGGATGAGAAATTATTAAGCGTGTTAGAGTATGATGATAGTTTTGGTGAAGAAGAATATGATGTGTACACTGACAGTATGGCCTTGAAATATCTGCATTATATTAGCAGTGAGGATGTGGATGATTCCACAAAAGTAAATAATGATACTGCGAATATAAATATTGTAGGATGTGTTGATGCTGATTCTCCATTAGCTGTAATGGACAATGCATTAGTTAGTTCAAAGGTAATAGTTAAGTATGAAAGTCGCTCAGGTACAGAGGTAGTAGACGAGAAAGATATTGATATAAGCGGTTATGAAGATGAAGGAAAAATAGAATACAGTTATAAGAAAAAAATGGAGATAAAGATGGGGGATAGGATAGCATTGTACGTAGAAGCTACAGATTCATATGGTTATAAATATGAGGTACCGGTTATTTCTTATGAAAGTGATGGTCCTGTTTATGATGACTGCGATGCTGATATTATAGATTTACAGGGTAACATTCAGTATTACTAGGGTAATTTATTGCTCAAAATTCATCTTAATAAAATCTTAATAATAAATAAAATAAAAAAAAATTAAATTTTGATGAAATAAAAAAGGAGTCATTAACGTTTATATATAAGTTGGCAGTATGGGAAAAATAAGTTCGGTTATTTTGCATCTAAAACTTATTTTCAAACACATATTTTTGTCAACAATCCTGTTTAACTAATGGACATTTTTTGATAAGATATTACTTGTCCATCGTGGTAACGGGAGAAGACGATGATCGACTTAAATAATTTTAGGAGGTTTGTTATGAAAAGAACATTCAAGACAGGGTTATCATTGGCTCTGGCAGCAAGTATGATTGTTAGTGGGGCTCCAACGGGGGTTTTGGGTTCGGCTACAACAACAAAAAATGGCGCAAAAGCTATCACAGCAAAATCTGATAAGTGGGCAGCTTTTGACAAGAAAAAGAAAAGCGCAGAAAAGGAATACAAAGAAGGCGAAGCGCTTATTATGTACTACAGTGATGTAGTAAGCAAAAAGGCAATGAACAAGAAAGTTAATTCTGATTGCACAATCAAGACAGTATGTACATTTGATGATGTAGATGCAAAGAAGATTAAAGCGAAGAGTCTTTCAAATAAGACAGGAAAAGAATTGACAGTTTCATTGGTTAAATCAAGTACAATGAGCACAGAAGAGCTTGTTAAGAAGTATTCAGCAGATAAGGATATTTTAATTGCTGAACCAAATTACAAGTACAAGGCATTGGATACAGATGATACATACACTGATTTCCAGTGGGCATTAGACAATAAGGGATTCAATGGCAGTGAAGCAGGTATTGACATCAATTCAGACAGTGAAGAAATTAATATTGATGAAGAGGCAGATGAAACAGTAATCGCTATCATTGATACAGGTGTTGATTATGAACACGAAGACCTTCAGGGTGTTATGTGGGACAACCCATATGAAGGAACAAAGATTTTAAAAGGACATCACGGATACGATTTTGTCGAGAGAGATGAAGAACCGATGGATGAGAACGGACATGGTACACACTGTTCAGGTATTATGCATGCTAACAAGGATAACCAGACAGGTATCGCAGGTGTAACAGATTCTGACAACATCAAAATTATGGCGCTTAGATTCTTAGATGAAGATGGTGCAGGTTGGGGCGAAGATGCAATCGATGCTTACAACTATATTTACAGAGCACAGCAGCTTGGTGTAAACGTTAGAGCAATCAACAACTCATGGGGCGGCGGATACGATGACGGTATCTTAGGTACACTTATTGATATGGTTGGTGAAAACGGAGCAGTTTCAGTTTGTGCAGCAGGAAATGAAAGTGTTGACAATGATGTGTATTATTCATTCCCGGCTAGTTTAGATAGTGAGTATATCATTTCAGTAGCTGCTACAAATTCAAAAGATGAAATTTCAGGTTTCTCAAATTACGGGGAGACAACAGTTGATATTGGTGCTCCTGGAGAAATGATTTTATCAACAGTATCATATGATGTATTTAATCCATTTATTTATGATGATGCAAAGAGAGCAGAAACAACTTCATACTTTAACTCCTTTGATAATGAGCAGAAGTTAGTTAAGACATTTGCAGATGGTGAGGCTACAGAGGAAGTTGTATCTGAAGGTGATCTCAAATGGGGAATTACAGCAACAGGAGATGCTGAGTATTCAGTTGAGTATTCAAATGAACACTTTATGGGCGCAAATGAGAATAATAAATCATTAAAATTCTCTGTTAAAGGCGCAGAAGCAGGAGATACGTATTACTTCTACCTTCCATATGAAGCAAAAGCATCTTCAAAACCTATTTATTCTTCATGTTTTGTAAACGCATTTGAGGCAACAGGAACTAATGATGATGCACTTATGATTGCTTATATTGGTGATTCAGTAATCAAAGATGACGGAACATATGATGAAAATGGAGAGTCATTAATCACAGCAGCGTTAGTAACAGGAAGCGAATGGGAAGACTTTTTTGGAAAAGGCGGTTACTGGACATTTGGTTCAGGTGTTGCCGAAAACAAAGTAAAAGAAGATCAGGAGAGAGTTTTATCAGTACAGTTCTACTGTGAAGAAGCTGGTGATTATGATGTTTACCTTGATAACATTGGCTTCTCACAGTCAAATATAGACACAGATTCATTTGGAAAATATGACTTCTATAACGGAACATCAATGGCAACTCCACACGTTACAGCAGCTACAGCAGTAGTTGCAGCGATGAATCCTGATGCAGATGCTTACGAAGTAAGAGACATTGTTCTTGGATCTACAAGAGATGCTGCAGACTTAGAAGGAAAGACTGTTACAGGTGGTGTTATTGATTTATCAAAAGTAAATCATCCAAACTTTGGAGTTACAAATATTAGTTTTTATAGCGATGAAGATGAAGGAAACACTATCGATATCGAAGGTAGATTCCTTGAAGGTGCTAAGGTTTATTTAGATGGAGAGAGAGTAAAGGTAAACAAAGATTATTCTGACAATCATTATATTTGTGTTAATCTTCCAAAGTATTATGAAAATAAAAACGTAACAGTATCAGTTACAAAAGATGACAAGACAATTGAAAAGAAAGTATTTACAGCAACAGGTAAACCTTTCGATATGAATGTCAACAACGGATTTGCTGTTACAGATAATACAGCATTAGTTGCCGGAGATAATGACAATGTTTATGCTTTAAATTTTGATGATCAAACAGCTTACGAAGGATTAATTCCTGTTGATTCTGCAGACCGCATCTCATGGAACGAGTTATACGGTTTCAATCCAAAGAGTGCACTTGGAATTGAGTACGCAATGTCATATACAGTTGATTACTCTAAACCGGTATTCTATAACGGACTTATTTATACTGTAGCAAAGATTGATTTAGGATATGCAGAAATGGCAAAGGTTATTGCATATGATGTTGCACAGGAAGAAGTTTATGAAGTTGCTGATGTAACAACTGAAATCGGAGATGCAGATTATGTTTCATTATTCACATACAATGATTCATTGTACGTAGCATCAGAAAATGTATTAAAGATTACTGTTGAAGCAGAAGAGATTGATTGGTCAGATGACGATTTCGATATCGATTATGATGACGAAGATTTCGATGATGAAGATTTAGAAGATTATACATACACAGAATACACATTTGATGTTGAAGAAACTGATGATTTAGGAGTTCTTCCTGAAGAAGGACTTGGAGAAAACGTATTCCAGGTAGGCGATAAGCTTGTATCTTCAATCGCATTTAAATTTGATGAAGAAGATAATGCAACAGTTGTTCCTTCAATGATTTTTGATGGAGAGGCATGGACTAAATCAGATGCAGCTATCGAATTTGAAGAGGGAGATTACTCATTTGAAGTATCTGCTACTCCGGAAGGACTTGTTTATACAGGAATCAACGCTTCAGATTTAGGCGATACATTTGAATACGATGTTGAAAAAGATGAATTTGTTAAGACAGGATACAAATTAGCAGCATCTGTTTCAGATTGGACAAATATTTGTGGAACTGTTGTTGCCGGAAGATTATACGTAATCGAGGGTGATGAGTTTTACTATGATGACGATGAGTATTATGATGACTGGTCATTAAAGGTAAATAAGGTAAAAGCTGCTAACGAAGATGAAGAAGATTATGAAGATGAAGAAGATTATGAAGATGAAGATGATTTAGATTATGATCTTCCAATTATTTGGGAGTATAATATTCAGCTTTATGAATATGATGTAGTTAGACCTGAGCCAATAGAGGAAGAGACAACAGCAGAAGAGACAACAGTAGAAGAGACAACAGTAGAAGAGACAACTACAGCTCCTGAGACAACTACAGTAGCAGAAACAACTACAGTAGTAAAAACAACTACAGCTCCTGAGACAACTACAGTAGCTAAACCACATGTTAAGAAAGCTAAGATTAAGAGTTTGGTTCGCAAGAGCAAAAAGAAAGCTAAGCTTACAATTAAGAAGATGAATGGTGTTGACGGATACCAGATTAAGTACTCTACAAGCAAGAAGTTCACAAAGAAAACAACAAAAACATTAGATGTGAAAAAGAATGTTGTTACTCTTAAGAAACTTAAATCAGGTAAGAAGTACTACGTAAAAGTAAGAGCTTATGTAAATGTTAACAACAGCCCAGTAGTTGGAAAATGGTCTAGAGTTAAGAAATTAAAATAGAACAATTTAAAACTATAAGGTAAAAAAAAGCAGTGCTTATGTGAAAATCATAAGCGCTGCTTTTTACATCGTAACTACTGAACAAGAGACTTTCTGGCCTCTTTAAGTCTTTCGATATTAATCTGTTTTTCCATTATAGTTTTTTCGAGCCAGAGCTGGAGTGACTCTACTGATATAGAAATCTTTTCCAATTCATTCTGAATGATAACAAAGTCATTTATCTGATCATCAGATATTACTCCGTCTGCCATAATCTCAATTAAACGTTCTTTTTTATTGTTGATAGAATTGAGAGATGCAAGCATTTCGAGAATAATAGTTGAAGAGTCTTTCTCCTCAATTTCCGGAACATAATGCTTACCTATAGGACATTCATGTGAGCAATAGTAGTTACAAAGATATGGGGCTTTATAACTCTGCGACATAGTGAGTATCTCATCCGGATGAGGAAGGGAACGCTCACTTTCTATTTTTTCAATCCTGTCTGCGCTGATGTACTCAAGTAACTCGCTAGCCTTATCTCGAGTGAGTTCAAGGTTTTCCCTACACTGCTGATAGATGTTTTTGTTTTCTTTTATTGATTTTTTTCCCATTTAGAGAAACCTCCTAATTTATTTTTCTGTTAAGGGCGAAATAATTATTTGTAATTAGCCCCGATTATGTTTGTTAATTATGCAGATTCATTATATAATAATGATGTCGAAATTAAAAGACAAAACGAATTACTTTTTTTATTTAGGAGGATTACATTATGAAAAATCTATTATTGACAGTTATGGAAGAAGCTGTTGATCCAAAAGCAATTGGCATGGCAGCCATTGCAGTTTTGGTTGTATTATTTTTAGCAATTGTGGCTTCAGGATACGTAAAGGCATCTCCTGATACAGCATTTATTATATCCGGATTGCGAAAGAATCCGAAGTTTTTAATTGGTAAAGCGGGTATCAAGATTCCTTTCCTTGAGAAAAAGGATGAACTTAATTTAAGACTTATTCCTATCGATGTTAAAACTGCATCAAGCGTACCTACAGCAGATTATATCAATGTAAATGTAGACGCAGCGGTAAATGTTAAAATTAGTGACAATCCTGAAAGATTAAAACTTGCAGCTCAGAACTTCCTTAATAAGGATACAGAATATATCGGCGGAGTTGCAAAGAGCGTTCTTGAAGGTAACACAAGAGAGATCGTTGGTAAGATGAGACTTGAGGAAATGGTTTCTAACAGACAGAAATTTGCTTTACTCGTTAAAGAAAATGCGGAACCTGACCTTGCAGCAATGGGACTTGATATTGTAAGTTTCAATGTACAGAACTTTATTGATGAGAATCAGGTTATTGAGAACCTTGGTATTGACAACATTGTACAGATTAAAAAATCAGCATCTATTGCAAGAGCTGAAGGTGAGAGAGATATTAAGATTGCTCAGGCAAAAGCAAACAAAGAAGCAAATGATGCTAGTGTTGAATCAGAGAGACAGATTGCAGAGAGAAACAATGAACTCTCAATTAAGAAATCTGAACTTAAGAAAGTAGCTGATATTAAGCAGGCTGAGGCAGATGCAGCTTACTCAATCCAGCAGGAAGAGCAGAGAAAGTCAATCGAGACAACAAGAGCTCAGGCTGATATCGCAAAACAGGAACAGTACGTAATCTTGAAACAGAAAGAAGCAGCAGTTAAAGAGCAGGCTCTTGATGCTGAGATTAAGAAACAGGCAGAGGCTGAGAAGTTTGCTAAACAGCAGCAGGCAGAAGCTGAGTTATATCAGAGAAGAAAAGAAGCTGAAGCTAAGAAATACGAACTTGAGCAGGAAGCTGAAGGTATCAGAGCTAAAGGTATTGCAGAAGCTGAAGCTATCAGAGCTAAAGCAGTTGCTGAGGCTGAAGGTATTGAAAAGAAAGCTATCGCTATGCAGAAGTATGGTGAAGCAGCTATTCTTGAAATGTTCTTCAAGGCATTCCCAGAGGCAGTTAGAAATGCAGCTGAACCACTTTCAAGCATTGATTCTATCACAATGTACGGAAGTGGAAATAATGAGCAGATGGTTGGTTCTGTTATGAATACAGTTACTCAGGTTAGTGACGGTATTAAAGGAAGTACAGGTATTGACCTTAAGTCAATTATTTCACAGTATGTAAATGGTGAAGTTGGAAAGAACGTTGATACAAGTGAATCAGTTTCATTCAACCCTGACGAATTCAAAAGCAGCAAAAAAGAGGAATCTGATGTAGCTGAGGATGAGTTCAAGGAAGTAAAAGAAGAGGTTAAGCCAGTTGTAAAACCTGAAGTAAAAGAAGAGGTTAAGCCAGTTGTAAAACCTGAAGTAAAACCAGTTGTTGAGACAAAAACTGTAAATACAGTTGAGGCTGAGGTAAAACCTGTTATCAGTCCAATAATTGATGAAGCAAAACCGGAGGTTAAGCCACAGGTTGAGACAAGGAGAAAATCGGTATTTGATGAAGATTACGATGATGACATTAAAGCTGAGAAAAAAGACAGCAATGATGATACACCAAGTTTTCTTCGCTAATAATACACAAACCGACTATTAAAAGATAAGGAACTAACTGTTGAAAAACCGGGAGAGTTATGAAAAACTTTGGGGAGTGTGAGTAACATGAGTATTCATATAGAATAGTTCCTTATCGGATAATAGTCAGGTTAAGTAAGCGCTCGGAATATTTTCCGGGCGCTTGTTTATTATAATAGTTGTGATATACTGAAATTGGTGTGGGTTTTACATATACCACATCAATAACAGGTTTTTACCTGATTAAGAAAAGGAGAACTATTATGAAAAAATTTGTAGCTGAGTTTATCGGAACAATGGTTTTGGTTACTCTTGGATGTGGTACTGCAATGTTAGTAGGTTGTGATGCGTCAAATGGTTGCGGATATCTTTTAACAGCACTTGCATTTGGTCTTACTATTGTAGCAATGGCATACTCTATCGGAAACATCTCAGGATGTCATATTAATCCTGCAGTTTCTCTCGGAGTATTAATTACAGGTGGAATGAACATTAAAGAATTTTGCGGATATGTCGTTTCACAGTGTCTTGGTGCATTTGCAGGTGCAGGTTTACTTTCAGTTATTTTTGGTGCAGGTAAAGTTACAGATATGACAGGAGGATTTGGTTCAAACGGATTGGCAGGAGTAAATGGAAATTATGTTGCAGGACTTGTAGTTGAAATTGTTCTTACATTTATTTTTGTTACTGCTATTCTTGGTGTGACATCCAAAAAAGCTGCTCACGGATCTTTTGGAGGTTTGGTTATCGGCTTGACTTTAGTGCTTGTACATATTCTTGGTATCGGTCTTACAGGAACATCTGTAAACCCTGCAAGAAGTTTCGGACCTGCCATCGCAGCTTGTTTTGAAGGAAATAGTACTCCTGCAACAGAACTTTGGGTATTTGTTGTTGGTCCATTAGTTGGTGCAGCAATTGCAGCATACGTATACAAATTTCTTGAGTCAGAGAAATAATCAATAAAATATTACATATATTGGGAGCGATTATTTGCTCTTTGAATTAACGGCTTCTTGTATTCATCTTTTTTTGGATGCGGCGAGAAGTCGTTTTTTTTGTTTGACTTATAATCAGGTATTGGGTAATATAATTTTTAGGGAGAAATACTTTTGTTTTACCGTTATGTGAGAGGGAGACTGACAAGACGGATAATGTTTTGCAATTATCACATAGGAGGTACAAAAATGGGAAAATGCAAAAAAATTTTTAGACGTGCACTTTCAACCATTCTTGCCACAACAATGGTATTAGGATCGGGCACAATCAGCAGTTTTGCTGACACAGAAGAAGCGGAAGCAACTGCAAAAAAAGACTTGATTGTATACTTCGCAAACTGGAGCGTATACAATGACGAAGTAAATCAGGTTAAAAATCTGCCATGGGACAAGGTTACATATATTAACCATGCTTTTTGGGAGATTAATCCTGTTGAGGGAAAGGAAAATGCTTACACTATCGACTCAACAGATTCATGGGCTGATATTGAAAACGGAGAAAAAGCTCATTTTCCTCAGTATGCTGAATATTCAAAGAAGTATCCTGACGTTAACATTATGATTTCTATCGGTGGATGGACAAGATGCGGATATTTCTCAGAAATGGCAAGTACTGCTGAAGGAAGAAAATCATTTATTGACAGTTGTATTGATACTATGGACACATACACATGGGTAGACGGAATAGACGTGGATTGGGAGTACCCAGGTGTAGCAAGAGATCCTGAGAGTGATACTGACGAGGGCTGTCCTGTAGTGGGTGATGATTTCACAAACTACACATTGTTACTTAAAGAGATGAGAGAAGCGTTTGATGAAAAATACGGCGAGGGTAATAAAAAAATCACAACCTGCTCATCAGTTAACCTTAAGACAGTTGCAGCTCAGGATGTTGAAAACTTTGCACAGTACGTAGATTTAATCAATATTATGAGTTATGACATGACAGGTTCTTATGATCCTGTAACAGGTCATCAGACTGCATTGTACTCTACAAATGATGACATGCATTCTGTAGATAAAGGTGTTAAAAAATTCCTTGAACTTGGAGTTCCGGCATCTAAGATTAATATCGGCTCTCCTCTTTACTGCCACGGATGGGGCGGCGTAACACCTGACGAAGCAGGAAATGTAGTAGGCGTAGCAGGTACAGGTGAAGGCTATGTCGGAGACATGGTATGGAATAAACTTAAAGCGCTAGAGCTTAAAGTAGTTGAAGACGGAGAACTTGGATGGCACAAGGGATATGATAAGGCAGCAGAGGCAGCATATCTTTACAATGATAATCCAAATTCAAAATTCTATAAAAACTATCTTACATACGAAGATGAACAGTCACTTGATGCAAAATTAAAGTACATTGCAGATAACAAACTTGCAGGCGTAATAGTTTGGGAGATTGCAGGAGACAGAGCAGTTGATGAACATCCTATGATTACAAGAATGAGTAAAGGTCTTGGCATCTACAAGGGTGAGCAGACAGAATACGGACAGTCAGGAACTATTCCTGAAATAGAAGACACTGTAAATGAATCAGGATTGCCAAGCACTATAAACGAAGTTGTTGTTGGAGAAGGGTTTAATACATATCCAACTGGCACAGTTATTTATTACAATGGTGCAGTTTATAAATCACTTATGGATACTGCAAATGATTATGTTGATAATCTTCCTGACGGAAAGTGGGGAGCAAGTGTTTGGGAAAAATTATTCGATGTTAAAGAATATGTTTCCGGTGCTAAATTAGGATACTGGGACTGGGCAGCAGATGAAGGTGAATATGTATTCTATGATCCTGATGAAAATGGTATCGGAGAAATCTATCTTGCAACACAGCAGGTATCAAACACAGCAGCTGATGCACCTGACGGAGAATGGGGATATGCATCTTGGAAGCTTATTACATCACTTAAACTTGCCGGAGCAACAGAAGGTTTAGGACTTCCTGAATCTATGACAGAAGTTGTAGTGGGAGATGGAAGCATTTCATTCCCTAAGGGAACAAAAATCTTCTACAAAGGTTCTGTATATGAGTCAATCAATGATGCTGCAAACGACTATGTTGATAACCTTCCTGACGGAAAGTGGGCAGAGAGTGTTTGGAAAAAAGTGATTGATGTAAAAGAATATGTTTCCGGTGCTAAATTAGGATACTGGGATTGGGCAGCAGATGAAGGTGAATATGTATTCTATGATCCTGATGAGGATGGTGTTGGCGCAATCTACCTTGCAACACAGCAGGTATCAAACACAGCTGATGATGCACCTGATGGAAAATGGGGGAGTGCTTCTTGGCAGTTTATTACAAACTTAACTATTAAGAAAGTATCAGAACCTATTCAGGAGGAAACAACAACAGCCCCTGAAATTACAACAGAAGTTCCGACAACTGTTGCACCAACAACAGAAGCTGCTACAAAAGCAGAAGTAAAAGCTCCAGGAAAGTCTAAAGTTAAAAAGGCTAAGAGAGCAGCAAGCAAGAAGAAAGTAAAAGTAACAATTAAGAAAGTAGTAGGCGCAGTAGGATATGAGATTCAGGTTTCAAAATCAAAGAAATTCTCAAAGAAAGCTACAAAGTCTGTATCTACAAAGAAACTTACTAAGACAGTTAAGAAACTTAAAGTAACTAAGAAACTCTATGTAAGAGTAAGAGCTTATGTATTAGATGCAAAGGGAGATAGAGTTTACGGTAAGTGGTCTAAAGTAGTAAAAGCTAAATAGAGTTTTATTATATTTTTATAATGCGGCAGGTTGTCATTATTTTAGTGACAACCTGTTTCTTTTTGAAACTATATTTTACCATTTTACCTTCCATTTAAGTTTTTTCTTGCATTGGAAGGTAAGGTAAATTTGTTAATTTGTTATCAATTACCTTCCAAACTAATATATTTACCATTTGGTAGGTAAATTAAGTTTGTCATAATTTTGTCAATTACCATCAAAACTAACAAATATCTTATTTAGTAGGTAATTCTCATGCCAAGCTATTTTTGCTCCATACCTTCCAAACTAACAATTCTCACATTTGGAAGGTAATTCTTTTGCCAAGCTATTTTTGCTCCATACCTTCCAAACTAACAATTCTCACATTTGGAAGGTAATTCTTTTGCCAAGCTATTTTTGCTCCATACCTTCCAAACTAATAAATCTCACATTTAGTAGGTAATTCTTTTGCCAAGCTATTTTTGCTCCATACCTTCCAAACTAATAAATCTTTCAATTAGTAGGTAAATGATGCATATCCTATCTCAGTTTCGCACAGATCTTATCATGACAATTCTGTGTTTCATAAAGTATAGTATATGAAATGTGAGCAATAGTTTTCAGATGAGCAAAGCATAAATGTGACAATCCCTGTGACGATAGCTATATTTTCGTTACGACGAACATTCTAGCTGAAAATGCGGGCGCTGTTTGAGTCCGAAGGACGAGTTGCGCAGGAGCATTTTCTAATAAGCGAATGCGAGGAGTAGAAAATATAGTGTGTCAAGGATTGTTACTTTATGCGTGCTCATGGAAAACTTTGCGTCATTTCAAAACCTCTACATTAGGATATTATTTATTTGATTATGCAAGATAGAAGAATTTTTTGATATTTGAAGTACACTTTTGTTCAGTATAAATTGTCGCGTACCCCACAAAATAAAATTCTTGAATATATGTTGTACATTTTTCACTTCAAAAAATTGTCGCGTACCCCATGAAATAAAATTCTTGGATATATGTTGTATTTTTTTACTTCAAAAATTTGTTGCATACCCCATAAATCAGGATTTTAAAATATATGTTGTATTTTGCTTACTTAAAGATAATTTTGCGTACAACATAGATTTCAATTTCTTAATCCATGCTGTATCGTCGCTTTACTCATATGTTATGTGACTATACTAGCAACTTCCGGGAGTAAAAAAATCTTCCGGGAATAAAAAATCTTCAGGAGTGAGAACAATCACTTTCGTATCTAAATGCATAAAAAACGACAATGTGCATATTTATAAAAATAGTTTTATAAATATGCACAAAATGCAAAGAAAATGCAAAGAATATTGCATAAAGATGTAAAAACACAGGAGGGAATCGTTTCCTGACAAATAAAAATATTTTTATTATATTGCGTAATGAGATGTGATTTGTTAGTTTTTTCTATGGAAAATATTAACATTGTTTTGAAAGGGTTTAGAAATGAGAAAACAAAAAGTCTTAAGCGTAGTGCTTAGTATGGCATTATGCGCTTCTTTGTGCAACTTTGGCTTAGTTAGTACATCGAAAGCAATCAACGGGGGAACAAAGAGTGTTAGTGTTAAGAAGTCTGTATTTGATGAAATTAAAAAGTCAGATATCCCACAGGGAGAACTTACAGACATTGCTGAGCTTGCTTTAGTAAACGGTAAGAAGACAGCAGAAGTAGTTAATGCTTACACAGATACAGTAGATTATGAGACTGCTCTTAACTATGCATTGACATCATATTACAAGACAGAAAACTTTGATGAGATGGAAGCTTTTGAATCAGAGCTTGATGAGAGAGCTGATAAGATTGTCAAAGGTTACGAAGATGCTGCAGAGGAAAGAAAAGCAGGAGATAAATTAAATTATGAACCGGGTGTTGTCGTTGCAATGTTTGATGACGATACAGCAAAGAAAGAAATTGAAGCAGTTTGTGATTCGGGATTTGGTGAAATTGAAGAGATTTACAAAGATTTTGAAGGAAAGTATATTGCTACTATTTCTATTTCTCTCGGACAGACTGTAAAAGCTGCATCTGATTTCTATAATGAATTTAGTATTACAGAAACTGCAGATATGAACGCAGTAAGAACTAATGCGTTCAAGAAAGCAGAAGATGTTATCTACGATGCGAATGCAAACTATCAGTACTATCTTGATACAATTCATTCAGTAGAGGCATGGGATTATATGTATACTCACAATCATTCAAGAGTTTTAACAGCAGTAATTGATTCAGGTATCAATCTTACAAATACTGATATGATAAACAGAATTTCACCATTGTCTGCACAGGTAACAGACGGTAATACTATCTTACTTACTGACTTAACTGAGCCAACATATGCTACAAATCATGGTTCATATGTTGCGTCTACAATCGGAGCTGAAACAAACTCATACGGAATAGCAGGAGTTGCATCTGCATATGATAATAGTGTATGCGATTTGTTGATTGTCCAGACAGCAAACCGTGCAGATGGCAAATATTACATGAATGACATTATTAGAGCTGTAAATTACAGTGTTTCATGTGGCGCAAAGGTTATTAATGAGAGTTTTGGTGGAGCAGGTTACACAGAGACTGAAGATAATTTCTATACAAGTGTTGTAAATAGCGGAGCTATTGTAATTGTTTCAGCAGGTAACGATGGAATATCAACATCTTTTTATCCGGCTGATTATCCTGCTACAATTTCAGTTGTAGCAACAGACAGATACAATGTTACAACTTCATTTACAAACTATGGAGGTTTAAAGGATATCTGTGCTCCGGGTGATGGTATTTACTGTTACGATGCATACAACAATATCGTAAGTGTTAACGGTACATCGCTTTCTGCACCTATAGTTGCAGGAGTTGTATCTATGATGTGTTCGTTGGACAGCTCACTTACATCAAATCAGGTTAAGTCCATTATGCAGTCGACAGCAATGCCATTGGCACAGGGTTCTGTATATGTGCCTGCAGGAGTTATTGATGCATACGAATGTGTAAAAGCAGTTGGAGGAACTGAGAAAACAAACTTAGAGCCTATCTCAACTAAGAATCAGGAAGAGACTACAACACAGCAGCCTGAGGGGGTAATTGAAGTTTCAAATCTTACTACAATAGGTGGTTGGAATAATTTTGTGGCAATCTGGAATATTGACAGCATTCAGCTTGCACAGGGATATACATTTAACGTATACGTTAATGGAGTGTTAAAAGCTCAGAATAATACAACCGGCTCATTCTCAATGAGTAATATTTCTGCCGGCGGATACGTAGTAACTGTAAAGGCAGTATATAACGGACACGAGTCAACAGGTGTTTCAAAATATGTTAACGTTCGTGGAGAGACAGTAATCACGACAGCTGCTGAGAATTATGTTACAGCAAATCCGGGATGGAATACACTTTCATATTGGGATATTTATCTTGCACAGGGATGGGGAAATAACCCAACAGGAAGATACATTTCAGGAACAAACTTAGGATCGTTTAAGTTTAAACTTGATACAGCTTCAGGAGCAGATTGGGCAGTTCAGCTTAGAACACATGAGCTTCAGTTTCTTGCTGGTACTCAGTACAGATGTAAAGTTACAGTTAACTCAAATATGGTTGCAAACAATATCAGATTTAAGGAAGACAGAACAGGTGCTGAGAATTTTTACAATTTCATTCAGGGCGAAAATGAAATCGCTCTTAACTTTACAGCAGGAGCAAACGGACAGTTCTATTTCGATTTAGGACAGGCACCTGCAGGATTGGAATTTACAATTATCAGCTTCCAGGTTGAAGATTTGACTCAGGTAACAACAGCGCCTGAGACAACAACAGAAGAAGCAACAACGCCTGAAACAACAACAGAAGAAGTAACAACAGTAGAGGAAACAACAACTCAGAGTTCTTCAGAGTATGTAAATGCAATCGGTGGATGGAACGATGCAGTATCAATGGATGTTTACCAGGCACAGGGATGGGGAAATGACCCGTTGGTAAGCTACAAGGCATCTCCAACAATTAATTCATTTGGTTTGAGAATCGATAAAGCGTCAGGAGCTGACTGGGCAATTCAGACAAGAACAAAAGAATTACCACAGGATACACAGGCAGAATACATTTGTACATTTATTGTTAATTCAAATATGGCTATGTCAAACTTAAGATTTAAGGAAGACAGATCAGGAGCAGAAACATTTGTTAACCTTGTTCCCGGTGAAAATGTATTGACACTTGAGCATGTTTCAACAGGTACAGCACAGTACTTCTTTGATTTTGGACAGGCCCCACAGGGATTGCAGTTCGAAGTTACAGATTTTACTGCTCAGAGAAAAAATCCACTTCCTTCAGAGACAAATCTTGCAATTGGAAAGACGGTAACTGTTTCAAGTACAGAGGATGGAAATACTTTAGGACAGTATGCAGTTGACGGAGATCCTTCAACAAGATGGTCTTCGCAGTGGATGGATAATCAGTGGATTATGGTTGACTTAGGCGATGTTTACAGCTTAAGTGCGGTAGGAATTGCCTGGGAGGCAGCTTACAGTAATGATTATACAATTTATACATCATTTGATGGTGTGAACTGGGGAGCAACAAATCATGAGACATTGACACAGGCTTGCACATGGTACACAAGAGCAACTGTTCATGCAAGATATGTTAAGGTTCAGTTTAATCAGAGAGCCACACAGTATGGAGTTTCAATGTATGAACTTATAGTTATGGGAAGACCGTTAGTTAATCCATAATTAATTTGGATATACATAGATATTTAGATAAAAAAACATCTTTGTACATTTGGGGGGATACCCCGGTGTACAAAGATGTTTTTTCTATTTGCTAAAGACAGAATGTGCTTTAGCAGATTTTGAGATTTAATCGCGACGGAAAATATCTCTTGTGTATACTTTGTCTGCAACATCATCGAGACATGAATCATATCTGTTTGCAATGATTGCCTGACTCATTTTTTTGAACTTCTTAATATCGTTTACGATAGTAGAACCGAAGAATGTATCGCCGTTTTCAAGGGTTGGCTCGAAGATTATTACCTTAGCTCCCTTTGCTTTGATTCGCTTCATAACTCCCTGGATTGATGACTGACGGAAGTTGTCTGAGTTACTCTTCATAGTAAGTCGGTATACACCGATTACGATATCTTTTTCTTTTGTTGGGTTGTACTCACCGTTTTCGTAGGAGTAACCGCCTGCCATTTCAAGAACGTGATCAGCAATGTAATCTTTTCTTGTCTTATTAGATTCAACAATAGCAGAAATCATATTTTGAGGAACGTTGTTGAAGTTTGCGAGCAACTGCTTTGTATCTTTTGGAAGACAATATCCACCGTAACCGAATGATGGATTGTTATAGTGTGTTCCGATACGTGGGTCAAGGCATACGCCGTTGATAATTTCCTGTGTGTTAAGTCCTTTTGTTTCTGCATAAGTGTCAAGCTCGTTGAAGTATGAAACTCTCAAAGCAAGATAGGTGTTTGCAAATAATTTTACAGCTTCTGCTTCAGTGAATCCCATGAAAAGTGTATCGATATCTTCTTTGATAGCTCCCTGCTGAAGAAGAGCTGCAAATGTGCGGGCTTTTTCTTCTGATTCCTTATCACATGAAACAATGATACGTGATGGGTAAAGATTATCGTAAAGAGCTTTTGACTCACGTAAGAATTCAGGACTGAAGATAATATTTTTTGTGTTGTATTTTTCTCTTACAGAAGCTGTGTATCCAACAGGAATAGTAGATTTGATAATCATTGTAGCCTTAGGATTTACCTTCAATACTAACTCGATAACAGATTCAACTGCGGAACAGTCAAAGAAATTCTTTTGACTGTCATAGTTTGTAGGTGCTGCTATAACTACGAAATCAGCATTTTTGTATGCAGATTCGCCGTCAAGAGTTGCAGTGAGGTCTAATTCTTTTTCAGCGAGATACAACTCGATATAGTCATCCTGAATTGGAGATTTCTTATTATTGATAAGGTCAACCTTTTCAGGAATAATGTCAACTGCTGTAACATGGTTGTGCTGCGCCAATAAAGTGGCAATAGAAAGACCAACGTAACCTGTTCCGGCCACGGCAATATTGTATTGCTTCTTTAATTTGATTTTATTGTTTCCATCTTTAGAACTATCAATAAATAAATCAGTAACTTCAAAGTTTAATGCTTCTGCAAGTTTTTGAAGCTGATCGATTGTTGGAACGTAATTCGATTTCTCGATTCTTCCAATCATAGCTCTGTTGATGCCTGTAGCTTCTGCTAACTGAGATTGAGTTATGTTATTTGATTTACGCAGATTAATTATAGTATCTGCAAGTTTCGAAGTAGATAGTTTCTTCATATAAGAAGGCTCCTTTCTGTAATTGCTATTTATAATAACATTCATGCCTTTGCGTTCTTGTCTGTTTAATAAAAATGTTATCAAAAATAACATGTCGTGTCAATCTTTATATAGTATTTCAATCTATATTCATAATAGGAGCATTATTTTGTGCAAAGATATCAAAAAAAGATGTAAAAATATGCAATAATGCAATGAAATAATGCATAAATATACAAAAAACACCCAAACCTATTGCATAAATATAAATTTATGTGTATACTTTTAAGTGAGTTAATGGGGGAATTACATAGTTCAATGAGATACTGAAAAAGCATTTGTTTATGCAAGGGCATAGGAGGTACTGATTTGGTTGGATTAGTAGTTGATTCTAATTCTGAGGACAGAGAAACTTTAATTGATTTGCTAAAGCAGACAGAACATTTTGAAGAGGTGTTTGGTACAGACAATATTGTAGAGGGAGTAAAATACTTTACAAAAAATAAAATAGATATTCTTTTTGTTGATATTATGGAACCGAAGTTACAGGGCATTGAGCTTGCAATGGAATGTTATAAGATTAGCTCGACCACTAATATTGTTCTCATGGCGAATAGTGAAAAGTATGCGATGGAAGCATTTAATGCAAATGTAGATGCATACGTGATTAAACCGATAAAGCAGGAAGATATCAAAGAAAAGATTTGTGTATTCAGAAACAAAGGAAAACTTCCATCAGATGAGCATCATGTGTACATACAGACATTCGGTAATTTTGATGTTTTTGTGGATGGTAAGCTTCTTGAAATAAACAGAAAAAAAGCCAAGGAATTGCTTGCTTATCTGGTAGATAGAAAAGGTGCAAGTGTATCTGTTTCAGAGGCAAGTGGTATTCTTTGGGAAGAGGCCCCTTATGACAGAAATATGAAGAGCAGGGTTAACAATGTCATTGCCCAGCTTAAGAAGATTTTGTGCGAGGCCGGAATTGGAGATATTATTGTAAGAGGTTGGAATAGTCTGGCACTTGATGTTGACAAAGTAGAGTGTGACTATTATGAACTTATGGCCGGTAATGTAGTCAGAGAAAAAGAATTTGTGGGTGAATATATGCAGAACTACAGCTGGGCAGAAAGTACTACAGGTTTTCTTGAATATGAAAGGAAAGATATTCCTTTATTCAGCGTAATCGCGGACATGTATTCAGGATTATATTTGCTCAATCTTCAGACAGATGCATTCACGGTAGTTAAGAGTGATGGAACAAGATATAATGTGGGTGATTATAAAGAGACACTTAACAAACGTTTGTCTGCAGAACGCATGAATGGCGTGTATTATGAGATGTTGATGGATTTCCTGGATATTAACAATATAAAAAAACGAATGTATGAACACAATGAGGTTGTCAAAAAATTTTTTGTGGAAGATAAAAAGGGAAACAGATATTTTTATGGAATGGCACAAACTGTGGTTGAGCGTGATGATGATAACAATCCGGTTACTGTTTTGCTCTCATATAAAAAATTTGATATAAGTGAAATTTGAGTATCCTTTAAGTATCCCTTTATGGATATAATAGGAATGTACTAAAATAAAAATAGCTTTATACTATACTTTTTGTTTGGTATTTATATCAAGCACCCATTATGGAAAAAGTATGAAAATAGAGTCCGCTATAAACTATCAATTTATAGGGGACTCACTTTTTTTATGGAAATAAAATACCTTATTTTTGTGAAATAACTGTGAAGTAAAAAACAACTTTTTTTTGTAAAATAGTGGCGAAAACGATTTTTATATGTTAGATTTAAAATGTCGTTTTAAGATCGGAATAATTTAATAAGGGGAAATGGTCTTATTTTAGGGTTATTCTAATAACAAAAAAAAGGAGAATGAAGATGAGAAAACAAATGAAAAAAGTTGCAGCATTTGTGCTTTCTTGTACTATGGTTACGGGACTTATGTCGTCTATGGGACAGATAGTTACAGTCAAAGCTGCAAATCTTTTTAACAACGTTTCATGGACACATTACCATGAATCATGGGAACAGTGGGATGCTGTAATAGCAGGAACAACAGTAGACGAGAATGATACAGGATTTACAGCAGATGTTACTATTACAGGTTGGCAGGGAATTTGGAATCAGCCGCTTGATTATCCCGATGGTATCAAAGCAGGTAATTATTGGGGAGATTTACCTTACCAATTATATTCAGAGGCTAAGGTTCCTGTTGAGGCAGGAAAAACATACGATATTTCATTTACGGTTAAAAATGAAATGAAGTCTGAAAGCGGCGGAGCTACAGAGAAAAATATTACAATTACTGTAGATAGTGGAATAGATGGTGATACAGACAATACATTTGTTTTTGAGACAGTTAGAATTCCGGCAAATGGAACTCTCAACTACTCAAAGTCAATTACTATACCGGCAGATTATACTTCTAATTCTGTAGATTTTCAGATTGCATACGGACATTACGGATATTCTTATAACGCTCAGTTACAGGGAATTACAAATCAGGTAAAAGATAATCCATATTGTCTTGCACCGGGAACAACAGAAGGAGTTAACTGTACAGGTAAACTTATTTTTACAAATATGGATTTTGAGGGAGATTATGTAGAACTTCCAACTGAAGCAAGTGAGCTTCCGGTTTCAAAGACTACATTTCCTAAAGGATATACAGCTAAAGATCTTATCTGGTCAGATGAGTTCAGCAGTAAAACTCTTAAGACAGATATTTGGAACTATGAGACTGGTAACGGTAACTGGGGATGGGGTAACCAGGAAGCAGAGTATTATACAGCAAGAACAAGCAACGTATATATCGCTGACATTCCGGGATCAAACTCAATCGACAATAAGGCGCTTGCTATCAAGGCGATGAGAGATGATATTGGCGGATGCCAGTATTCTTCAGGACGTGTACAGACTTCAGGAAAACAGCAGTTCAAATATGGATATTTCGAAGCAAGAATTAAGATGGACAACGGTATGGCACAGGGAATCTGGCCAGCGTTCTGGATGCTTGGAACAAACGGCAGTTGGCCTGGATGTGGTGAGTACGATATTATGGAGCATGTAAATGCTGCAAACTATATCAACAGTACACTTCACTGGCAAGCAGATAACGGTGAGCATGCATACAGTGGTCTTGCAAAAGCATTCCCAACCGGAGATATGAACACATGGCATACATATGGAATGGATTGGTCAGCTGACAGAATTACATTCTATCTCGATGGAGTTCAGGTTTACTCACAGGGTTACACAAATGATGCAAGCGAACTTTTCACAAGCCCTGCATATTTTATTCTTAATGTAGCAGTTGGTGGTAACTACATTGGAAATGTACTTCCTGCTTCAGGATGGTCAAACTCTACTATGTATGTTGACTATGTTCGTGTATTCCAGAAAGAGGGTACAACAGGAGCAACACATACAGGCGGATGGAATAAAGATGCATATTGGGTAAATTATGATTATGACAACGATCAAGGTGGAGACTACGATACTCCAATTGATGAGAAAGAACCTGTAAACGGATTCAACGGATGGGTTCACGTACATGATCCTTACGAAAGTAATGATGCAGCTATTGCAAATACAACATGCACAGATTTAGTTACAGGTTTCTCAGCAAATGTTTCAATGACAGGATGGCAGAGAATCTGGGGTGACGGACAGTATGCTGTAGGTGGTGCAATCGGAGATTTACCATACCAGCTTACTTCTACATCAACAGTAAATGTTGACCCGGGAAAGACATATAAGCTTGGCTTTGATTTCACAAATAAGATGAAGGATGAGTCAGGTAAAGCAACAGAAAAGAATGTAACAATCACAGTTAACAGTGGAGTTCAAGGTGATTATGACAATACATGGGTATTTGATACAATCAGAATTCCTGCAAACGGTGAAAATCACTATGAAACAGAATTTACAGTTCCAAATGCATATGAATTAAACACTGTTTCAGTTCAGGTTGCATACGGATGTTATGCATATTCATACGAAGTTCAGGCAGCAGGAAAGACAGCACAGATGACTGGAAATCCAAATTTACTCGCTCCTGGAACTACAGAAAATATTAATGCAAAGGGAAGACTTATTGTTAAGAATGCTTACTGTGTAACAGAGGGAACAGAGATTGTAAAAGAGCCTCAGGCAGACAGCTCAGCTTATGTAAGCAATTGGGAACATGTACATGACCCATTTGAGTTAAATGATGCAGCTGTTGCAAATACAACAATTGATGAGTCTGATACAGGCTTTGAAGCTACAGTTTCAATTTCAGGATGGCAGAGATATTGGCAGGCACCAACAGATTATCCAAATGCAGTTGAAGTTGGTGGCGGATATGGTGATAACCCATACCAGCTTTATTCTTCGGCAGAAATACCTGTAGAAGCAGGAAAGACATATGTATTATCATTTGATATTAACAATAAGATGTACTCAGAATCAGGTGCACTTACAGAAAAGAATGTTACAGTATCCTTAAACAGTGGTATTGATGGAGATACAGATAATAACTTTATATATGAGACAGTTAGAGTTGCAAAGGGATCAACATATCATTTTGAGAGAGAAGTTACAATTCCTGAATCATATACAAACAGTACAGTTTCATTGATTCTTGCATATGGATGTTATATGTATTCATATGAGGCGGAAAAGGCAGGAAAGACAGCTACAGTATCTGACAATCCATACTTACTTGCACCGGGAACAACAGAAGGTGCTAATTCAACAGGTAAACTTTCATTTAACAATGTTATGTTTGTAAGTGATGTGGTAGAGCCTGTACTTGAGATTAACGGATTCCAGATTAATCCAAACTCAAACGGATTCAGAACAACATATTCCGTTCAGGATTTGGGCGAGAATGTAACAAAGGTTGGTCTTGTATATGGTCTTCATGATTATGTTTCTGATGACGAAATGGTAGTTGGAAGCAATAATAGTGATGTTTATTCATTCGAAGCAACATCAAAGGGATTACTTGGCACAAGTTCAAGTCAACTTGAAGGAGCGAAGAGTTATGCAATGACTATGGATATCAACGGAGTTTCAGCAGACTTCTATAAAGCTGAACTCTTAGTTAGAGCTTATGCAGTTCTTAATGATGGAACCATTGTATACAGTGATATTGCTAAAAAGTCTGTATATAGTACAGCATCAACACTTTACTCAGAAAAGATGATGCCAACAAAGGCAATGCATGATTATCTTTACAACAAGATTCTTGCACCTTGCGGATTTGGAGCAGCTATAAATTACTAATAATGGCATTTAACATAATTGCATAGAACAAAATGAAAAGATTATAGGGAATCGGCGAAAGCCGATTCCCTTTTTAAAACTATATTTGATTTTTTTTATTTTGCTGATAAGATATAAGTAACTTTGTTAAATTGGAGGCTTTATGAATAATAGAATTTATGTAATTGGTCACAAAAATCCTGATACGGATTCTATATGCTCTGCTATAGCGCTTGCTTATCTCAAAAATCAGACTGAAGATAAGACTTTCGTTGCAAAGAGGGCAGGGCAGATAAATGAAGAGACTGAGTTTGTTCTCAAGTATTTTGGAACTCAGGCTCCTGGGTATATGCCTGATGCAGGAACACAGGTAAGAGATATGGAAATAAGATTTTTGCCGGGTATGTCAAAGGAAATATCTGTTAAGACGGCATGGGAATATATGCAGGAAAATAATGCCATCACACTTGCAATGACTGATGATGAAAATAATATAGAAGGTATTATTTCTATGTCAGACATCACAGGAAATATGATGAGGCATAATCCAAAGTCATTATCAGAAGCGGGAACTCCTTTTATGCATATTGCAAATACCCTCAATGGAAAGATAATTGTGGGAAATAAAGACGGAGTTTTTGACAAGGGAAAGGTATTTATCGGAGCTGCAAATCCGGATCTTGTAAGTAAATATCTTGAACCAAACGATCTGGTAATACTTGGAAACAGAGCGGAGGACCATCTAAATGCAGTGGAAAAAGGAGCCAGCTGTATTGTTGTAGGGCTTAATGCTGAGGTTTCGCATGTGATTCAAAACTATGCAGAGGAGATGGGGACGGTTATTATCACATCGCCGTATGATTCGTTTGCTATTGCAAGACTGATAGAACAGTCAATTCCGGTAAGAGCATTGATGGTAAAGGACAATCTAATTACTTTCCATAAAGACGATTTTACAGAAAAAATCAGACCTATCATGGGTAAAACAAGAATTAGAAACTTCCCTGTACTTGATAAGAGTGATAAATATGTGGGTACAGTATCAAGACGAAACTTTTTGAATATTCAGAAAAAGAAGGTTATACTTGTTGACCATAATGAGAAGTCACAGGCAATTGACAACATAGATCAGGCCGAGATAATAGAGGTGGTTGATCACCATAAAATAGGAGCAGTAGAGACTAACAAGCCAATTCTTTTTAGAAATCAGCCGGTAGGTTGTACAGCAACTATTATCAGACAGATGTTCAGCGAAAAATGCGTGAAGGTGCCAAAGGATATAGCAGGACTTTTATGTGCAGCCATTTTATCTGACACGCTTATGTTTAGATCGCCTACATGCACTCCTCTCGATAAGATGGTTGCAGAGGAAATGGCAGAGTTAGCCGGCATTGATATTGCAACCTTTGCAGGGGATATGTTTAGAGCAGGAAGCAATCTTTCTGACAAAACTCCTGAGGAAATATTCTACCAGGATTTCAAAAAGTTTATTGCGGGAGATGTTGTTTTTGGAGTTGGACAAATCAGTTCTATGGCAGCAGATGACCTTAAAGCATTGAAGGAGAGACTTGCACCGTATCTTCAGAGTGAATGCGGTAAACATGGAATACGTATGGTATTCTTTATGCTCACCAATATCCTCGATGAATCCACCGAACTAATATATTGTGGAGAGGGAGCAGAGGAATTGATAAAAGAAGCTTTTGGAGTAAATTCTGTGGATGATGCATGTATTCTTAAAGGAATAGTATCGAGAAAGAAACAGCTCATTCCACTTATGATGACAGTACTTCAAGGTGAACAATAATTGCGAAAGCTTTCTGCATTTTCTTCGTCGTGTATACAAAAAGCAGCTATAGACCATAGCTGCTTTTATTTTATGTTTCTCGTTTACTTATAACATCTTTGTAATTCCACGTTCTCTAATGTGAAGTATATGGCAGGTATTTTTTCCAAATACTTTTTCGATTTCTGTTTTGTAGGTGTTGACATAGGAACTTTTGATAAATGCCTGAATAGTTCCGGCAAAACCTCCGCCGTGGATACGACATACACCTCTGTCTTTAAGAAGATGCTCACTGTAAGCCAAAGCCAGTGAAAGAGGCTGGAAATCGATATTCTTTGATGAATATACATTCTGGAGATATTTGAATGAAGAATCTCCGGATTTTTGTACTGCATTTAGAAATCCATGTATATTATTTTCTTTGAGAGCTGATACTTCTTCAGCAACTCTGATATTCTCGTCAAAGAAGTGAAGTGCTCTTAAAATTGCTCTGTGACTGACAGTGCCCTTTAATTCCGGAAGGTGATTATAAAAATCATCCGGAGATACATCACCCAAGAAATTTTTCTCAAAGTGATTTGCGATTAGTTTCATTTCTGACGGAATTCTTGAATAATCATCAGTAAGGTCTGCGTGAGATGCTTTAGTGTCAATGATACATAGCGAATAACCGTGTGCCGACAGATTGAAGGAAATGGTCTCAACAACCGGTCTGGTTGGATCAGAAAAATTAATGTGCGAAAAACCTCCAAGTGAGCAAGCCATCTGGTCCATAAGGCCGCAAGGTTTTCCAAAGTATCTGTTCTCAGCGTACTGACCGATAACGGCGATTCCTTTTGGTGTAATGCGCATATTGTTGTACATACCTGATAGGATAGAACCAATAAGAACCTCAAATGCAGCAGAGGAGGATAATCCTGAACCGCTGATTACGTCGCTGGTGATATATGCTCGAAAAGGTCCTACGTTAAGTTGTTTTTTAACAAAGCCCCTCACAATACCTTTTACCAAAGCGACAGAAGTTCCGAATTCTTCCTCTTTGGGAGAAATATCGTCTAAATCAACAATGATCTCCCCATATCCTGAAGAGGCGATGGTTATACGATTATCTTCAGCCGGACCTACTATGGCAATTGCGTCAAGGTTAACAGAAGCGGCAAGAACCTGACCGTGCTGATGGTCCGTGTGATTCCCCCCAATTTCCGTACGCCCCGGAGCACTGAAAATGCCAAAAATATTTTCGTCAAAATGCTTTACGTACTTATCAATAACTCTTGCGTACCTTCTTTTTTGATAAGAAAGCATAGGATAATCACTGTAATATATGGAAGAAAGAGCCATACTGAAATCTGCAGACTCTATTAATTTTTTGAGTTCGTCCGGACTGTACATAATATACGCCTCCCCCCACGTTTATTTATGCAGAATATAGTAATTATTATACCATTTGATTATTTTAGTGTAAATAGAATTGAAGACACAAAAAGATGTGTACATTTATGCTCTCCGTGATAGAATATATGAGAAGCACTTGAATTGGAGGTGGTTTAATACAATGAATGAATGTCAATCAAAAAAAGTATTTGAATATTTTGAAAAGATATGTTCGATACCTCATGGATCTGGAAATGTTAAACAGATTAGTGATTTTCTTGTATCGTTCGCAGAAGAGAAAAATCTTGAATATAAAAGAGATGAGTCACTTAATGTAGTAATCTATAAAAACGGAACTAAGGGCTATGAAAATGCTGAGCCTGTTATACTTCAGGGACACATGGACATGGTGGCAGTGAAAGAGGCGGGAATCACGAAAGATCTTGCCGCTGAAGGTATTGAAATCCAGATGGATGGTGATTTCATTAGCGGAAAAGGGACTTCTCTGGGAGGAGATGACGGAATTGCAGTTGCATATATGCTGGCAATTCTTGATTCGGATTCTATAAAGCATCCTCCGCTTGAGGCGGTATTTACAGTTGATGAGGAAATTGGAATGCTTGGAGCTACTGCATTTGACTGCAGTGTACTAAAAGGGAAAAAGATGCTGAACATTGATTCGGAAGATGAGGGCATATTTACTGTCAGTTGCGCGGGAGGTGCCATTGCAAGATGTGTTCTTCCATTTAAGATGGAGCCGGTTGTTGCCACAGTAATTGAATTCAGAGTTGAGGGATTTACCGGTGGACATTCCGGAGTTGAGATTAATAAAGGAAGAGCTAATGCTAACATAGTTATGGGCAGAATTCTTCTGAATTTATTCCAAAAAATCGGAATGAGACTGATGATTTTAAACGGTGGCGAGAAGGACAATGCCATTGCAGATATGTGTGAATGTGCTATTGCGGTAAACAGTGAGCAAAAGGATAATGCTCTAAAGATTATCAATGAAACATTCGAAGAAATAAAGGATGAGTACAAAGAGACTGATCCGGATATCCGAGTTATTACCAACGCTATGGAAGAAGGTTTTGCTGATACATTCTCATCTAATGCAACCCTTGCGGCGGTGGTTATGCTGAATAACTTTCCAAACGGTGTTCAAAAGAGAGAACCTGAAATGGAATTGCAGATTAGAACTTCATTGAATCTTGGAGTTATAAGAACAAATCAGGACACTCTTGATTTTGTGTTCTTGGTTAGAAGTTCAAAAGATTCTGAAAAGAATTATCTTATAGAAAAACTTAAATCAATTACGGAGATTTTTGGCGGAAATGTTGAAGTGAGCGGAGTTTATCCGGGATGGACTTACAAAAAAGAATCACAGCTCAGGGATGTTTTGGTAGAAGAATATTATAAACTTTATGGAGAGAACCCCGTGGTAGAGGGAATTCATGCAGGACTTGAGTGTGGGATTTTTGCTAGTGCCATTGAAGGACTTGACGTAGTGTCTATTGGCCCCCAGATGTATGATATCCATACAACTAACGAGAAATTGTCAATCTCATCTACAGAGAGAACATGGAAATTAATTCTCAACACCCTTGAGAGATTGAAATAGAGTGATAAAGGAGATTTTTAATATGGGAAAAGTAAATGCATGGTCAACTTATGATGCAAAAGAATTAAAAAAATTAAATAAACTCAACAAGGAGTATATTGATTTTCTTTCTGAGTGCAAGACAGAGAGAGAATGTGCAAAGAAAACTGTAGAGCTTGCAAAGGAAAAAGGATATAAGTCTATAGAGGATGTTATTTCAGAGGGGAAGCCTTTAAAAGCAGGAGATAAGATTTACGGATTGTATATGAATAAAGCAGTAGCGCTTTTCCATATAGGGAAGGAACCTCTTGAAAACGGTATGAACATTCTCGGGGCACATATCGATTCACCAAGACTTGATGTTAAGCAGACTCCTTTGTATGAAGATTCTGAGATGGCTTATTTAGATACTCATTATTATGGCGGTATCAAGAAATATCAGTGGGTAACTATTCCTTTGGCTATTCATGGAGTAGTGGTGACAAAGGATCAAAAAACAATAGAGATAAACATTGGTGAAAAGGAAGAAGATCCGGTATTTTGTGTGTCTGATCTTCTCATTCATCTGGCAGCAGAACAGATGGAAAAGAAGGCTGCAAAGGTTGTTGAGGGCGAAAAGTTAGATGTAGTTGTGGGAAGTATGCCTCTTGATTCAAAAGAAAAGGATAAAGTTAAACTTGGTGTTTTAAAGGTTTTAAAAGATACCTACGGAATGGAAGAGGACGACTTTATTTCTGCTGAACTTGAAGTTGTTCCTGCTGGAAGAGCCAGAGAACTTGGCTTTGACAGAAGTATGATCCTCTCTTACGGACAGGATGACAGAGTGTGCGCATACACATCTCTTGCAGCAATGCTCGAGGCAAAAACTGCAAACAGAACATCCTGCTGTCTCTTGGTGGACAAGGAAGAAATTGGATCTGTTGGTGCCACAGGAATGCAGTCAAGATTTTTTGAAAATATGTTGGCGGAACTCATTAATTTAAATGGAGATTACAGTGAGATACTCCTGAAGAGATGCCTGAAAAATAGTATGATGCTCTCTTCAGATGTTAATGCGGGATATGATCCTCTTTACAGCGACGCATTCTCGAAGCAGAGCTCGTCGTTCATGGGAAAAGGTGTAGTGTTTAACAAGTTTACAGGCTCAAGAGGAAAGTCAGGATCAAATGATGCTAATGCAGAGTATCTGGCAAAACTCAGAAAAATAATGGACGACAACAAAGTCAACTTCCAGTTGTCAGAGCTCGGAAAAGTTGATGTGGGTGGTGGCGGAACCATTGCTTATATTATGGCGCTTTACGGAATGAATGTAATTGACTGCGGTGTTCCTGTGCTCAGTATGCATGCACCGTGGGAGATAACAAGCAAAGCGGATGTTTATGAAGCATACAAATGCTACAAGGCATTCTTGAAGTAGAAGCCGAAACATAGAAAAAATAGGAAGAGCAAGTAATAAAATGAAAAAAAGTATAAATCTGATTTTCTTTTTAATTATAGCGTTGGTACTTTCTTCAGTTCCGTTTGCAAACGGGACTGAAGTTAAGGCTGATTATTATACTGAATATAATGAGTATGAAAAAGTAGCCGATGAGATAATTGGAAGGATTTCTCCTGAATGGAGCGATGTGGAGATTGCACTATACCTTCATGATGAGATAGTTACAAGATGTAAATACGGTCAAAATGAGACAGGGTCATCTTTTTATGATGTTATTGTGCTTGGTAAATCTTTGTGCTCAGGGTACGCTGCAACTTATAAGGATCTGATGGAACGTGCGGGAGTGGAATGTGAAATCATATGGAGCAAAAGTGTTAATCATGAATGGAATCTGGTAAAGATAGATGGCAAATATTACCACGTTGATACCACCTGGGATGATACTTGTTATGACGAGGGAAATGATATTGAGGCTTTATGTCTTCATACTTTCTTTTTGTTGAGCGATGAGGCAATGATTGAAAAAATAAACTTTAATCAAAATCATGGCGATGGTTCAGATTGGCAGACAGACGCAGAAGACTATTATTTTGGAAAAGCAGATTCCGACAAGTACCAAAACAGATTCTGGACACTGACATCTTCCAAATGCGCTTACAGGGAAGGCAGATGGTACAGTGTTCACAGCGACATAATAGTGTCCACCTCATTTACAAAAGAGGAAGACTTCAGCAAAACGGAATATCAGGAGAAGTGCAACTGGTACAAAAGGGAGACAGTAGGAGAGTGGGATGATTCTATCTTTCTTGCAGATGGGAACGGAGAGATTTATTTTAACAGCACATCCTGTATTTACAAGATAACCGATGCCGGGATAATACCTGTGTACAGAATCGATGAGAAAATGTATGAAAAGGGATATATTTACGGAATAACCAGTGAAGAAAAGGAAAAAGTAAAAATCGAAATACGAAAAAGTCCTTACAGTCCCCCAAGTTTTTATGTTATATGTTTGGACAATGATGAAAATAAAGATAATGTTTGCTCATCTGAACAGGAGCACAACTATACTACAGTAAAAGTAAGGTCAGGCAATTGTATTTCAGAGGGATATATTTTAAAACGCTGTACAAAATGTCAGAAAGAAGCTGTTTTTCTTACCGGAATAGGGAATCATTGTTATGATTGGAAAGGTGCAGTTAAGGCTACATACTTTTCAAATGGATACACAGGGAAAATGGTATGTTGCCATTGTAACAGTGTTATAAGTGATGGAAAGATAATTGGTAAAAAAGTACTTAAGACGCCTAAAATAAAAGTGAAAATCAATAAAAAATCGGCGACTATTTCCTATTCGAAACCTGATGATGCTACAGGGCTTCAGATAAAGTACAAAAAGAAAAAGGGAAAATGGAGCGTCATAAAAATCAAGAGGAAAAAGAGAGGAAAACTCAAAATTAAACTTAAGGGAAAAGCTTCTTCCTATAAGATTGCCGTCAGAAGCTACAGAAAAGAGAATAAAAAAATCTGCTATAGCAACTGGGTAAAAAAATGATGAAAAAATAGTGAAATAATTATAAATCTGTTGACATAATGACAAGTTGTCATTTACACTTTAATAGTGCATATGACAACTTGTCGTTTTTTGTATGCCAAAATTGTTCTCGATGAGAATGTAAACTAAAAAACAGACAGAAGGAGAAGACTTAATTATGACGAAATTTTTTGTTAAGAAACCATTTTTTATATTGGTTGCAGTTATCATTGTTCTTACAATCGGTGGCGTTAGTTTGAGTAAAATGCAGACTGACCTGCTTCCGGAATTTGAATTACCATATCTTTTGGTAATCGCTACTGAACCGGGTGCATCTCCGGAAAAAATTCAGAAGGATGTCACAAATGTTCTTGAAAGTACATTGGGAACAGTTAACGGTGTTGAAGATATCACAAGTACTTCATCAAACAATTACTGTATGCTTACGCTGAGTTTTGCTGATGACACAAATATGGATTCGGCTATGGTCAGAATTTCAAGAGCGCTCGATACGATTGAACTTCCTGAAGGTTGCGGAAAGCCAAACGTTATGGAAATTAGCATGGATATGCTTGCAACAATGTATGTAGGTGTGGATGTTAAGGGAAAAGATATTAAAGAATTATCTGAATACACAAAAGAAGTTATCAAGCCATACGTTGAAAAACAGCCGGGTGTCGGAAGTGTATCCGTAAGCGGTTTGGTTGAAGATACCATAGAAATTAGATTAAACAAAGATAAGATTAATGATATCAATGACAAAATTCTTGGTAAGACTAACGAAAAACTTTCTGATGCAAAGTCTGAAATAGAAAAAGCTGAAAAGAAGATTAAAGATGGAAAATCCGAAATTAAAAAGCAGGAAGATAATCTTAAAAAACAGCAGAACGATACAAACAAACAACTTGCTGATTCAGCAGTGAAAATTAACCAGGCTCAGGCTACAAAATCAGCTTATGAGGCAACACTTGCAACTTTGAAGGCAAGCAAGACAGCGTTAGAAGCTGAAAAGAAAGCCTATGAGGATGCAAAGATTGCTGATGCTTATACAGGTTTTGAGCAGATGTTTGCCGGTTTTAATGCGCAGCTTGGCGATACAGCTAAAATGGTGGGAGTTACTATTCCTGCAGATTTAAAAGATGCTGTGGATAACAAAGAACAGACAGAGGCATTTTTCACTTGGCTCACTCAGATTGGAGCAGGAGAACAGGTTAAGGATGTCAAATATGACAACCTAAAACAGGTTTACGATATTGTAAACACCAGACTTCCTCAGATAGAAACTGAACTTGCAAATCTTGAAACAGAGATTAAAGCGGCTGAAGCTGTGGTAAATGCCGTAAATGAGAAAACCGGAGATCTTGACGCGGCAGAGTCGAAGGTTTATGAGGGCGGATACAATGCAGCAGCAGGTTTTGGTTCAGGTTCTGCTCAGATATCTGCAGCTAAAACACAACTTGATTCAGCGCAGGAAGAATTGGATAAGGCAAAGAAACAACTTGATGATTCAAGACAGGCAGCAATCGACAATTCTAACATAGATGCACTTCTTAAACTGGATACTTTATCAGGACTCATTTATGCACAGAACTTTAAGATGCCGGCAGGTTATGTGGACGACAAAAATGACGTGCAGTGGTTGGTTGAAGTTGGTGACAACTACGACACACCTGATGAGATAAAGGAAATGGTTCTCACAAAAATTAAAGGCATTGGAAAAATAAAAGTTTCTGATGTTGCTGATGTGACAATCATAGACAATGCCGGAGAATCTTATTCTAAACTTAACGGCAAGGAAGCGGTGCTTCTCTCAATATTTAAGTCTAGTACTTCAGGTACATCTGAAGTGACAAAGTCACTGAAGAAAGCATTTGATAAAATGGAAAAGGAAAATAAAGATGTGTCATTTACACAGCTTATGAACCAGGGAGATTACATAACTGATACAGTTTCATCGGTTCTCTCAAGTATCTTGCTGGGAGCTTTTCTTGCTATATTTGTATTAGCTTTATTCCTTAAGGATGTTAAGCCTACTATCGTAGTTGCTTTCAGTATTCCTTTCAGTGTACTGTTTGCGATTATCATAATGTATTTTACAGGAATTACAATAAATGTAATGTCACTTGGAGGTTTATGTCTTAGTATAGGTATGCTGGTTGATAACTCTATTGTAGTTATTGAAAATATTTATAGACTCAGACATCACGGTATCTCTGCAGCAAGAGCAGCTGTTCAGGGAACAAGACAGGTTGCAGCACCAATTATTGCTTCAACAATAACTACCGTATGTGTATTCCTCCCTATGGTTTACACTACAGGTACAATTGCTGATTTGCTTATGCCATTTGCATTTACAATTTCCTATGCACTTATAGCATCACTTATTGTTGCGATGACAGTAGTTCCGACTGTTGCGTCTGTAGTACTTAAAAATACAAAAACAAAAGGGCACAGAATATTTGACAAAATAATTGAAAAATATGCGGTCGCATTGGATTTCTGCCTCAGAGTAAAATTGGTACCTCTCGGTATTGCAATTGTACTATTTGTTCTTTGTCTGGCAAAGAGCTTGAACACTGGGCTTGCGTTGTTAGATGATATGGAGAGTGATCAGATTATGGGAACTCTTGTGTTGGAAGATGAGGTAGATAAAGATACTGCATACAAGACAGCTGATGAGGTAACAGAACGTATTATGTCGGTAGACGGCGTTGACAAGGTAGGTGTTATTGACGGTAATTCCGGTTCAACCTCGGGAGTGCTTGGAAGTAATGCAGAAGATAATTATACAAATTACTCATATATTATTCTTACAGAAGAGGATATTAAATCAACAAAAGAATTTAGACGAATTATAAAAGATATAGAAAAGAAAACAAAAGACATAAAGTGTGAAAGTTTTTCTGTTAGTGCCTCTGCTATGGGATCGATGTCAGGTCTTATGGGTGAGGGTGTTGATGTTCAGATTTACGGAGATGACACACAAAAACTCATTGAAATAAGTGAGGATATCATCGGAAAATTTGAAAAAATAAACGGATTGGAAGAAGTGTCAAACGGAATTGATGAGAACAGCAAACAGATTCATTTGAAAATGGACAAAGATAAGATAGCATCAAAAGGACTGACTGTTGCCCAGATTTATCAGGAAATTGCGGGCAGAATTTCTACAGAGAAAACAGCGATTTCAATGGAATATGAGGGAACATCAGTTGATGTAAATATAGTAGATGAGACGAACGTTCTCACTTACGAAAATCTTATGGATATGGAAGTTACAGCCACAACAATGGATGAAGAGGGCAAACAGATAAGTAAAAAATATAAACTTTCAAAGTTCGCGAAACTTGAGGAAGGTCTTACATTAAACAATATTACTAGGGATAATCAGGCTACTTACCTTACAGTTAACTGCAAGGTTGATGAGAAGCATAACCCTACACTTCTCTCAAGAAAGATTCAGAAGATAATTGACAAGTATGATCTTCCTGAGGGATATACAATGGAAATTTCAGGCTCTACAGAACAGGTTATGGATATGGTTTGGCAGATGCTTGAAGCTATCGCTCTTGGAGCATTGCTTGTATATCTTGTAATGGTTGCGCAGTTCCAGAGTTTACTTTCGCCATTTATCATTATTTTTACCATTCCATTGGCATTTACAGGTGGAATGATTGGCTTGATTATTTACGGCAAAACGATTTCTGCACTTGCGCTCATGGGATTTATGATTTTGATGGGAACTGTCGTAAACAACGGTATCGTGTTTGTTGATTATGTAAATCAGCTGCGAATGAAGGGTGTATCAAGACACAAAGCCCTTATAGCTACAGGTAAAACACGTATCAGACCAATCCTTATGACAGCAATGACAACAATTCTCTCTATGAGTGTAATGGTACTTTCTACAGATGCAGGAAATGCAATGCAGAAGAGTATGGCGATTGTAGTTTGCTTCGGTTTGATTTATGCAACGTTTATGACATTGTTTATTGTTCCTGTTATATACGATATTTTATACAAGAAACAGCCGAGAAATATCGATGTTGGAGATGAAAATCTCGATGATATTCCTGATGAAACATCAGAACTTTTAGATGAACAATAATAAGTAATATTAAAGGAAAGCGAGGTTTTTAATGCCAAAGAATACTTTTTTTAGAATTGCAGAGGAAAAAAGAAAAAGAATTATTGCTGCAGCTCAGACAGAGTTTTTAAATCATCCCTACAATGAGGTATCGATAAATCAGATAATTAAAAATGCAAGAATTCCAAGGGGAAGCTTTTATCAGTATTTCAACGATAAGGAAGATTTGTTTCTTTATGTGATATCTGAACATAAGAAGATAATTCAGGATGAGTTTGTCAAAGGGATGGAAAAGAATAATGGTGACCTCTTTGCATGTGTGGATTATTATCTTGATATGTTTTTTAATAGTATATATACAAACAGAAGCGGAATATATAACATTGTCACCGCAGAACCTTTAGACTTTGACAAATTCTGGGGTTTTGGATTTGCTGAAAATCAACCGGATGAATGTATTTTTAAACATTACGTAAACAATAATACTATCGATGTCGAGGATGATATAGAAGCAGAAGCCTTTATCAATATCTTTGCATCTATTGTGAGAGATACAATCGGAAAGGTTCGAGCTGCCAAAAGTGACGGAGATATGGAGATGGTCAAGAAAAGCTTTATAAATCAGGTTAATTCTCTGAGAAAACATTATCAGAAAAAAACTGTAGATTAAAAAATGGTGCCTTAGCATTTTTTTGCGAAAGGCACTATTTTTTTAATGTAAAATAGATTGGATAGTTGTATAATTATACTATAGACAAGAGGCTGTTCTTAAAATGAGGAGAAAGCCGTGAAAGGAGAAAAACATAATACTATGATGACTAGTCATATAGCAATTCCTACTATTCTTAAAGTTGGAAAGGGAGCATTGGGAGAGATCGGAACTTACATCAAGGACAGTTCCATAAACAATGCGGTTATTTATTTTGGAAACGGATTGGTTGAACTGTTCGGAGAGCAGGTTATGAAGTCGCTGAAAGAAAATGAAATCAATCTTCTTGAGTATCGTGAACTTGACACGGTAGATATCAACGACATTATTGAACTGGCTTTTGCTATTGATACAAAAGCGCAGGTTATTGTGGGAATTGGAGGTGGAAAGGTTATCGACGCAGCCAAGTACGCGGCTTATCTTAGAAAACTACCTTTCGTCAGTGTTCCTACATCTGCATCCAGTGATGGCTTTTCAAGTGCCAGTGCTTCACTTTTAGTAAATGGCAGAAGAACCTCTGTGCCAGCTAAAATGGCCTACGGAATTGTAGCGGATACCGATGTGATTAAGAGTGCTCCCGAGAAATTCCTTTATTCAGGAATAGGAGACCTTGTCTCAAAAATAACAGCGCTTTATGATTGGAGCTTTGAAGATTCGTGTGGTTACACAGCTATGAATGATTTTGCTGTTATGATTGCAAAGAAAGCAGTCAACAGTTTTGTGAGAACACCATTTTCCAGCATCAAGGATGACCTCTTTTTGAGAGAGTTACTTGATTCACTTGCACTCAGTGGTATAGCAAACGAAATTGCAGGAGGTAGTGCACCTACAAGCGGAAGTGAACATCTTATTTCACATGCCCTTGACAAGATGCTTCCTACTCCTGAACTTCACGGTATACAGGTAGGTGTTGCAACATATATTATGAGTGTGGTTCAAGAACACAGATTTGTGAGGGTTAATACCATCTTTACGGACACAGGATTCTGGAATTATGTGGAAACTCTAGGTCTCAATGTTGAGGATTACGAGAAGGCAATTGATATGGCTCCGTCCATCAAACCTTTCAGACACACATATTTGCACGAAGAACAGTACAGAATCAAAGCAAAAGAAGTTTTACACAATGATCTTCAGATGAAGAAAATTTTCCACTTGGACTAGTAGAAAAAGAATAATAATACGAGAAGGGGTGGTTATATGAAACTAACTTTTATAGGAGCGGATCATGAGGTAACCGGAAGTTGCCACTTTATAGAAGTCGGAAGTAAAAAATTACTTGTAGACTGCGGAATGGAGCAGGGAAAAGATATTTATGTTAACCAGGATGTTCCTGTGCCTCCCGGGGATTTGGATTATATATTTGTTACCCATGCGCACATTGATCATACCGGATTAATTCCACTTATGGTTCAACATGGTTTTAAAGGACAAATTTTTGCCACGAAAGCAACCTGTGATTTATGCAATATTATGCTTAGAGATTCTGCGCATATTCAGGAATTTGAAGCTGAATGGAAAAACAGAAAGGCAAAGAGAGCTGCCAAAGAAATATATGAGCCACTGTATTCTATGGAAGATGCAGTAGCTGCATGTGAACTGATGGTTCCAATTGATTACGACAAGGAAGTAAAAATTTGCGATGAGATAAGTGTTAAGTTTGTGGATGTGGGACATCTTCTTGGATCTGCCTGCATTAAGATGACATTGTCAGAAGGCAAAATAAAAAAGACTATTGCATTTTCAGGCGATGTAGGAAATATCAATAAGCCTATTATTAAGGACCCAACCTCTATCGACGAGGCGGATTATGTTCTAATAGAGTCGACTTACGGGGACAGACTTCACGGAGAGAGCCCGGATTATGTGGGAAGTATGGCAAATATTCTCAACGAAACATTTGCAAGAGGCGGCAATGTAATTATACCTTCATTTGCTGTCGGAAGAACTCAGGAGATGCTTTATTTTCTCCGTATCATCAAAGAGGAGAATAGGGTGACTTCATACCCTGATTTTGAAGTGTATGTAGACAGCCCACTTGCCGTTGAGGCTACGAATATTTTTGGGGAACACTTGGCAGATTGTTTTGATGATGAGACAAAAGCCATGATTGAAAAGGGAATTAATCCGTTGAGATTTCCGGGGCTCAAGGTGTCGGTTACAAGTAATGACTCCATTGCCATTAACGAAGTTACTACTCCAAAGGTTATACTGTCAGCTTCAGGTATGTGTGAGGCGGGACGAGTGAGACATCATCTCAAACACAATTTGTGGAAACCTGAAAATACCATTCTTTTTGTTGGATATCAGGCATTGGGAACTACAGGAAGAGCGATTGTGGAAGGGGCGGAAAGTGTCAGACTCTTCGGCGAGGAAATAGCAGTTAAGGCGGAAATTAAAACTTTGAACGGTGTAAGTGGCCATGCTGATCAGAAAGGACTTATCGACTGGTTACAGGGAATGAAGAACAAACCTGAAAAGGTGTTTGTAGTTCACGGGGAGGATACTGTATGTGATTATTTTGCCCAACTTCTTGAAAATGAATATGGGTACAGTACTTATGCTCCTTTTAGCGGAACTACCTTTGATCTCGCTACCGGTTGTATCGTTGAGAGAGTGGCACCTGTCAGAATTCAGCAGGCTCAGGCTGTAAGGAGACATACAGGCGTTTACGATAAACTTGTTGCGGCAGGACAGAGACTTATGGCTGTTATCAAGAGAAATGAGGGCGGAGCCAACAAAGACCTGGCAAAATTCACCAATCAGATTAATGCTCTCTGTGATAAATGGGACATGTAATTTTCACATTATTTGACTATTACTTACAAAAATAGGGGATCAAATACCCTGCTAAAAACGATTACATTTGTGTAAAATAGATAAAACAAATGGAAAGAAAGGGACTTTTTGCTTTAAAAAGTCCCTTTCTTGTGCAAGTTGACAATCGAAAAATCCCTTTTTTTGTTGTTTTTTAGTGATGTTGACTAAAAAATGAACCCCTAAAATAAAAAATGGATACTACTATCGGCACTGATAATTAGATATAATTCATTCATGCATAACTGGGCGGAAAAAATCGCCCGGAAGAGAAGGAGGATTATTCATGAGAATTAAAAGATTAGTTGCACTCTCATTAGTAGGTGTTATGGCTACAGGTCTTGTAGGATGTGGCGGAAAAGACTCTTCTACTGGCAAGAGTGGAAAGAAAAGCGACAAATTAGTTGTTTGGACATTGGCAGCAGACTTAGAGACATTTGCTGACTACTACAAAGAAAAAACTGGCAAAGAAGTTGAAGTTACAGTTATTAAGCCAGAAGATTATCCAACAAAGGTTGGTACAGCACTTGACGGTGGTGATAAGTCAGTTGATATCATCGTAGGTGAGCCACAGATGCTTAAATCATTCTACGACAAAGGATACTTCGCAGATCTTGATGCTTTAGGAGCAAAGGATTATGAAGGAAAGATCGTAGATTACGTTTGGAAAGTTGGACAGTCATCAGACGGTGTTCAGAGAGCAATCTCTTACCAGATTACACCAGCTGGATTCTACTACAGAAGAGACATCGCTCAAAAAGTATTCGGAACAGAAGATCCAGTAGAAATCGGAAAATTATTCGAATCATATGACAAGATTCTTGAGACAGCTGAAACACTTAAGAAAGCTGGATACAAGATTTTCGCTTCAGATGCTGAAACAAGCTACTTCTCAGGTGACGAACCTTGGGTTGTTGATGGTAAGTTAAATGTATCTCAGGCTAGAAAAGATTACATGGATCTTTGTATTAAATTATATCAGAATGACTACACAGCATTCGCTGCACAGTGGTCAGCTCCTTGGCTTCAGGGTATGAGCGGTGAGCTTCCAATGCTTACAGCTGATACAATGTGGGGTACAGATGACATGAACATTTGGGATTCTGAAGACTTCGCAGAGAAGACAAAAGACTTCGCTAAGACAGAGGTATTCGCTTACGGACTTCCAGCATGGGGCGTACTTACAATGAGAGACAACGTTAAAGAAACAGCTGGTAAGTGGGGCGTTTGTGCAGGACCTGCTTCAGGATTTGGTGGTGGTACATTCATCGGTATCAGCGCACTTTCACAGAAACAGAAAGAAGCTTGGGACTTCATCCAGTTCTGTACATTAAACGAAGAAACAGCTGATTGGTGGATTGAGAAATCACAGGGTGATACAGTTTCATTAATCTCAGCTCTTAACAAACACGCAGAAGATGAGAACGCTACATACGGCGGACAGAAACTTTACAAATTCTGGCTTGAGCAGGCTGAAAAGATTGACTACTCTAAGGTTACAGAGTACGACAAGCTTATTGGTGATGCTTGGGGAACAGCAATCGGTGCTATTAAGACAAAAGAAAAGACAAAAGAAGAAGCTCTTGATGAATTCTACAAACAGGTTGCTTCTGATTATCCAGATTTAGTAATCGAGAAATAATAGAAAATATTATTAAAAATATAAGGGTGAAGGGGGTTTAACCCTTCGCCCTTTTTTATGAAAGGAGTCTTAAATGGCAAAAGCAGAAAATAATAAAGCGCCTAAGACTGTCGAGGTTCAATATGGTGACGGAACTAAAGTTGTCGTTGATCCTAATAAAAAAGGAAAATTGAGCAAGAGAGAGACAACAGGGTATGCGTTTATTATTCCATATGTTGTAGCGTTCTGTGTTTTTAGCGTTTATCCGGTATTTAAGACTTTGTACTTAAGTTTTACACAGTATAAAGGTGGTATCGGAATTAAACCTGTATGGACAGGTATTGATAAATACGTACTTACAATTAAAGATGAATTCTTTTGGAGATGTTTGCTTAATACAGTAAAGATTTGGGGTGTAAATATTGTCCTTCAGTTAGGACTTGCATTTTTACTTACCATTGTATTTATTGATATTAAATATAAAATAAGAGGACTTGCAATATTTAGAGCAATTTATTATCTTCCAAATATTATTGCTGCAACATCAATAGCGTTTATGTTTTCATCTTTATTAGACAAAGAATATGGTACATTTAACCAAATTCTTAGTATGTTCACTGATCATAGAGTGAGATTGGATTGGCTTGGAAGTTCCAGCCTTTGCTTTATCACAATCGGTGTGATTCAGGCTTGGATGTGGTTTGGTAACTCATTTATTATGCTTATGGCAGGTGTAATGGGAATTTCTTCAGATTACTATGAAGCTTCAGCTATTGATGGAGCCGGAAGATGGAGACAGTTTACAAGAATTACACTTCCGCTTCTTAAACCGATTATGTTATATGTAGGCGTTACATCATTAATCGGTGGATTGCAGATGTTTGATTTACCACAGATTATGATTGCAAAAACAGCACCATCATATTCATCAATCAGAACTGTTATTATGTATTTGTATCAGTTCGGTTTCTCTGGAACTACAGCAAAGGATGTAGGTAGAGCAGCAGCTATCGCTTATGTTCTCTTCTTTATCATTCTTGTATTCTCAGTATTACAGTTTATTGCAATGAAAGGAGAGGATGACTAAGATGGCAGAAAACAATGCAAAAGTTCAAAATGAAAATGGAAAAGTTGAATTAAAGAAAAATAAAGCTCCTATGAATGTCACAAGAGGATTTTTTCTGTGCAAAAAGACTATTCTTTATATTTGTCTTATATTGCTAGGAGTACTTTGTTTGGTACCGTTTATGCTTACAATAGTTAATGCGACTAGAGATGGACATGATATCATGACATCTTTCACATTGATACCTGGTGACAAAACGATGGTTAACTTAAAAACATTATTCCAAAAGATCAATATCTTCAGAGGTATGTTTAACTCGTTAATCGTTGCGTTACCGTCTACATTGTTATCGGCATATTTCTCGTCGATTACAGCTTATGCTCTTGCAATATACAAATTTAAAGCAAGAGGACCTGTATTCGCTATTACGGTAGTATTTATGATGATTCCTGGTCAGCTTAGTTTGATCGGTTTCTATGAATTGTGTAAAGAGTTGGGAATGATTGATACATATTGGCCTTTCATTCTTCCGGCTGTTGCAGCTCCTGGAGCAGTATTCTTCCTTAGACAGTATGTATTGTCTATTCTTCCAAGAACATTGCTTGAGGCGGCAAGAATTGACGGTGGTTCTGAAATTTATATCTTCCACAGAATCGTACTCCCACTTATGGGACCTGGTATTGCTACAATGGCAATCGGAGGATTCATCGGAAGCTGGAATAACTACCTTATGCCATTAATCTTATTGACAACAAAAGATAAGTTTACATTGCCACTTTTGATGTCAACACTTAATGATGCAATGGATATCGCAAAGAATCAGGGTACTATTTACATGGGTGTAGCAGTATCTGTTATTCCTATCATCATCGTATTCTGTTTCTGTTCAAAATATATTATCGGAAGTATTACAGCCGGTGGTGTAAAAGAATAATATTCTTGTATTTTATACAATACACAATTATACTAAAAGGAGTGCGAAAGCACTCCTTTTGTAATAGTTTTTGAAAACTATTACACATATTTCATATACTATAGTTTTTGAAACGGACGCATCGTTCCGAAAAGTCTATACAATAATAATCTGAGACACGCATCGTTTTCTATTCCTCGCATGCGCTTTTTAATGATTGCTTCGCGTAACTCGCACCTACGGTGCTCAAACACACGCTCTCGCAATCATAGCTAGCATGCTCGTCATAACGAAAGCCTCGCTATCGTCTCATCTCATTATTGCATAGCCTTTCCCAATAACGATGCTGTATTTCAAAAAGTATAGCATTATGAAATGTGAGCAATAGTTTTCAAAAACTATTACACATATTTCATATACTATAGTTTTTGAAATGGATATACGTATCAGAATTAGGAATTGATTGTGATACGTATGCCTAAGAAGCTCATTTTGAAAGAATATACGTATCAGAATTAGGAATTGCTTGTGATACGTATGCCTAAGAAGCTCATTTTGAAAGAATATACGTATCAGAATTAGAATTATATTGTGAAACGTATATTCAAGAAATTCATTTTTATAGCAGATACGTATCAAAATTAGGGATTGTTTGTGGTACGTACGCCGCTGATAATTATTTGAAAAATATATACGTATCAAAATTAAAATTGTATTGTGATACGTATATGTAAGATTATTATCTAAGTAGTTAATGCATATCAGAATTAGAAATTACTTGTGATACGTATATTTAATTGAAAACTATGCGAATTTCAGAAACTATGGAATATGAAACATTAATAATAGTTGCATTTAGAGTTTTAAAAGTGAAATAGATTAAGAAAATAAGAGGTTTACTATGGGCGAATATTTTGAATTGACAGCGAAAATATGGAATATGTTTATTCTCAGTATTATATTTGTAATTTGTTGTATTCCTATTGTTACCATAGGCGCTGCAACAACTGCATACTGTTATATGTTCTTGAAGTACAAGGATAAAAGAGAAGGAAGAGTATTTGAAAATTACTTTAAAGCATTTAAGAGAGAATTTGCTCAGTCAACAAAAGTATGGCTTATAATACTTGCAGCCCTGGTAGTTTTGTTTTTTGATGCAAGAGTATCGTCTAATCTTGTAGCAACATACGGTGGAATATATTTTGTGTTGTATCCATTTTATTATCTGCTTTTGTTTATAGTTGGAGCAGTTGTTCTGTATGTATTTCCTTACATGGCAAAATTTACTGATACAACAACACAGGTTATCAAAAATTCTTTTTTGATTTCTTTAAAGCATTTGGGATACACTGTAACGACATTATTGATTGATTACAGCATAATAAAAGCTGGGCTTGACTATTTTCTTCCGATAACAATTATAACCCCGCTGTTAATTGGCTGGATAAATGTATCTATGATAAATGTAGTGTTGAAAAAACACATGCCAAGTGAAGAGTGAGTGTAATTAAATAGAAACAAAAACAAGAACGCTTTGGCGTTCTTGTTTTTTGAAACTAAAATGGCTCAATTATATTGTCTGTAAAGACTTTTGGCTCTTTTAGTCTGTCATAATATGTATACATTTTTTGGACGCTTCTTTCCAAAAAGAAGTAGTGTCTTACATAGAAGCCTAAAAGTATAAGACAGCCAATTACAAATATCGCGAAGAAAAGACTTTCCATAAAAAAGTTTCCTACTAATGCAATTGTACTGATTATAGCGAATGTGATTGTGACAATTAAGTGGATGAGTCTTTCCCGCTGATAGAAATCAAGCTGTATAAGAAAATGTGAAATAAATAAATCTTTTTCTTCTTCGTTCATAGGTTTTGAAGTTACTTCATCCAAGTAGTTTAGATAATTTATGACTCTTTGTCTCATATATCGGGTCTCCTTTCGTATCGTAGTCGGAAAATGAATAGTGGAATCTAATAGTATAAGTAAATATCAGTTTCCGAATGTTTCTATATACAGTATAATAAAAAGTCTAAAAGAATTAAATGGAAAATGAGCAAAAAATAAAATGCAAGACACAATTGAAAGTGGAAAATGAAGATGAAATTTCGAATGTAACTAATAAGGTTATCAATGAATGTTAAGTTTGACACAGGGAGAATTAGAAATATGGATTTTGCAGCGTTTATAAAAGAAATTGAAGATAATAAATGGAATGTGTACGGTGTTGAAGTATATGAAAAAGGCGTGCTTAAGCATTCGTATAAAGATACCACAGAAAATATATACGACATATATTCTGCAACTAAGTCCATTGTGTCCATGGCAGTTGGAATTGTGTATGACAGAGGAATGATAGATTTTGAAAAATCAATTCTTCAGTATTTGCCTAATAAGTATCTGGATAAAATGACGGAAGAACAAAAGAAGACGTTTGAGAGAATAACAGTACGAAGATTGCTCACAATGTCAGTGCCGGGATTGCCGTTTAGACCTGAAGGAGATGATTATCTTGAGTTTTCCCTTAATTGCAAAATTGATGATGTAGAAAAGAGGGAATTTAATTACAGCAACATTTGTACATATCTGGTATGCGTTGCCCTTACTGAGATTATCGGAAGTGATTTGGGAGAGTTTATCGAGAGAGAGATATTTGAGAAACTCGATATAGAAAAATATGAGTACAAGAGAAGTCCGGAAGGGTATTTTTACGGAGCCTCTGCAGCAAAATTGTGCGTGCATGACTTGAGCAAATTAGGACTGTTGATGTATGACGGAGGAGTCTATAACGGAAAGAGAATACTCTCAAAAGATTATGTGAAGATGTCAACCTCCATCCAGCAGATGAATCGTGAAGGGGGATACGGTTTTTATTTTTGGAAATACAGAGGCGGATTCAGTATAAATGGAAAATGGAAACAAAAATGTTACTGCCTTCCGGACAGAGGGCTGGTTATCTCCTTCTTATCGCATATAGAAGATAAGTCTCAGGATTTGATAGGCAGTATGGAGAAATATATCCTGAATATTTAAAATCGGACATTATTTTGAAAGGTAAAACTAAGAAGCAGATGTCCCCCTCCTCTAAACAAAGTGAAGGTGGGGGTAAGAAAATTTACTGAGTAGGGGTCCAATCTCCTTCTCAGTTATAAGCCTCCGGCGGATTGCAGAAATGCGCAGATGAAAATGTCAGCATGAGATAACTTACAGAGTAAATTATCTCATGACTGACGCGCATTTCGCAGCAAGAACGCTGAGGCGTTCTTGAATTTAACAAAAAAGAAGTGGAATAACCTGATGTGTAAAGGGATGAAATTGATTATTTACAGTCGAAATTAATTCGCTACAGGTTAATCCACTTTTTTATTGTTTAAAAACGCAGCTGCGCTTTCTGAAAAAATATATTCTTTTGTATTCACATCCTTTCTATCCGTTTATTTTGAAAAATATCTATAACTTAAATGCAGCTTCATAATAGCAGATTGAAAATCAAAAAATGATTTTTGGGAATGAATAACGTTTTTTTTGGAACGAATTGATAAAATCAATAAAATTAGCCAATTTTAGAAAACTAAAAAACAACCATAGTCATTTATTTTGTGAAATAACAAGTTTATAATTAACACGAAATGTGAAAATTTGTCTGTTGAAAAAAGCAGACGAATCGGAATAAAAAATAACCAATTAGGAGGCTTTATGAAGTACGGACATTTTGACAATGAAAAAAAAGAGTACGTGATAGACAGAGTTGATTTACCAACATCTTGGACTAATTACCTTGGTGTAAAGGATACCTGTGTAGTTATCAATCACACTGCGGGAGGATATATGTTTTATCAGACTCCTGAGTATCACAGAGTGACTAGATTTAGAGGAAATTCAGTTCCAATGGATAGACCGGGACATTATGTATATATTAGAGACAATGACAACGGAGATTATTTCAGTGTGTCATGGCAGCCTGTAGGAAAGCCGCTTGACCAGGCAAATTACAAGTGCAGACACGGACTTTCTTACTCGGTATATGAATGTGAATATGACAAAATCAAAGCAAGCCAGAAGATGTCAGTTCCTATGGATGACGATGTGGAGCTTTGGGATGTAGTCATTAAAAATACAGATAACAGACCTAGGAATTTAAGTGTATTCTCTTATTGTGAATTTTCCTTCCACCATATCATGATTGACAATCAGAATTTCCAGATGAGTTTATATTGTGCGGGATCATCTTATGAAGACGGAATTATTGAGCATGATTTGTTCTATGAAGAATTCGGATATCAGTATTTCGCTTCAAATTTTGAGCCGGATGGTTTTGATTGCCTTCGAGACAAGTTCTTAGGTCTTTATCATACGGAGGACAACCCGGTGGCTGTTATTAATGGACAGTGTAGCGGATCGTATGAAAAAGGAAACAACCACTGTGGTTCTCTTCAGAAGAATATTGTTTTACAGCCGGGAGAGGAAGTAAGACTTATCTTTATGCTTGGAGAAGGAAACAGAGAACAGGGTAAGAAAATCAGAGAAAAATACAGCAACTTTGATGTTGTTGATGCTTCATATAAGCAGCTTGCAGATTACTGGGATGACAAGATGTCAAGACTTCAGATTAAGACACCAAATGAAGGTATGAACACTATGATTAACATTTGGAATCTTTATCAGTCAGAAGTAAACATTATGTTCTCAAGATTTGCTTCATTTATTGAAGTAGGAGGAAGAACAGGACTTGGATACAGAGACACAGCTCAGGATTCTATGACAATTCCTCACTCAAATCCGGAAAAATGTCGTGAGAGAATCGAACAGCTCCTCAAGGGACTTACATCAATGGGTTACGGACTTCACCTTTTCTCACCTGAGTGGTTTGAGGAAAAGAAAGAAGAAAAGGAACCGTTTAAGTCACCTACAGTTATTCCTGGAATTAACAAAGCAGATATCATTCACGGAATCGAAGATGCTTGTTCAGATGATGCTCTTTGGCTTGTACCTTCAATTGTTGAGTACATTAAAGAGACGGGTGATTTATCATTTGCTGATATGGAAATTACATATGCAAATGGTGGAAAAGATACAGTTTATGACCATATGAAATCTATTCTTGATTTCTCTGCAAAAGAAGTTGGAAATACAGGTATTTGTAAGGGACTTCGTGCGGACTGGAATGACTGTCTTAACCTTGGAGGAGGAGAGAGTGCATTAGTTTCATTCCTTCACTTCTGGGCAATCAATAACTTCCTTGAACTTGCAAGATACCTTGGAAGAGAGGCAGATATTGAAAAATATACAGAGATGGCAGCAACAGTTAAGGCTGTTTGTGATAAAGAACTTTGGGATGGCGACTGGTATATCAGAGGTATCACAAAGAACGGTAAGAAGATTGGTACAAAGAATGACGTTGAAGGTAAGGTACATCTTGAGAGTAACAGCTGGGCTGTATTGTCAGGTGCTTCAGGACAGGAAAATGGTATCAAAGCTATGGATAGCGTAAAAGAATATCTTGCAACTCCATACGGTATCATGCTCAACGCTCCTTCATATACTGTGCCTGATGACGATATAGGATTTGTAACAAGAGTATATCCGGGTGTTAAAGAGAATGGAGCAATCTTCTCTCATCCAAACCCATGGGCATGGGCTGCTGAATGTATTCTCGGACGTGGTGACAGAGCTATGGAATATTACAATTCACTTTGTCCTTACAATCAGAATGACATGATTGAAATCAGAGAATCAGAGCCATATTCATACTGCCAGTTCATTATGGGTAAGGATCATACAGCTTACGGTAGAGCAAGACATCCTTTCATGACAGGTTCAGGTGGCTGGTCATATTTCTCAGCAACAAGATATATGCTTGGAATCAGACCGGATTTTGATGAATTGAAAATCAATCCATGCATTCCTGCAGATTGGAAAGAATTCTCAGCTGTAAGAAAATGGAGAGGTGCAGAGTACGACATCAACGTATCAAATCCAAATGGAGTTATGAAGGGAGTTAAGGAAATCAAAGTTAACGGTGAAGTTGTTGATAAGATTCCTGTAATGGCTGCCGGAACAGTTAATAAAGTAGATATTACATTAGGGTAATAGATAAGATACAGAAAAATTAAAAAATAATTCAAAAACTATATTAGATTAAAAGGCTTAGGACGATTACCCTCCTTCGTTAAATTGTCTAACCTTATATGATTCCCCGATCATGGGTGTTAAGCTTTTTGTTTCAGTCGGAGAAAATACATTCGGCTGGACAACTGAATATAGTGATTGAAGGTGAGTATGAAGAACACTATGCTGTCTGAGGGGCTTCTCCCCCTCGGACATAGGCGATTATTATTAATTGAAAGGACAGGTGTACAATGATTAATTTTGGTACAGGCGGATGGAGAGCCATTATTGGTGATGAATTCACAAAAGCAAACATTAAACTTCTCGCTAAGGCAATGTGCGATAAGATGAAGGCGGAAGGAAAAGCAGACAAAGGTATTATTTTAGGATACGATAAGAGATTTTTGTCTAAGGAAGCGATGCAGTGGTCAGGACAGGTTTTTGCTGCGGAGGGAATTAAGGCGTATCTTGTAAATAAGTCAGCTCCAACACCTCTTATTATGTTTTACGTAGAAAAACATGAACTTCCATATGGTATGATGGTCACAGCCAGCCATAACCCTGCTATATATAACGGTATCAAGGTGTTTACATACGGCGGACGTGATGCAGATGAAACACAGACAAAAGATATTGAATCTTATGCAGCTAAAATTGAGGGACAGGAAATTCCTGAGATGGATTACGATGAGGCGGTTTCAAAGGGACTTATCGAAGAAATATATCCATTAAACGGATACCTTGACAACATTATCGCAGCAGTTAATATGCAGGCAATAAGAGATGCAAATTTAAGAGTTGCACTTGATCCTATGTACGGAGTTTCAGAGATTCCATTAAAGACATTACTTCTTACTGCAAGATGTGATGTAGAAACAATTAATGACAGACATGATACACTTTTCGGAGGAAAACTTCCTTCACCTTCAGCATCAACACTTAGAGCACTTATCACAAGAGTTATCGATTACAAATTTGATATCGGTATTGCTACAGACGGTGATGCGGACAGAATCGGTGTTATTGATGATACAGGAAGATTTTTACATCCAAACGATATTTTAGTATTACTTTACTACTACCTTGTAAAATACAAAGGATGGCATGGAGCAGTTGTAAGAAACGTAGCAACAACACATATGCTTGACAAGGTTGCAGAAAGATTCGGAGAGAAATGTTACGAAGTTCCTGTAGGATTCAAACATATCTCTGCTAAGATGACAGAAGTTGATGCAGTTATCGGTGGCGAGTCATCAGGAGGTCTTACAGTTAGAGGCCATATCAATGGAAAAGACGGTATCTATGCAGCAATGCTTCTTATCGAAATGATAGCTGTAACAGGAAGAAAGATTTCTGAAATTTACAAAGATATCGAAGCTGAGTGCGGAAGCATTCACATGGAAGAGCGTGACTTTAAGTTCAGCGCACAGAAGAAGATTGAAATGAATAAGTTACTTATGGAAGAAAAGAAACTTCCTGAACTTCCATTTGAAATCGACAGAGTTTCATACATGGATGGATGTAAGGTTTACTTCAAGAATGGCGGATGGGTTATTGGCAGATTCTCAGGTACAGAGCCACTTATCAGAGTGTTCTGTGAGATGCCTGAAAAGGAAGATGCAGTAAAGGTTTGCGAAATATTTGAAGAATTCCTTGGATTAAAATAAATTCAAGATTAGATATAATTAATACTTGAAGTTTTTAATATTACCCCCTAAAATTCTTTATAGGACAGTTTTGCGCCGATACACCTAAAAAAGCAAAACTATTGTGCGGAGTTGATTAATAACAAAAGCAAAATATAGAGACAGGGGAAAAAGAACGATGGATAATGTAAAAAAGAATAAGCTAAAAGAAATAAAAGCAAAAATTAAAAATGTAAGTACGATGAAAGAGTCGGATCTTACATCCGGAATGGTGCGAGTAATTTTGATATGTTGGCTTATCCCGTATCTTACATTATCCATTGTTCTTTTTTATTCGGCAGAACAGAAGACGAAAAAGCAGATTGATGATACTATCACAACATCCCTGGACAGTGTAATAGATATGAGTCAGTTGAATATTAATTCGGCAGTTCAAAGTTCAAAGAAGGCGTCTTATGATGGAACATTAAAAAAGACATATGAGGAATTGCACAATAGAGACAGAGGATACACCCTTGAAGAAATGAATTTATATTATAATTACATTGATTCAGAGTACAGATACAGTCAGCTTTTTGCCACTACAATTCTTCTTATGGAGTCTAATGAATCACCTGAAATTCCTTATTCCATAAGCGTTTTTAGTAATGGAAATTACAACTCAAATATTGCAGCTTTTAAACTTCTATCAAAACCTAAAATTGAAGAGGTGGCAAAGAATCTTGATACCGGTAACTGCTTTGTTGCCATTGATGGGAAAATGTATCTGGTAAGAAATCTTCTTACCAACAAATATTTTACTTTCGCAACATTGGTAAACGAAATAAATTTAGACTATGCATTTGAAAGCTTTAATAATTCGGTTTGGCATCAGGATGGAACTATTTTTGTGGATGGGATTCAGGTGAGAAGTGCATCTGATGAGAATAGAAATATTGATTTTATTGATTACTATAACAATATATATTTGAAGAATAAAGTAACTGAGACTTCAGGGACCTATTATGATTCCGAATACAACATGGCTTATGCCGTTATTAACTATGGGAAAAACCAAATTGTCATGTTAGAATCCCTGGATAAAGTTGGGATTATGAATGAAAGAAATTCAGTAATATATGCTTATGTCATTATTCTTATATTATTAATTCCACTTTTGTTTGCAACATTCTATTATTTCTATGCACATATCAGTAACCCTATAGCGGATTTGATGTATGCATCAGAGAGAATAGAAAATGGACAGTACGGATATAAACTTGAAACTTTCGATAAAAACAGAGAGTTTGGAAGATTGATTGATACCTTTAATCATATGAGTGTCAGCTTAGAGGAGTCATTTAATAAAATATATGCAGAAGAAATTGCTGTCAGGGATGCCAATATGAAGGCGCTACAGTCGCAGATTAATCCGCATTTCCTGAATAACACCTTGGAAATTATTAACTGGAAAGCGAGAATGGCAGGCAACGATGACGTTAGCGGAATGATTGAGTCCCTTGGAGTAATGATGGAAGCAACGATGAACAGAAATAATGAATCAGTTATTTCCCTTTCGGAAGAATTGAATTACGTTGATGCATATTTGTATATTATCAAACAAAGATTTGGCGATAAGTTCAAATTTGAAAAGGAAATTGACGAGAAGCTTTTGTCTGCAAAAATACCAAGACTTATTATTCAGCCGATAGTTGAAAACAGTGTGGATCACGGTGGTGACAGAACCGGTAACAGAATCGGTAAACTCTGTGTGTACAGAGATGATGTGGGATTGCATATAGTTGTTGAAAATAATGGAGAGTTGGATGAGGAGAATAAAAAGAAGATAGAAAGTCTGCTCAATGATGAGAGCGTTACGGATACAAAACATACAAATATTGGTATCAGAAATGTTCATCTTCGCTTGAAACTTACTTACGGAGAAGGAAGTGGGCTTACAATCACAAGCCCAAGAGAAGGAGTTGTTCGAAGCGAGCTTCTGATAGTCAATTATGAACTGTAAACCAACCAAATACAAGAAAACCAATAAAATACAAAAAAACCGTTAAAAATTGCAAATATTAGTATTAAAAATTGCTAAAAACACCAATAAGAATCATTAACTTATTGGTGTTTTTGTCTTAAAATAAGAACTGTAAATAAGAGTTCGGCAAATAAAAAATGAAAAGGGAAAAGCCAAACTAAATTTGAAGGTAATGTAGGAGGAAATCTAAATGAGAAAAGCATTAGCATTAGGACTTGTTGGCGCTTTAGCAGCTACATCATTAGTTGGATGCGGAAGTAACGAGTCAAATACTTCAGACAAAGGAGACAGCAAGAAAGGTGTAACAATCAAAGTAGTTACAACATACGCAGGAGAAGATTCAAATGCACAGAACTACAAAGATGCAGTTGCAGCTTGGGAGAAAAAAACAGGAAACAAAGTTGATGATCAGTCAGCAACAGCAGACGAAGCATTCAAGACAAGAGTAATCACAGACTTCCAGACAGGTTCTGAGCCAGATGTATTATTCTACTTCAACGGAGTTGATTCAAACGATTTCGTTCAGCAGGGTAAAGTAGTTTCAATCGATGATATCAGAGCTAAATATTCTGATTATGCATCAAACATGAAAGAAGATTTACTTACAGCTTCACCAGCTGACGGAGTTAAATATTCAGTACCAGTTAACGGATACTGGGAAGGTTTATTCGTAAACAAAGAAGTACTTGAGAAAGCAGGAGTTGAAGTTCCAACATCTTCAACAACATGGGAAGAATTCCTTACAATGTGTCAGACAATCAAAGACGCAGGATTCACACCAATCGCTGCTTCACTTGCAGAAGTACCACACTACTGGTTCGAGTACTCAATCTTCAACCACAGAAGTGTAGCAACACACAACGCTTTACCAGGCGCTGCTGATGATGAGCAGGGCAAGGCATGGGCAGCTGGTCTTGATGACATCACAACTCTCTATGAAAAAGGATTTTTCCCAGAGAACACACTTACAGCTAAAGACGAAGAGACATTCCAGTACTTCGTTCAGGATAAAGCAGCATTCCTTATCGACGGATCTTGGAAGATCGGTGGTATTCAAGAAGCTGTAGACGATATCGATAACTACACAGTAACATACGTTCCAGGTATGGCTGACAGAAAGACAACAGACATCATCGGTGGTATCTCTTCAGGATACTTCATCACAAAGAAGGGATGGGATGATGCAGCTAAACAGGCAGCAATTGTTGATTTCGTTGAGTACATGACAAGTGATGAAGTAGTTTCTAAGTTCGCTGGTACATCAGTTACAGCATTAAAGAATGGATGTTCAGTAGACGCTTCTTCACTTACAGGTCTTGAGAATGATGCTATTAAGTTCTGTGCTGGTACATCAGGTATCGCAGGAGCTGTTGAAGATAACTTAACTCCAGATGAGAGAACACCTATCTTCGGTGAGATGGCTAAGATCGTTAAGAAAGAAAAGACATCTTCAGATGCAGTTAAGGAAGTATTAGATATCGTTGCAGATAGATAATATTATTTCACAAATTAATTAGCAAGTACACCTCGTCGTACTTGAAAATCTTTTTGAGTGACCCGTCAGTTTTTCTGATTTCTCCTGGGTCACTCAAAAAAAGACATGAGGTTATCCAATACAAAATAATAGGGGTTGTTGCATAGCAGCAGCCCCATTATTATAGGAAAAATGGGCGATTTTTCCTCGAAAACAGGGCATTTTAGCTCAAAAAAAACAAAAAATTGAAAGATGTGAGGCGACAAAAAATGGATGCAAAAATCTATCAGAGTAAAAAATATATTGCATTTTTTCTGATACCTGCATTTCTGTTTATGGCGGTATATCTTTACTATCCATTTGTACAGAATATATTAATCAGTTTTCAGAAAATTAAACTTTTGGCTAGTACAAGCCAGGGATGGTTAGATCCAATTTATAAAAACTATTTAAAGTTGTTTGAAGAAATCTGGAAGGACGGACACTTCAACACTACATCAAATTTATTTTTATCACTTAAGAATACAGGAATTACAATAGTAGCTACAATGGTTGGTCAGGTAGGATTGGCACTTTTACTTTCAATTCTTGTAAGTAATATCAAAAAGGGTGCAGGATTCTTCAGAGTAGTATTCTTCTTCCCAATCGTAGTTTCAGCTACAGCGTTAGGTCTTTTATTTAACTTGTTATTCTTGTTCGATGGGGGAATGATTAACCAGCTATTAATGGGACTCGGTATTATCGAGCAAAACTTTGACTGGAAAGCACAGGTACCTATCTTTACAATGTTGACACCTGTTATTTGGCAGTACGTAGGTTTCTACTTCGTAATTTTACTTACAGGTATCAGCGGAATTTCAGAGGAATTATATGAAGCAGCTTCAATTGACGGAGCTACAAAATTCCAGAGTGTAAAATATATTACACTTCCATTACTTAAGAACAGTATCAGCACTTGTGTAATTCTTGCAGTTACCGGTGCACTTAAAGTATTCGACCTTCCATGGACAATGTTCCCAAAGGGAATGTCAAACACATGGTTGACGGGTACATATATGTACGAAAGATCACAGGCAAATGTAAGTTACTCTGCAGCAATTTCAATCGTAATTGTAGTGCTTGGAGTTATACTTTCAGCCATTGTTAATAGATTGTTTAAGACAGACTCAGATTTAGATATGTAGAAAGGAGGAAAAAATGGAAACAAAAAAAGAGATAGACGCATTTCGCGCATTAAAAATTATATTTGGTGTAATAGCTAAGGTATTAATTTATGGTTTTTTAGTATTTTGGGCATTAACAACTATTTTTCCTCTTATCTGGTCATTTATGAACTCATTTAAGGATAAGAAAATGATTGTAAAGAACTCATTTTCACTTCCTTTAGGGGATTTGTTTACAATAGATAATTACAAACTTATTTTTGAAAATTATCATATTTTAGGCGCTTACAGAAATAGTATTATTATTTCTTGTTCAGTTTCAGTATTTGTAATTTTATTCGCAGGTATGGCAGCTTATATACTTGCAAGATATAACTTCGTAGGCAAAAATGTTCTGACAGGTCTTTTATATGCAGGAATGATGTTCCCAATTTTCTCAACAATCATTCCAATGTATATGATGGAAACAAAGATGGGACTTGTTAATAACCCACATGTAACCAGTCAGACAGGACAGCTTGCACTCTCACTTATAGCAGTTATTCTTCCACAGATTGCAGGAAATTTATCCTTTGCTATAATAGTATTAATGAGTTACATTAAAGGACTGCCTGTTGAATTGGAAGAAGCAGCATATATGGAAGGTTGTAACATCTTCCAGATATTCTTTAAGGTTATCTTACCACTTAGTAAGCCTTCATTTGTAACTGTAGGTATTTTCGGATTCCTTTGGAGTTACAACGATCTGTTTACTCAGATGTTCTTCCTTAGAACTCCTGAAAGATATGCAATTACAGTTCTTCTTAACAATATTTCATCAAGAGAAGGTACTAACTACGGTATGATGATGGCTTCAGTTTCACTTATTGTTATCCCTGTAATTATCGTGTACTTATGTTTGCAGAAGTACATTATCAAGGGAATGGTTGTAGGAGCTGTTAAGGGTTAAGATTCTTACAGGCAACGCATTAGCAAAGGAGAAGCAAATGTACAATGTTGTTATAGTTGACGATGAACCAATCATCGTAGAAGGATTAAAAACAGGAATTAATTGGGAAAATTGGAACTGTCATATAGCAGGAACTGCAAGTAATGGTCTTGAGGGATTAGAACTTGTAAGAGATTTAAAACCCAATATGTTATTTTCAGACATATCCATGACGAATATGGATGGTCTGGCAATGGTTGCGGCAATCAAATCTGAATTTCCGGATATTGAAGTTTGTCTCCTCACAGGATTTAGAAATTTTGAGTATGCACAGCAGGCAATTAAGCTTGGTGTCACCAGATTTTTGTTAAAGCCATCCAAGATAGATGAGATAGAAGAAGCGATTGACGCAATGACGAGAAATTTGGTAGCAAAGGGTCAGACCGGAGAGAACAGAAAAGAAAATCTTTGGAATATGGATGACCCTGTAGAAAAGTATATTTATGATGCATTTGTAGAAAACAGACCTAAGCCGAAGGCTGATGAGGAAGCTTATAATTTTACTGATGCCAATTACTATATAATAAAGACTGCACTTAAATATATATATGCTAATTATGCAAGTAAGATGAGTCTTATGGATGTGGCTGAGCAGTGTTACATCAGTAACTGGCATTTAAGCAAGCTGCTAAATCAATATACGGGGAAAGGATTTTTTGAAATTATAAATGTCATCAGAATAGACAAAGCAAAAGAGTTGCTCAAAACGTCCAATGCGAAAGTTCAGGAAATTTCTGAACAGGTTGGATTTCAGGATGTTACACATTTTTCAAGAATATTCAAAAATCATGTGGGTACATCTCCAAAAGACTTTAGAGCAATGGACGATAATTAGAGAGACGTAATATTAGAAAGAAGGATTAAGAAAATGCGAATCATTAAAGCAGAAGATTACAATTCTATGAGCAGAATGGCTGCAAATATTATTTCTGCCCAGATTATTATGAAACCAAAATGTGTGTTAGGACTTGCTACAGGCTCAACACCTCTTGGAACATATGCACAGTTAATTGACTGGTATAACAAAGGGGATCTTGATTTCTCAGAAGTTACTTCAATCAACCTTGATGAATACAAGGGATTGTCACCTGAGAATGATCAGAGTTACAGATATTTTATGAATAAAAACTTATTTGACCATATTAACATTGACAAAAACAGAACATTTGTACCTGACGGCCTTGAACTTGATTCAGACAAAGCATGTGCTGACTACAATGCCATAATAAGAGATAGCGGCGGAGTTGATTTGCAGTTATTAGGACTTGGAAATAATGGTCACATTGGCTTTAATGAACCTGGAGAAGCTTTTGAAAAAGAAACACATTGTGTAAAACTTGCCCAGAGTACAGTAGAAGCAAATTCAAGATTTTTTGATAATATTGATGATGTCCCAAAGGAAGCATATACTATGGGAATCAAAGCAATCATGCAGGCAAAGAAAATCGTAGTAGTAGTTAACGGTGCCGGAAAAGCTCAGATAGTTAAAGAGGCATTCTTCGGACCTGTTACTCCTAAGGTACCTGCTTCAGTGTTGCAGCTTCATAACGATGTAACAATTGTTGGAGATGCAGAAGCACTTTCACTTATTGATTGTTAATTGACGAAAGGAGCTGAAAGAAAACTTTTAGCTCCTTTCATAATGTATACTTTTTGAAACGGGCATACTTTGCTTTCAGAATACTAGGTCACAATTATATAAATGTTTTCTCAAAACAGTTCGACATAACTTGAAGGATTATTTCTCAAAAGATGTATGATTCTCGCCCGTGCAAATTTCCAGAGTTTTCTTGATGAAAACTCTGTCACTTGCACTAAATTTCGAGGACTTGTAATCCTCGAAATTTGACAGCGAATCATCCTTCTTTTATCGAAATCCTTCGAAGTTTGTCTCAATCGTTTTTCGAAATCCATTCACATAATTGCTCTTTACGTATTCCCGAAAGCAACTGTAATTCACGTTTCATAAAGTATATTTTATGAAATGGACGCAAAGTTTTCCATTAGCACGCATAAAGTAACAATCCGTGACACACTATATTTTCTACTCCTCGCATTCGCTTATTAGAAAATGCTCGTTGCAACGAAAATATAGCTATTGTCACAAGGATTGTCACGTTTACGCGTGCTCATCTGAAAACTATGCGACATTTCAGAGAGTATACATTATTAAACACAGAATTGTCATGATAAGATCTGTGCGAAAATGAGATACGATATGCATCATTTACCTACCAATTGAAAGATTTATTAGTTTGGAAGGTATGTTACAAAAATAGCTTGGCAAAAGAATTACCTACTAAATGTGAGATTTATTAGTTTGGAAGGTATGTTGCAAAAATAGCTTGTCATGAGAATTACCTACTAAATGTGAGATTTATTAGTTTGGAAGGTATGTTGCAAAAATAGCTTGTCATGAGAATTACCTAC
>SVDZ01000005.1:142720-175424 GCA_015057625.1 Lachnospiraceae bacterium | reverse complement strand
TTACCTACCAAATGGTAAATATATTAGTTTGGAAGGTAATTGATAACAAATTAACAAATTTACCTTACCTTCCAATGTAAGAAAAAACTTAAATGGAAGGTAAAATGGTAAAATAAAGTTTCTAAAAGTATAGTTTATGAAACACAGCATCGTCACGGGAAAGGCTATGCAATAATGAGATGAGACGATAGCGAGGCTTTCGTTATGACGAGCATTCTAGCTTCGAACGCGAAAGCATGTGTTTGAGCTCCGAAGGAGCGAGTTATGCGAAGCGTTCGATAATAAGCGAATGCGAGGAATAGAAAACGATGCGTGTCTCAGATTATTATTGTATAGGCTTTCAGGGACGATGCGTCCATTTCATAAAATATACATTTTGAAATACAGCATCAATCCAAGAAAGATTATTCAATAATTAGGTGAGATGAAAACGAAGCATGGCTTGGAATATTAATGTATAGATTTTGCAATAATAATGTGTTATGCTATTCTAATGTAAAAATACAATTATTATGATTGATTGATATTTTGCAGTAAGAATCGATAGCGTGATATTAATTGGAGGTTCCATGAAAGAATATATTTTAGTTGCTCCATGTCATTTTGGATTAGAAGCGGTTTTAAAAAGAGAAATCCAGGATTTAGGATATGATATTGTTCAGGTTGAAGACGGAAAGGTGTCCTTTAAGGGAGATGCTAAAGCTATTCCGAGAGCTAATGTTTTCTTGAGAACAGCAGAGAGAGTTTTAGTACAGGTTGGAAGATTTAAAGCAACAACTTTTGACGAATTATTTGAAAAGGTAAAAGCTTTGGATTGGGAGGAGTATATTCCGGAAGATGGAAAATTCTGGGTAAAGAAAGCTACTTCAATTAAGAGTAAATTATTTAGCACCACAGATATTCAAAGAATTGTCAAAAAAGCAATAGTCGAAAAAATGAAGATGGAATATTCGGTAAACTGGTTTGAGGAAAACGGTGCAGAATATCCGGTGAGAATTGTTATACATAAGGATGAAGTAATTGTGGGACTTGACTCATCAGGTGAGTCATTGCATATGAGAGGCTATCGAAAGAACACTGCGAAAGCACCAATTGAAGAGACCCTTGCCGCAGCACTGATTATGCTTACACCTTGGAGAAAAGACAGAATTCTTATTGACCCGTTTTGTGGAAGTGGTACTTTTGCAATTGAGGCAGCTATGATGGCATGCAATATGGCACCTGGAATGAATAGAGAGTTTACATCAGAGGAATGGACTAATTTTATAGATAAGAAGTTTTGGTATGATGTGATAAATGAGGCAAATGATATGATGGATGATTCGGTGGAAACGGATATTCAGGCTTTTGATATCGATCCTAAGATGGTTGCCTATGCAAAGAAAAATGCCGAACTTGCGGGAGTGGATCACCTGATACATTTTCAGCAAAGGGATGTGGCAGAATTAAGCCACAGTAAAAAATATGGTTTTATCATAACTAATCCACCATACGGTGAGAGGTTAGATGAAAAAGAGAATATGTACAGCCTGTACAAATGCTTGGGTGAACGTTATAAGAAATTGGATTCCTGGTCAGCATTTGTAATTACATCTTATGAGGATGCTGAGAAGGCTATGGGAATCAAAGCTACTAAAAACAGGAAAATATATAACGGAATGCTTAAGGCGTACTATTATCAGTTTATGGGGCCAAAGCCTCCAAAAAAATAATACAAGAGGATGAAAATTGAAGAAACAAGGTTTATTTTGGATTGTTTGCGTTGCTATTATTGTAGGCGGTTTCCTGACGGTAAAGTATTTTAACAGAGAGTACCTTATTAAAAGTGAAATCACAGTAAACAGTGAGCGATGGAACAAATTGATAGCAAATGAATTAAACATTAATAATGTTAAGCTATCTGTTGACGGGGTAGCCATAAACAATAATAACAAAAAAATATATGTCGATGAAAATTTGAAAATGTATATACCGGTGGACATTATCGGGGAAACATTTAATTGCTTTTGCGGAATTTACAAAGATAAAAACGTGAAGATAAAAAAGGGAGAAAATGAACTCGATATGAAGATTGATTCCAATATATATACTTGGAATGGAACAAGTGTTGAGGCACAACAGTCTATCATTGAGATTGAAGATATGTACTATTATCCGGTAGATATATTGGCGGAATGTTTACATTATACATACGTGTGGGATGGACTATACACGGAAATAAAACTGGTTAATGATAATAACCGGGAAAGAATTCTTCCTTATTATTTTTCGTATGAAGATGAAGGCAGAAGTCCTACAGTAAGATCACAGGGAAATTATTCTACATGTTGGGCATTTGCATCGGTTACAGCTCTTGAATCTACGTTATTACCTGAAGAGAGAAAAGTATTTGCTGCGGATCATATGGCAATTATGAATTCTTACAACACAGCAATTTCCGATGGCGGCGATTACAATATTTCAATGGCGTATCTTTCAGCATGGCAGGGACCGGTTTTGGAAAAAGATGATAAATACGACGGAGTTTCAGGAAAGTACAAAGTCGCAAAGCATGTTCAGGAAATGCAGATAATAGAGTCAAAAGATTATGAGACAATAAAATCTATGGTATATAAATATGGTGCAGTTCAGAGTGCACTTTATACATCTCTGATTAACTCTTCTAGTGTATCGAATTATTACAATAAAGAAAAAGCTGCGTATTGCTATATTGGGGAGAACAAGCCCAACCATGACATAGTAATAATAGGGTGGGATGATAATTACCCAAAAGAAAACTTTACGACGGATGTTGAGGGCAATGGTGCTTTCATATGTAGAAACAGTTGGGGAAAAGAATTCGGCAAAAACGGTAATTTCTATGTCTCATATTATGATTCAAATATAGGCGTTCATAATATAGTTTATACAAAAATAGAAAACACCAATAATTATGACAATATTTATCAGACTGATTTATGTGGATTTGTTGGTAAGATGGGATTTAAGGAAAAGAATACCGCTTATTTTGCAAATGTATATAAAGCAAAGAAAAATGAAGCAGTAAAGGCAGTAGGTTTTTATGCCACAGATAATGACACTAAATACGAAGTTTTTGTGTGCCCTGATTATACAGGTGAAAATTCACTGACTACCGGCAGAACATGGGTGGGCTCAGGAAACGTTAAAAATAAGGGCTTTTATACAGTTAATTTTGGACGGGAAATTGAAGTTGAAGAAGGAAAAGAATTTGCGGTTATTGTTAAGGCCACGACACCAAATTCAACTGAACCCGTGGCGGTGGAATTCGCAAATGACGAGATAACAAAAAATGTTGATATTACCGATGGAAAGGGCTATATTAGCTTTATGGGCAATTCATGGGAAAATGTCGAAAAAAATAAAAAATGTAATATATGTCTTAAGGCATATACAGATAACAGATAGGAGTAATTATGATATTTGCAACAAGTAATGAAGGAAAAGTCAGGGAAGTAAAAATGATGTTGGAGGATGCCGGTTTAAACCTGGATCTAGTGACTATGAAGGAAGCCGGAATTCAGGCCGATATAGAAGAGACAGGAGATACTTTTGAAGAAAATGCAGTAATCAAAGCAAAGGCAATAATGGAGATGACAGGTGAGATTGCTATGGCTGATGATTCAGGACTTGAAGTGGATTATTTAGATAAAGCACCGGGAATCTATTCAGCGAGATTTCTTGGAGAGGATACCCCTTATTCAGTAAAGAATGCGCATATTATCAAGCAGCTTGAGGGCGTTGAAGGGGACGAAAGAAGTGCAAGATTCGTATGCGTAATTGCAGTGGCATTTCCAAATGGAGAAATCCTTACAACACGAGGAACAATTGAAGGATTTATTACAACTGAGGAGAGAGGAAAAAATGGATTTGGATATGATCCTATAGTATATGTGCCTGAGTATGACATGACTACAGGCGAAATGGATCCACATCTCAAAAATAGCATAAGTCATAGAGGCAAAGCATTAAAAGCGATGATAAAGTTGTTAGGAGACAGATTATAAAACTTGCAAAAGAAAGTTTATATAGAATTATTGTAGAGAAAGATTAAAAAATTTCCGAAAGGAATATTTATTTGCAATGAGAAAAATATTAGTAATCAGTGACACACATGGATATTTGGAAAACTATGAAAAAGTAATCAAGTCCAACAAGGAAGCAGATTACATTATACATTTAGGTGATGTGTGTGGAGATGAGAGGTACATTATTTCCTCTGTTCCTTATGCAGTAAAGGTGCTCAGGGGAAATAATGACTGGAATTATGATTTGGCAGACAAAGTAGTATTTGAGATGTATGGTCATAAGATATTTGCTACACACGGTCACAAATACGGAGTGTATGGTTCTGATGTGACGAGGTTAGTGTACGCTGCGCTTCAGGAGGGGTGTGATATAATAATGTATGGACACACTCACGTACCTGTTATTGATGAAGGGGATGAGTATACCATTATTAATCCCGGGAGTCTCACATATCCACGACAGAGCGGGAGGAAGCCGAGTTATATACTTATGACTATGCATGACGATGGCGAAGTGGAATATGAATTAAAATTTGTAAAATAGAACAATGAATATTAATAAAGTACATAAATAATAAATCACAAGATATTACAAGAAATCATAAAAATATTTACAAATAAATTTTATAAAAAAATTTAAGCCATATAATAATAATTTCAAAAAATGAAAATAAATAATAAAATTTCTCGAAAATAAATAATAAAATTTCTCGAAAATAAAATGTGAAAATTCTTTGAAAAAAAATAAGCTTTCAAAAAAATAAAAAAAATATTGAAAAAATTAAAAATTTTTTTCTGAAAAAAATTAGTCGTTTTTTTAGAAAAAGAGTAAAAAAGTGTTTTTTTTCAGTTTGTTCTTTTTGCTGGAATGCCCGAAAATAAAGGGCTGGAAGGGGAAAGGAAAAAATAACGAAAAAAAATCAAAAAAAGTGTTGACATTATGGTTACTGTGACATATAATAATTCTTGCGTTGTGAACAACGCGGCACATTAACAAAAAAATACGGGGTGTGGCTCAGCTTGGCTAGAGCGCTTGATTTGGGATCAAGAGGTCGCAGGTTCGAATCCTGTCACCCCGATTTTGCGGGTGTAGTTCAATGGTAGAACACTAGCCTTCCAAGCTAGATACGTGGGTTCGATTCCCATCACCCGCTTGATTTTCGCACTAGCGAAGATTATGTGTTCGTAGCTCAGCTGGATAGAGCAACGGCCTTCTAAGCCGTGGGTCGGGGGTTCGAATCCCTTCGAGCACAGTATGGTGGCTATGGCGCAGTTGGCTAGCGCGCCAGATTGTGGCTCTGGAGGCCGAGGGTTCGAATCCCTCTAGCCACCTTAGTAGCAATCAACGATGGGCTATCATGACAATCAATGATGGGCTATCGCCAAGCGGTAAGGCACAGGACTTTGACTCCTGCATTCGTTGGTTCGAATCCAACTAGCCCAGTTTGGGCAGTTAGATAAATTTATATAGATATGGGGCACTAGCTCAGTCGGTAGAGCACTTGACTTTTAATCAAGGTGTCGGGGGTTCGAATCCCCCGTGCCTCACTCTTAAGCGCAATAGTAATTGCGCTTTTTTGTTATCTACTATGAGCTAAGTGACGAAGTGCAATTGAAACTGTTACACAAAGTTAATCTGGTAACTACTTATTATGTAAATACAAAATGAGTATTATGAAAAAACATACACGATTGAACAGTTATAAGGGGATATAGAAGGGGAAATTAGTATGAGTGATTTTGTATATATGTTTGATTTAATACATGGAGATGTTTTTTTGACATTTATAAGATGTCTTATTGGCATAGTTCTTCTTGTTGATGAAAAGGTTATTTCGGTCAGGAAAAAGTATGGGGCAATAGTCATCTACTTTGGAACAGTAATTGGAAGCTGTATTGGAGTTATTATAGATAATTCTTTTTTTGTAGCTTTAATATTTATGCTGGTAGGATTTGTAATTAGTTTTCTTATAAGTCATTTTCATAAGACGGAGCATGTAGTGAATATGCTTTTGTATGAAATGAACTGGTATGTGTTATTTGGATTTATATTCACATTATTTAGAATTAATGTCGCAGAAATCTTAAATATGTATGACGATTTCAATATCAATTATATATCGATATTCGTATTGACTATATTCTCAGTTATGGCTACCATAATCAGCGTCTTTGTAATACCGAGAATAAAAAAACTGAATGATGTTCTTCAGAAAGACAAATACTTTATTATGGGAAATTATATGATAATAGGAGCATTTCTGGGAACGGTAATGTTGCCTATGCATGGACCGGCAGATTCAGGAGAAATGTGTGTAGTATTATTGAATGCATTCTATGATCTGAAATACTTTACCGTTGCTATAATTGGAACAGCATTGTTTTGTGAAGCATTTAAGAGAAAGAAAAGCAAGGGAGAAAATTGACATTTAATTGTCGACGTGTTATTATAAAAAACGCGTTTTGAATAAATGCCATGCGGGCGTGGCGGAATTGGCAGACGCGCTAGATTTAGGTTCTAGTGGGAGACCGTGCAGGTTCAAGTCCTGTCGCCCGTATTAAAAAACGACTCGATATCGAGTCGTTTTTTTCATAATCTATAGTTTAAAGGTGTTCTTAAAGAATGGTTTCAGATACAGATAATCTGGAAAGATAGCTGTTGTGGAAACGCTTGTCGTAAGTGACTTCATCTCCAAACCAATCAGGTGGTGTGAAGCTTTCTGCTGCCTCAATAGATTCAAACTCCACTTCAACAATAGACATACCGGTAAATACACCGTGAAAAATATCCAGCTCAGCAGTAAGATTGTTCTCCAAAGGAAAAAGATATCTTGTTTTAGTGATGACATTGCCATCGGCTTTTTTTATCAAATGTTCATAGCTTTCTTTTGTGAGAGGGAGATTGTATTCTTCTCTTGCCATCATCCCCTTGCCCTTATAGGTGAGGTAGTATTCTTCGTCGGATTTTCTGACTCTGACTACAGGATTGACTGAGAGGTATCCTTGCTCAATTTCATGATGATCATAGTTTTCAAGGTCTTTTGGAACTTGTAATATCAGATATTTCTTTTCGATTTCCATGTCTTTCATTTTAGAACTAAAAGTTCATCCTTTCATAAATATTTTAAAAGTATTAGTTTTTATAATACCATTAATCCGAAAAACTTAATAGATACAATTGTTTGAACGGATTCAATTGTTTGAAAATAAAAAGTTGATATGTTATACTGAAAAAGCGCTGTCATAAAGAAAATATGCGGTAAAAGAGAGCTTTTTGACCTTTGTAAACAGTGCAAAAACAAAAAACAAAAAGAGAAAGGAAATGAAAAAATGAAAAAAGTATATGCTTTCTTTGCAGAAGGATTTGAAGAAGTAGAAGCGTTGATGGTTATAGATTTGCTCAGGAGAACACACGAGGTGGAAGTGGTAACAGCATCTATAACAGATGAAATTATGGTTAAGAGCTCACATGGCTTTAATATTATGGCGGATAAAGTGATTTCAGATATAAATTTTGATGACGGAGATATGATTTTCCTTCCGGGAGGAATGCCTGGAACCACAAACCTTGCAGGATGCAAGACATTGACAGAGCAGGTATCAAAGTACAATGAAGAGGGAAAATATTTGGCAGCAATTTGTGCAGCTCCTAGTATTCTTGGAGGACTTGGCCTTGTTAAGGGGAAAAATGTAACATGCTTCCCAGGATTTGAAGAACAGATGGAAGGTGCAAACTGCCTTGGAACAAAAGTTGTAACAGACGGCAATATTATAACAGCCAAAGGGCTTGGAGCGGCTCTTGAAATGGGACTTGAACTTATTAATATTCTTGTTTCAGAAGCAAAGAGTAATGAAATTGCAAAGGCAATTCAGTATAAATAAAAAGGCAAAATAGACATAAATCTATTTGGTGTAAACACAACAAAAACACAATAATTAACTAATATTATAATTGCAGTATATTTAAACAAATGATTTTTCATGATAAACTTTTCAATTAGATAATGACAATAGAAAATATCCGTGTTATAATGATATACTGTTGTGGAGTGTCCACAAACGAAATAGGAGGATTATATTAAAATGAGTTTACAGGTAGAGAAATTAGAAAATAACACAGCAAAGCTTACTATTGAAGTAGCAGCAGAAGAAGTTGAAAAAGCTATTAACAAGGCTTATAACAAAAACAAAAACAGATTCAGCGTACCGGGCTTTAGAAAAGGTAAAGTGCCACGTAACATGGTAGAGAAAATGTATGGCGTTGAAGTATTTTACGAAGATGCTGTTAATTCAATGATTCCTGATGCATACGCAGATGCAGCACAGGAAAGTGGACTTGAAATTGTTGCAAGACCTGAAATCGACGTAGTACAGATCGAAGCAGGAAAGCCATTTATCTTCACAGCAGAAGTTGTATTAAAACCTGAAGTTGAACTTGGAAAATACAAAGGAATAGAGACAGCAGCTCCTGATCTTGAAGTTTCAGATGAGGATGTTCAGACTGAAATCAACAAAGTATTAGAGCAGAATGCAAGACTTATCACAGTTGAGGACAGAGCAGTTGAAGATGGAGATCAGACAGTAATCGATTTTGAAGGATTTGTTGACGGAACTCCATTTGAAGGCGGAAAGGGTGAAGATTATCCATTAACAATCGGATCACACTCATTCATCGATACATTTGAAGAACAGTTAATCGGAAAGAACATTGGAGAGGAAGTAGAAGTTAACGTTACATTCCCAGAAGAATATCACGCTGAAAACCTTGCAGGTAAGCCAGCTATGTTCAAGGTAACAGTTAAGGAAATCAAAGTTAAAGAGCTTCCTGAATTAGATGATGAATTCGCACAGGATATTTCAGAATTCGATACACTTGATGAGTACAAAGCAGACATCAAGAAGAACCTTGAAGAGACAAAGAAAGCTGAAGCTGAAAAAGCTAAAGAAGGCGAAGTAATCAAGGCAATCGTTGATGATGCTAAGATGGATATCCCAGAGAAGATGATTGAAGCACAGGCTCAGCAGATGGTTGAAGAGTTTGCTCAGCAGATTCAGTCACAGGGAATCACATTCGAGCAGTATATGCAGTTCACAGGATCTACAGTAGAAACATTACTCGAGCAGGTTAAGCCACAGGCTCTCGCAAGAATTCAGTCAAGATTAGTTCTTGAAGCTGTAGTTGCTGCAGAAAACATTGAAGTTTCAGACGAAGAGTTCGAGAAAGAACTTGAAGAAATGGCTAAGACTTACAACATGGAACTTGATGCAATCAAGGGACTTGTTTCAGGAGCAGAAGCTGATACATTAAAGAAAGACATTGCTGTTCAGAAAGCTGCAAAATTAGTAGTTGAAGCTGCAAAATAATTGCCGGTAGCCACAAATTTATGCAGTTTATGAACCGGACAGATATGGAGGTGTTATAATGAGTTTAGTACCTTACGTCATTGAGCAGACTAGCAGAGGCGAACGTTCATATGACATTTATTCGAGATTATTAAAAGACAGAATTATATTCCTTGGTGAAGAAATCAACGAGACTACAGCAAGCCTTGTTGTTGCACAGTTGCTTTTCCTTGAATCTGAGGATCCAAACAAAGATATTCATATGTACATTAACAGCCCTGGTGGTTCAGTAACCGCAGGAATGGCAATCTATGATACAATGAATTATATCAAATGTGATGTTGCCACAACATGTATTGGTATGGCAGCAAGCATGGGTGCTTTCCTTTTATCAAGCGGAGCAAAAGGAAAAAGATATGCACTTCCAAATGCTGAAGTTATGATTCACCAGCCACTTGGCGGAGCTCAGGGACAGGCTAGTGATATCAAAATAGCTGCAGAGCATATTTTGAAGACTAAGGAAAGATTAAACAAGATTCTTGCAGAGAACACAGGACAGCCTCTTGAAGTTATTGAAAAAGATACAGACAGAGATAACTGGCTTGACGCTGAAGTTGCAAAAGAATATGGTTTAATTGACGAAGTTATTGTCAGAAAAGATAAATAAATTATTTGAGGCACCGCTATTATTTTAGTGGTGCCTTAAGTTCATTAATAAAGTGGAGGTATTTTATGGCAAATAAGCGAAGCGATGACAAAATCAGATGCTCATTTTGTGGAAAAAATCAGGATCAGGTAAAAAAATTAATAGCAGGTCCTGACGGTTCATATATTTGTGATGAGTGTGTTGAGATTTGCGCAGAGATTATTGAGGATGAAGTATATAGCAAGATGGGAGGCGACAGCCATCCTGAAGAAGAAATCAATCTCTTAAAGCCAAAGGAAATCAAAGAGTTTCTTGATGATTACGTTATTGGTCAGGATGATGCTAAGAAAGTTCTTTCAGTTGCAGTATATAATCACTACAAAAGAATTCTTTCAGGACAGGATCTTGATGTAGAGTTGCAAAAGAGTAATATTTTAATGCTTGGGCCAACTGGTTCGGGCAAGACATACCTTGCACAGACATTGGCTAAGATTCTTAATGTTCCATTTGCTATAACAGATGCAACAGCTCTCACAGAGGCAGGTTATGTCGGTGAGGACGTTGAAAACATCCTTCTCAAACTTATTCAGGCAGCAGATTATGATATTGAGCGAGCTCAGATGGGTATCATTTATATCGATGAGATAGATAAAATTACAAAGAAGTCGGAGAATGTTTCAATCACAAGAGATGTTTCAGGTGAAGGAGTTCAGCAGGCGTTACTTAAGATTTTAGAGGGAACAAATGCCAGCGTTCCACCACAGGGAGGAAGAAAACATCCTCATCAGGAACTTATTCAGATAGATACAACCAATATTCTGTTCATTTGTGGAGGAGCCTTTGACGGTTTAGAGAAGATTGTAGAAAATCGTATTGATGAGTCTGCAATTGGATTTAATGCAGTGATTCCGGAGAAAAATACAGACAACTTCGACAAACTTATGAAGAAAGTAATGCCACAGGATTTAGTTAAATTCGGACTTATTCCTGAGTTTATCGGACGTGTACCTGTTACAGTTTCTCTTCAGTCATTGGATATTGATGCATTGAAGAAGATTTTGGTTGAGCCAAAGAATGCATTGGTAAAACAGTACAAAAAATTGTTTGAGCTTGATGGGGTGAAGCTCACATTTACAGATGATGCAATCGAGGAATTGGCAAAGATGTCCTTTGAGAGAAAGACAGGTGCCAGAGGACTTAGAGCGATTATGGAGAACTCTACTATGGACATTATGTACGAAGTTCCATCAGATGACAAAATAATCGAATGCATTGTGGACAGGGATGCTGTGCTTGGGCTTAAATCACCTGAGCTTATATACGAGGAAAACCTCAACACCAAAATAAAGAAAGCAGCAAAGAAAGCTAAAGAAGAGAACGAGCAAAGCGCATAATCGAACAGAGCGGTAGGAGTGTGATTATATGCCAGATAAAATTATTGAATTGCCGGTAATAGCGTTGAGAGGGTTGGCTATTTTGCCGGGCACGACAGTGCACTTTGATATCAGTAGAAAATTATCCATAAATGCTGCGGAGACAGCTATGATGACTAAACAGAAGTTATTCGTTGTTGCCCAGAAAGATCCATCGGTATCGGATCCGGGTGTGGATGATTTATATACTATCGGAACTATAGTAAAAGTAAAACAGCTAGTCAAACTTCCAAACAAATTAGTTCGTGTTTTAGTAGAGGCTGAAGCGCGTGGTGAAATCAATGAGTTTATAGATGAGCCGAATTATTTGTGTGCGGAAGTATTCACGTGTGATGAGATAGTAAACGACTATTCCGTTGAAGAAGCAGAGGCCAGACTGCGCGTTCTGAGAGAAGCTGTACAAAACTACGGAATTGCGGCGGAAAATGTAAACAAAGAAACTGTCAGAAGCGTTGCATCGGAAGAAGATATTCTTGAGATGCTTTATCAGGTAATACTCAGTTTTCAGACAGACTATGTCTGCAAACAGACATTCCTTGAGGCTCGAAGTGTCAGTGAACAGTATGATATCATTATGGAGTTCCTGACAAAAGAAATTGAAATAAACAAAATCAAAGAAGATATTAGAATTAAGGTTAAAGAGCGTGTGGATAGGAACCAGCGCGAGTACATCCTTAGAGAACAGATGAAAGTAATCAAGGAAGAACTCGGAGAAGATGACGCAGTTTCAGATGCGGACAGATTTGCCGAGGAGCTTGAAAAACTTGATGCATCTGAAGAAGTTAAAGAAAAAATAGAAAAAGAAATTAAGAGATTCAGATCTATTTCCCCTGCAGCAGCAGAGAGCACAGTGGAGAGGAATTATATTGAGACACTTTTAGAGATGCCGTGGAATAAGTTGTCTGTGGACAACGAGGATATTGATAATGCTCAGAAAATTCTCGACAGGGATCACTATGGTCTTGAAAAAGTAAAAGAGAGAGTGCTTGAATTTTTATCAGTAAGAGTGCTTACAAAGACAGAGGGTAACGGCCCTATTATATGTCTTGTGGGACCTCCGGGAACAGGCAAGACATCCATAGCAAGATCAGTGGCTCAGGCGCTTGGAAAAGAATATGTCAGAATCGCACTTGGCGGTGTAAGAGATGAGGCTGAGATTAGAGGTCACAGAAAGACATATATCGGTGCTATGCCGGGAAGAATTGCTTCAGGTTTAAAGCAGGCGGGAACAAGAAATCCACTTATGCTTTTTGATGAAATTGACAAACTGGGAGCAGATTATAAAGGCGATCCATCATCAGCATTATTGGAAGTATTGGATGCAGAGCAAAACTGTAAATTCAGAGATAATTACATCGAACTACCATTAGATTTGTCTCAGGTATTATTTATTGCAACAGCAAACAATACACAGACAATTCCAAAGCCTTTGCTTGACAGAATGGAGCTTATTGAAGTTACAAGTTACACAGAAAACGAAAAGCTCCACATTGCAAAAGAGCATCTTATGAGTAAGCAGATTAAGAGAAATGGTCTCACACCTGACAAACTTAAGATAACAGATGATGCATTGGCAAAGCTTATCAGAAACTACACAAGAGAGGCCGGAGTTAGAAATCTTGAGAGAAAGATTGGGGAACTCTGCAGAAAAGCAGCCCGTGAAATTGTTTGCGGAAACACGCTTGACGTAGTTATCACAGAGGGTAAATTAGAAAATTATTTAGGCAAGAAAACATATACAATTGATCTTGCAAATGAAATAAATGAGATAGGTATCGTAAGAGGCCTTGCATGGACCAGTGTAGGAGGAGATACCCTTCAGATAGAAGTGAATGTTATGCCCGGAAAGGGCGAGGTGATGCTCACAGGAAGCATTGGAGATGTTATGAAAGAATCTGCAAAGGCAGGTCTTAGTTACATTAGAAGTATAGCAAATCAATATGATATCAGTACAGATTTCTTTGAAAAGCATGATATACATATTCATATACCTGAAGGTGCTGTTCCGAAAGATGGCCCATCAGCAGGTATAACTATGGCTACAGCAATGCTGTCAGCAATTATTAACGTTCCGGTAGATGCAAAAATTGCCATGACCGGTGAAATAACACTTAGAGGTAGAGTGCTTCCTATAGGTGGTCTCAAAGAAAAGATACTTGCCGCTAAAATCGCAGGAATCGAAAAAGTACTGGTTCCTGAAAAGAACAGACCTGATATGGAAGAAATATCAGAAGAAATAAAAGGCGGACTTCACATAATCTATGTAAGCACTATGGAAGAAGTGTTGAAGGAAGCGCTTGTTGAAGAAAAAGTCAGCGCATATAAACAATACGTCGAGAGTAAAAAGAATGAAGAAATTGCTGCTGAGAATACAAAGAGTGAGGAGTAAAAAATGGAAGTAAAGAATGCAGAGCTTGCAATTGTCTGCGGAGTCACAAGTAAACTCCCGGAAAATGAAATGCCGGAGATTGCGTTTGCAGGAAAATCAAATGTAGGAAAGTCATCATTAATCAATGGTCTTGTCAATAGAAAAGCTCTTGCAAGAACATCTTCACAACCGGGAAAAACCCAGACTATTAACTTCTATGAAGTAAATCATGAAATGTATTTTGTAGACCTTCCGGGATACGGATATGCAAAAGTTTCAAAAGAAATCAAAGCTAAATGGGGAAAATTGATAGAGCGTTATCTCTACAATTCAAAACAGCTAAAAGCGGTATTTTTGCTAGTGGATATCAGACATGAGCCGTCGGGCAATGACGTGGATATGTATCAGTGGGTGCTTGCTAGTGGTTATGAGCCTATTATCATTGCGACGAAAGCGGACAAAATAAAGCGCAGTCAGCTATTGAAGCATATCAAAATGATAAAAGAAAAACTTGGTTCTAAAGATATTACAGTACTTCCATTCTCAGCTCAGACAAAGCAGGGTAAGGAAGAAATACTTGATTTGATAGAACAGATTACAAAGGAGTAAAAAATGGCAGTCGATTCGGCAACATTATACAAATTGATTATTTTATATATGCTGAACAAAGTCAATTTTCCATTAACCAATGCACAGATATCAGCTTTCTTTTTGGAAAATGACTACACTAATTATTTTTCGTTGCAGCAGTCCATCAGTGATTTGGACGATAAAGGATTTATTTTTTCAGAGGCAATCAGGAATACATCCTACTATCATTTGACATCTGAGGGAAGACAGACCATTGAATATTTTGAAAATAAAATACCGAACAGAATTATCGATGATATAGATATTTTCTTAATTAGTAACAAATATGAACTTCGAAATGAAGTGGGAACACTTTCAGATTACTACAGAAGTTCAAATGGAGAATATATAGTGCACTGTCAGGTAAAGGAGAGCAATACAATTCTCATCGAGTTAAATCTTTCAGTACCGACAAAAGAAGCGGCATCATATATGTGTTCAAGGTGGAAAGATGCAAGTGCAGACATCTACAAATTCACTATTAACAATCTTATGAACAGTAAGACTCAGGTAGAAGAGCAGAAGAATGAAGAGAATATTGATAAGGTTGATAATAATACAGATGATGTTGACATTAAGGGAGTAACAAATATAGTAGAGAATCCTGGAGTACAGTAGGATATTCCGGGAGAGTGGAATTAATAAACACAAGAACTATTAACAAATGAACATAAACAAAAAAGGGCTGTTGCGTTAGTGATTAAAAATCCCGGTGCAACAGTCCCTTTTTATATTTGAAATTTTATATTTGAAATTTTATATTTGAACTTTTAAATTATCCTTCTAATACTACGGTTAAAGAATATTATCTTTAACAGCTTTACTTACCACCTCGGCAACTTCCGGATTGAATGCTTCAGGAAGAATAAACTCATCACAGAGTTTATCTTCAGGAACTAATGAAGCAATTGCGTGAGCAGCAGCGAGTTTCATTTCCTCTGTAATCTGCTTTGCACGTCCTTCAAGAGCACCTTTGAAAATTCCAGGGAAAGCAACAACGTTGTTTACCTGATTAGGGAAATCAGAACGTCCTGTTCCAACAATTCTTGCTCCTGCAGCCTTTGCCACATCAGGCATAATTTCAGGAGTAGGGTTTGCCATAGCAAAAATAATTGCGTCAGAGTTCATTGATTTAACCATATCTTCAGAAACAATGTTTGGAGCAGAAACTCCGACAAAAATATCAGCTCCAACTAAAGCATCAGCAAGTTTTCCGTTTTTGCCTTCAAGGTTTGTAACTTCAGCCATTTCTTTCTGCGCCCAGTTAAGGTCAGAAATGTCTTTTGAAAGAATTCCGTATAAACCGCAGATTGTGAGATCTTTGAAACCGTATTTAAGTAAAAGTTTAGAGATGGCAATACCTGCAGAACCGTCACCGTTAACTACGACTTTACAATTTTCTTTTTCTTTACCAACAACTTTTAATGCGTTGATAATACCTGCAAGAACAACGATGGCAGTACCGTGCTGGTCATCATGGAAAACAGGAATATCAAGTCGCTCTTTCAATTTTCTTTCTATTTCAAAACATCTTGGAGCTGAAATATCTTCAAGATTGATACCGCCGAAACCAGGTGCAATTCTAACAACAGTCTCAACGATTTCGTCAGGATCCTGAGTATCAAGACATATTGGAAATGCGTTAACACCACCGAACTCTTTGAAAAGGCAAGCCTTTCCTTCCATAACAGGCATTGCAGCATAAGGTCCGATATTTCCAAGACCTAAAACAGCACTACCGTCAGAAACAACGGCAACAGTGTTTGCCTTGATTGTGTACTTGTATACATCTTCAGGATTGTTGTGTATTTCTACGCAAGGTCTGGCAACGCCGGGAGTGTATGCAAGAGATAAATCCTCGCGATTTTCGATTTTACATTTAGATTCAGTACTGATTTTACCTACTAAATCTGCGTGAAGCTTTAATGCTTTTTCATCTGTAGTCATAATAACCTCCATAAATTGACATTTATCATTATTATAATGTGAATAATCACCTGTTTGATATCTTAACATATTTTTAAGTATTTCACTATATTTTTTGAGATTAATATGATATTATATATTTGCGCGGTTCTATATCGCAATTCTAAAAAAGTCTAAAAGTCATATAAATTAGTTCAAAGATTACCCTATTACATATATAACAAAATATGCGACTAAAGAGAGAAAGGAGCAATTATGAGAGAAAAGCTAATGTCATTACCCGTAAAAGAATTACGTGAAATTGCAAAAACTAACGGCATTAAATCAGTTACTGCAATGAAAAAAGCTGATTTGGTCGAGGCAATATTGGCAATTAACAGTGCGGATAGCAAAACTGAAAAAGAGATTGATAATAAAAAAGAAAAAATAAATAAGAAAAAAACAGATAATAAGAAAGAAAATAAGATTGAAAAGAAAACAGATAATAAAAAGGATAAATCAGAAAAAATAGAAAAATCAGAAAAGATTAAGGCTGATAAGCAGAGTGAAAAGGTAGAATCACCGGAAGAAGAAAATGAAACTACTGAGGAAGAGTACGACGGACAGGATGCAAGAACAGGAATTCTTGAAGTAATGCCTGACGGATTTGGATTTATCAGATGTGATAATTATATGCCGGGAGATGATGACGTGTATGTTGCGCCTACACAGATAAGAAGATTCTCATTAAAGACCGGAGACATTCTTACAGGAAGAGTGAAGGCGAGAAAAGAGACAGACAAGTTCGCCGCACTTTACTACTTAGACAGAGTTAACGGAGAGACTCTTGATAAAGTTATGGGAAGAAAGAACTTTGAAGATTTAACACCTATTTTCCCAAATGAGAGACTTCATTTAGAGACCAGCAACAGAAATATGGCAATGAGAATTGTAGACCTGGTAAGCCCTATCGGAAAAGGACAAAGAGGAATGATAGTATCACCTCCAAAAGCAGGAAAGACTACACTTCTCAAAGAAACAGCAAAGTCAGTGCTTAAAAATAATCCTGAAATGCATATGATTATTTTGCTTATTGACGAGAGACCTGAGGAAGTAACAGATATCAAAGAAGCAATTTCGGGAGAAAATGTAGAGGTTATTTATTCTACATTTGATGAGTTGCCTGAACATCATAAGAGAGTTTCAGAGATGGTAATAGAGAGAGCAAAGAGACTTGTTGAACACGGAAAGGATGTAATTATTCTCCTCGACAGTATCACAAGACTTGCAAGAGCATATAACCTTACAGTTCCACCAAGTGGACGTACATTGTCAGGAGGTCTTGATCCGGCAGCACTACATATGCCAAAGAGATTCTTCGGTGCGGCAAGAAATATGAGAGAGGGCGGAAGTCTTACCATCCTTGCCACAGCACTTGTGGATACGGGAAGCAAGATGGATGACGTGGTATACGAGGAGTTCAAGGGAACAGGTAATATGGAACTGGTTCTAGACAGAAAACTTTCAGAGAAGAGAGTATTCCCTGCCATTGACATTGTTAAGTCAGGAACCAGAAGAGAAGATTTACTGTTAAATACAGAAGAAAAAAATGCATCATATATTATGAGAAAAGAAATCAACGGATTGAAAGCGGATGAGGCAGTGGAGAGAATTCTTGATTTGTTCTACAAGACAAAGGACAATGCAGATTTCTGCCAGAAAGTTTCAAGAATAAGAAAACCACCGCAGATGAAATAATGTTTTTTAATAAACTACTTGAATATAAAAATTTGATGTGATATAATAACAAAGCTATTGTGAGTAAATGGCAAATATATAGAAAGATTACGAGGTGAATGTAATGAGAGAAGGAATCCATCCAGATTACCATCAGGCAACCGTTACATGTAACTGTGGAAACACATTTGTAACAGGTTCTACAAAAGAATCTATCCATGTTGAAATTTGTTCAGCATGCCATCCATTCTACACAGGACAGCAGAAAGCTATCTCAGCACGTGGTAGAATTGATAAATTCAACAAAAAATATGGTATCAATTAATTTTTTAGATAACAGGTTGAGATTTATATCTCAACCTATTTTCTTTTAAATAAGTAAAAAATTTAACTAACTAGTAGTTTTTGAATAAATAATATACGGGTAAAAGATATGAGTAATAATAAAATGTGTTCTTCAGGTATTGGCGGACAGGCTGTGCTTGAAGGAATTATGATGAAAAATAAAGAAAAATATGCAGTTGCTGTAAGAAAGCCAAACAAAGAAATAGAAGTTGATGTTCAAGAATATCACAGCATTATGAGTAAAAATAAATTGTTGGCTCTTCCATTTATCAGGGGTGTATTCAGTTTTGTTGATTCCCTGGTAGTGGGAATTAAAACTCTTACCTATTCGGCAAGCTTTTATGAAGACGAAGAGGAAGAAGTGGAACCGTCAGCCTTCGAAAAATGGCTTACAGAAAAGCTTGGAGACAAACTTGAGAGTGTGATTATGTTTGTGACCATTGCATTGTCGGTGGTATTTTCAATTGCGCTTTTTATGATGTTTCCGCTTTTCATTGCTGACACAATGAAAAGGTTTATACCTTTCATTACGGAAGAGCATGTGCCTGCAATTGAAGGTGTGGTAAAGATGTTTATATTCATTCTTTACATTTATCTGATTTCATTTATGCCTGATATCAAGAGGACATATATGTATCACGGAGCTGAGCATAAATGTATCAACTGCATTGAGACAGGAAAAGAATTGTCAGTAGAAAATGTAAGATCAAGTTCACGCTTTCACAAGAGATGTGGAACCAGCTTCCTTCTCATAGTAATGGTAATCAGTATTTTGTTCTTTATGTGCATAAAGAGTAAAAGCACTCTCACAAAATACCTTTTGAGACTGGTTTTGGTTCCTGTAATTGCAGGAATTTCATATGAGTTTATCAGACTGGCAGGAAGCACTGACAATAAGATAGTTGGACTTCTTTCAAAACCGGGACTCTGGCTTCAGAGAATTACCACAAGCGAACCTGACGATTCTATGATAGAAGTTGCTATTGCAGCAGTAGAGGCAGTTTTTGACTGGAAAAAATATCTTTCAGATAATGGAGTGGCAGTAGAAAATGAAGTTGGTGAGGTAGAAGATGCTCTTTAGAGATTTAATAAAAGAGGCTATAGATATTCTGCAGAAGGAAAATATTGCAGATGCTGTTAATGATGCATGGCTTCTTTCAGAGTACGCACTTTCCATTAATCATCAAAAATATTATATGGATATGAATATAACCGTAGATGATGATCAAAGAGAAAAATATATGGAACTGGTTGCAAAAAGAGCGGCCCATATTCCGCTTCAGCACATTACCGGTCATCAGGAGTTTATGGGGATAGACTTTATTGTCAATGAAAACGTGCTTATACCGAGACAGGACACAGAACTTCTTGTGGAAAAAGCATTGGAACTCATAGAGGGAAAAAGCAGACAGTTAAGCAGCGAAGGACAGGAAAAAGAATTCAAAATTCTTGATATGTGTACCGGCTCAGGATGTATTGCCATATCAGTAAAAAAAATATGCGACGAAAAAAATATACCGGTAAAAATGACTGCGGCTGATATTTCAGACAAGGCATTAGAGGTGGCAAAACAAAATGCAAAAATGAATGAAACAGAAGTCACTTTTATACAATCGGATTTATTTGAAAATGTGTCAGAAAATTTTGATTTCATTCTGTCAAATCCGCCCTATATTCCTACAAAAGTAATTGGAGAGCTAGAGGTGGAGGTTAAAGAACATGAACCCTTTAATGCATTAGACGGCTTAGAAGATGGGCTTCATTTCTACAGGTTGATTACAGATGAGGCTTGTAATTTAATTAAGGAAAACGGATATATCGTTTATGAAATAGGATATGATCAGGGCGAGTTAGTATCTGATATATTGAGAAAAAAAACAACTTATGTTAAAGTGTATAAGGATTTAGGTAATAACGACAGAGTAGTCGTTGCAAAGTTTTAATAGAAAGGATAAAAAAATGTTTGATAAATTAGAAGATATAGCTATTAGATTTCAGGAAATACTTGAGATGATAAACGACCCTTCAGTTATTAGCGATACAAATAAATTTACTAAATTAATGAAGGAGCAGAGCGAACTAGCTCCGATTGTAGAGGCGTACAACACATATAAAAACGCTAAAAATACTATAGATGAAAGTCTTATGATTCTCAGCGAGGAAAGTGACGAGGAAATGAAAGAACTTGCAAAAGAAGAACTTGCTGAGGCGAAAGATACAGTGGCAAAGATGGAGCAGGAATTAAAGATTTTACTCCTTCCTAAAGATGCAAATGACGACAAGAACGTTGTAGTTGAAATCAGAGCCGGTGCAGGCGGAGATGAGGCGGCGCTTTTTGCAGCGGAACTTTACAGAATGTATTGTATGTACGCTGAAACACAGAGATGGAAGACAGAAATGATTTCTGTCAATGAAAACGGAATCGGTGGATTCAAGGAAGTAGTATTCATGATTAACGGTGTGGGAGCATTCTCAAAGCTTAAATATGAAAGTGGAGTTCACAGAGTACAGAGAATCCCGGTAACTGAATCAGGTGGACGTATCCACACATCTACAGCCACAGTTGCAATTATGCCTGAGGCAGAGGAAGTTGACGTGGAGATAGATATGAACGACTGCAAATTTGACGTGTTCAGAGCGTCAGGAAACGGTGGTCAGTGTGTAAATACAACTGACTCAGCTGTTCGTCTTACACATATTCCTACAGGAATCGTTATTTCATGTCAGGATGAAAAATCGCAGTTAAAGAATAAAGATAAGGCACTTAAAGTACTTAGAGCAAGACTCTACGAACTTGAACTTCAGAAAAAGCAGGATGAGGAATCAGAGGCTAGAAGAAGTCAGATTGGTACAGGAGACAGATCAGAGAAAATCAGAACTTACAATTTCCCTCAGGGACGTGTTACAGATCACAGAATCAAATTCACATCCCACAGATTGGAAAATATTATGAATGGAGACATTTCAGAAATATTAGATAATTGTATAGCAGCAGATCAGGCAGAAAAACTTGCCAGAATGAACGAGAACTAATTGTCTATTGAATCATTATTTGATAGAATGAATAGGTATGATAAAAAAATCAGGATGGGAAAAAGATGAAGGGAATCATTGATATTCACAATCATATTTTGTTTAGCCTTGATGATGGGGCTAGAACCATTGATGATTCTATGAAAATGATTGATGAGGAATACCGACAGGGAGTTAGAAAAATTATATTTACTCCACATTATTGGCCGGGAGTCTATCAGAACGATTTGAGTAGAGTCAAAAGAAAATATGATGAATTAATCATTAAAGTAAAAGAAAAGTATTCTGACATGGAGTGCTATCTGGGAAACGAAATATTGTACACAGAAGATGTAGTTGATCTTGTGGAAAAAGAAAAGGTATACTCTATGGCTGGTTCAGAATACCTGCTGGTAGAATTTATGCCTGGAATTGACTATCATGTGTTGGAAACAAGACTGAAAAAAATACTCATCAGTGGTTATAAGCCTATTGTTGCTCACTGCGAGAGATATAAATGTCTGCTTAACAATATCCCGAGAACCAAGCACTTGGTCGATGTAGGAGCGTATTTGCAGGTTAATGCCGACAGCATTTACACTTTTAAGTACAAAGGTTTTGTTAAAAAAATAATAGACAATGATTGTCTGCACTTTATAGCGACAGACGCTCATGATTTAAAAAATCGAAGCGTGACATTTGAAAAATGTCTAAAAAGTTTAGAAAAAAAATACAGTGATGAATATATTAGCTGGTTGTTGATTGAAAATCCACAAAAAGTAATAGATAATCAGTTGATTTAGAGAGGGAACTATGGAATTTGATACTTACAAAGACGAAATAGAAATAGATTTACGTGAATTATTTGCAGTTATTATCAGCAAACTTTTTATTATATTATTTGTTGGTTTACTTGGAGCTGTTGCAGCATTTGCATTTACAAAATTATTTATTGCACCACAGTATGCATCAACCACAAAGATTTATATTCTCAGTAATAAGGATGATGACAGTCTTACTACTAGTGATTTAGCATTTGCGTCATATCTGGCGCGTGACTATCAGCAGCTTATCGTAAGTGAGCCGGTTATGATGGAGGTAATAGATAAGCTTAACCTCAACACTACTACTAAGGCATTGGCCTCACAGATTAATGTTCAGCTTATTGAAGATACCCGTATCATTATGATTACAGTTATGGATGAATCTGCACATATGGCGAAGCAGATTGCCGATACCGTAAGAGATTCGGTTAATGATAAAACTAAAGAAGTGATGGGAGGAGTCGAAGCGGTACACGCTATTGATGAGGCAACTATGCCGGTTGTTCCTGCCAGCCCAAATGTACTTAAAAATACAGCTATAGGTTTTATTGGTGGCTCATTCCTTGTACTTCTTATTGTAGTGATTTTATTCCTTCTTGATGACACGATTAAGTCGCAGGAAGATATTGAGAAATATCTGGGAATCAGTGTACTTGCTGCTATTCCGTATCAGAAAAACGAAAATACAAAGAGCAAAAAGAAAAAGTCAGCTAAAGCGTAAGGGGGCGTAAATATGTTAACAATAAACATGGATAAAATCAGAAACCTAGATTACGCCTCAAGAGAAGCGTATAAGTCATTAAGAACAAATGTACAGTTTTGTGGAAATGACATTAAGGTAGTGGCCATTACCAGTTCTATTCCAAATGAAGGAAAGTCGATGGTGTCATTTAATCTGGCTGCTTCAATGTCAGAGTCAGGAAATAAAGTATTATTTATTGACTCGGATCTTAGAAAATCAGTTCTTATGGGAAGATACAAAATCAACAATTCAATTAAAGGACTTACACAGTATCTTTCAGGTGTTGAGGAAATGGAAGGAGTTATTTACAAGACTAACTTCGAGAATCTTGATGTAGTATTGTCAGGACCTGTGCCTCCAAATCCATCAGAACTTTTGGGAAATGAAAACTTTGAAAAACTTATTGAATATGGAAGAGAAAAATATGATTATATTATAGTAGATACTCCTCCTATCGGAAGGGTAATTGATGCAGCTATCGTAGCTAGTCAATGCGACGGTATAATATTCCTTATTTCACAGGGAAGCATAAGTTATAAGTTTGCCCAGAAACAGGTTGCTCAGTTAAAGAAGACAGGATGCAGACTTTTGGGAGCGATTCTCAACAAGGTTGACGAAGAAGGCAAAGGAAAATACTATGCTAAGTACGAATACAAATACGGAAAAGGATACTATTAATATAAAACTAAAAAATCGAGTAGGATTATCCTACTCGATTTTGTGGTACTTTTATCTATAATAAAGATAAGATTCAGGGAACGGTGATTGGATGACATACACTGAAGAAAAATTTGTGGAGATATTGCACAATTACATAAACAGAAACAGTAAAGTAGAACTTCAGCAGGAAAAGATAGATGAAGAACGCATGAAGGAATTGTTTGCGATACACAGACTGTATGGAATAGGATACAGTTATTTAAAGCAATACAAATTTCAGAGCAATATAGTTTCAGAGCTAGAGACAGGTTTTTTTAGTGAAGTTACAAAATACCAGAGAAGAAAATATGTGCTTGATACTTTTTTGGAACTTCTCACTAAACATGAGATTATTCATGTCTGCTTTAAGGGAAGTTATCTTGGTGAAATATATCCGGTTAAAGAACTTAGAACCATGAGTGATGTGGATATTCTCATAAAAAAGGAAGATAGAGAAAAAGTCAGAGAGATTTTACTGTCTAATGGAGCTACTGCGAATGACAAAGAGAGTGACGCGACGGTAGATGTATATTTGTTCTATGGAATAAATCTTGAAATTCACAATAATCTTGTATCAGGTGGTGCATGGATGAATGGAGTGGATTTTAATGGTTACTATTCAAATGTTATTAACAAGTGCACCCAAATTGAGGGATGCACATATAAAATAGCAGATAGCGACCATTTGATTTACCTGGTATATCACGCTGCAAAACACTTTTACGAGAGCGGCATTGGCGTGCGTATGCTTATGGACTTTCCGGTTTTGGTCAGATATTCAGATGAACTTGATTGGAGTTATATTTGGGATGAATTGGAAAAAATTAAACTTTCGAATTTTGCGGTAAAGATATTTGAAATATCCGAGAAGTTTTTTGGTGAATTTGGAATTGAATACAGAAAAAAAGAAGACTTTGCGCAGATTGAGCAAATGTCTCAGTTCATTATAGACGGTGGAGTGTATGGACTTCATAACAGAAGTAACGACGCAAGAAGGCTTCGCAACATGTCTGCAACTAAAGACGGAAACCAAAATATGATAGTTGGAACATTTAAGATGTTGTTTCCTTCAAATGAGCAGATGCGAAGATACAGTGAATGGTATAAAGATAAACCGTCGATATTATTGCCGGTGGCATATGTAGAGAGAATTGTCAGAAACATAAAAGAGCGAGGCGGTTTTATGAAGGTTGCAAAAGAGGCACCTTCCGTGTACATTGCTACGTCCGACAAAGATGATGTGTTAAAGATAATGAATTTGCAGTGATGGAAAGATTTATATGCGAAAAAGAGAGAAATATATTATAGCAGAAGTGAAAACAATAATGGAAACCTGTTATGACAGGACCTACAATCAGGCTAGAGCTTACAGTGTACCGGATGATACATTTGATGATTCAGAGGCTGAGTCGGAAGTGATCATTGAGGACGAATTTTTAGAAGAAAGATTTAGAGTCAGAAAAGACAATCTTCCGCTGGAGGGATTGGAATATATATATACAGGTTCTATATTTTATAGGGACTTAATCAAGTTGGGAGGTATGATGCTTCATTCGTCAGCTGTGGTTGTTGACGGATATGCGTATCTGTTTTCGGCTGACAGTGGAACAGGAAAATCCACCCACACAGGTTTATGGCTCAAACATTTTGCCGACAAGGCGTTTATATTAAATGATGACAAACCGGCTATCAGAAAAATAGGAGATGAATGGTTTGCTTATGGAACCCCATGGAGTGGAAAGACAGATCTTAACGTAAACACAAAAGTAAAACTTGGGGCGATTGTATTTCTGGAACGTTCAGAGGAAAATTTTATCGAAGAAGCAGAAATTGAATGGGCCTTTACAAAGGCATTTGCCCAGACTACAAGAAAACTCAATAAAGTCGAAAATTTGGATAAACTCTTAGATACCTTGGAGAAGTTGCTAAAGGAAGTTCCAATTTACAGATTTGGTTGCAATGTGAGTGATGAAGCAGTTTTGAAATCCTATGAGACAATCAGAAGAATATAACTAAGAATTAGATGTCCCCCTCCTCTAAACAAAGTGAAGGTGGGGGTAAGAAAAAACAGTAGTATAGAAAAAACAGGAGGTTGCTATGAAAATTAAAGAGGGATATTTGCTTAGAGAAGTTGCGGGAAGTAAGGTGGTTCTTCCTATAGGCCAGGCCACTCTTGATTTTAATGGTATGGCTACACTTAATGAAACAGGAGCTTTTCTGTTTGAAAAAATGAAGGAAGAGATTACAGAGGAGGAACTTGTGAAAGCACTCCTTAATGAGTATGACATTGATGAAGATACAGCGAAAAACGATGTAAATCTATTCGTAGAAAAAATTAAAGGAGCAGGAATTCTTGAATAAAACAATTCCCATGGAAATAATGGGGGAGCTAATTAAAGAAAAGCTAGAGCAGGGAGGAAATGTGAAATTTACTCCAAAAGGAAACAGTATGCTCCCGATGTTAAGAAATAATATAGATACTGTGGTTCTGAAAAAGAATGATGGTAAATTAAAAAAATATGATTTGCCATTGTATCAGAGAAAAGATGAGACTTACGTTCTTCATAGGGTTGTGAAGGTGAAACCTGACGGAAGCTATCTCATGAGAGGCGATAATCAGCTCTATACAGAACAGGGAATAACAGATGAAGACATAGTTGGTGTGGTAACTGAATTTATAAAAGACGGCAAAACATATACAGTTAAGAATCCAAGGTATAGAGCATACTGTATCTGGTGGGTAAATACCTACAGTTTCAGAGTTATATACAAGCGCACCAGAAGGTTCCTGGGAAGAGTGAAGAGAAGGTTTTTTTGTAAATCAGATTTGAGATGAGTTAGGTTTTAGAAGCAGTTTGAGAGGTTGGTAGGATTTTATGAAAGACAGAGATACCATAAAGTGGTTGTATAAAATTACAAAAAAACAAATACCGACAATCATTATGCTCAGTTTGTCAAATGCTGCATTAGCTGCAATTGGTGTAGTTATAGCTCTTCTCAGTAAGAAAGTTATTGACTCGGCAGTTCGTGTGGCAGCCGGAAAAGGTGAGCAAAGTTATACCCAACTCATTATATATGGATGTCTTATTTTTATGATTATTTCCTTAAGAGTAATCACGCGAATCGTAACTCAGAGTTTGTCGGTGAAAGCTCAGGCCCGTATGGAAATGGGAATGAGAGCAAAGATGTTCAAGTCCATATTGGACAAGGATTACAGTAAGATCAGTGTCTATCACAGTGGTGAACTGATGAACAGACTCACCAGTGACATTGCCATTGTCAGCAACGGAATGGTTAATATGGTGCCTGATACTACATATATTATTGTTCAGTTCACGGGTGCCTTTGTTGCACTTATATTTTTTGACTGGAAATTCGCTTTGGTTTTTGTTTTTGGAGGAGTTGTAGTATTTACTATTATTGGCCTATTTAAAACAAAACTTAAGTATCTTCACAAATTAGTGCAGCAGACAGACGGCAAAGCACGTTCATTCTTCCAGGAAAATATCGAGAGTCTTCTTATTGTAAAGACTTTTGGAATTCAGGATGAGGTTACTGCAAAGGGGAATGAGCTTCAAGAAGACAATTACAATGCAAAAATGAAAAGAAGAAAAGTTAATATATATGCAAATGCGGGTTTCGGATTTGTATTTAATATCGGATATCTATATGCGCTTATGTGGTGTTCATTTAAACTTTGCACAAAGACTATGACTTACGGAACACTGACAGCAGTGCTGCAGTTAATCAATCAGGTACAGATGCCGGTTGTTAATTTTACTAAACTGTTCCCGCAGTTATTCGGAATACTTGCATCAGCTGAGCGTATAATGGAAGTGGAAAGCCTGATGGATGAGAAGCTTGGTGTAGAGTCTGTTGATGTGGAAAAAACATACGATTCAATGAAAAAGATTGTATTTGATGAAGTTAAATTCGGCTACAAGAGTGATTTGTCGAATAAACGCGAGAGTGTTCTCGATGGCGGAACAGTGGAAATAAGTAAAGGCGAGTTTGTTGCCATCAGAGGAATTTCGGGAATAGGAAAGAGTACATTGTTGAAAATGCTTCTTGGAGTATTTAAACCGGATGAAGGTAAAATTGCTATAATTGATGATAATGGCAAAGAAATAGAGGCAAATGTAGCAACAAGAGATATGTTTTCATATGTTCCCCAGGGAAATTATCTGTTTAGCGGAACGTTGCGTGATAATCTTAAACTGGTCAATCCAATCGCAACAGACGAGGAGATGGAAGAGGCACTGAAAGTAAGTGAGAGTTATGATTTTATCAAAACTTTTCCTGATGGTCTCGATACGGTAATCGGAGAAAAAGGTCTAGGCCTTTCGGAAGGACAGGTTCAACGTATGGCAATTGCCAGGGCGGTAGTCTGCAAATCGCCAATCATACTTCTTGATGAGGCAACATCAGCGCTGGATTATGAGACGGAGGTAAAAGTGTTAAACAACATCCGTGCACTCAAAAACAGAACTTGCGTTATTATTACACATAAGCAGGCGGCTATAGATGTGTGTGACAAAGAGATAGTGATTGAGAAGAAAATGTTGAAGATGAATAAAAAGAAATAAAAAATGATATGCGCTCCGCTCGATTTTTCTCTGAAGAAGTCGAAGGGTTTTGGCTGACAATTCTTAAAGTTGTGATATAATATTTTTCGAAGAAAACAGAATTGAAAGGATTGGAGGATGCAGAATGGAAGTGAATGAGAATCCGCCCCTTACGACAGAACAATTGCTTAATGAAATATCAAATTTAAAAAAGCAACTAGAATACGAAGCAGGAAGACACAAACATTGGAAAGGTCTGGCCATGATTTTTCACGATTCATTGTGGGAAGTAATGGGCGGCAAAGAAAAAGTGTTTTAACTGCAGGAACAAAGTGATTACAGATTTTATAACGAAGAAGTAGATGTCCCCCTCCTCTAAACAAATTGAGATAATCAAATCATAAAAAAGCACTTGATTAGTGCTTTTTTTTATGATAAAATCGTGAAGTTAGAGTAAACACGTTTACTGAGACCGACTAGGTGCCCATGCTCGGGGTTGTTCGGTTAATTGGATGTAGACGGAAGAATTAACCAAATGGAGGTAGAAAAATGAGCGTTATTTCAATGAAACAGTTATTAGAAGCAGGTGTACATTTCGGACACCAGACAAGAAGATGGAACCCTAAAATGGCTCCTTACATCTTCACAGAGAGAAACGGAATCTACATTATCGACTTACAGAAGTCAGTAGGTAAAGTTGACGAAGCATACAAGGCTATGGCTGAATTATCAGCTGATGGCGGTACAGTTCTTTTCGTAGGAACAAAGAAACAGGCACAGGATGCTGTTAAGACAGAAGCTGAGCGTTGTGGACAGTTCTACGTAAACGAGAGATGGTTAGGTGGTATGCTCACTAACTTCAAGACAATTAAGACAAGAATTGCTAGATTAAAAGCAATCGAAGCTATGGCAGAAGATGGTACATTTGATGTTCTTCCTAAGAAGGAAGTTATCGAGCTTAAGAAAGAATGGGATAAGCTTGAGAAGAACATCGGTGGTATCAAGGAAATGAAGAAACTTCCAGATGTTATCTTCGTAGTAGATCCTAAGAAGGAAAAAATCTGCGTACAGGAAGCTCACACACTTGGTATTCCACTTGTAGGTATCGCTGATACAAACTGTGATCCAGAAGAATTAGATTATGTTATCCCAGGTAACGATGATGCTATCAGAGCCGTTAAGTTAATCGTAGCTAAGATGGCTGATGCTGTTATCGAAGCAAACCAGGGAACAGAGTTCGCTGCAGCTGCTCAGGAAGCTGAAGTTGCTGAAGAAGCAGTTGAAGAAGTTGCAGAGTAATCTGTAATTATTGCAGAATAGCATAAAAATATATAGTTTAACGCGAGTATATACTCGCGTTAAATTTTAAAAGAGAAAAGATATTCAATATAGGAGGAATAATTACGATGGATATTACAGCATCAATGGTAAAAGAGTTAAGAGAAATGACAGGTGCCGGCGTTATGGCTTGTAAGAAAGCTTTAGTAGAAACAGACGGTAACATGGATGAAGCTGTTGAAGTTTTAAGAAAAAAAGGTGAAGCTACAGCAGTTAAGAAATCAGGAAGAATTGCAGCAGAAGGTATTGTTTATACAGTAGTTAAAGATGGTAAGGCTGCAATCGTTGAAGTTAACTCTGAGACAGACTTCGTTGCTAAGAACGAAAAATTCCAGTCATTCGTTGCAAATGTTGCAGAGCAGATCGTTGATTCTGAAGCAAACGACGTTGAAACATTAATGGCTGAAACATATAAATTTGATTCATCAAAGACAGTTAAAGATGAATTAGTATCACAGATCGCAGTTATCGGTGAGAACATGAACGTTAGAAGATTCGAAAGACTCGTATCTGACGGAGTTGTTGCATCATACATCCACGCAGGTGGAAAGATTGGTGTATTAGTAGAAGCTGATGCTCCAAAGACAGAAGCAGTTGAAGCAGCTATTAAGACAGTAGCAATGCAGATCGCAGCTATGAACCCACAGTATGTTTCAAGAAATGATATCTCAGCAGACGAACTTGCTAAGATTAGAGAAATCACAATCGACAGCGCATTAAATGAGCCGGAATCACTTCCAAAGCCAGTATTGACAGCATTACTTGAGAAGGCTGTTGCTACAAACGTTTGGAGCGCTGAAGATGTAGCTATTTACGAAGAGAAGAAGAGCAACTTAAACTACCTTTTCAACTTCCTTTCAAAAGAAGCAAAGGCAGCAGTTGTAGAAATCGCATTAGCACAGAAAGCTGAAATCTTAGAGAACAAGATTTTCAACGGATTAGTAGAAGGACGTATTTCTAAACAGTTAAAAGACATCTGTCTTTTAGATCAGACATACGTAATGGCAGCAGACGGAAAGCAGTCAGTTGCTAAATACTTAGAAGAAGTTTCAAAAGAAGCAGGCGCTACAGTAGCACTCAAGAAATTTGTTCGTTTCGAGACAGGTGAAGGACTTGAGAAGAAAGTAGACGATTTTGCAGCTGAGGTTGCAGCCCAGGCAGGTATGTAATTAATATTTACTATTAAAAATAGAAACAAAAGGTTCCGATTAATATTAATAATATCGGAACCTTTTTCTATAATAGATGGAAAACTGTGATTCAAAGGACAATTGGTAGAATAGGTATGGAGGACTAAATGAATAAGACAATGAAAAAAACAGTGACCTATGGTTTGACTTTAGCACTTATTGTGTCTATGACATCCGGAGTTAATGTTGAGGCGGCAAAGAAAAAAGTTAAATTAAACAAAACAAAAGCGACAGTATTGGTGGGGAAAACTATCAAATTAAAATTGAAGAATGCAAAAGGTAAAGTGAGATGGCATTCCTCAGATAAAAAAGTTGCAACTGTAAGCAGTAAAGGAAAAGTTAAAGGAATAAAGGCCGGTAAGGTAACTATTACTGCAAAGAACAAAGGAAAAAAGTATAAATGTAAAATTAGAGTCTATGAAAAAGAACAAACTGTTACAACTTCTGTGAGTGAGACAACGAAGAATGTGGTTGAAGAAAACACAACACAGACCATGACAACAGAAGTAATAACAGAAATGATTACTCGAGAGACGACAGAAGAGATTACAGAAGTTACTACGGGGGAGACTACAACAGAAGCGGTAACAGAAGAGACTACAACAGAAGCGGTAACAGAAACGGTAACAGAAGCGACTACAACAGAAGCTGTAACAGAAACGGTAATAGAAGCGACTACAACAGAAGCGGTAACAGAAACGACTACAACAGAAGCGGTAACAGAAGAAAACACTGAGGAACCAACAGAAGAAGCATCAACTGAGTCTGAGTATATTAACGGCAAATATAAGAAGGATGTTGATATACTGACAACAATCATTGAGACACAAATAGAGAGAGGGGCAATACTTACGAAGGATATTGATTCTCCTGAATATACATGGAATGATGAAGGTAGACTTACAGAAATAAACTGGGTTCAGAAGCGTACAGTTTATAATGAGGATGATATGTCAAACCAAGAGACGAATTCGGCATATTTGTCTGGAGATATAAGTTTTGCCGGTTTAGATTGTTTGAAGAGCATTAATTGTAGTAATAATTCCCTGACAAGCATTGATGTATCACAGAACAAGATTCTTTGTGAATTATACTGTTCAAACAATAATCTTACACAACTTCAATGTTCGAATATGGAGAAACTTAGAATTTTATATTGCTACTACAATAAAATCACTTCACTTGATGTGAAAAATTGTGGATTGTTAACTGAATTATCGTGCAGAAACAATGAAATTACAAATCTTAACTTGGAAAACGATTGGTTTATTACTAAATTATACTGCAATGACAATAATTTTACGGAATTAGATTTGTCAAATTGTCCATGCATAACAGAGGAAAAGAAAAATTATAAAAGAATTGAACGATATGATGGTAAGACATATTATCTAGATTGTTATTTTTTGATTGATGATGATGTGGAGATAACTTATAGTAATAAATCCTATGAAGATTCAATTGGATTGTCATATCTGATATACAGAGCACTTTTGGATGGAGAAGATGTGAGCAGTGATTTTGATTCAGAACAATATGAGTGGTCAGAAGATGGCAGATTGAAAGCGATTAAGTGGTTAGATTTATAAGGCTATAAATAAACAAGTTCCGATGCAAGGTTGCTTGCAAGCGGAACTTGTTCTATCTTAGAGGGATAAGACTCCCATTTCTATGAGTGGTGAGTAAAAACAAACTAGTATATCTAAACCTACATGCGTACCAAAAATAAAAATGCTTGTTGGAACGTATGCTCCAACAAATATATCTAAACCTACATGCGTACCAAAAATAAAAATGCTTGTTGGAACGTATGCTCCAGCAAATATATCTAAACCTACATGCGTACCAAAAATAAAAATGCTTGTTGGAACGTATGCTCCA
>SVDZ01000005.1:60948-142620 GCA_015057625.1 Lachnospiraceae bacterium | reverse complement strand
GAACGTATGCTCCAGCAAATATATCTAAACCTACATGCGTACCAAAAATAAAAATGCTTGTTGGAACGTATGCTCCAACAAATATATCTAAACCTACATGCGTACCAAAAATAAAAATGCTTGTTGGAACGTATGCTCCAGCAAATATATCTAAACCTACATGCGTACCAAAAATGAAAATGCTTGTTGGAACGTATGCTCCAGCAAATATATCTAAACCTACATGCGTATCAAAAATGAAAATGCTTGTTGGAACGTATGCTCCAACAAATATATCTAAACCTACATACGTACCAAAAATGAAAATGCTTGTTGGAACGTATGCTCCAACAAATATATCTAAACCTATATGCGTACCAAAAATGAAAATGCTTGTTGGAACGTATGCCACAACAAATCCCCGATATATTTTTATGAAAATGAAGATTGTTAGTGCCATTTCAGCTCTTGCCAAAACCGCATATCCCGAGATCCATCCGCATAACAAGCGTCATTCACGAGATAACACCCGTCATTCCCCCTCGTGACATATGTCACACCACATTTATATTTGTTGTGACATATGGTATCTACTGACAATCCCCCAAATAAGTTATCATCTAATTATCAAATAGAGATTACGCATTTTATCAATCAGGCATAATCACATTTGACCAATAAAATGAGAAAAAGCCATATATAATAGAAAGGATGATGGTTATGGAAAATATGGAAACCGGAAATAATATGGAAAATAATATGGGAAATAATAGTGAAATTCCAAATAATAATATCCCAAATAATAATACCCCAAATAATATCCCATATTATGTGGGAGTTAGCAGTATGAGAACAAACAATAATACTACTAATAATAACGCTAACAATAAAGCTAACAATGTCCCATATTACACGGGAGTTAGTAGTGTAAAAACTAACAAAAATTCAACTGCTAATAATGAAATAAACAATAATAAACCAAACAATAAAAAAACAAACAGCAAAACACTGAATAACATAAAAGCAAATTTATTGTTAATTATCGGTACTATTCTTATATTCATTGGAGGATGTGTTTTTGTAACAAACGCATGGGGATATTTGAATGATATTGAAAAAGAGGTGTGCCTCTTTGTTGCGATGGCAGCTTTGTTTGCAGGAAAGTATGTTGTAGGTGAGAAGTATAAACTTGAAAAAACAGCCAACGCTTTGTATTATCTTGGAACGGCAACAGCAGGTTTTCTCACATATATAATTGCGAGAAGCAACCATATGGATGACTTTTGGAGCAGAGTGACAATTTCACTTGGAACAGCAATTGTTCTTATGGCTGCAAAGTTTGTTTTAGAAAAGAAAAAGAGTGACCTGATTGTAGGGTATATCTTATTAGTAGCATTCTCGATCGGAACATGTGCAATCACACACGGAAACTTCAATATCATGTTTACAATTTGGGCAATCGTATTGATGATGATTAACATCTTTAGCACCAATTGTGAAAAAATCGGATTCGATTATTTGAAAAAAACACTTACATTAATTCAGAAAATTCAGCTTATTGTAGTTGCATTTGGCATTGTACATTTTATGGGATATATCTTACCAAACAATGCATTTGCAGAAGTGGTACTTGGAGTGCTTGACATAATCGGGGGTGTGATGTTTGTATTTAACATCGAATTGGTAGCACATGCATCATTTATGGTAGTTCCATTTATGGTATTGTCAATCTGGACAGCGACAGTAGTTGACATGAAGAGCGAAAAAATCAATCCAATGAGATTGTTAAACAGCGCAAGTATTTGCCTTTTCATATACACATTTATGTTTGACTGCAACAGATACTTGGAACTTTCAGATACATTAGTATTGGCAGTAGCATTCTTAATTGTAGTAGCTTTACAGTTTGTATTAGACAGAAAAGAACTCAGAGTATTTGTAGTATTACTTGCAGTCTTAAACAGTTACGGACAGCTTTTCAATGCTGACCTTAAGGTTGAAAATATAGTTCCATATGCATTGATCAGTGCAGTGGGAATGATAGTATTCTATTTCAAAGAAAATGATAACAGATACATCAGTGCAGCATTAAATTTACTTGGACTTCAGGGAATGATTTTGGTAATCGCATTAAGGCCTGAAACAAGCTCATTGTTAGAGTACTTATTCGGAGTGGTTCCGGTTGTAGTATTGACAATAGTTATGAGTATTTTGCTCTTCACAACTATCTTCATTAATAATGTAGCGAGCAAAAAAATCATCTACACAATCTGTGTTGTATGCGGATTGTTATTAATGAACAAATTGACAGGATACATCATTCCAATTCCTGAATATTTAGTAATCGAATGGTTCGTTGTCGGAATAGTGATTGCTATTGTCGTTATGAAGCAGATTTGGTATGATGAGAATGGTGCGATGGATATAATGCAGAACATCGCAGTAATGATTTCATTGTTTGTATTATTGGTACATAATGTTTCAGAGGAGCAGCATCTCGTATGTGCAGTCGTATTTGCAGTGTCATATTCAGCATGTATTCTTTACGGAATTATCTCATCAAAGAAACTTTACTGGATTTCAGGGCTTGGATGTATGGTTGTACATACAGTAAATATCACAGCTAGCTTCTGGAGCAGTATTCCATGGTGGTGTTATCTGATGCTTGTAGGAATCGCATTCGTGGCAATTGCAGTATTTCTTGAAAAGAGAGAAAAGAATACTGAGAATACAGACGGTACACAGACATCAAATATGGAAGCAGATGATGAAAACAAAAATGCAATTGATGAAAAAGGAATCAATGCAGTACCTAAAAAAGTTGAAGAAAATAGCGAAAAAACAAACATTGTTGAAGCGATTGTTTTAGAAACAACAAACTCAGAAGAATAAGGCATAATTTTAAGAAATAGGTGATAACAATGACATTAATTATGGGAATAATTAATCTAATAGTAACAGTGACTGTCATATTTAGTATGGCAGCACTGCTGTTTAGAGGAAATCAGGAATTGTCGGCAAAACTTTGTCTGGCGTGTATGGGGATGGTAGCAGTGTGGTGCAGCTCTCAGCTCTTGGTATTTATGTCTGAGACAGAACTGCAATTTTTGATAAGCTACTTATATGGAAATATTGGCGTTTGCTATATGGGAATGTTCTGGCTTTTATTTGCCATTCCATATTGTCAGAAGAAACTTACGGGGAAGATTGTGTTCGCGGCATTCATACTGCCGACTTTCCATTATTTTGCAATGGTGACAAATCCATTTCATCATTTGTATTACACAGAATTCTCTATGGATAAAGTTAAACATGGAGTGTTGTTTTATACTAACTTTTTATCTATTTATATCTATGTAATATTGGGAGCAGTACTTCTCTTTAAGGCCATAAATATAAGAGACAAAAAGGAAGAGAGTGAGGAACACAAGAACAAGGCGAAGGTTCTTATTGTATTGTCAGTATTGATACCGACATTCTTCAGTATGTTCAATATTATATTTGGAGATTGGCTTAAATATGATACGAACTCAGTAGGTTTTGCGGCATCTATGGTGCTGGTGCTTTTTGCTACCTTCAAATATCAGTTCCTGGATCTGAAGAGAGAACTCATCATAACAAATGAGAAACTTATTATCGAGACAGAGAGAAACAGAATAGCACAGCAGGTACACGACACTGCGGGACATACATTAACTATGATTCAGTCCTATATGAAACTTGCTGAGATATCAGTTAAAAACGACAAAAAAGAGGAAGCTGAGGAATATATTTCAGAGGCGAGAATTCTTACCGGAAACGGAATAAAAGAACTCAGAGAGTCAATTAATATGCTCAGACAGGGAAATAACAACGAACTTGTCACAAAGGGTGTTATGCAGTTGGCCAATCAGGTAAAAGAGATGAATGTCGTTGTCACAGTTAAAGGTAAGGATTCAGAAAAATATTCCCATCTTTCGAATGTGGTGTATGATACGGTCAGAGAACTTATTACAAACGCAATCAAATATTCCGGAGCTAAAAAAATGGATATCGTCCTGAAATTTAAAGATCATAGCTTGGAAGCAGTTATTGCTGATGACGGTGTGGGTTGTGATATGATAGTTGAGAGCAATGGAATAAAAGGAATCAAAGAGCGTATCGAAAAAGTAAAAGGAAAAGTAAGATTCGTATCCTCTAAAAATCAGGGATTCCTGACCAGAATTCAGATACCTATTAAATAGCAGATGTAAAAAACAGATTAAATGAAAAACATTAACTATACGGAAAGGATAATTCAATTATCATTTTTGATAATTTGAGTATTGGAGAACAAATGGACAAGATAAAAGTAATAATTGCCGATGACATAAAAATATTGAGACAGGGATTAAAAGCCATATTAGAGCAGGATGAAGAGATAGAGGTAGTTGCCCTGGCAGAAAACGGAAAACAGGCTTTTGAAATGTCAAAAGTGTATAAACCGGATATAGTGCTTATGGATATGAGAATGCCTGATTATGACGGAGCATATGGCATACAGGCGATAAAAGAAAATTGTCCGGGAATAAAAGCGTTGGTTCTCACAACATTTGATGACAAGGAAACCATAGACAAGGCGCTTCGAAGCGGTGCAGACGGTTACATTTTAAAAGAAATGGAAGACGCAAAAATCATCTCGGGAATCAAGAGTGTCTACAATGGAATAAACGTATTCGGTGAAGGAGTCTATAAGGTGATGCTTAGCGGTTACGATATGGGAAACAAGAACGATGGAGCACAGAAGGACGAAAAGATTGAAATGTTGACAGAGAGAGAACTTGATGTGGTGAAACTGGTGGCAGATGGCTACGACAACAAAGAAATTGCTTCAGAATTGTTTTTGAGTGATGGCACAGTGAGAAACATAATATCAAAAGTGCTTGAAAAACTTGAATTAAAGGACAGAACCCAGCTTGCGGTGTATGCTGTTAAGAACGGACTTGATTAAAATGATAAATCATAGACTAAATGCTTATAGAATGATCATAATAGCAGACCTGCATTGGCAATCGCCAATGCAGGTCTTGTCTTTTGTGTATAATTAGATAATTGTTGATTTTAAATGTACTTTAATTATGTTGTACGGAAATGTTACTTCCAAAATCATTATAGTTGTTTAAACTGCACACTCCTCTCGTAATATGCCAATTTTCTTGACATATCATGCCATAAAACTTATAATTTTATATAAGAATAACTGTCGGAATATGCCATTTTTTGTGGCTGAAAAACACGAACGTATTAAGAGAGAAAAAAGTATGGAAAATGAAGTTATGGAAACTAAAGTTGGAGGACTTAGGGCGATAGAGGTTCTTTACAGAGGAATTCGAGGGTTTGAATCCGGCGATATCGCATTTCTCCAATCGAAAACAAAACTTAATACACCTGATCTTGGCACACTGATGCCAGAGACATTTCGCAAAGTTGCAGAACTGAGCAATCAGTGTGTTTCTCTATTTGAACTTGAATTTGCACAGGTTCTGGAATCAATTAAGAGTCTCCAAAAAAGAGACTACTATTTCAGATGGGTGTCAGTATATATGCCTTTGAAGTACCTAGAGATGCGAGGTATGCAACACGCTATAGTTAAAACGGTTGAGGAGGCAGAGATAGACACTAACAAGATATGCTTTGAATTGAGTCCGGATATTTTGGTTGAAGGAAATCAATTGCATAGCAGGAACATTGAAAATCTTCGCAACAGAGGATTCCATTTTATGATAACAGAGTTTGGTGGAGTGAATTCTCCGCTTATGAGATTAGCTTATTTTCCGGTGGATTATGTACAGCTAAGCAAGGCTGTTATTGGTTACCTGAAGGATGACGACAGATCGTTGTCAGCGGTAAGTTCTATGGTAGAGTTTGCACATGGACTTGGAGCAGAAGCTATTGCCGATGGCGTTTCGACGGCGGAGCAGGCTGAAAAACTTTATCAGGCTCAGTGTATGTATGGTACCGGACCACTGATTGGAAAGTTTGTGGGTGACAGGTATCTCAGAAAGAAGAACGAAGACTAACAGTCTGAAATGAGAGAAAAGGGGCGATAACGTGGCAGAGGATATGAAAAATATTGTGGAACTTAGAAGAACGGCTAAGGAAGTAAAACGAAGCGCTCTGTTATCGAGAGTACTGGCACTTTTGGTTGGATTGCTGGTATCTATACTGGCAGTAGCGTATGCGATATCTTACTTCTATGATAAGTTTGGTAGTTTCACCGTAAAAGTAAACAAATATGACATGGCAAGGCAGGGCTTGTGCCTGTCGGAAACGCCGGATTATAATGAGGCCATATCAAGGCTCAGCGCAAACATAGTATATGATATGACGAACATCAGCGGACATGATTTGCCGGAAAATATCGACAAAATAAACGGAAGCCATAACGGAACCAATTACATAGCATATACATTTTATCTGATTAACGCAGGAAGTGACACACTTTCATATGACGGAAAACTCGTTATTGAGAATGTTACGAAGAATGTAGATGAAGCTATCAGGGTGGCGATTTATCAAAATGGTGAAAAGACGGTTTACGGCAAAACCAAATCAAATGGCGAAGGAAAAGAAGGAGATTGTGATAAGGAGTTCATCACGTCAAATATGGTAATGACCAATCGAAAAGAAGGGTTCAAGCCAAAAGATAGGGACAAATACACAGTTGTTATCTGGCTTGAGGGAAATGACCCTGATTGTATTGATGACATTATTGGGGGCACCGTAAAGTTTACGATGCAGTTTAGTATCGCGACGACAACATAAAGGTAGCAAATATAAAAAAATAGTAAATTGAAAAGCAACATAGTAACAGCAGAATAAAACGAAAAGGAAACTAAAATTATGAAAAGAGTATTTGAAGTAGCAGCAGACATATTGGCATGGGTTTTATTGATTGTCGCATTTTTTGTGACACTTACAGTGCTTACATCAACCAAGAACGATGGCGTTGCCAGATTGTTTGGTTACACACCGATGAGCGTACAGTCTAACTCAATGAAGCCGACATTCAACAAAGGAGATTTGATTCTTGTAAAGAAAGTTGATGATCTTTATTCATTGAAAGAAAATGATGTAATCACATTCTACACAATCGTAGAGGATACAAAGATTATTAATACCCATAGAATTGTCAAAATCGAAAAAAAAGACAATTCAATAAGCTTTATCACACGAGGTGATAACAACCCTGTGGATGACGAGATTCCTGTTGTACCTGCAGACATTATTGGTAAGTGGACAGGAAAGAGCTTTGGAAAAGTCGGAGTGGCTCTCGATTTCGTTCAGACACAGAAGGGATTCTTTATCTGCATTATTATTCCAATAGCAATCATCTTCTTATTCGAGCTTTATAAGTTCATTCAGACACTTATTGAAGTTAAGACAGAAGGTCTTCAGGATGTGGATGAGGAAGAAATTAAAAAGAAGGCTATTGAGGAATATCTTGCTAAACAGCAGAAAGAAGCACAGGCGCAGGCAGCGCAGGCACAGACGACAACCGAACAGAATATCAAGGGAACAGAGCAGGCAGCAGAGGAGATGGCAGAAAAAGTTGAAGCAGATCCTGCAGATGATATTTTAGACACTGTTGTGGAACAAGATGAAGAAATAGCAGAAAGTGTTGAACAGGAAGAAGCTTAAAAATAATATGAAACACTAAAATTTATTGAGTATAGCCGAAGGCATAAATTGATGTGCCGTGGCAGGATGAAAAGCAAGGGGTGACCGTATGGACAGATTTTTGAGATGGTTTTTTGAATTTATCTCAGAAATGCTTCAAGGATATGCAACCATTTTTAAAGGCATAGGCGAAGGATTTCTAAAGATATTCAACGTAAAAAAGTACATAGACATTTTCAAAGTATATTCCGAAAAATTTACTGTGGCCGAGTGGATTTTGTCCATATTGGCAATAGTTTTAGTTGTTGCGGTATATCTCATAATCGTCATGTTGATAATTATGGCTATCCGCAAATATGTGAGATTCAGACATTCTATAGTTAGCAACGAAGATTTACTTGAAGAAATCTCAGTACTTCAGAAGCAGGTTATGAGAATGATGAAAGAAAAAGACGAGATTATGGCTATGAAAGTGGCACAGATCGGCGGTGGCTCAGGCAGTTCACTCAGTCTTGCGGATACAGACTTCGAAAATGAAGATCCTGAAAATATTCAGCAGGCAGCAGGTGAGGAAGGAATTATCATCACTTCTACAAGAAGATTCTCAAAACTTTACGAAGTAGATATGTTCTACAAAGATTACACACCACCTGCATATGACAATGAGATCACTCTTGAGGGAATATGCGAACGATTCAGAATGTTCGCGTGCTCAAGGATGCATCTTTACTACGACATAAAAACTGTACGATTGTTCCTGGCAGGTATGGCTTCCACAAAGCTTATTATCCTTCAGGGTATTTCCGGAACAGGTAAAACTTCCTTACCGTATTCATTTGGTAAGTTTTTACAGGTAGATACAACCATCGCATCTGTTCAGCCGTCATGGCGTGACAGAACAGAACTTTTTGGTTACTTCAATGAATTTACAAAGAACTTTAATGAAACAGAAGTTTTAAGAAGAATATATGAAGCAAGTTACAATGACAATGTCAACTTGATCCTTCTCGACGAGATGAATATCGCGAGAATTGAGTACTATTTCGCTGAAATGCTTTCTATTCTTGAAATGCCTAATGCGGATGAGTGGGAACTTGACATTGTACCTAACGTATGGAGTTCAGATCCGGTTAACTTAGATCACGGAAAATTAAGAATACCTCAGAACATCTGGTATGTCGGAACAGCTAATAACGATGATTCTACATATGCTATTTCTGATAAGGTATACGACCGTGCACAGCCTATCAATCTTGATGCAAAGGGTGTTGCATTTGAGGCTGAAGACACAGAACCACTTACACTTAGTTTTGAACATCTAAACGCTATGTTCAATGAGGCGTTTGAAAAATATCCGGTTTCGGAAGAAAACCTTAAGAAGATACATCAGCTTGACCTTTGGGTAATTGACAAGTTGCGTGTAGCTTTTGGTAACCGTATTATAAAACAGATGGGCATGTTTGTTCCTGTATATGTAGCGTGCGGAGGAGATGAACTGGACGGAATAGATTATGTTCTTGCAACAAAGATATTCCGTAAGTTTGAGTCACTCAACTTAGCGATGCTTAGAGATGAACTTAAGGAACTTGTAGTTTATATGAACAAGTCCTTCGGCAAAAACAGAATGGCGGAGTCCATTGCATATCTTGAGAGATTGCAGAAGCTGTTCTAACAACAGTTAGAAAGGGAAGGAAAAGCTATTGAACGAGAAGTATGGAGAGTGGTATCATCAGCTGCAGGATGCTCTTGGAAATATGCAGGATAATGACATCTACGATGATATGAACAGACTCGTTGGCGCAGGAAACATCAATATCTCCATGAATCGAAAACTCATGGAGAAGAGCATTGATGTATCCTGGGTTGAAGCTATCGAGGATGGACTTATCCATGTAGATAATGTAGTCAGAAATCCCAGCAGGACAATTGTTGATGTTGAAGAAGTTGTACCGATAGCGCTGTCTAAAAGAATCACGGTAGAATCTATAAAACATCTGGCTCAGCATACGGATTTGATTCAGAGTGTGGATGAAAAAAGAGGAACGATTACACCGTCCAAGATTCTAAATGTTCACAAGGAAGAAAGTCTCGCAACCTACGAGAATCGATTTGTGAATACTCTTATAGACAGGTTATATATCTTTATTATGCTCAGATACGAAAAATTATCTGAAATTGAAAAAGATGAGGAAGTCTTCGAAATGGAAATGGACAATCAGATTGACGACCAGAGAGGAAACATATTTAACGTCAAAATATCCATTGATTCCAAGAAAAATCTTGAGTCCACTAATGAGAGTGGATATACCATATGGCAACGTGTAGAAAAACTGAAGAAGACCATAGAAGGCTACAAGGGTTCAGAACTTTGTACAACCCTTGGAAATAACTTTGTCCAGCCGCCTATCATGCGTACAAATGCCATCATGAAAAATGTGGATTTGAAAGCATGCCTTTCACTGTGGCAGTATATCCTAAGTTATGATAAAGCCGGATATGAAATAAATGTAGAAGACACTGCATTGGACCCAAACCCTGCTTATATTCAGGATATAAGCAACATTATGGCTTGCGACCTTATGTTATTTAAATCTTACACAGAGGGTGACAAGGAAGATGTGATAGTTCCTATTGGTAAGAAAAACTATGGTGGATTTAAGCCAAAGGTTATAAAGCGATATAAGTCTGAGCTGCTGTCCGGTTCGTATGATATACATACGGATGGAGCGATAGGTTATATTGAGGCAGAGGGACTTAATGCATTGGCCAACAAAGATTTGCCGGAGGATTCCGACGAAATCTTTGTTCAAATTGATAAGGCTATTGCCATTGAGCGCAATTTCATGGCCGAGGTTGAAAGAAAACGATTGGAAGAGCTTGCGCTCAAGGAAGAGATAGAAAAGAGAAGACAAGAGAGAATTCAGCGACTCGAGGAAAAGAGACGAATCGAGGAAGCAAAACGAGAAGAGAGAGAAAGAGCTCGCAAAGCGAGAGAAGAAGAAAAGAAACGTATTCAGGAAATGCTCGAGAGAAGGCGTGCTGAGATTGAGGCAGAAGAGAGAGAAAGAGCAAGACTTGAAGCAGAGCGTAAAGCAAAAGAAGAAGAAGAGAGACGTCAGGCTGAGGAGGCTGCCAGACTTGCAGCTGAAAGAGCAAAACTTGAAGAAGAAAAGAAAAATATCAGAAATGAATTTGGTGAGGCTGAAGGCATTGACACGGAAATCATTGACAGTAACAAAGAGATGCGTGACAAAGCCAATGCTTCAGGAATGGTTACAGCTGACGACATAGAGGAAGCTGAAGAAAAACTCAAGGAAAATGCAGAACTCAACGGTGAACTTCCAAAAGAAGTAATGGAAGATCCTAGAGAAGTCGCAGTCAGAATCAAATTAGAGCAGCAGAAACTTGAGAAGGAAAGAAAAGAAAAAGAGCGTGCCCAGAGACTCAAAGCAGAGAGAAAAAGACTCGAGGCAAAACCATTCAGAGAAATCTACAAGATGTACACATACAATCCAATATATGCTATACCTAGATTCTTTGTATGGCTGATGTACGTATTGTTTGGGTATATTCCAAAGGATACAGAGAATCCGGACCAGAGACGTATTCTTGCACAGCGAGAAGAAGAGGCAAGGAGAGAAGAATACGAGAGAGGCGAGAGAGAAAAATACGAAGTATACTACAAGAAATACTCATCAGCCTTCCCGTACAATGTGGTCAGATTTATCAATGACTTGAAGTTCAAGAGAAAGAGAGCAAAGGCAAACAAGGGCAAACCAAAGCCGGTATTCAACCCGCCTAACAGAACTCCACAGGAGCAGAAAGCTATTGATATGCAGATGAAGAGACTTTACAAGACATACCGTGTAAGTATGGTTGAAAAGACAAGACGTCTGGTGAAAAAGATAAAAGGTAAAGAGGATGAGTGGCAGGATAATGCAGCATAAAACGAGAATAACAAAACTTTTTACAATACTTGAATATGGCATATTATTCTTTGGAATGCTTGTGTTAATGTATGTATTCATATGTACTCAAAAAGGAAAGACGGCAAATATTTTGGGAATGAATATATTGCATGTCGTTACAGGAAGTATGGAGCCGACCATCGAGGAAGGCGCATATGTTTTTGTGAAAAAAGAAGATGTTAAACGCCTCGGGGAACAGGATATAATAGCTTATTATACCGAAGACCCTGAGGTGTATGGAAAAGTAGTTATTCACAGAATCGTGGGAACCAACGGGGATGGGACTTTTATTACAAAAGGGGATGCCAATATGAGAGAAGATAATCTGAATGTCAGAGAAGATCAGATTATTGGCAAATATCAGTCGGAAATATGGTTCTTAGAATGGCTTGCTTCATTTACAGACATGAAGAAACTGATGTTAATACTGGTGGTAATTCCATTGTTCTTAGTATCAACATACGAGTTCAGTACTGTTACAAGACTATTCTACAAATTAAAGAGTGAACAGTATCAGGCAAAAATCAGGGAAAAGAACTTGAATATGTCTGAAGAAAGAGTGGAGCAACTTAAGAAAAAAGCGATTGAGGAGTATTTGAAACAACAGGAAAACATTGAAATGCTCAAAGCTGAGCAGACAGAAAAGGCAGATGATGCAAATGGCGAAGGATAAAGAAAAACAAAAGAGTAAAAAAGAACAGGCAGAGCAGATGCTCAAATACACATACCGTGATATGGGACAGGAATTTATTATGAGAAGAAAAATGTGGAGATCCATTATTATCGCGGTAATGACATTGATTGCCCTGATGGTTTTTATAGCACTGTATATATCCGAAATGCAAAAAGTACAGGATACATATCAAAAACAGTTTGATTACGCACTGGGGAGTGTTATTGAGCAGATTCAGGAATACACTGAGGCTGATGGCGATTTTGATAGACGCTACAGAATGATATTGGCGGAAATCACCAATTTGAATTCATTCTCTTTTCTTATGGAAAAAAAGGAAGAAGAACATAAGGTGATAAATGAGTTGTATACAGAATTTATTCTATATCCGGAACAGATGAGTGATAGGATGGGAGAATTAATACCTCTCCTTGAAAATGTTAAAACATCAGAAAATGACTCTTACGACAAATTAAAGGAGTTTGTAGATTCCATTGATAAAATGGGAGAATAGAAAAGCAATGAAATGATTATCAACTAGCAGAAAGGAAGAGGTATATGAGTAGAAAAAGTCGACTTAAGAAAGAAATTAAGGTATGCCAAAAGACAATAGTTGAAATTGAGAGAAGACGTGCGAGATCCCAGTCAGCATTGGTACAGGCGATTCTTTTACAGGAAGAACCTGATGAGGCAGATGTTGAGTGGTTTAATAAATACACCGGAGAGATAACAGCTTGTCGTAACCACATGCTGGAGATGAAAAAAGAACTGGAATCACTCTAAAATCTCTAATAATATAATAATTATTTAAAAATTATTAAAAAAAGTTTGGCTAGTTTGATGCATAAAGTGTATATTATACACAAAATAGACTAGATGAATGGATTTTATACAGTGTATGTTAATATTAGCCAAAAAAATACAAAAGCAGACCAAAAAAATGCAAAAAATACCTTGTGGAAGAGGTAAAATTTGTATATAATTAAGGTAGTTATTAGAGGCAAACTTGACTTATAATGGGGTCTTGGTAACGTTTACAAAGGAAATATTAAAGGAGGAAACGGTTATGAAAAAAACAAACTTAAAAACAAAGAAAAGATTAGCCAGTGCGGTGGCTATGTTATTAATCTCGAGTATGATGCTCGGAACCGCAACTTATGCATGGTTCTCTATGAACACGACAGTTACAGCAACCGGTATGAATGTTAAAGCAAGAGCTGAAGAAGGACTTGTTATTGCACCGGCTGTGTCTGGTACATACGATAGAACAGCTACTTCTGTTAAGACCGATGTTGCTGAACTTTATCCAGGAAGTACAGCTGATTTAACTAATTGGTGGCATAGTGTAAGTACAAATCCTGGAGCAGCTAATACTCAACAGGCTTATACTGCTGGAACGGCATGGACAGCAAATAGTGGAACATATGGAAACTATGTTATTCATGATTTTTATATTCGTTCATCTGCAGATGCAGCTTTAACAGTTACTTCTCTTAACATTTCAAGAGTAGATGTAACAGTTAATGGCGGAGCAGCATTACAAGACTTGTCTCCTTCAATCCGTGTTGGTGTTAGAATTGCTGGAGATGAAACAAGTGGAACACAGAACACTTATATCTTTGCACCTATAACCGGCGCTGATACTGCATGCACAATTCAACCTGGAAGTCCTACTGGAACAACACCAGTTGCTTATACAGGAACAGGAAGAATTAATCCTGCTGAATCTACAGCACCTGTAAGTACAGCAATCACATCGATTCCTGCAAAGTCTCAAGCTGGAATTCATGTTGAAGTTTTCATTTGGTTTGAAGGTGAAGATTCACATTGTATTTCTAACAACTTAGTTGCATCTTTACAGCAGTTAAATGTTGAAGTTGATTTTGGTTATACTGCATCATAATAGTTGATATTAATTATCTTTATCCGAGAGGGAACTAACCGTTCCCTCTCGGAATATAATTTAATCTTTGGGACAAGGATTTTAATAATGCCGCTCGAAGTTGTCGAGCGGTTTTTTTTATGTCTGCATGCAAGGTGATGAGATGAGTCGATTCTTGAATTTGCTATCTGTAAAACCTTGAGTTTTGGACGAAAAACTAGTATTATAGTATCAAGGATAGTATACTATTTTTGTATGCTTTTTAGTGGCAGGGAGGTGGCGAGATGGTTTATGTTAAGCAAAAGTGTAAAACGTTCATCAAACTATACTCAAAATTCCTACTATTGGCGGTGTTGCTGATTGGAACTGTCGTATCCTTGATAATTGTATTCAACGGAGCCATTGCCTGGTTTGCCAATAACCTTCAAGTTACAGGAACAGGAATTCAAACTTCGGTAAAAGATTTTGAGGCAGAGGCGGAATACTATACATATATCTACGATGTGAAATCGGAAGATGTTCACTATACAGGGCAGACAGTAGACAAGAACGGGGCGGCGATAAACTTCACACCGCCGACGTTGCAAAATCTGGAAATGCAGTTTTATGATACGATTTTCAGGGTTAGAAACCGACACACACCTGCTATTGTACGAATTAGGCTGACGGGCATGGCGGATGAATGGGAAGATGGAGGAAATGTATCGATAACGCTCACAAGAGATACATCGATAGCGGAATATGAAACGGAAAACGGGGATAGAAAACTTAATGAATATCTTACAAGTATGATGAGGTTCTCTCTTGCACAGGATAAGACTTGGTACAATGCCAATGCAATCACCATGTTCAATAGTGTGGATTCTGTGTTATATCCCAAAATAGTTACAAATAAAAATTATAGTCCGGCTGGTTCATCTGCAGTTTTTACCAGTGTTACTATGGAAAATGACGAGATAGCAGATATAAGCAAGACGGATAGCATTACGCTTACAACTTCTTATTCGTCTACGGATATTGTGAGCGGTCATTTGGATATTTATATGTTTATTACATATGACGAAGATTTGGTGAGTAAGTATGATTTGAGCAATATGAATATTGAAGGTACGGCAGTTGCACATGTAACAACATTGGAAAATGATTTGAAATTGTTGAGTATTTCATTTTCGGAAAGTAATTAGTTAAAGAAATAATGGGGAAAGGAGTCGGGCGTATGAAAAAGTATAGAAAATTTACAATAATAATATGCGTTAGTATTTTAGTAGTCGCCATGACTTCAAATGCGTTTGCATGGCTCTATTCTTCATTGGTTGCTAGTCCGGATATTACATCATATATCCACAAATCTTATTTTGAAAGTGGTGACGGTACTTCGGCGGCTCAGTTTATAGACGGAACACATGGAAATGATGACTCGGGTTGTGCGTTTGAAATAAAATATCCGATTCAGTTGTATTATTTCGCATGGCTTCAGGCTCTCGGATATTTCAATGTTCCAAATGGTGGGCAGACTACTATCAATCAGGTTTATTTTTACCTTTCTGATGATCTTGATATGACAGGATATGTGCTTCCGGAGATCGGAACTGAAGAATATCCTTTTGTAGGAAATTTTGATGGTAACGGTCATACAATTTCAAATCTTACGGTACAAAATGTTACCACAACTTCGGATAATACAACTACATTGACAGATGTTCCGGAGGAAATTGCAAACTCGCAGATAGTTGGATTTTTTGGAGTAGTGGGCTCGCTTTACACAAGCGGTGCAAATGCAGGAACGGTTAATGGAGCAATTGATAATGAAGGCAACTTTACTCCAACACCTGGTTATACCTACAGCAGCATTGTTAATGAAATAAAGAATTTCACCATAGATAATGTAACAATCAAAACTGAAACAGACAACGCTTTAATTGGCGCAATTGCAGGATACGTTAATGGTAACGTGTCCAATTCGGCATGCTCTGATGTCATGTTAAAGATAAAAGATCACACATCCACACTTGGAATTACAGCTGCAATATCAGATTATTCTTTGGTGGGATACTGTACTGATGAATATAAATTCAACCTTAATGTTTCAAAGAAGACAGTCTATGCACCTGAAGAAACTGACAACATGATTTACAAGATTATTCAGGGTGAAGGTGCAGGCTTTGGTGGAAGTGTAAATATGCAGAATTTTTATAATAGGATGAGGAGTGCGTATGATGCAACACAATATCAAACATATGATAGCGGGAAACATTATACTGTTGATGTAAATGGTGTGACTGCTTTGGCATCTACAGATACAACTACGGATCCTTACCACAGGACATTTGATGCAGGGCCTGGAGGAAGTTATTCATTTGTAAAGTATACAGAATCACAGGAAACATATAATTTCTTTTATCTTTATGGTGGACTACAGTATACAATGACTAATTATTATACGACTCACTATTATGATAATGTTCAGGGATTTTATATAAAATGCCAAGACGCATATTTAAATTTGGATAATAATCACAATATTGTTTCTGGAAATACGGGAGTGACAAAATGGATTCGTAGTAATGAAGGCTATCTTTATACAGTTGAGTATAATAATTCTACATCTCAGAATTATTACTATCTGAATGCAAACGAAACAACTGGAGTTAGAATTCAAAATAGTGGAAGTACGGTATGGACAAAGAATGCTTCAGAGATATATACAACAATCACAAATCAGGATTATCAATTAGTATATGATGGATATACTTGGAAAATATCAGGTGATGCAATTAAAATTACGGATGGTAGCGGAAATTATTTAAGTGTTAATAATTCGACTATTTCAAATGAAAATGAAAGTGATGCGGTCTATTGGATTTATGAAAAAGGATATTACTATTGTAATGACGAGGGGACTACGTATTATTTGAGAAATAATAATGGTAGTTTGGAAGTGACTACAAATGTAGAAAATCGAAGTAATTGGAACTTAGTAGACCAATGTATTTATTCAGATAATTATTATATCAGATTTTATAATGGTGAGTGGACTCTTTATAGTGCTTCAACTACGGAGTATTATATTACAGACAAAAATGGAAACTATTTGAGATATAATAACGGACTTACCAATACTACTAATGTATCTAATGCTACGATTTGGAACTTTACAAATCATAGTGGCGCAGGAAGAATTGGTACCGGAAACAATTATTTGAGATATAATAATGGTCTTACTACGGGAACAGGTACTTATAATTGGACCGCGACATCAGATACTATTTATATTGCATCATCGGGAACTAATTATTACTTAAATTTAAATAAAAGAGGAAACTGGAGTGCGGATGCGGCACTTCAGTTAAGGACAATAAGACAAGGAGCTTATTACCTAAATGTTAATGCAAATAACACTTTAGGAATTGGGCAGGGTGTAGGAGATTACAATGATGAAAATGGGAATACATATTGGGTAATTAGTGGAAGAACTGTATATACATATATTAATGGAACTGTTTATTACTTAGTACGAAATGGGACTAGTGGAGTTCAACTGTCAACGACATCAACCGAGTGGTCTAATACTATTTCAGACAGTATCTATTATAGCTCGTGGTGGTCATCGTATTATGTAAAGTATAACAATGGATGGACGTTGGCAACAGGAAGCCAAACACTGACCATTTCTTCGGCGGTTACATATACACCTAAAGTTTATACGATTCCTTATATTGATTCATCCCAAGTAAGTGGAGTGGAACTTGGTTTTGAAAATATAAACAGTACGGGTGAAAATGCTACTGTCCAGGTAATGAAAACAAATGATAGCACAACGTCCGAAACTGTTTATTACAATACCAATAGTACATACTTTCCTATTAACTGTGCAGGTAGTTCCACATTTAACGAAAATTATATAACAATCAATAATTCAAATGTAGGATTACTTGCGCCAAGTGACAATAATACCGGATATGTTATTTCAGGAAATACATTAGGAAATCAGACTACATATGGAAAAAATGGTGCCGGTGATATTCGTATATCATCATATAATATGTCAAATATTTCGGCATCGACAAATCAAACGAATAATTTTACATATTCAAGTACATATGATAACAGACTTGAAGTAATTACAGCGGTTAATAACGGCACATATAGTGGGTTTTATAGAATATCAGATACGTACAATGCTAACAACTCAACTATAAGCTCAGACATGTCAAACACTGTGGCAAATAATAGAAAAGTAAATTATAATAGTTTGGGATTGAAGAGATACAAAGATGCCAGAGCGGCGCTTTCTGATACATTTATTGGAGAAAGTAGTATCTATGGTCTTCACTTTATGAATGCAGCAATTAACAAGAATAATTATATTGTCATTCCGGAGGCAAATATCAATGGAGAAATATATGAAGATTACAAAGTGCCAAAGGACAGTATTGATTTTAATGTTAAGAGACGTGGTTTTATTACAGTATTTGCAGGTACTTATTTTAGCGGAAATAATGCGTTCTTTTCTCTTCATGAGATAACTCGTTATAAAGAAGATGATCCGGAAGTTACTGGTGGAATATACGAAGTAAATGACATAAAGGATATTAAAGAAATATCAAATATTTACAAGGCTGCAGTGGGAAGTGATTATATCTATCAGTACAGTGATGGCACATATTCAAGCAATGCTGCAAGGGGAGATTTGGTTTTCAATATGGGATGGATGACCAATACAGCTTCATATTCAGCATTAGTTGAAAATGCAGTATATTATTTTGAAATTCCTGTTAACTCAGGAGAGTTCGCACTTGGTTCAGTTTCAGGAAAAACAGGTGCATATCTCTTCTACCTCGATATTGCCGCAAATGCAAATACGGCTGAGGATAAGGAGAGAAGAACAGTTACGGAAAAGTTTATGGATGAGACTTTCAGTATGCAACTTCCAAAGGGAGTTCAGTTAGTTGAATCAGGAAACAGTTACAACGCTTCAAAACCATATGAGTTTTTAACTGTAAACATTGGCGATGGCTTTAGTGGACAATATCCGTTAGTAAGAACAGGAGATGTATTTACCTATACGGATGATGCAAACACGGAACTTACGTATATTGGTGGCGCTCTGACGGCGCAGACGGTTTCGGGAAATGTTGCTAATGATTATGTATATTATCCAAACGGATATATAATCAAATACATCGAGCATGTGACTGACAAAGGAAGTGACACGGACAATTACGATCATTTCCTTGTTGAAACCACGGACACATATAATTCATCCGGAACCAGAACAGGCAGAAGTGTAAGTCTGTATTCAAGTATATTAAACGGAACAGATTTCACAGAAAATGAAGTGATTGACGAGGATGATTTAGATCATATCATTACATTTACATACAATCCGACCGGACATGATAATATATCTATGCGATGTGTAAGAGCGGCATCAGAAGGTGGATTTTCCATTGCATTCAATGAGAATGTTACACTGTTGACTACAAGCATAACCAGTGATAATCCGGACGTACATGTCAACTTTGGTGATACTACAGGAGATTTGACTACCGCAACGGCAACGCATAATCTTAATGGAGTTACTGTTCCGGCTATTAATTTGGATGGCATGGCCGGTGGTGATAACAATGATGAAGGAATATATCATGAGTCTGTTTATGGACCGGCATTGGCACAATATCAGACATACTATACGGGCACAGGTGCAAATGCTACACTTGATACTGAGACATCATTTACAATGGCAAGTCTTGCAGCAGGTAATGCAAATCAGAACAGGACACTTACATACAATATAACACTCACTCCGGGAGCATCAGCGGGAACAGTCACGGTATATGGAAGACGTCTGATAGACAATTACAGCTACACGACATATACATTTGATACAGTTGCAGGTGACCCGGTAATTGCTTCAGGAACAATTAATGTGACAGTTAGTGGTGTCAATATAAACGGCAATGCAATAGGAACACAGATCACAACAGTGACAGTAGAGTGATAAAATAAAGAGAATAAGTACGGTAAGCGGTTATCACAAGTGCAAAAAGCACTTGTGGTAGCCACTTTTATGTAAAAATGAATATGAATACATTAATAAATATGATAAAATCGAAGGAGCGATTGATTGAGCAATCACCTAATATATTAAGAAAAAATAAAAAATATTAATTGAAATCGAGGGGGCATTATGGCAAATTCAAGATTACGAGCTTTGAGCGGAATTGACAACGCGGGAGAAAAGAAAACAGAAAGCAGATTTTCGCAACTTCAAAAAGATAATTCAAACGCAGTTGATGAAAAAGATGTGAATCCAATAATGGTAAAAAAACAGGAAATTGAGAGAATAGTTGCAGAATGCAAAGAAAGCAATCCGGAAAAGAGGGGGGCTCTTGAGGCAGTTGAAGCAGATATTTTGAAATCAAGACAAAAGGTTGAAGCGATAAATAAAAATATATCAATTGCTGGTGTGCTGAGCAGCAAGGTTCAAAAGATAACAAAGACATATGAGGATGTGATTAGAGCATCAGCTTCAAAATCTACATTGTCTAGCAAAACACCTCTTGGAGGCATGATTAATAAAAAAGTGCTTGGAGCTATGGGAAAAGACGTTACAGAAAAAGATTTAGTTGAAATGAAGGATGATATCCTTGATTTCATTGATCAGTTGGAGGACGGCAATCCTATTAAGAGAATAACCGAAGAGGAAGAGTTTGAGAGATTGAAAACTGTTGACAAAAACAGTGACGGAATACCATGGAGTCAGGCGATGGGGTTGTTTTCAATCGGTTCGCCGAAAGAAACTACAGATTTAATTGCCCAATTAAATAGACTTGATCAGAAATGTCGTGATATCAAGACAGATATTTATTTGAGTATCAATGAAGAACTAAAAAATGAAAATGACTTATATGATAAGTTGGATGAGATTGTTAAAATGTAAAACTATTTGATAGGAGGGAAAATACATGAGTATTTTTAGTGGAAAAATAAAAAACAAAATTAAAAAAGGGATTGCAACTCTTTGTGCAGTTACTCTGTTTGCGGGAGTAACACCATTATGGGCAAATGAAAATATTGGTGCAGCAGTTGAAAAAGGGTTTGAAGTTTTAGTGGAGCCAACATTGGTATACGACTATGTATACGGATTTTATGATGGCGCTTCATGGGTCAGAGATGATGACGGTAATTATGGAGTTATCAATCTTAAAGGAGAGGAAATCGTTGATTGTAAATATGACAGCATTTCGGTAAGTGACGATGGTCATTATTTTTATATTTATGATTATGAGCAACCTTTTGTAGGATTGATGGATACAAAGGGACAAGTGCTAATTCCATTTTCAGAACGTTTTGATTATATCTATAAGAGTTATGGAAATGTGTATACAGCAGAAAGTCAAGATAAAGTAGCTTTTTATATCTCGGATTCAACAGGACTTAAACAAGTTTTAGAGGTGAATAATAATGTAAACGGCAAAGAGAGATATGCGTACATGCTTACTGATGACTTGATTGAAGTGGTTGAGTATTGGGAAGAAGAAAACGAAGAATTTTCTGATTATACATACTACAAGATTGAAGGGAATACAGTAAAACAGGTGTTTACTGAGTGGGATTATGTTAGAGAACTAGGAAAGCCACAAGCAGATTACTATCTGGCAGATAATGAATACATATTAAACAGAGATTATAATTTGATATGGCAGATTGATCCCGGTGACAGAGCTATTTATTTAGGTAATAACTATCTATATGTCGAAGATGGTGAGAATATAAGATTATTAGACATAAGTAAAAAGACTACAGTAGAAATGGAATATTACGATGATTTGATATACCTTAAAGATAATTTGTTCCTAGCAACAAAATACGAAGGCGATTTCGAAGAAGATGATGAAGTAAATTGCTCATATATGATTATTGACAATGAGGGAGAAGTAATAGCTCAATTTGAAAATGATGCTGAAGAGATGTGGTTAGAGCCGGTTGGAAATTATTTTATAGATTACTATTGTAATGATTTATATAATTATGAAGGTGAATTTGTTGCGTCTTACGAATATATTCGTTTCCTTGACGGAACAGATAACTTTATAGTTATGGAAGACGGTGAGTATTTGCTGTTAGATGGAAATTTAAATAAAATTAAATCTATAGATAATTATGAAACAATAACTATGGGAAACCCAATGATTTTGGCTACAGATGGATTTGGAAATACTAGTTATATTGGTACTGATGGCAACACATTGCTCACAATCGAAAATGGAAACGGATATTTAACTAATGCAAGTTATGCACGTTATTATGATGAATACAAGTATAAAAATTGTAACGGAGAGCTTAATGATGGTGTTATTCCAGTAGAATTTGGTGACAAATGGGGAATATACAAAATAACAAGTGAGAATGCTTACATTTCAAGGGACGCAATTCCTGGTGGAAATAGATGCGACAGAGCAAAACAAAAGTTTGAACCGGATTGGCAGATAATAAATCCTGACGGTAAAAAAATTGAATATCCTAACTACAAGGCACAGTGGACCTCGTACTTTGGACAAAATGCGGGATGGTATGAAGGTGCTATCGGTGAACTTACATCACAGACAGGTAATAGCTTTGTTGCGAAAATGGATATGATTGGCTGGGGCGGCGTATGGGGCGCTCAAGTTAGAGATGATAATATAGAAGCTAAAAAAGGTAAAGATTATGTGATCAAATTTACTATGAAATCAAAAGATATAGACAAATGGGTATTCGTGTCTCTTACTAACAGTAAAGGAAAAACATGCTTTGGAGATTGGATTCACTTGGAAACAGGAAAAGAGTACAAATATGAAAAAATAGTCAGACTGGGCAGAGATGCATCACGATTGAATATTGCTTTTGGTGGCGAGTTTGGTGATAGAGTAGGTGAAGAGGAAATATATCAGTTAATAGAGGGAAATATAGTTCCATACGATGAGGATTCAGCGTATGCAACAACTATTGTTTGTACAGATTTCTGCTTTGGAGAGGTTAATTTAGGAGGTAGCGAAGAAGAAACTACAACTTCAGAGAAAGAAACTACAACTGTAGTAAAAGAAACTACAACCTCAGTGAAAGAAACTACAACTGCAGCAAAAGAAATCAAAAAGGCAGTTAAGGCTCCGGCAAACACAAAAATCAGCAAATTGACAGCCGGAAAGAAAAAAGTAAAACTCACTATTAAGAAGGTTAAAAAGGTAAAAGGATATTTGATTCAGTATGGTACTGATTCGAAGTTCAAAAAATATAAAAACAAATATATTCAAAATACTACAGTTACAATTAAAAAACTGAAATCCAAAAAGAAATACTACTTCAGAGTAAAAGCATATGTTATGAATGGAAAAGAAAAAGTGCTTTCAAAGAAGTGGAGTAAAGTGAAGAAAGTTACGGTAAAATAGGCTAAAAACTTTTAGAAAAACTATCGACTAATAAAAAACAGGTGAAAAAATGGCAGTAATTATACTAATATTCATATTATCAATCATGGCACAGGGCGGTTTTTTCTGCACATCCTATATGGTGTGTGGAGTTGTGGTGGCATTGGCTATTGCATTTAATAATAAAAAAGCATCTTGTTGTAAAGATATGTGTCAATGTAAAGAAATATGGCTATTGGCTGTAATTGCTGCCATTTATATTGTCTCAATGATAGCACATGGGATATCTTTTGTAGAGTTTTCCAATGCGTTTCTGCCTTTGGTTTGTTTGTGCTTTGGAATATATTTTTTATGCGTGGAAGAAGTGAAAAAAGAAAAGTATCTTGATGTATTCTGCGTGATTGGAACATTTAGTGCGTTTTTGGGAATTATCATTTTTTTACTTGGAAATGAAAAATTCGGAATGATGAACCAAAACAGATTGCAGTTCACGTTTCAATATGCAAATGCAGCAGGCGCGTGGTTTGGAGTGTTTGCCATTTTGTGCATGGGTGCTCAAAAGAAAAGTTTGAAATATATGTCCGTTGTGAATATAATCGCGTTATTACTGACAAAGTCGGTTGGCGCGATGGGGATGTTCGCAATATATTGTGCAATGAATGGTTTGATTAGTGTGCTCCGTGGCAAAAAATCAGAGAGTGAGGAAAATAGTAGAAACGATAATGGAAAAAGTAAAAACAATAAAAATAGCAATCATAGAAAAAATCAAAATGCAAATGAAAATTCAATAATGATTGCAGTAAGAATATTGGGCGTAATTGGAGTAGTATTAGGTGGCATATATGTTTTGACATCAAGGTTCGAACAGGCAAAGTACACATTTATTGAGAGATTGATTCAGAGTGAGGACGGATTAAAGGTGATTGCTAAATTTCCTTTATTTGGAATCGGTCCCGGAAGGTGGAGTGAGGTATATCCATTCTATCAGTCGGCACAATATAAGGCGGCAGTAATCCATAACAGCTTTGTTCAAATAGGAGTAGATGCAGGTGTAATTGCTTTGGTGGCATCTTTGTTATTGTTTGCTATTGTGGTCAGAAATTATATCAAAAATGCAACGTCGGTGACCGGTGCGGCGCTGTATATAATGCTTCACAGTTTGATGGATTATGATTTAAGATTTCTTGCAATAGATATTCTGTTGGTATTCTTGGTGGCTATGAATTGCAAGAAAGAAACTGTGGACGACAAGAGAACAGAGGCTGCTGAAATAATAACAATAATTATGGCAGTAGCGTTTGCGGTACTTTTTGTGGTGTGCAGAGTGTGCACTTCAAAAGAAGAATTGTTTAAAAAAAGAGAGGAAAAGACTTACATAGGAGAGCTCCAAAAATTTGAGCAGACAATAGAAACAGAAGAATACAGCGTAGATGCGGCGATAAAACTAATAGAAGAACAGCCTTACAATTGCAATCTTATAGAGCGAGTGACACGAATTGTAGAAAGCCAAAACCAAAATGAAGATGAAATTGAGAAATACAATGAGGCAATAGATCGAGTAAATAAAAAGTTAAAACAAGGAAATTCAAGATTACTGAACAATCAGAAGAAAATGAAAAAGATAAGATGATAGTTTTGAGAAAAATAGGCTACCAAAAGCTCCAAGTAACGTCATTGTCATTTTATGGTAATTCTAATGTTGTATAATTACAGTAAATACAACCATTAAGTAAAATTAAGTAAAATTAAAACATTTTTACTCATTAGAAGCAACGAACTAAAATTGTAATTGACATCAAATTGGTATATAATACTAATAGGGATATTATGCCTTTTATTAGCATAGATCAGACAGGAAAATGAGAACAACGGTGGATAAGAGGTGATGAGAATGAATGGAAAAATTTGGGAAAAACTAGGAAATCTATATAAATCTTATAAAGAGGGTGCTGACGAAAGCGAAAAAAAGCTGGCTTCATCCTCTATTAGTCTTGTCAAAACGGGAATCCTTCTCGTGTTCTTATTTATTATTCTGATTTTTAGCGCAATAGCATGGTTTGCAAGTAATAGATCAGTTACCGGTACAGGTATGGGAGCTTCTGTTCAGGATATGCCATATACTATTCAGACGCGAAGCGGTAGCGGAACATACAACAGTATCTATAACAGTCTTAATACCGGAGGTATGGAATGGAAAATCAGCGCAGGTTACAATTTTGATAACCACGCTTCAGCAATAGAAGAGGGAGAGGATGAACCCGGAATTGAACCCGGAGATAGTGGCAAACTGGAATTCAGAGTAAATCCCAATATTGATAACTCAATAACAGTGGACTGTGTTTTTGATATCAAAGTATATCTTCAGTCTGTAACACCAATCGGAAATGGAGAAACTGAAACTGTAATAAATGAAATAAATGGCAGTGCAGTTAAAGAATATGTCAATTCACATATTATGCTTTTTACAGGGCAAGACCCTGATACACATAAATATACAGGACTTATTGGCAATGATGAGTCAATGAGACGAGTTCTTACAAATCAGACTTATACAAGGAACGGTGAAACATACACAACAATATACTGGGTATGGCCTAAGTTTTTAAGTAATCTTATAAGCAATAACAATTCAGAAATAATATACGCGCCTACAGAGCGTTCTGCGGTAATACAGTACATTGCAAACAATAAGAACGGATTTTTTAAAGATTGCAATGATAGTGTATCTCAAGTTGCATCAGATTTAACTTCGTTGTCAACCGCGTATTCAAACTCAATTTTTAATCGTTACAATATGAAATATGATAACGCGGATCTTGAAATCGGAAACAACGCATCATATGTTTTACTTTCTATGAAAGTTGAAACGGGAGAGTAATCAAAACAGATGTGATAAGTGGAGAGTAACAGAAAAAGTATAGAAGGAGGTGGCAGCTATGAAAAAGATAATTGAATATGTTAAAAAGCTGTCGCTCCCTTTGAAGATTCAGCTGATAATAGCATTGATTTGCACTGTGGCAATTCCGGTAAGTGCCTGGTTTGTTCTTAGGGACAGAATCGAGGCTTTCACCAAAATTAAAGATCCTCCATCAATCAACCTTGCATCAGGCGGAGATGATCCGGCGTTGTATATCTCCCTGGAAAATATTGATGTATCAATCGGAACGGATAAATACATTGTATTCTCCATTGAACCCGGAAAATATAATGAATACGATATTCAGCTTTCTCATACAACTAATATACCATTTACATATAGGTTGTACAGAGTACAGGAAGACGCAAATGGAACGATAGAGTACATTGACCATACCAGAGTAGAGGGCGAGGAAACACCGTTAATGTACAGTATTATTACTGATGCACGGGGGACAACAGGTGGTGAGGTTACACTTACGGATATCAACCCGGATGATGGCTTAACAGGAAGAATACTCGGAGATGAGAGTGACCTTTCTGCAGGTCGTAAGAATTATGATGAGATAAATGACGATGTCAATCAGTATGCAAAGCCTTTGTATACGATTGCGAGAAATCAGTTACAGTTAAATGAAAATGAAGATGGTAGTGATGAGAGAGATTATTTTGCAATCAGGATCTCTTGGGCACAGGGCGCGAATAACATGACAGACAGTAGCGCAGGTTATTGGAACTACGCATTTAACAATAAAGAAACAGATATTATTTATATATCTTCTAAATATAGCACTTCGACAGATTAAGGCTAATTACTATGAAAGGAGGGAGAATGATGAAAAGACATTCGAAAAAGATTTTAAGAATTTTAATTAAATATCCTATTACAGTCTGGATGGTTTTGTCTATTCTAATTCTCTCATCCATACTTGCTATTTATGCAGCATACAACGGAACAGGGGATGTAAAGCGAGTTGTGTCTACACAAACTTCAAGTAACAGCGCCTTTTCATCAAACTATATGGAAGTTTTTTCATCGACTAATATAGCAGTTAAAAATCTTAGAACTACTACAGAAGGAAACTTCATATGTCCTATTACAGTTTGTAACTACGATCAGCTGGATCCGACAGCTCCTGCTCACAATAATATTGAATATAGTTTTACGGCAGAACTTGTAAAATATAATTCCGCAACTGATACATATGATCCGGTTACTACAGTCCAAACAAAAGACGGCGGAGAGGCAAAGACATTTTATGTTCAAAAAGTTATAAATGATAATCTGGTAATTATATCAGATCCGCAGCATAGTCTTAACAGTACACAGCAAGGTGTAGGAGTGTTTTCTTACACATATTCTTCAGAAAACCTTGCGGGAGATAATTCATACAGAGATACCTATAATATATGTTTCGATGCTACAGAAGTTGCATTAGATGTTCCGGAACTATTTATAAGAGTATCTGCAACGCCTACACAGGATAGTGTTCAGATGAATAGTGGCGTAACAAATCTTGCGAGTATAATCAGTATTTCACAAGGTAGAACGGTAGAGACAGGATGGAATGGAACACTTCAGGAAGCTAGCTCTACAGATTATGATGGATACAATCTTATAATTGAAGGTTCCGGAGCCGGAACTATTGATATCCTTTGGAATGATACAAAGTTTGCTATGAATCCGGCTTTCATTACAAAGTATGGCCCGTCAGGTTCAGGAATACTTACAGATGAATCAAGTGCGACAGGGCGAGAAGGATGGAAAAAACGTACACTCACTGTTGATTCCGCAACAGGAGACAACAGATATGTAGTGCAGTTTTATAAGCGAATAGCAGGTACGTATACAGGAAGCGAATTTCCAAGTAAATACATCAAATGTGAAAACTATGTACAGGATGTAGGAGCGGGAACGCCGTAATCAATAGATATTGAAATGGAAATACTAATGTTGTGATTGAGGGTGATCATATGAGAAAAACTATAAATAATAGAAAAAAAATAACGAAGAGAATAGTTAGCATTACTCTAGCGTTAACTCTTGTGTTTGCGGGACTTCCGACAGATATGATTTCAGAAAATGCAATAGATATTGGAGGACTTGTAAAGAAAGTTAAGGCGGCGGGAGAACTTGAAGAACTCAAGGCTAGATTTACAGGGCATTTTTATACATTTACTTCAGAGCAGACAGATTTCTCGGATTATTCAAAATGCTTTCAGGATTCGTCATGGGCTGCTGAACATGCTGAAGATACCATAACGCTCAATCCGGTTGGAGGAAGCTTTTTGTTTGATACAAATTATAATCCGATAGGCAATTCTAGTGCACCATTCGATGGAACTGTGTACTTTAATACAAATGCATCTGATTTTGCTGTAGTGGCAAATGCTCCAATATTTGATTATGTAAAAGATTCGGTAAAAATGTACAGATTAGGAACGTCTACAGGTGTTCCGATTAATATTAACCGCGCGGCTGATGTTGGTGATTCATTATCAGCACTTTTTGCAAATCATGTAGTAGGAAGTAGTGCGGCATCGCCATATGAATGGGGAATAATACTGAATTCTTCCAGCGTAAAAAGTTATTCCGGAGTTATCGGTGAAATGATCACAGGTGCAAAGGTCAATCTTACATTTACGGATAATAGTAATCACACCCCTCAAAAAGACAGTAATGATGTTATTATTTCAGGCTCGATTATTGACAATAAGGAAAGTAATAAGAGCTATGGAATACTTTGCGGGGCTATAAAAGGAAGCAGTGTTCTTCAGGCTACTTACACAAAGACAAATAATGATAATGTGACATTTGTAGGAACGCAGACAGCTTACTGTGGTGGACTGGTAGGTGAGCTTAACAATTCTACATTTGAACTTTTAAATGGAAGCTCTGACCTTAAGGTAGATTTCCAGACTGCCAAAAGTCAGGTGGGATTTGTCTGCGGCCACGCCGAGGGAGGAACTATTACTCTGCCTTCAGGTTATTCTATTTCGGGAAGCGTTGACGGAACTGCTTATGCAGGCGGAATAGCAGGATATTGTAAAAATACAGTGGTAAATTATGAGACATCAAGCGGAGCAATTACATTGTCAAATTGTACTGTGCACAATGGAAGTAACGCTACTGCAACAGGTGGAGCATTTGGATACTATGAGAGCAATTCTTCGGCAAACGATATTCTTCTTTCAAGAACTTATTCTCTGTCATCATGTACAGTTAATAGTGGTAAAGGGTATAGCGGTGGTATTGCAGGTGTTTACAAAACTACATATTTGGCTGCTTCAACAATCGATTTAGACAAGTATACAGACAGTTCGCTTTCGCTTTCAGGAACGACGGCAGGAGGACTTTTTGGAAAATACACATCAAGTGGAAGTGTTACTATTACAGATTCTAATACGAGCAATACTCATTTTGCACCACCTTCAAGTTCTGTGGCTTATGGTGGTATTATCGGTGAGTATGTCAATTCATCTTATACAAATACACTGACTTTAACTAATTTCACTATTAATAATCTCAGATGCACCTCTTCAGGAACTGTGGGAGGTGTTATTGGTACGCTTAATGGTTCCACTTATGTATCAGTAGATGGAGTAAGCGTTACAAATGCAACTGCAGACAATACCACTAAATTCGGAGGAATTATTTCGACTTTAGATGACAGTAATGCAGGATCATTTATTGACGTAACAGGCGATTATACACTTTCTATGGCTTCCGGAAAATCATACAAGGGTGGAGCGATAGCATACTCTTTCAAGAAAGGAGTAGTAAGATTTGCCGGTGTTACTGATATTAGCGGAGCTAAGGCTGCAAGTGGATATGCGCAGCTGATATATGAAAATGATGAGACTTTGGTTTATGCAAAAGGTAATGGAAAAAATGCTGATTGGACACTTAAGAGAAATGCCGCTACAACTGCATCTGATTTAGGTCAGTGGGGAGAGGTTTTAAGAATGTTTACTGTAAACGGCGCAGAGAAGAATGCCGAAGAAGCAGGAATAGTATCCGTGGCAAACAATAAGGTTACTGTTGCAGCAGTGACAGCAAATCCTTCCATAACCGACGAAGTATCATTTGCCAAAGTGGCGCTCAATATGCAGTTGAATGACGGAAGTAATCACGGAGCACTTTGTTTTGCAACCGGTGGAGCAAACAAGACTGCGTTATTGAGTTCTGATATAACAATCACAGGAATAATAGACCTTGCAGGTACAGGTTTACTGGGACTTACAAGAGACGGTGGAAATGGGAAATATATTAACAGCGATAATGAGTTTGAAGAATCACCTGACTTTTTCACAGGAAGTATATCGGGTACAACAGGTGCGGAAACAGACAAAATACTTCTCGCTACAGGTGAAGCATATGGATGTGACGCAAATGGGGATGCAGTTGCTTCAGGTTCACAAGGAGGCAGAATATATCTTTCAAATGGTTATGGGCATGATGCACAGGGCTTAATTGCTTTTGGAAAAGGAGCTTCATTTAATGATATTACTATTGGAGGAAGCATGCATGTTTCAAGAGTGGCAGGTTCAAGTGACCTCTATATTGCCCCTTTGATGGGAGCGATGACTAACGGAGCAACTATTGAAAATGTAACTGTTGATACAGTTATGACTGTTGACAGAGCTGATGATGCAAAATTTCATATCGGAGGAATTTCAGGTACATTTGACGGAAATGAAACGACAGGGAATCCTTACACATTATCTGTTACAGGTTGTAGCATTACGCCTTCAATTACCCTGACAGGTACTGTTACAGGTAATGAAAGTGCTGGCAAATACACATATGCCGGCGGAGTTTTGGGATTGCTCAAAGGTGCTGATTCTACTAGGTATAATGTGTCAATTACTAATACGGATGTTTCACCATCTATCATTATTGATGATAATGTGACAGCTAATCCAGATTATTCATATGTGGCAGGAATGATAGGAAGAGTTAGAAAGAATACTACAAATGCCCGCGTGATAACGTTAAATACAGTAACAATGACTGAGGCTAGAGTGGATACTAGGGCAAAATATCCCGGCGGATTGCTTGGAACTATGTGGGATGAAACTAATGTGACAATTAATGGACTTACAATAACAGGTTCGAAAGTTAATCATAAATATTCAGGCACAGGAAGTAAACAGTGCGGACTGGTATTTAGAGGATCAGGAGTGTGGGATATTGTATCACTTACTATGCAGGCAACAACGGATGTCACTCCTGTTAATACGGCATTTGCATCAACTGATACAAATCCGGCTTCATTCGGTTTGATAGTAAATGAGGCATATAGTGATTCAGAGGGATTATACATCAATCTGAAGAACAGCGGTTATTCACTCACAGGAGTGACCGTACCTACAGCATCATCAGACAGTAATTATTATGTTGATGAAATAGCGGCAGATACCAAAAACAACGGTAAAAATAGTGGAGATATTATGATTGGTGGAGATGGAACCGGAATCATCAATATCAACATGAACACAGGAAATGGAGCAAAAACCAAAATAACAGATGTTGACGCAAACGATGTTGAAAACGGAACAGGAACTTACCAGAATAAGTTATATTCGCAATTGGGTAATCTCGTGGGCAATCCTAACAGCAGATACTACTATAATCTTGATGTTATGCTTGCAAAAGGAACCAAAGGAAGTACAGCACCGGGCGGTGAAAAGTTCCTGCTTTGGTCAGTGTATAATTATGCTGCATCTAATATTAGAAATAACTTTAAGAGTAATGGAAATATGATATCGGAGACGACGATTGATCTTTCGGGATTGTCTTATTATCCGATATCTGGTGGAGATGTAACTTTGCCAACAGGTGCTACAGTTACATTTGGTTTTGGTGCCATAAAAACATATGAAGGACAATCGTTGACTCCGGATTCGTGGTCTAGATATCCTGATAATACTGCAATGGCAAAGACATCGGCAACTCGTCGTAATCAGCATTATCTGATGCAGACAGGACTTTTTACAACAGTATCTTCATTAACAGCCAATACTCTCATACTTACCGGTAATTTCGGGTATGTAGCGGGAGTTGCTTCAGGTGCGTTAATTAATAAGTCTACATCAGGAAGTGTTTCACTTACGGGATTGACACTTGACAAACTGATGCCGTCAAATAGTGCATCATATATGCTTATTAATGAGATAGATGGAACGGGAACAGCAACTCCATCTCTTACTTTAAGCAATTTGCGTGCAAATAATTATAGTGGGGCAGGTGTGACACTACCTGTTGCGCAATCTCTGTTTGGAACTGCAACAGGCAAAAATATGACCATGACTTTTAGCAATATTAAACTTGACGCTAGAGATGGTAATACTATAACAGATACAAACTGGGCAGCAGATGCTTCGACATATTCAGCAGCAATGGATACAGCTTACGGAACGAGCAGATCGATATTCAGTCAGGCGATATTTTTTAAGACACTGTTGGCGGCTAAAACTTCAAATATGGAGTATAAATACGCCGTGGCAGCAGACTGGAATACTTCAACGGGACCGCGTGAAGTTACATACGGGAAGGAAATTTCCGATTCCAGAGAGTATGTGGGAGGAGAAAAACGCTATTTCCTTGAAGGAGAAGTAGATGGAAACTATACAAATCCGATTTCAAACAGCAATGTGGAATTTGATTTTTCTGCAGGTTTTCTACCTTATATAGGCAACTATACGGACAAGGGAACTAATGCGACTTATCCTATTACCGAGATAAAAGTCAATTATAAAGCACCAGGTATTACAGAAGGATGTGGAACTTATAATGATCCGTATATTATCTCGGCTGCAGCTCAGCTTGATGCTGTAGCAAAAGCGATTAACGGTACAGCTTATCCGAATGTTATTTGTTTGCCTAATAGTTTTACAACTAATCATGTGTCGGTTTCTTGGCATGAAGGAGCAAATGGTTGCGGAAAATACAACCTCAGCGGTACAAATTACAATAAGGCATCAGATAATACCGGTGGACTCTCAAATGGAACTTGGACACAAACCAGAGTTCGGTATTATCTTGCATCGGCATATTATTTGATTGAAGGTAGCTTTACGCTTCCGGATGGGTTTGAAGGCATCGGTGCACCTAATGATACAAATAAAGGAGATACTGTGTTTCATGGAGTAATTGTAGGAAGCAGTACCAGTAAACCTACAATTACAAATCCAACAAACAATCCGTTTATTGTAGTGGCTAACGGTGCGGTAGTTAAAAATATAGATATTGTAAATACTGCAAATATCAGCGAGGAAGAAACCGAGAGCGGAGATAGTGCACTTTACGGATATAATGGTACAAATACAGATGCAAAGTATTACGGTGGTGTTATTGGAGAAATAATGGGAGGAGATAATATCATCGATGATGTCAGTGTTACCTATACAGGAACGACAACTCTTACAGGAACATTTAAGCATCTTATTGCTGAAGGAGGAATGGTAGGTGCAGTTGTCAATGGAGCACTTGTTTTTAGAGGCTCTAATTCTGTGACAGGAAGAAATGTTACGGATGGTGGCATTTATTCAAACCAGTTTGTTGGCAGAGTAATAAATGGATATGCAATTTACGAAAAAATCAGTGGACGAAGCGGGACGGCTCCGGATAACTATAACGAAACAAACGAGGATGAAAATCATAATGTAACAAAGAAGTATACTTATTCTATAGATACTATAGACAGAAGTAATACAAATAAGTTGGATGTAAATTATGACGATAGTACTATTTCAGTTCCTGATGCGCAGTCATTTTATATTATGTCTTTAATTACCCAGTCAATTGCAAGCACGGCAAATGTATCAAATAATGAAAATTATGGAGCATATTCTCCTTCGTATGGATATAATAACTACTTATACGGGGTTGCAAGATTGGGAGATTATAGTGATGTGGGTTGTGGCAAAACGGCTGCAAAACCAACAGATTATTCGTCATATGCTTATAGAGACAGTGTCAATAATAAGTACTCTTCAAATCAGGATTTGGTTTCCTCACCGACTCCATATATTATTTACAAATATACAACGTCATACGAAAATGATTCTACTATAACTTCAAAGAATTATCCTGCACGAAAGATGACATCAGATAATAATAAGTTTTGGGATATTACCCTCTCTGAAAGTGATACATTTGAAGAGTTTGATGATTTTAAGGCTTTCAGGGGAATTGGATGTGTTGGGATTAACCCGTATAGCCAAAAGAATCCCGCATCAAGAACAGCAGTAAAAGTAGCAACATTTGAAGGAAACAACAATACGATTAAACTTCATATTAGCCTACCTAGGTATGAAAGAAATCAGGAGAATTATTATCATAAGCAAAATAAAAGTCTTACACAAGAATATATTGGTGATGATTTGGAGTCCGTAAACTATGGTCATGACGACAATCTTTGGCAGCTTATGGGGCTGGGATTATTTGATTGCGTTTTGGTAAAAAATGATGCAAATCATGAATACCAGTTTCAAAATATCACCTTACAGGGAAGCATAGAAGATGTTGTATATGATGCGAGCGACAATGATATAACAGGAAATACTGCCGAATCACAGCTATTCTGTGTTGGTGGTGTTGTTGGAAAACGTGTTACATATGGAACGAAAAATGATCAAAATAATGCATATGATACGGATAATAATTTTTATAATATCAAATTTGACGGTATAACAATTAAAGGTGCCTACTCATGTGGAGGACTGATAGGAATAGATGCAACTCGTGCTATGAGAAAAATGAGAATAGATGGATGCAATTCAGAACAAAACGGTATAGGTGTTACAGGAGGTTATTATGGAAAAAGTAATGATGAGAGTCTGCGTCATGGAGTTGGCAGTTTTGTAGGTATGACTTTTTGGTGCCGTCCTTATATTGATGGTGAAACAGAAAATGACACATCATCAAACATTTATGTCTCAAATGTTTCAACTTACTATACCGGAACAGCGAACAGATGTATCGTAGGAGGGCTTATCGGATATACCGGCTCGGGTGCTGAAATTAAAAATATTAACCTATATGGACTTGGTGCAACTCCTGTTATCGGAGCACAAAATGTTCCAAATGCAGCAGGGTTTATCGGATTTTCTCAGGCGATGAACAAGACCTGGGCAGATAATGATTATATCATTATAGATAACTGCACATTGAATAATATTTCTGTCAGGGCAAAAAATAATGCAGCGGGCTTTTTGGCCAGGTGTGGTAATGCGAAGTCTGATTGGTATCCAAAATATATTAAGATTTCTAATTGCGCTGTAATTGGCGATTCACAGAATAAATCTGAAATTAGAGCTTATACGGCAGGCTCAGATAATAGATGTGGTGCAGCAGGTTTCGTTACAGATGTAAGTTTTAATACTAGTACTCCGTCTGATTTTAGCAACAATACAAGTGTGATAGAAAATTGTTGTATCACGGGGTATAAGATTGAAGGTAGAAATGTTGGAGGTATTTTAGGTGCTATGTCTAATAAACCTATATATCTTAAAAACCTTTATGTAAAAGATTGCGATATTGTAACAAATTCAAGTAATGCAGGAGGAGGGATTGTGGGTTATTCCGGTGCAAAAATATCAGGATATAATCTGAAAATAGATGGCGTGGAATTTTTGAAGAGAAATTTGTCGACAGATGCTCTGACAGATAATACAAGCAATTCAGGAATTGTTTTAGGAGGGAATAGTAGTAGTCTGGTTGACAGATTTATAGGTATTGGAGCGTATAATTCGACTGTTTCGAAAGTTCCGACTGCTGTTGTTAAAACAAACGGAACTAACACAGGTAATCTCTTCGTTTTTGCAGATTACTTAAATTCATCAGCATCTGACTTGACAGCAGGTACGGGCTATGCATCCACATTTGGAGTGACTTTGACAAATACTGTCGGACAGGATGAATTGACCTACCCTTCTGCACCGTTTGTTAATACTGCACCGCATATAGCTTTAGGTACCGGTGAATACATCACCGGTGATGGCGCAGGTATTGGAACAACACTTGGCAATGCAGGAGAGATTTATAAAGATAATAAGGCTGGAACGTCAAATAGAAGATATAGTATAGGAGATGCGGCTGTAACTGATTCGTCAGTTGGAAATGTTAAAGATTCTGTGACTCTAACAAAATACATCAACGATAATGGTACGTATAAAGATGGAGCGTTTAAGATATCTACGGCAGCAGCTGAATTTGGTGAAGATTTTACTGATTTAACAGGAGTCAATAATTTTGCAATGCTTGTCATAAACGATGACACAGATAAAACAGGAGATATTACACCGTTTATAAAGTCGTATATTCGTTTAGTTACAAATGCGGCAGCAGGAACGCCAAACTCAAATACTTTTAACAGGTATGCGTATAGTTGTGGTAATTCTACAATTAATCAACTTTATCAGGTAAAGATTACTCCGTGTTATTATAGTTCAAGTGCGGGGAAATTTGTTCTCGGTGAAGAAGATGATCAGGGATTGCAATTGTATTCGGATGATGATGTTACCAACGGTGGTAAATATTGGTTTGACTCAACAAAAGCTGATTCAGAGTCTGGTAATACATGTCAGTTTTCACTTGTTGATGTTCAGTTCAAAGATCCGACTGACGTTAACAATGTGAGAGTGGCATATCACTTATACGTACCTGTATACACAAAGAAGATTCTTACTGCGGAATTTAGCGCAGTAACTATGACAGGAACCACTTATTCACGTACACCGTATGCAGGAAAGATTGCTTCGGAAATAGCGGTACCAAAAACAACTTCTATCATCGTTGAAAGTACTAACGAGTGGATAACTACATTTATACGTTATACATATCCTAAGAATCAGATTTCATCAGGATATAATTGGAATTTTGATAAGAGCATAGTACTTAATTTGGATGGTAACTTCGATACATTACCAAATGGTACAAAGCTGATTCTTGTTGACCCGAATGCTAATGCGGATAAGTATTACACGTTGACATTGGATGGAACATATGCCACAAATACAGACATAACACTAAATCTTTCATCCTTCCGTGATGAGAGTGGCAATCCGTTTTCTCCACAGAATCTGTCGGCAATCCTGGCAGACAACAGTGCATGGGGAACGGGGTCAATGCATTCAAATGAGCTTTATGAAGATTACTACATCAGTATGTATGTTCCGAACTTGTCAGAAGGACAAACCCACAGTGTTATTATCAAATCAGGAAGTTTGATGACTTACACGGGAGGATCAGAAGTACAAAAGGCAAATATAGAGTTGAATTTGAATTCACTGGTAGTTTTAGGAGATTTGTTTAATCATGAGATTACAACTAATAGTTTTGTAGTTACTTCCGGTGATGGAAACTCAATGTGGGATGACAACAGAGAAATGACATCGGTAAATAAGGTTTTAAAGACAGAAGTGACAGCTACGGTTCAGATTAAAAATCTTAGTGCCGGAGCATTCCTTGCAAACTCAGATGTTTATCATGCATATTATCTTACACTTACATCTCGTGATGCAGACGGTAAGATGTCAGATATCATCTACGGTATTACACCGGGATATATACATAATTTAACGACAATAAGTTATACAAACTCCAGCGGAAGTCATACGGAGAGTTCGACACATTCATATTTGGGTGCGAATTATGTATATCTCAACTCAGGAAGCATCAGAGATGCGCTTTCGGATCCTACACTTACACCTGTAGTTACAATACATTCTGTGACGACAATGACATTTAATGATATTACTGCATTTCCTTTTAATGTTAATGGAGCAGCAAAAGTCGGAACACAGTTATCTGTAAAATCCAGCGTAGCGTACAGGGAGGAAGATCTTCGATACAGTGCACTTAATGCAATTGAGGAAGACCCGGATGGAAAATTCTATTATTCTACAACTAAGAACAGTGCACAGTTAAGCTTTAACGCTGTTCCGACAGACGACAATACAGATGAAATAGGACTTAGAACAAATAACCGAAGCTTATTGGGAGTAAACGGAAAATACGGAACTCAACATCCGATTATTGGAAAAGCAATTTACAATGTAGATGATATTGTTGATTACAATTCTGCAGAAAAAGTAGTCTATACTATTTCGCTATATAAGAAAGTAACAGATAATATGGGTGTTACGAGATATGATCAGGTTGATGACATTGGTGATTATATGAGTAATGTAAATCTGACAGATTCCAACTCAGAGGTTACACTGGTTGCGGACAGATCAGATCCGCAGACTTATGTATACACAGGTGAAATTGATCATGGAAAGCAGCAGGATCTTGATAAGATGTTTGAAGTAGATTTCAACTGTATAGTCTTAACAGGTGATGCTGAGCACAATGAATATTCAAATTACAAGGTTGTTCTTACTGCAGATTTAGACGGTGCAACAAATGCATGGAAAGATTCGTATATTATCTATACGAACGCTAAGTTTGATCCGTCAGTTATTGATAACCAATAAAATAAAGGTTTGTTAAGACGGGGCTGTTGCGTTAGTGATTGAAAAATCAATCACTAATGCGACAGCCTTTTTTTATAAGTGGAATCCAGTTTCTATAAGTGGAATCCAGTTTCTATAAGTGGAATCCAGTTTCTATAAGTGGAATCCAGTTTCTATAAGTGAAATACTGTTTCGGAGCTCTTATTACCTGGATAATATTTGGCGAAATGCATCATAAAAGAAGTTTTTTTGATTCATGTTGCATGCTGAAATTGATTATGTAAACCATAACGGTCTTAAGGCGTTGATTAAATGCAACACAAATGAAGTTTTTTAGTTTTATGATGTACGTTATAAGAAGAATTGTTAACATAATATTTTTGAACTACTAAATTAGTACAACATAGAACAAGATTTCTTAATCTATGTTGTACCGACAAAATAAAATTGTTAACATAACTTGGAACGGACGCCAAAAACGTACAACATAAAACGCAAATCTTCAATTTATGAGGTATTACGGAGAAATTTGTTCGAGACACAAGCAGATGAACCATTTCATTTCTACACACCATGTACAATTTTGTACGACAATTTTGGGGGAAGCGTACATTTATGAATAAGCTGTTAACTAAAATAAGGGATTGCGTGAATTTTTATGCAATAACGCTGCATATTTATGCGGAAGTGTGAAAATTTTGTGTTTGACATATATAACCCAATAGAGTACAATTTATTATATATGTTAACAAATATTCTAATCAGGTTATGAGTTGAATGGAGGAGACTATGAAAAGTATAAGAAGCAGATTTATGGCATTAGGAATGGCAGTGGCTATGACAGCTACTGTTGCAGGGGTTTTACCTACATATGAAGTGTCAGCAAAAACTACAGTTAAGTCAATTGTTCTTAACAGAAAGAATGCTACAGTATATGTAGGACAGAAGAAAACAATCAAATTATTCCATGTTAATGGAAAAGCACCAACAAAAGCAAACAGCGCTGTGACATTTAAGATTGCAAATAAGAAGGTTGCCACAGTATCAAAGAAAGGTGTTGTAACAGGTGTTTCAAGAGGAAAGACTACAGTTACAGTTACTTCTAAGTACAACAAAAAAGCAACTGCAAAGGTAACAGTTAAGGTTAAACAGCAGATTACAGATATAGTTGTTGATAATGCAGTTAATAATACTGTTGTTGTAAGAAAAGGTAAAAAATTAAAACTTAAGATTACAGCACTTCCAAAGAATGCAAATAAGAAGAAAGTTAAATTCTTATCAAAAAATAAGAAGGTAGCTACTGTTAATAAGAAAACCGGTGTTGTTAAGGCAAAGAAATACGGTACAGCAAAAATTGTTATCAGAGCCGTATATGCACCAAAGGATAAGAAATTCAGAAAAGTAATCAAAGTTATCGTTCCAAAGAAAGTAGTTAAATCAGTTACAGCTACAGTTGATAATAACTTTATCACAGTTGGAAAGACAGCAAAGGTTACAGCTACAGTTGCACCTAGTGATGCTACATGTAAGTTAGTTTCATACACATCAAGCGACGAGAGTGTTGCTACAGTATCAGCTGATGGAGTAGTTACAGCTCTTAAACCTGGTAAAACTACTATTACTGTAAGTTCGTTAGATGGCGGAATTAAGTCTTCTATCGTTATTACAGTTCCTTCAAGAGTAGCAGGAACAACACTTACAGACAAAGCTTATGTACATGATTTAGACAAGAACGCTATGAGTTATGATATTGGATACGAAGGCGTTGTTTACAACATCGCAAGAGAAAAATTCGAGAGTGATGTTATGGCATTAGCAAAGATGTTTGCTACAGAGAGCTTTAATCCAAAGAAATTTGTTGCTGAACTCTCAAATGACAAATTAGCAGACACATTCAATATTTTCAGAGAAAACAAAACATTACTCACAAAGGTAATGAACATTACAGGTACAGATGCAGAGAAGTTACTTACAATCGATGGAAAGACATATTCTCTCACAGCTACAGAAGATTCATTATTACTTGATCATGGTAATACAGTACATTACCAGAACATCAAAACAACAAAGCAGGGAAGCGACTACGTTATTACATTCGATGTAGCTGAGTCAAAACCTGGATACACAAATCCATATAAGGTAGTTATTTCAGATGATTATAAGAGTCTTGAAGTTTCAAAAGGAAACTTAGTATTCATTTCTATCAAGATTACTGATGATGGAATCAAAGCGGTTTATGACAGAAATGAAATCAAGGTATTAAAAGATAAATACCCATACACTCCATTATTCATTAACTTCGTTGAGAGAATGACTATCACAAATGTATACGAATAAATAACTACAAATAATCGAAAGTATACAGTTTTAGTGTAAGAATATAAATATAATAACAAAATGCTTCGGGCATAACTTGTCCGAAGCATTTTAAACGATATTATATTGCGAGGAGTCAAATGAAACTGAAAAACAGAACAATTATATACACTTTAGCGTTGATGATTGCAGCTGCGGTTGATGTGACTCCGGTTAGTGCGGGAAATATTAATTCCGCAGAACAATCTATCCTCAATTTCGCATCGGGCACATTTGAGCACGAGGGAGTGGTGTATAGGGCAACCTCCAGTGCTATAGCCATTGCAAAATCAAAAATGCTTGAGGATGATGTGGATCTGACTCAGGAAGAAGCAGACAATTATATGAGACAGGCACTGTTAAATATCCAAAAGGGAATAGACGAGGGATATTTAACCCCTGTATCTGAACAGCCACAAAACAATAATCAATCAGACCAAAATAATACCGACGACAAAAACGAATCGGATAAAAAAACTGATTCTGACAATAAAAAAGATAATTCAGAGCAGGCAACATTGCCTGAACTAAAATATCAGGATGAGCTTCAAAGCGCGGATGAAAGCGAATTCAAAGAAGCAGATGATGAACTTGTGTTAATCAGAGATGGGAAACTCATCATGAAGAGCGAAAAGGTTATCAAAAATACAGGGTACGATATATCCGGAATGTACAGTGTGATAATCCTAGGAATATTTGTATTCGCAGTAACGGTAATGTTAACTGTGATGATAGCAGGACATAAATCTGCAAACTGTAATATTATAGGTAACTATAGCTCTGAAGAAAATGATAAATAGCAGGGGGGCACATAATGAAAATTCAGCATAAGCACATTTATTACGTTGTTGTTCCCATAGTATTTACATTGTTATTTGGAATTATGTTTTTTTTCGGGCTCAGAGGAGCGCTGAAAGCATTTACAGAAAACTTTATAGCCGGTTGGGTTCAGGGAAATCCATCTTTTGACTTTTACCAAAGCGGATTGGTTGAGGATGGAGTAAATAAAACGGATAAGAATCCAAAGGGCAGTGAAATAGTAAGACCTGTTGAAGGTGATATGTATGGACAGATTTACTGTGAAAAGGCAGGAATCAATGCCCCTCTTTACAGTGGAGACGACAAAAATATACTTAGTATTGGAGTGGGAACATATGTGGGTGAAAACTTTCCGGGACAGGGGAAGGTGATACTTACAAGTGCTCATGACACTACATATTATGCAGGACTTAAAGATTTAAAGAATGGCGACATAGTTTCAGTGAAAACCGTATATGGCGAGTATAGTTACGAAGTGTATGATTCAAAGATAATCAATATCAAAGAATCCGTAGATTACAAGAGCAACGTAAGCGGTGAAGTACTGATTATGTATACATGTTATCCTTTCGGCAAAATAAATACACAGCGAGATGAAAGATATTTTGTTTACGCTAAGTTGACAGAGAAAGGAGAAAATGATGGGAAGTAGAAACATAGGAGAGTTTATTCTCAAAATGATATTATCCTTCTTTGTTGCTACATCGGTTTTTTCTCTTGCGATATGTGTCGAATTGGGATTGGGCTTTATAAATACTGAAACAGTAAGAAAGAGCGTGGTGGGTAGCAGCTACGTAATGAAGCTGTCAGACAGAATGCAACAGGATATAGATACGGTCATCGCAGAAAGCGGAATACCGGCATCGGTTACAGGCAAACTCATCGATGAAGAAAAAATGTATATTGTCCTGGACAATGGCATCAAGAATGGTTTAGAAGGAAAAGAAGCAGAACAGACAGAGGCCTCAATCAAAGAGTTTGAGGACGAGTTCCTGGGTGGTATCAAAACATATTTGAACGAGCAGAGTGTTGAGATAACACCGGAAGTTGAAGAGTCAGCGCACACTCTGACCAAAAAGGTTTCTGACATTTTTGCAAAATACGCAAAACACAAGATGGCAATTAACTTCTACAATTTCAGAAAAAGCTGCACAAAGATATTAAAGTTAATCACTGTAGTGAATGTGGTTATGTTAATAGTATCGGCAGGACTTCTTCTTATATTGTCAAAATACAAACACCATGCCATAAGAAAGATAATGTATGGATTTAGTGCTGCATTTATATGGAACGTAATAGCATTGTGCTATGTCCGTCTAAATGTAAAAAAAGTCCAAAACATAAGTTTTTATGAATATTACAAAGACTTTTTGCAGGAGTATCAGCATAAGTCAATTCAGATATGGTACATTATCAGCATTGTGCTGATATGCGCAATATTTGCTTTGGGAGTTAAGGTTAAGACTCTTAAAGAGAACTAGAAAAAGGCTTAATAAGGGGCATCAGGAGGAAATTAATTAAAATGAACCAGAATGAACGCAGATTTAACAACCAGATGGATGATGTGATTGATTTATATGAATTACTCTTAAACATCAAAAAGCATTGGATAAACATTGCGGCAGTTATGCTTGTGTTTGCCATTATTTCAGGAGTATATACTACATATTTTGTTAATCCATTGTATAAATCTACATCAAAGATATACATATTAACGAATTCAGAGACCATAATCAGTGTTAGTGATTTGCAGATAGGTAGTGCGCTTGCATATGATTATGAAGAATTAATTAAGTCAAGACCTGTACAGGAAAAGGTAATTAAAAACCTTAACTTACAGATGTCATACGGACAGCTCCTTAGCAGAGTGACCATCACAAACCCGGAGAAGACTCGTATGGTTACTATTACAGTAGAATACGAGGATCCTGTAGTAGCTATGAAGATAGCAAATGAGATGGCAGAGGTTTCAAGAGAAAAGATTGCTGCTATTATGAAGATTGAAAAGCCTGAGATTGTAGAGGAAGCTATCATGGCAAAGTCGCCATCTAGCCCTAGCCTTTCAAAAAATGTTATCATGGCTATGATGCTTGGTGCTATTCTTTCAGTGGGTGTAATCCTCATTCTCCAGATGCTTGACAATACAGTCTACACTCCGGAGGATGTAGAAAAATACATCGGACTTAATACACTTGCTGTAATTCCTGACAGCGATGAAAATCGAAAGAAGAAAAAGAAGTATAAGAAAAAATCAAATGATAAAACAAACAATAAAAATAAGTAGAGAGGATAAACGATATGCAGGTAACAATAGACAAATTTGAAGAGCTTGATTATGCAAAGAGAGAAGCAATCAACTCATTACAGACCAATATCAGTTTCTGTGGCGATGATAATAAGGTTATCCTTTTTACCAGTACGGCATCTAATGAAGGAAAGAGCAGCATCACAATGGAGTTAGGAAGAGATATGGCTGCAAATGAAGTAAAGGTATTAATTATTGATGCTGACCTTAGAAATTCTGTTCTTCAGGGAAGACACGCCGTTAAGAGTAATAAAAGTTCAATCAAAGGATTGACACATTATCTCAGCGGACAGGCAAAAATGATGGATGTTATATGTTCTACAAATGTACCAAATATGGACATTATCTTAGCGGGACATACCACTCCAAAACCTACTGAACTTCTCAGAAATAATTACTACAAGGAATTGATTAAGTATGCCAGAGAAAATTATGATGTAGTGCTTATCGATGCACCGCCACTTGGACTTGTTATCGATGCTGCGGTTATAGCAGCTGAGGCCGATGGCGCCATCATTGTAATAGAGGCAGGAAAGTGTGCATACAAGGACATAGTAGACGTAAAGAAGCAGCTTGAACTTACAGGGGTGAGCGTTCTTGGAACAGTAATCAACAAGGCTCCTACATCAGGCGGAAAGTACTATAGTAAGTACGGAAAGTATGGAAAGTACGAAAAGTACGGAAAGTACGGAAAGTACGGCGAGAAATGATAATAAGAGACTAAAATGTGAGACATATTAGTATGAGAAACTAATGAAAAGGGATTGAAATAACGACGAGGAAAAAATATGAAAAATGAAAAATCTAGGGGTAACAATTCTAAAGGTTATAATTCTAATAATCAGGCGTCCAATCGTGTGGAACAGGGGATAATGGATAGAATTTTTTCTACAATCAAATGTCATGGGGAGATAATAGTTGCAGGCCTTGTTATGTACGATGCCATAGCTATAATGGCAAGTTTCTTTCTGGCACTGTGGTTTAGATTTGATTGCAGATTTTCATCTATTCCAAAAGGATTTCTTCAGCCATACTACCATTTTATTTTGGTTGATGTGGGCGCATCTTTAATCATATTCTGGTGGCTGAGACTTTATCACAGTATTTGGAAATTCGCAAGTTATATGGAACTGCTTCGAACTATTGTGGCAACAGCAATCAGTTTGGTATTTCACTTTGCAGTTATGACAGTTTTTGTTGCACGTATGCCGGCGTCTTATTATATATTTGGTATTATAATGCAGTTTTGTTTTGTGCTTGGCATAAGATTTTTGTATAGGTTTGTATTGTTACTTCGAGCTAGCGCAAATGACGGTAGTAGAAACAGTAAGGCAGATCATGTAATGCTTATAGGTGCAGGAAAAGCCGGACAGATGATTCTTCGAGATATCAAGGAAGCAAAAGAGACTACAGATGTAGTTAGTTGTATCATAGATGACGATATAAATACCTGGGGCAGAAATATTGATGGAATCCCAATAGTAGGTGGAAGAGATGATATATTGTCAAATGTCGAAGAGTATGGAATCAAGAAGATTTTCCTTGCAATTCCAAGTGCGACTATGGAGGACAAGAGAGAAATCCTTAACATCTGTAATGAAACAGGTTGTGAGATGCGAAATCTTCCGGGCGTATTCCAGTTTGTCAATGGAGATGTAACTGTCAGTTCGTTAAAGGAAGTGGCAGTGGAAGACCTTCTTGGAAGAGAGCCTATTAAGGTAAACTTAAATGAAATCTTTGACCAGTTAAGCGGAAAAGTGTGTTTGGTATCCGGTGGCGGAGGAAGTATCGGCTCGGAGCTTTGCAGACAGATTGCAGCACACAAACCTAAACAGCTTATTATTTTAGATATATACGAAAACAATGCATATGATATACAGCAGGAACTTAAGAGAAAATATCCTGAACTTGACTTGGTAGTACTCGTAGGTTCAGTAAGAGATTCAAGAAGAGTACGTACGATTTTTGAAGAATACAAGCCTAACATTGTATATCATGCCGCAGCTCACAAGCACGTACCTCTTATGGAGGACAGCCCTTGTGAAGCTATTAAGAACAATTCAATAGGTACATACAAGATAGCTTATGAAGCTATGATGAATAATGCTGAAAGATTCGTACTTATCAGTACGGACAAGGCAGTTAACCCAACTAATATAATGGGGGCAAGCAAGAGACTCTGTGAGATGATTGTACAGTCATTTGACCGTATGATTAAAGAGGAAACGCCGGAAAAACTTCCACTGCTTTTTGCACATTCTGAAGATGAGGATGGTGCAATCACTAAGCACAGAAAGTATCCAAAGAATATAAAAACGGAGTTTGTGGCTGTAAGATTTGGAAATGTACTGGGAAGTAACGGTTCAGTAATTCCACTTTTCAAGAAACAGATAGAAGAGGGTGGTCCGGTTACAGTAACACATCCGGATATAATCAGGTACTTTATGACTATACCGGAAGCTGTAAGCCTGGTACTTCAGGCAGGAGCCTACGCAAAGGGTGGAGAAATCTTCATTTTAGATATGGGTGAGCCTGTAAAAATTGATACACTTGCTAGAAATCTAATCAAACTATCAGGTCTTAAACCTGATGTTGATATAAAAGTTGAATACACAGGTCTTCGTCCCGGCGAGAAGCTATTTGAGGAAAAGCTTATGGCTGAGGAAGGTATGAGAAGAACAAAGAACGATCTTATACACATAGGAAAACCTATCGACTTTGACGTGGAAGAGTTCTTGAATCAGTTAGAAGAGTTGATGTATGAGTCTTACAACAACTGCGGAAGAGTACCGATGCTGGTGGAGAATATAGTTCCAACATATCATCCGGTAGGAGTTGATGGGGATAAGTACAAGAGGGATGTGTATAAGAAGATGTTTAGAGTGGTAGGTTAGATAGATATCCAAAATTAATAATAACGGACTATCAAAAGAGTCGGTAACGACTCTTTTGATGTGTATAAAGAGATTTAAGAGGAATATTTATGGCATTTGATTTTAATAACAAGCAGGAACCTTTTGAAGGAAAAATATGGCTCGCTTCTCCAACAATGCATGGAGAAGAAATAGAATATATAAATGAAGCTTATGAGACTAACTGGATGAGTACGGTTGGAAAAAATATAGATGAAGTAGAAAGGATTGCCGCAGAAATATCGGAAGTTGAATATGCGGTAGGACTATCTTGTTGTACTGCTGCGTTGCATCTTTGCTGCAAACTTGCAGGTGAGAGGTTGTATGGCAAGCCGACTATATCTCACGGGGCGTTAGAAGGAAAGAGAGTGTTCTGTTCAGATATGACATTTGATGCCACACTCAATCCTGTGGTATATGAAGGTGGTATTCCGGTATTTATCGAGACAGAAAGAGATAGCTGGAATATGGACCCTGTGGCTCTTGAGAAAGCTTTTCAGATGTATCCAGATGTAAAACTTGTGGTATGTGCTGAACTCTATGGATTCCCTGGCAGAATAGATGAGATTAAGAAAATCTGTGAAAAACACGGGGCGCTTTTGATAGAAGATGCAGCTGAAGCTATGGGAGCAACCGTTGATGGAAAGCAGTGTGGCTCTTTTGGTGATTACAGCGCAGTAAGCTACAACGGCAATAAGATAATAACAGGTTCTGCCGGTGGATGTTTGCTTACAAACAGTATAGATGATGCTAATAAAGCTCGTAAGTGGAGTACACAGTCACGTGAGAATGCTGCATGGTATCAGCATGAAGAAGTGGGTTATAACTACCGCATGAGTAATGTGATAGCGGGAGTCGTGAGAGGACAGTATGGATATCTCGAAGAACATATTGCGCAGAAGAAGGCGATATATGAGAGATATGTTGAGGGATTAAAAGACCTACCGGTTGAGATGAATCCTATAACAGATGGCACAGAGCCAAACTACTGGCTGTCATCGCTAATAATTGATGAGGATGCTATGTGTAAGCAGATTAGAAGTGACAGTGAAGCACTCTACATACCAGAGGAAGGCAAAACGTGTCCGACAGAAATTTTAGAAGCTATAGCATCAATAAATGCAGAAGGTCGTCCGATTTGGAAACCTATGCATATGCAACCAATGTATAGAATGCATGAATGTGTGGGCAGAGAGGGAAGTATCAGATGCAAAACTAACGCATATATTGAAGGTGGCGTAGAAGATGTGGGCGCAGATATATTTGCAAGAGGTATGTGTCTTCCAAGTGATAACAAGATGACTGTAGAAGAGCAGGATAGGATAATTGAAGTTATTAGAGCATGTTTTGAGTAGGAAGAAAGAAATACAAATAGTTCTTTTTGTTGCGTACTGTGGATTTATAGTGTGGATGACATTACTTAATAGACATCAGTATGAGCACAGGATTATAAGACTAGAATTGTTTTGGGCATTCCGAGAATGGAAAGCAGGGGAGCCGTATGGTAAGGTTGATTCAATTTTGTATTTAAAAAATATTCTTTTCTTCATGCCGTTTGGATTTTTGATTCCTATTAAGAAGAGTTGGAAACAAGTTACAGTTACAGCAGTATTAGTATCGGTAGCTATAGAATTAATACAAGTTGCGACTAAGTATGGTGAATGTGAAATTGATGATGTAATCAGCAATACAGTAGGAGCACTTGTTGGTTTTTGGATATATATAATACTTTTGGAAGTAATGAATAAAATGATTGCTATTAAAAAAGGAAAAAGATAAGAATGAAACATAAAAAAGGTATTTATGAAAAATATATAAAAAGAATAATGGACTTAGTTTGTTCTTTACTTGCAATCATTGTTTTTTGTTGGTTATATGCAATCATTGCTATATTGGTGAGAATTAAGTTGGGAAGTCCGGTGCTGTTTAAACAACCACGTCCGGGAAAGAATGAGAAGATTTTTAATCTATATAAGTTTAGGACTATGACTGACGAAAGAGATGAGGAAGGTAATTTACTTCCGGATAATGTTAGATTAACTAAATTTGGAAAATGGCTCAGAAGTACTTCGATGGATGAATTGCCAGAGGCATTTAATATATTGAATGGAACGATGTCTGTTATTGGACCTCGCCCACAGTTAATCAAGGACATGACGTTTATGACAGATGAACAAAGAAAACGTCATTCTGTCAGACCTGGACTTAGTGGATTGGCACAGACAAGAGGGCGTAATGCACTATCTTGGGATGGAAAACTATCAACGGATCTTGAGTATATAGAGCATGTTACATTTATAGGAGATGTAAAAATCATTGTTGACACTGTTAAACAAGTGTTTTTTAGAAAGAAAGGCATAGAGGACGGAACAGTTGATGAAATAGATATTACAGATGATTTTGGTGATTATCTGCTGAAAGCTGGTAGAGTTAGCCAAATGGAATATAATCAGAAAATGAAGAGAGCAGAAATGCTTTTGGAGGCCCATAGATGTCAGAAAATGGAATAAATAATAGTGGTTTTTCTGTTGCAATTTCAGTATATAAAAATGATAATCCAATATATTTTGATAGAGCTTTAAGTAGTATTACAGAGGTACAGTCAGTTATACCCAATGAAGTGGTTCTGGTAGTTGACGGACCTATATCAGAAGATTTGAAAAAAGTAATCCTCAAATATAAGTCTAAATATGATTTTTTCAATGTTATCTATTTAGAAAAAAATATTGGATTAGGGAATGCTCTTAAGATTGCAATAGATAACTCGAAATATGAATTAATAGCTAGAATGGATAGTGATGATGTTTCTTCTCCAACAAGATTTGAGGAGCAATTAAAATATTTTCAATTGCACCCTGACGTAGATATTGTTGGTGGAGATATTACAGAATTTATTGGAGAAGAGGAAAATATAGTTGGGAAAAGAGTAGTTCCAGTAAAAAATATTGAAATACGAGAGTATATGAAAAAAAGGTGTGCTATGAATCATGTATCGGTTATGTATAAGAAGAAATCAGTGCAGTGTGCAGGCGGCTATCAGGATTGGTTTTGGAATGAAGATTATTTCTTGTGGATAAGGATGTGGTTAAATGGAGCAGTCTTTGCTAATACTGGCACAGTACTTGTGAATGTGAGAGTCGGAAAAGAAATGTATCAACGGCGTGGTGGAAAAAAATATTTTGAAAGCGAAAAAAAACTTCAAGATTATATGCTAAAAAACAAAATGATTGGAATTCGGACATACTTTATGAATGTGATAAAAAGAGTAATAGTTCAAATTATTGTTCCGAATAGAATTAGAGGATGGATATTTAGAACATTTGCAAGAAGTTAAAGGTGGATGTTTATGGAGTATAAATTGAATGAACAACAAGATAAATTATTAAATATGCTCAAATGGTTTCATAATTTTTGTGAAAGTAAAGGACTTAAATATTATGCACTTGGGGGGACAATGCTAGGAACTATTCGTCATAACGGGTTTATTCCATGGGATGACGATATTGATATTGGAATGCCAAGAAGCGATTATGAGCAGTTTATTTCTTATTGCAAAGATTTAAAAGGGGAAAAGTATGTAGTTGAGACTATTAGAACTAAAGCAACAGATTATTATTATGGATATACAAAAATATATGATACAGATACTACATTAATTGAAAAAACAAGAAAGAATATTAAAAGAGGAATATATCTTGATTTGTTTCCTTTAGATGGAGCAGGAAATACAAAAGAAGAGGCTGAGAAGATATTTAAATCCGTGCATTGGAAATATCAGTTAGTAATGGCAAGAACATGTGCGATATTACCTAGAAGAAAATGGTACAAGAATTTAGTGATATTATTAGCAAGATTAATACCAAGTGTATTATTGAATAATAAAAAACAATTATTAAAAATAGATAGTTTGTGTCAAACAAAAAAATATGAAGATAGTTTATTAATTGCAAACTTTTTAGGAAATTGGGGAATGAAAGAAATTTTTCCGAAAGCTGTAATGGGAGAACCAACACTATATAAATTTGAAAATATTGAAATATATGGAGTGTATAATTTTGAAGAGTATTTGGAGTCACTATATGGAGATTGGAGAAAAATCCCACCTGAGGAGAAAAGAGTTTCACTACATGATTATATTGAATGTGATTTAAATAAATCATATCTTGAGATAGAGGAAGTATAAATGAAAGTTTTGATAATCAGTCATACACCTATGAATATGGAGGATAATAACGGGAGAACGTTAACCACACTGTTCTCGCAATTTAGTAAAGAAGACATTGCTCAATTGTATTTTAGAGAAGAAAATCCGAATGCCAAAATATGTGAAAAGTATTTTTGCATAACTGATTTTGAAATAGTTAATTCGATATTAAAATTTAGAAAACCTGGGCGTGTAAGGGAAAATTCGGAAGACAATAAGGATATAGAGAGAAAAGAAAAAACTTATGGTAAGTATTCAAAAAAACGTCCTTTTGTAAGATTTGTAAGAGATTTTATGTGGGGATTGAATACCTGGAAAACAAAAGAGTTTAAAGAATGGCTTGTAGAATTTAATCCGGATATTATTTTTTTTTATGCGAGTGATAGTGTATTTAGTCAAAAGATAGCTAGATGGGTTAGCGTTTTTCTGCAAAAAAAAATGGTGTTATATTGGGTGGATGATTTTTACTTAAAGCTTAAAAATGCTAGAGGAATATTTGAAGGTATTAATAATTGGAGATTTAAGAAAATTGCAAAAAAAAATATTGCATCTTCGACTAATGCATGTATAACGGATTTAATGGCTAAAGCATATGAAAATGAGTTTGGTAAAAAATTTCATGTGATATACAATACTTCAAATAATAAGGCATATCCAGATAAAAAGATTGAAAAACCTTTAAAATTTGCGTATTTAGGTAATATTAGTTTGGGAAGAAATGATTCTTTGGCTAAAATTGGAAGGACTATAGTGGACAATAAACTACCGATTATTTTAGATGTATACTCGGCAGAAAAGAGAGAGGAGATTTTATTAGGAATAATAGATAAGCCAGGTGTGAATTTTCACGGAGGGGTATCATATGAAGAAGTCAAATGTATTATGGAGAATAGCGATGTTATTCTCCATGTAGAGGGATTTGAAAAGGAAAATATTCAGTTTGCAAAATATTCGTTATCAACTAAAATAGCAGATTGTTTAGTTAGTAATAGGTGCATTATGTGCTTTGGGCCAAGAGAGGTCGCGTCCGTTGATTATTTGATTAGAGAAAAGTGTGCGATAGTTGCGACAGATGAAAAAACATTACTAATGCAATTGGCACAAATATGTGATTCGCCGAGGATATTAGTAGAAACTGCAAAAAAAGCAGTAGAAATAGGGAAAAAAAATCACACGGCTATTGGAAATGGCGAACGGTTGATGGCTCTTTTAGAAGAGGCGTATTAATCCATTAATTGGTAAGTGAGGATTAGGACATGAAAGTGCTTCAAGTTAATTGTGTATATAAAGTTGGCAGTACAGGAAAAATAGTGTATGATATTCACTCTCTATTAGAGGAGAGTGGAAATGATTCAGTTGTTTGTTATGGACGTGGGAATAATAATAATGATTGTGGAGTATATAAAGTAACAAATGAATGCTATGCAAAATTTAATAATTTGTTGTCTAGGATTACAGGAATTATGTATGGCGGATGCTTTTTTTCAACATATAAGTTAATTCGAATAATAAATCGAGAGAGACCGGATATTGTTCACTTACATTGTATAAATGGTTATTTTGTAAATATTTATAAATTACTAAACTGGTTGAAGAAGAATAATATTAAAACTGTGTTAACTTTACATGCTGAATTTATGTATACAGGAAGTTGCGGACATTCGTATGAGTGTAGCCAATGGATTGTGGGATGTCAAAAATGTAAAAAATATAAACAGATTTCTCACTCGTTATTTGGAGATAAGAGTCGTGTAGCATTTGATAAAATGAAGAATGCATTTGAAAACTATGAACAATTAACAGTGGTATCTGTTTCACCTTGGTTAAAAGAACGCGCCGAACAGTCAAAGATATTAAAAAATAAAAATCACACTGTTATATTAAATGGAGTGAATACTGATGTGTTTCGAAATAGAGTTAGCGAAGATTTGTTTGATAAAGAATATGGTAACTCAAAGAAAGTGTTGTATGTTACAGCAGATTTTGCAGATCCTATGAAGGGCGGACATTATATAATTGAGTTAGCGAAACGATTACCAGAAGTATTGTTTTTTGTTGTGGGCAGTTATGATTCAAAAATCGATTTACCGAATAATGTTGTTAATGTTGGGAGAGTAAAAAACCAGTATCTGCTAGCGCAATATTATTCTATGGCAGATTTAACCGTCATAACAAGTAAAAGAGAAACATTTTCGATGATATGTGCAGAAAGTTTGTCTTGTGGAACTCCAGTGATTGGATTTAAAGCAGGAGCACCCGAACAAATATCAATAGATGAGTATAGTGATTTTTGTGAATATGGAGATATTGATAGTTTGCTATTACTGACTGAAAAATGGTTGAAGCAAAAAGTTAATAAAGATGTTATAGAGAAAAAAGCGCAAAAGATTTATTCTAAAATGAATATGTTTAATAATTATCTAAAATTATATAATGAAATGTTGAAACAATAGAGAGGAAGAAGGTTATGCATATATATATATTATTTTTGTTCTTCTTAAGTTTTATTTTAATAGTCAATAGTACGAGGGAAGGAAATAATGTTGCAGAGCAGAGAGGGGATATTATAGAAAAAAGAAATGAAAAAGTGGCAATAGGAGGGTTTATTTATTTATTCTTATTATTCGCGTTGAGACATCCTAGTATGGGAAATGATTTACGTTATTTAGAACAGAATGGGTATTTAGGTTCTTTTGAAAAAATATCATCAATGTCATGGAAACAAATTATTGTGATGAAGCATTTTATGAATTATGAAAAGGGATATATTTTATTAAATAAGATAATTGGAACAATATGGGATAATCAACAGTTCTTTTTGGCTGTGGTAGCGTTTATATCGTTATATCCAATTTATAGATTCATAAAATCACAAAGTTTTTCACCATATATGTCATACATAATTTTTATGGGGTTGCCAGTTTTTTTAATGTACTATTCTGGACTAAGACAGATTATTGCTATAGGAATATGTTGTTGTTCTATTGAGTATATACAAAAAAGACAAATATATAAATTTATATTATTGGTTGCACTTGCAATAAGTTTTCATTCATCTGCCTGGGTATTTGTTATGGCTTATCCAGTGTATCATTTTAGACTAACCGTAAAACAACGATGGATTTCAGTAGGAGTATTAATAGTAACTTATTTCCTGAGAAGACCAATATTTAGTCTTTTTTCACAATTTTTGAAAAAGGATTCTGCCATAGAAGAAACAGGAGCATTTTCTCTATTCCTGGTGTTTATGTTTATATACATAGTTGGTTTTTATTTTGAAAATAAAGATGAGAATGAAGATATAGATAAAATAGAAGGATTCTTAAATGTATTTTATATATCGTGTTTTGTACAAAGTTTGGCAGGAGTGAATAATCTTGTTTTAAGAGTTGGATATTATTTTATGGTAGTACTTATAGTATTGTTACCTAACGTCGTTAAGACAACTTTACTGGATAATAATAAAAAAATACTTGTTATAGGAATTGTTGTAGGTTTTGCATCTTTTGGTTTATATAGTTTAAGTACTACATTTTGGGCAGAGGCTGTACCATATCATTTTTTTTGGAATAATTTGTAAGGATGACATTTAAACATGAAAGTTCTGATATATAGTTGGTTTGAAAGTGGAAATATTGGGGATGTATTGATTGCAAAAATGATTATGAATATATTTGACAAAAGGTTTGAGTGTTTGTTTCATGATATTACATCTGGAAAAAGAATGAATGAGCCTAAACTTATTGAAAATGATAAGATAGATGAATCGTGGAAGACAATTATACTTAATATTTCAGTATTTAGAAATATTATTGACTTTATTTATGCAATAAAAAGTAAAAAGAAATTTGGAATACAAGAAGTTTCTTCTGAAAATGTATCTCTTGCAATTTTTGCAGGAGGTAATTCTTTGATGGATTTGGGAACTTTTTTGCCAGGTGATTCGATTACGATGTATCGAAGAGTAAGAGAGTTAAAAAAGAAAGGTATCCCAGTGCTTTTCTTGTTTTGCGGTGTTGGGCCGTACTCGAATTTGATATCAAAAGTTTTGGCAAAAAGAACATTTCGATTATTGGATTTTATAAGTGTTCGAGATGAAGCATCACTTGATTTTTGTGTGAAAAATGGATACAGTGGGGAGATTGAAGTTTGGAGAGATCCAGTTTTGTTTTATAGACCCAAATTAGAAACAAAAGATAAAAATACAATTGCGATTAATATATATGTAGGAACGGAAAAAGAATACGAATCAAAAATGATTAATAGCTATATAGAATTGATAAGAAATTTGAGAAAAAAATATAATAATTATCAAATATGTTTATTTGCAAGCGAAACTGGTGATAGGAAATATTCTGAACAAGTAAAATCGGCTTTTGAGAATGATGAAAAAGTAACATTAGTAGTAATCAAAAGCGAGGAAGAATTATTTGAATTATACTCAAAAACAATAGTTACTGTTGGATGTCGTATGCATGCACTAATCACATCTGTTATTTGCAGTGTTCCTGTCGTTGCCATTGGATGGCAGTCGAAAGTTTATTCTTTTATGAAATACTTTACAGCTAAAGATAGACTAGTTACGCAAACAGAGTTTTGTAAATCGCCAAAAAAAATGGAAAAAATGATAAAGGAAATAGTTGAATCAAATACGGTTGAATGTGATAACATAGCAAAAAAAATAAGTGAGGAGAGAAGTAAGTTATATAAACAGCTTGACTCTTTTTTTGAAAGGTGGAATAGGAATGGCTTATAAATGTAAAACACCGGTGGTGTTAATTTTTTTTAACAGACCAGATACTTTTGGCAAAGTTTTTGAAAAAGTTAGAAAGGCGCAACCTGATAATTTAATTCTTGTCCAGGATGGACCAAGAAATGAAAATGATAAAGAAGCCATAATGGAATGTAGACGTATAGCGGAAAGTGTTGATTGGAGTTGTAATGTTATTAAAGATTATTCTGAGGTAAATTTAGGATGTGGCGTTCGACCACAATCAGGAATTAAAAAGGCTTTAGACATATTTGATAGAGTGATTATTTTGGAAGACGATTGTATCCCTAATGATAGTTTTTTTAGATATTGTGATGAGTTATTAGAAAAATATAAAGATGATGATCGAATTGCATATATTTCGGGATTAAATCATTTCGAAACATGGGATTGTGGTGAACAAGATTATTTTTTTACAAAAACAGGAGCAATATGGGGATGGGCAACATGGGCTAATAAATGGAATAAATATTATGACTATTATGTATCGGGGGTTAATGACAATTACTTAATGAATTTGATTGAAAAACAGTTTCCATTTAAAGATGTTGCAAAATCTAGGAAGGCGACATGGGTAAGAGCTAATTATTCAAGAGAAAATGGCGAAAAATTATCATATTGGGATAATCAGTGGGGATTCGTGAAATATTCACAGAATATGCTTGTAATTACTCCGAGTGTAAATCAAATTTGTAACATTGGTGTTGGAATTACATCAACACATGCGCAAAGTCAAACGAATACAAGGTTTAAAAAAAATAAAAACTTCTTTTACATTCCTACGCATGATATTAATTTTCCAATGAAGCATCCTAAATATGTGATATGTGACGTGGTATACGATGATTCAGTGTACAAAGTAGGAAGAGTTAATCCAGTTAGAAAGATTGTTTCGCCTATTGTTAAGAAAGTAATAAGGAGAAAAAATAATGATGGATGAAATGCAAGCCGACAAAAAAATTTCAATAATTGCAAGTAATGCGAGAGTATTCTTTTTAATATCAATTGTATCTGCACATATTGGATTATCAGAAACTGCACCGATTGTCATTCAACAATTTTGGTCACATATTTCTTCAATTGGTGTTGTAGGATACCTTATTATATCGTCGTACTACTATAATAAAAATAAATGGACTAATATATACGAAATGCTTAAAAGAAAAACGACGACAGTATTAGTACCTTGGTTTATTATGGGAAGTGTTGGATACTGTTATAAAGCTATTTTAAGTCACTCAATGTCGATAATAGAGTATTTAAAATTTATAATTGGAAATGGTTCATATTTGTATTATATGACAGTTTTATTTTTATGCTTTATTATTTTTTATTACTCTAATTGGAGATGTAATATATTATATATCGCGCTGTCGTTAGTGTCATTGTTATTAACCTCAGGAGGTTATCTTGATGATATTATTGATTCATTACATATTACTAATTATTTAAATATTCTAAATTGGATTGGATATTTTGCCGTAGGTCAATTTTTACAAATAATGGATACCAGAAAGTTATTTGATATTATGACAAAATACAAAAATCTTTGTATTATGCTATTCTCATGTGCTTTCATAATAGTTTTTGTGAACAGGACACCTGTAAATTATTTCTCAAATTTAGGATGGGCATATAATATCTTGGGAGTGATTTGTATATTTTCTATAACATCTTTTATTGTTGAGAAAAATATAATATTTGAGATAATATCAAAGGACAGTTTTACTGTTTATTTAATTCATTTTATGATAATAGGAGTTACAGATAATATATATAATAGATTCATAATTACTCAAGCTGTTGCACCATTAATTGTGATAATAATAGGAGTATTTGTTGTTCAAATTATGAGATGGATTAATGATAAGTATATTAAATTAAACTGGATTCCAATAGTTATGGGATTTAGATAAAGGTGATAATAATGGGAAAAGTTTTTTTGACAGGACATACTGGAAGTGTAAATAAAGGATGTGAGGCAATTGTTCGTTCTACGGTAAAAATATTGAAGCAAAATCAAGTCGAAGATATTACATTATTTACTAATAATATGATGGACGATTATGCAGTAGGAATTAATACAATATGTAAAATTATGCCTACATCTAATTATGGAAAATTTAGAATGAGAAAAATTATTGCTAAATTATTTTTGAAAATATTTGGTAGTTACTATTTGGATGAATTAAATCAGCAAAAGAAATGTTTTGAATTGGTCAATAAGGGAGATGTTGTTTTTGTAATTGGAGGAGATACATATTGTTATGGAAGACCAGTAGGAAATTATGCTGCAAATAGATTTGCACATAAACGAGGAGCAAAAACTATATTATGGGGATGTTCCATAGAAAATGAATTGATAACAAATGAGATGATAAAAGACTTGAAAAGCTACGATCTGATTTGTCCAAGAGAAGCATTGACGGTAGAAAACCTTATAAAGATAGGAGTTAGTCCCGAAAAAATAGTGAAAATTGCAGACCCTGCATTCAATTTAGATATGAAAAAAAGTGTGGTGAATTTGGATGATTCGGAATCAATAGTAGGGTTAAATGTTAGCCCAATTGTTAAGAGAAATCCAAAAGCGTATAATGCAGTAATCAAATTTGTTGCTTTCATTTTAGAAAAAACAAACTATAAAATATTACTAGTTCCACACGTGTATAAAGAGGGAACATTAGATGCTTTTGAGTTAAATGACATAAAAAACAGTTTTAAAGAATATGAACAAAGATTTATTGAAATCAAGCAAGAATTAAGCTGTGAAATGATTAAATATTGCATTTCAAAGTGCAAGTTTTTTATTGGTGCAAGAACACACTCTACAATAGCAGCATATTCAAATAACATTCCGACGATTGTGATTGGATATTCAATTAAGTCGAAAGGAATAGCGAAAGATTTATTTGAAACAACAGATAAGTATGTTTTAAATGTAGAAAAAATGGAAAATGATGAACTAATTAATTCGTTTTTGTTTGTAGAAAAAAACTATGACAAAATAAAAAGACAACTTGAGAAGAAAAATGAAACGTACAAGAAAACGACTGTAGATGCTATTAAAAAAATTACAGAGGGATTTGAAATCGATAGAAATAAAAAGATTTATTGGAATGATGATAGTTGCTCAGGATGTGGTGCATGTGCCGAGGTATGTCCTCAAAAATGTATAGAAATGAAAGCAGACAAATTTGGTTTTTTATATCCAGTAGTTGATAATCACAATTGCATTAATTGTGGAAAGTGTCGGAGTGTATGCCATTATCAAAATAGAGGCGAAACTAAATTGCCAGATAAAGTTATGTTGGCGATTAATCGTGATAGTGAGATTAGAAATATTAGTTCTTCTGGTGGAGTTTTTTGGTCTTTAGGAAACGCTATTATAAAAAGTGGAGGAATCGTATTTGGATGTATTTTAGACTCTAATATAAATGTTGTTCATTCAAGTGCATCAACATTGGTAGAATTAGAAAAAATGTTAGGGTCAAAATATGTACAAAGTGTTATGGGAAATACTTTTGAACAAGTTGAAAGGCAACTTATAAATGGTAGAAAAGTTCTCTTCTCGGGAACACCATGTCAGATAAATAGTTTGTATTCATATTTAAGGAAAGAGTATTGTAATTTGTATACAGTTGACTTTATTTGTCATGGAGTCCCTTCGCCGTTAGTGTGGGAAAACTATAAAGCGGAATTGGAGAAAAAGTATTATGGGAAGATTGTAGAAGGCTATTTTAGAGATAAAACCGAAGGATGGAAATTATTCTCAATGAAGTTAGTTTTTGAGAATGGAAAAATATACAGGAAGAATGTAAAAGAAGATCCTTTTTTGAGAAGTTTTATTTCTGATATATGCTTAAGAAAATCATGTAATAATTGTGCAGCAAAAGGAATTGAACGTTGTGCTGATTTTACGCTGGCTGATTTGTGGGGCGTGAAGAAAATAAAGCCTATATTTTCAGATGATAGAGGGGTATCTGCACTGATTATAAGAGGAGATAAAGCGTTAGAATTATTTTGCGAAATAAAGAATGAATTTGAAATAGATGATTTGGAAATAGAGGTGTTGATTAAAATGAATCCTTCTATTGTTAAATCAGTTAATGAAAACAAAATGAGAGATAGTTTTATTAATCTGGTTGCAACTAAATCGTTTAAATATGCTTATACAAAATATGTTAGCAATTCTTTATGGGCGAAAATTCACAGAAAGTTAGGATTTTGAAAAGATGTGAGGTGAGTAGTGTATGAAATGTGGTATTATGACTTTTCATAGAGCGATAAACTATGGAGCAGTTTTGCAGGCCTATGCATTGAGAAATGTTATAGAAAGTGACTTTAAAGTTAAATGTGAAATTATAGATTATAGATGTAAATCCATTGAGAGTATGTATACCAACCCTTTTTTTTTAAAAGGGCTTAAGGCAAAGATTAGAGGATTATTGTTATTACCCAAAAGAATAAAATTTAATAATTTTCTTAATAAAAAGTTGTTGATTGGAAAATCTATACAGAAAAATGATTTGGAAAAATGCTCGCAGAATTACGATTATATTATCACAGGAAGTGATCAAGTTTGGGGAAAGAGAAGATTAGGTGTTGATCACTCATATTTTTTGGATTTTGTAAAAGATAATAATAAAAAAATATCATATGCAGCGAGTATGGGTGGGGGAACTATTGAAAAAGAATATCAACAACAATATATAAATTTATTGCAATCTTTTAGGCATATATCAGTCAGAGAATATGAAGTAAAAGAAATGTTAGAAAATATGCTTCAAAAGCCGGTTGAAGTATGTCTAGATCCTACGCTTTTATTGGATAAAGAACAATGGAGAGGAATTGCTAAAGGAAGAGTACCAAAGAGAAAATATCTTCTAATATATACAATGACAGAATCAGGCAGTTTGATTAAGCATGCAAGAAAAGTTGCAAATCAAAAAAAGCTTGATATTTACTATATTTCGGACTCATTTCATACATACAAAGGAATTAAAAATCTCAGAGCAGTTGGACCAGAAGAATGGATAAATCTGTTTATGAATGCATCATATGTTGTGACAAATTCTTTTCACGGTACAGCGTTTGCTATTAATTTTAATTGCGATTTTAATTCTGAAATTTCTAAAGGGATTTCAAATAGGGGAGCAAGAATAACTGACCTGTTAAAGTCAGTGGGATTGAGTAATAGATTGATTAATAATGTGGAAGATACACAACCTATAGATTTTAAAAGATGTAACTCTATTTTGGAAAAAATGAGAAATGAATCCAAAGCATATTTAGAAAAAATATTTAATGAGGAAAAATGAATATGAGAGTATATAATACAAAAAAAGATTGCTGTGGATGTATGGTATGTGTTGATATATGTCCTAAAGGTGCTATTTCAAAGAAGAGAGATTTTTTTGGATTTGATTATCCCGTTATTGATAAAACATTATGTATACAGTGTGGAGCTTGTACGAAGGTATGTGCATTTAGTGAAAAGAAAGAACCAAATACATTTGAAATTAGAGCTTATGCAGTGAAAAACAAGAATAGTGAAGCGAGAATGAAAAGTTCATCAGGAGGTATATATACAGCACTAACGGACTATGTGATTGAAAAAGGTGGTGTTGTTTATGGGGCAGCTTTCGTGTCAAAAAGTGATGTAGCACACATTAGATGTGAGGATGTAGAAAATAGAAATAGGACAAGAACATCGAAATATGTACAGAGCGATTGCGAAGGTATATATAATCGAATTAAACAAGATTTACGCGAAGGAAAAATCGTTTTGTTTTCAGGTACACCATGTCAAGTGGGGGCGGTCAAAAAGATGTTTGGAGATTGTAATGGAAATCTTTTACTTGTTGATATAATTTGCCATGGAGTTCCATCGCCGATGTTATTCAATAAACATATCAATTATATTGAGAAAAAAGCAAATAAAAAAGTTAAAGAATTTGTTTTCCGTACAAAAAATGGCAATGGAAGAAATAGCGATCCATCAATCATATACGAGGATGGAACTGCTGATTCAGAAAGTAAATATATTGGGATGTTTTCAGCATTATTTAATGAAAATAAAATCCTGAGAGAATCGTGTTTTAATTGTAATTATGCATCCAATACAAGACAAGGAGATATTACCATAGGGGATTTTTGGGGTGTTGAAAATAGCATGCCAGAATTTCAAGATGGTTTTGGTGTTTCGGCTGTGATAATTAATTCAATTGTTGGAAAACAATTGTTTGAGAATATAAAGAATGATATTGAGTATAAAGAAACGTCTTTTAAAGAAATAGCAAGAAAAAATCCTAATTTATTGAAACCTAGTAAGAGACCTAAATATCCTACATTTTGGATTAAATATATATTTATGGGATGGAATGGAATAGTTGAGAGTTATCAAAAAAAAAGTTTGATTAATAAAATAAAAAAAAGAATGTGAGGGATAGCTTTGAAATGAAACCACTCGTAAGTATTGTCACTCCATGTTATAACATGGAAAATAAAATACATAATTACTTAGATAGTATACTTAATCAGGAATACACTAATATTGAATTAATACTAGTAAATGATGGTTCTACAGATGGAACAGAGAAAATAATAAAAAAATATATTCCCCAATTTGAGCGTAATGGATTTATTATTAAGTATATTGTTCAAAAAAATGGAGGAGCGGCCTCTGCTTTGAAGAATGGTTTAAATTATGTGACAGGGGAGTATTTGATGTGGCCGGATGCTGATGATATTCTTATGAATAATTCAGTTGGTTCAAAAGTTGATTATTTAGAAAAACATCCTGAATATGCATTTGTTAGAACGAATGCATATGTGCTGAAATCAAGTGATTTAGAAGATAGAAGTAATCTAGTTGTAAAGTCAAAAAATTTGAAACGGAATAATATATATAAAGAATGTATAAGATTTAAAACTTTTTATTGTTGTGGCTGTTATATGATAAGGTGGTCAAAATTTCTAGAAGCAAATCCAGAAAAATATATTTTTGAGACTAAATTCGGACAAAATATACAAATGTTAATTCCTATGGCATTCAAATATGAATGCGGATACATTGACGAACCACAATATGGATATATAGTCTATGAGGATAGTCATTCTCATTTAGGTGGAAATAAAACATATGAGAAACGAATTGATTATTCCCGAAATGTAGAAAAAATTATAACTGAAACTATGCAACATTTTCCTGATATTCCACAAAAGGATATTAATATTGTACAAAATGATTTTTGTAAAAGACGTATGCGTATTGCTTATGAAAATGGAAGAAAAAGTGATGCGATCAATGAATATAAATCTGTCACAGGAATTAAGAAATTTGATTTCACACTATTTCTTATGAAATTTAAAAGAAATAAAGTGATTGATAGATTATTAATTATTGATGATATGTTCGATATTATCTTCTTCCAGATAATGAATAGGAGATAGAGATGAAAGTAAATCAATTAAAAGCAGGTGTTATATTATCTTATGTATCAATAGTGTTGACGAATGGCATTTCCATAATATATACACCTATAATGTTACGTATGTTAGGACAGAATGAGTATGGATTATTCCAATTAGCTTACTCGGTTGTTTCATACTTAGGATTGTTGAATTTTGGATTTGGCAGTGCATATATAAGATTTTATTCCAGATATAAAAAGGATAATGATGAAGATGGAATAGCAAGATTAAACGGTATGTTTATGATTTGCTTTCTTACAATGTCATTGTTAGCAATAATATTTGGAACAATACTAATATTGAATGTCGATAATATTTTCTCCAATGGATTGACACAAAGTGAATTAGTTAAAATGCGCAAATTAATGATATTAATGGTATTTAATGTTGCGATTATGTTTCCAAATAGTGTTTATAATGCAAATATAACAGCACATGAGAGATATTTATTTCAGAGGGTATTATCATTAGTTAGTTCAATTTTAAATCCACTATTAGTGTTAATGCTGTTAATCATGGGATTCAAATCTGAAGGATTAGTATTTGCGGCTACAATAGTTGCAGTAACAAAGCTTTCTGCAGATATTTACTATAATAATAAGTATTTACACATTAAGTTCTGTTTTAAAAGAATGGAAGTTAAATTGTTAAAAGAAGTATCTGCTTTTTCATTTTTTATTTTTATAAATATGCTTACAGATACTTTAAATTATTCAGTAGATAAGTTTGTGTTAGGAATGGTTAGAACTACTAAAAGTATTGCGATATATTCAATAGGTGCTTCTTTGAATCAGTATTATATTTCTTTTTCTGCAGCAATTTCAACAGTGTTTATTCCTAGAGTGAATAGAATGATTGCAAAGGAAGAAGAAAATGATAAAATTACTGATTTGTTTATAAAAGTGGGAAGAATACAGTTTATTGTTATTTCGTTGATTTTAAGTGGATTTATTGTATTTGGACAGACATTTATTAGAATCTGGGCAGGTGAAGGGTATCAGAATGCATATTGGATAGCATTGATTATCATGGTTCCAACTACTGTTCCGTTAATTCAAAATATTAGCATTGAAATACAAAGAGCAAAGAATATGCATAAATTTCGTTCAATCGTATATTTGTGTATTGCGATAGGAAATTTCGCTATAAGTATTCCTCTTGCAAAACATTTTGGAGAAGTAGGAAGTGCAATAGGTACATCGATAGCAGTAATATTAGGAAATGTAATTATAATGAATATTTATAATTATAAGAAGGTTGAAATTGATATTCCACGTTTTTGGCGAGAAATAGAAAAGATTGTATTGCCTGTATTATTTGTTGGTGTTATAGGTTATGTTATTGCTAGATTTATTGCAATTAATAATATAATAATATTTTTTGTATCGGCTGCAGTTTATTGTGCATTGTTTTTTGGAGTAATGTGGATAAAAGGGTTTAATGAATACGAAAAGGATATTGTCAGATCTTTTTGTGAAAAAATATTCAAAAAAAGAAAAAAGGTATTAATATAAAAAGGTATGAAAAAGGAGAATGAATAATGTCGTTATTTAAGAATAAAACTTTAATGATTACAGGAGGAACTGGTTCATTTGGTAACGCAGTTCTCAACAGATTTTTAGAAACAGATATTGGGGAGATTCGTATTTTCTCTCGTGATGAAAAGAAACAGGATGATATGCGTCATGATTTTCAGGCAAAGATGCCGGAAGTGGCGGATAAGATAAAATTTTACATAGGAGATGTTAGAAATCTCCAGTCGTGTAAAGATGCTATGCATGGTGTTGATTATATTTTTCATGCAGCAGCTCTCAAGCAGGTTCCATCTTGCGAATTCTTCCCAATGGAAGCAGTAAAGACAAATATCATTGGTACAGACAATGTTCTTACAGCAGCAATTGAAGAAGGAGTAGAAGCTGTAATCTGTCTTTCAACAGACAAGGCGGCTTATCCTATCAATGCTATGGGTAAGTCAAAGTCATTGGAAGAAAGCGTAGCTATTGCAAAGAGTCGTTACAGTGGTAAGACAAAGATTTGTTGTACAAGATACGGTAACGTAATGTGTTCACGTGGTTCTGTTATTCCACTTTGGATTGATCAGATTAAGGCGGGAAATCCTATTACAGTAACTGAGCCGGAGATGACTCGTTTTATTATGTCTCTTGAGGAAGCAGTTGATCTTGTTATTTATGCATTTGAAAAAGGCGAGAACGGAGATCTTCTTATCATGAAAGCTCCGGCATGTTCAATTGGACTTCAGGCAGAGGCAGTTGCTGAAATGTTTGGAGGAAAGAAAGAGGATATCAAGGTAATCGGTATTCGTCATGGTGAGAAGATGTACGAGACACTTCTTACAAATGAAGAATGTGCAAAAGCCATCGACCTTGGTGATTTCTATCGTGTACCGGCCGATAACCGTGGACTTAACTATGATCAGTATTTTAAAGACGGAGATGTTGAGAGAAATACATTGACAGAGTTTAACAGTAATAATACTAAGTTGTTGAATAAAGAAGAAATAAAAGAAAAGATGATGGCTCTTAAGTATATTCAGGAGAGACTTGCTGAAGAATAAAGAGAGAATGTTAATGGAGTATATGTTCCGGAATCCCAGATTGGGATTCCGGAACATGCAATATATAGAAATATAATAAAACCTTCAAAGATAAATGTAACATATTGTATGTATTGACAATGCGAATTGTCTATCGTATTATAAAGTTATTCGCGAATAATATAATATGATAGTGGGGTGACATTTATACAAAAGATTGATGGCGATTTTGATTTTTCCAAAGTAACACTTACAGACGACTTCATGTTTAGCAAAGTCATGCGAGATAAGGAATTTTGTAAACCATTTTTAGAGACGATTCTTGAGATGAAAATAAAAGAGATAAACTATCCAGAAAGCCAGAAAACTATAGATATAGGACTCGATGCAAAAGCAGTCCGGCTTGATATATATGCCGACGACGGAGAAGGAACAGTCTATAACATTGAGATGCAGCAATCGAGATTTCGTGATGTGCCAAAACGTTCCAGATATTATCAAGGGATTATTGATATCAATATACTGGAAAAAGGTGAGACATATCACAAACTACCAAACAGTTTGATAATATTTGTTTGCACGGAAGACTTTTTCGGATTAGATTTGCCTATATACAGATTTAAGTACATGTGTACAAAAGCACCTGAGTTGTTCCTTAATGACGGAACTGAAAAGATTTTTGTAAATATAAACACGAGCAAGATTAATCAGTTGACACCTAGACAACGGTCAGTTTACAATTATCTCAAAGATGAAGTGACATCGGATGAATATACACAAAGACTTCATCAAAAGGTTCAAGACGTCCGTCAGAATAAGGAATGGAGGCGAGAGTATATGACTTTGGAAATGATGCTGGATGAGAAGAGAGAAGAGGGCTTGGAACAAGGTTTAGAACAGGGAACAATCATCACAAATTTAAAATATTACTATAAAGGAAAAATCAGTAAAGAAGAGATAATGGAAGAATTATCAATTGATGAGGAAAAGTTTGAGGAATATTTAAAAGAATATCCAAAAGAAGAATTGTTAAAATAATTTAGAGTCAAACGAAGATTGTGTTCCGGAATTCTAGATTGGGATTCCGGAACTATTATGTATAAAGACATATAATTATACTTTTGCAGAGGAAAGGAAATCAGATGGAATTAGTTATTTTAGGTAGTGGTGGATACGGCCGTACCATTTATGACATAGCGGAGCAGCTTGGATATAATCCAATTACAGTTTTAGATGATTCTAACCCCAAAATGCCACTTGATTCATTTGAAAAATATATAGCGGAGGATACATGCTTTATACCTGCGTTTGGAAATAATGCTTTTCGATTGGAATGGATGAACAGGATAGAAAATGCAGGTGGTAGGCTGACCCAACTTATTCATCCAACGGCGTATGTTAGTCCGAGAGCGATTGTTGAGTCTGGGACTGTGGTTTTGCCAAAGGCTGTTATCAATACAGGGACAAAAGTAGGCAGAGGATGCATCATCAACATAGGTGCTATAGTTGATCATGACTGTGTTCTGGGTGAGGGAGTACATATTGCACCGGGAGCAATTGTTAAAGGCGAGAATGAAATACAGACTTTATCAAAGATTGATTCAGGTGAAGTTGTTGATAGGGGTATGATGAAATAAGACCCGAAAAATATGAAAAAGATGTGTGATTAGCCCCAAATAAATGTGAAAATAATATAGAATTGGCATTGAAAAAATGGTATCATATATAGCGATGTATTTATTATGTAATCTACAACAGAGAGGTTTATGAAAAATGATAGAACATAATTTTAAATGGAAAAATGATGGACGCACTAAGGTTATGATAGGATGTGGTACACGTCCTGAAATTATACGTCTCGCAGCAGTTATCAAAAGATGCAGAGAGTATTTTGACTGTTGTGTAGTTTATTACAATCAGAACTGGGATCCAAACTTAAGTACAGTTTTTTGGGAAGATTTTGAACTAAAGAATAATGCAGGAGAATTCGGACCGGATATTCTCGTGCCGGTAGTAGGAGATAATCTTGGTGTGACTTGCGGAAATATCTTAGGTCGCAGTTATGAATTATTATTAGAACTACAGCCTGATGGATATCTCGTACTTGGAGATACTAACAGCTGTCTTTCAGCTATCAGTGCAAAGAGACTTCATATTCCACTCTTCCATATGGAAGCAGGAAATCGCTGTAAGGATGAGTGTCTTCCTGAAGAAACTAATCGTCGAATTGTAGATGTGATATCAGATGTAAATCTTTGCTATTCAGAGTTTGCAAGAAAGTATCTTGCTGATACCGGACTTCCAAAAGAGAGAACATATATGACAGGTTCTCCTATGGCAGAGGTTCTCCGTATGAACCTTGATAAAATTCAGAAATCAGATGTCCTTGATAGAATGGAACTTGAGAAAGATAAATACATACTTCTCTCAGCACATCGCGAGGAGAATATTGATACAGAGAAGAATTTCACCTCACTCTTCACAGCTATAAATGCATTGGCAGAAAAATATGATATGCCGATATTATATTCATGCCATCCAAGATCCAAAATCAGATTGGAGAAGAGTGGATTCAAACTCGATCCGCGAGTTAGAGTAAATGAGCCATTAGGATTCAATGACTACAACTGCTTGCAGATGAATGCACTTGCAATCGTCTCAGATTCCGGAACACTTCCGGAGGAGAGCAGTTTCTATCTCTCAATCGGACATCCTATTGCAGCGGTATGTATCAGAACATCCACTGAGAGACCTGAAGCATTGGAAGCAGGTGATTTCATCCTCGCAGGAATCACGACAAAGGAATTACTTAATGCCACAGATATGGCAATTGAGATGAAGAAAAACGGAGTACTTGGTAAGCCATGTCCTGATTATGTGGATGAGACAGTATCCATGAAGGTTGTCAGAATCATTCAGGGATATGTAAATGTAGTTAATAAAATGGTTTGGAGAAAAGACTGATATTAAATATAACTTGAAAATAAACGGTTGTTTATATTAAAATGTTATTTAAGTAGGGGTAAATTAGCAGGGGAGCAAAAAGAATGTTAGACCAGATTACAAAAGCAGAATTGAATACATTAGAGATAATCAAGCTGGCATTCGGCGCTTCTGAAGCTGATCAGGATAGTGTCGCTGCCAAATTTCGAGATTTGTCTGAAAATTGGAGTGAGATAAAATCAGAACTTGCAGTTCAGACCATTATTGGTTTGCCTGTAGATGTAGTATTGAAACTTGATATTACAGACAAGGAAAAAGAAGAATATTTCTACTATGTTGCCAGAAAAGTTAAGAAAGTTTATAATATCCTGAATGCGCAAAAGGAAGTGTGCGATATACTGAAAGATATTCCATTTGTTATCATAAAAGGTGGAGCGGCCAGTATGTACTATCCTAAGCCAGAGTATCGACAGATGGGAGATATAGACATTATTGTACATCCGGAGTATTGTGAACAGGTTATTTCCCTGTTTAATGAAAAGGGATATAAGCAGGGAAAAGATAATGATAGACATATTGATTTTAGAACAAAATTCGGAATAGTAATTGAGTTGCATAGATTTTTTTCAACAAAAGAAGATGGTAAGCATAGTATAATCTTTAATCAAATGTTGTATGATGCCGTGTCAAACAGGGAAATAACTGAAATGTGTGGTTATCATTTCCCAGTTCTTCCCAAATTAGAAAATGGAATGATTCTTCTTGCACACATCAGACAACATCTTCATTCAGGTTTGGGATTAAGGCAGATTATTGATTGGATGATGTATGTAAAAACAAATCTGAATGATGAGTACTGGAATGGTACATTTTGCAAAGTGTCAGAGAATATGGAGTTGAAGATTTTGGCGGAAACAGTAACTTTGTTGTGCAAAGAGTATCTTGGACTTGATGGGATATCTTGGTGTGATGGTGCGGATAAAGAATTGGTTGATGAAATGTTATATTATATTATGGAAAAAGGAAACTTTGGACGCAAACAAGATAAAAAATCTAATGATACAATATTTGTAATGCACCATTTTAGAAATCCGATTTCAGCTTTCAAGTATCTTACTGAAGGTGGTATGAGACATTGGAAAGCCGCACAGAAATATAAAGTTTTAAAGCCGTTTGCATGGATTTATCAAATTGGTAGATTGCTACGTATGGGACTTGCCCGCAAGAAAGGTATCAACACCTTTGTAGGCGAGATAAAACAGAGTAAGAGCGAAGTTGAGTTTTTAAGAAGACTTGGGGTTATGGACTAGAAGATTTTTTGTTGGGGATGGTCTATATATTGTCTTTATAGAAATTGCAATAAGCGAGAACAGGAGAAAGGTTAAGGTATTATTATATGAAAAGAGACGATATTCTTAAAGAAGGGGAGATAGAATTTGATGGATCTTTTGAATGGAAAGGCGAAATAATACAATATTATATTGGTGAGTTTGATCCGTATTTGTATGATGACGAAGACGAGATTCAGAGAAGAAATATATTATTTTACAAAAATGGTAGCATTTACGGAGGCTCTGAAATTATTAAACCGAGAGAAGAGATAGATCATATAACTAGTGAAGATGCTAAAAATGAGTACGAGGATATGATGAGCAATATGCTTTACAGAGTACGAAGAGATGATGAGTAATATGCTTAATATAGCACGTAGTTGATTACAGTAAACGAAAATGAAAAACACAAATGTGAGGACAAGATGTACATTGACAGAGTTTAATAGTAATGATATTAAGGGAGTGTGTACGTTCCGGAACCCTAGTGGGTTCCGGGCTTTTTTTTGCCAATCACAAATTGCGAAAAAGTTAAAATTGTATAGAATTAGCCCTAAAAAGATGGTATTATGTACGATGAGTATTATCATTAAATTGACATGAAAGGAGCTCATTACAATGAGTAAAAGAAACTTAAAATCAATTATTACAAAGGCACTTGCCGCAACATTGATTATTACAAGCATCAATTGTGGAAGTGTACCTGTTGAAGCTGCAAAAGGAAAGGTAACAGGAATATCAGTTACTAATCTCCCTGCTTCAACACTTACTTTAAAGAAAGGCAAATCAAAGGTTTTAAAGGTTAAAGTAAAAACATCCGGAAAGGGTGCATCTAAAAAATACACTGTAAAATCAAGCAAGCCTAAGACAGTTGCCGTATCAAAATCAGGCAAGAACATTAAAGTAAAAGCTTTGAAAAAAGGTAAAGCGGTTATTACCCTTACTACAAAGTCAGGTAAAAAGAAAGCAAAGGTGAAAGTTACTGTTGGAACACCGGCATCAAAGATGACAATTAGTAAGACAAAGGCCACAGTTTCAAAGAACAAAACACTTGCATTAACTGCAAAGATAACTACAAAGAAAGTTTCCAATAAAAAAATTCTTTGGAAATCTTCGAATCCAAAGGTGGCAACAGTAGATGCAAAAGGTGTGGTTAAGGGAATTACAGCCGGCAAAGCTACAATTACAGCACTTGCAGCTGATGGATCAGGAGTAAAGAAACAGTGTGAAGTTACAGTTAATAATAATGTATATATTGATAGTGTTGTTGTAAAAGATCATCAATCAATTTATGTGACTTTGTCACAAGCGTATAAGTTGCCGAATGATAACTTCATAGTAAAAACAAAAAGATATGAAACAGGTAATTTTCTTTATAAATGTTCAATTAATAATATTACAACCACAGATAACAGAACCTACGCTATTACACTAAGTGAGTATTTAGATAATGCACAGTTAGTGCAGGTTACTATAACTGGAATACCTAATGGCAGTGATACAAAAACAGCACGTTATATGGAAAACAATTGCCCATATTTTGTAGAAGATATTATTGAAACAAATGTTAATTCTGAGATTTATGAGCGCTATTATGCTGATTGCTATGGAGAAGCGACTATTGAAAGTGTATCAGGATTGCCTAAAGGACTTACCGTAGCTAAAGCTGTCACCTATGATGTCAGACTGGATGTAAAAGGAAAATGTACTCAGCCCGGAAGATATGATTGTGTCATTAAACTCAAAGATGAACTTAATTATACATATACCTATAAACTAACATTTTTGGTTGGCAGTGAGAAGAAAATAGCTGCAGGAGCTTATTCGGTAAATGGAGTGAAAGGCGATTATGATTATTCTGTATGGGTTTCTATACACGCTGTTGGAGGAAGTGGATCATATCATTGTTCCATTGTAGGTGATACTCATGACTTATATACATACGGAGGACAGTCCCTTAGAGGTTATCTGAGTAAACCTGGAAAGTTTAATGTGACTATTAAGGTTGAAGATAAAAATGACCCATCGCTCTACACAATATTTACATTGCCAATAGAAATTAAGCAGGGATATACTGTGAGTGGAATTGTTAAAGATTTATCCGGTAAGCAAGTGTTAGGGTGCGATATCGTATTAATAAATGTAAATTATTGTGATAATTTCTTGGCTTATGTTTCGTATCAAACTGCTGATTCCGGAGAATATAAATTTACAGGTATTCCGGCAGGAAAGTACAATGTGCGTGTTGAAAAAGAAAATTGCATAAAGACTTATCATGATGTAACTATTTCAAAAGATAAAAAAGATTTTACTTTGATATTACCGGCATATTCAATTAATCTGGTTAGTAGTGATAGCTCAATATTATTTGATGACTTTAAGTGGTATAGCGAAAAAGGATTTGAGTACGGAAGTGGTTCAACTCTTTATTTGACAAAAGGTAAGCACATTTTGACAGCAAGACAAGATGTTGGTTTATATTCTTGTTCTGTAGAAGCAACTGTAAATGTTGAAAAAAGTCAGACATTTACAGTTAATGTAATAAAGAAATCCACTGTAATGGGTGAATTAAAACTTAGTGAAAGTCAGAGTGTTAGTGCAAATAATTCTTATGTTCATTATAGTTTTACACCTACAGAAAGCGGTACATATAAATTTTATTCAAGAGGTAATTATATTGTTATTGGCCGTCTTCTTTCCGCATCAGGAACCGTGCTTAAAAATGCAGAATTCAGTGGGGATAATATAAATATCGAAATGACTTATGAATTGACGGCAGGGGAGACATATTACTTGGGAGTAAAACGTGATACTACCTCTGAAGAATACAGAACATTTTATATTAATGTTTCGAAAAATAATTAATAAAGATTTCAGCCACACTAACGTTAGTTAGTGTGGCTGTTTCTATTTTATTGTGATATGATATTAGATAGATTTGATTGCGTTATTTTATTTCGCTATTATTCAAGAAAGGAGCTCTTTACAATGAGTAAAAAAAATTTAAAATCAACTATCACAAAGGCACTTGCCGCAACATTGATTATTACAAGCATCAATTGTGGAAGTGTACCTGTTGAAGCTGCAAAAGGAAAGGTAACAGGAATATCAGTTACTAATCTCCCTGCTTCAACACTTACTTTAAAGAAAGGCAAATCAAAGGTTTTAAAGGTTAAAGTAAAAACATCCGGAAAGGGTGCATCTAAAAAATACACTGTAAAATCAAGCAAGCCTAAGACAGTTGCCGTATCAAAATCAGGCAAGAACATTAAAGTAAAAGCTTTGAAAAAAGGTAAAGCGGTTATTACCCTTACTACAAAGTCAGGTAAAAAGAAAGCAAAGGTGAAAGTTACTGTTGGAACACCGGCATCAAAGATGACAATTAGTAAGACAAAGGCCACAGTTTCAAAGAACAAAACACTTGCATTAACTGCAAAGATAACTACAAAGAAAGTTTCCAATAAAAAAATTCTTTGGAAATCTTCGAATCCAAAGGTGGCAACAGTAGATGCAAAAGGTGTGGTTAAGGGAATTACAGCCGGCAAAGCTACAATTACAGCACTTGCAGCTGATGGATCAGGAGTAAATAAAAAGTGTGAAGTCATAGTCAATAACAATGTGTATATTGATGATTTATCTGTGATGAATGAGTATAGCTTGAAGGTGACTTTGTCATATCCATACAAGTTGTCAGATGATAATTTTACTGTTAAATCAAAAAGATATGACAATGGATTATATAATCGCAAATGTAAAATTAACAATATCACTACTTCAGACAATAAAACTTATGAAATTACTATTTATGACGAATTATATAATGCAGATTTTGTGCAGGTTTCAGTTAGCGGATTACCTAATGGCAGTGTTTCAAAAGAAGCGCGCTTTATGGAAAAACGTGGCGATTATTATAGTGAAGAATATTATTCCTATTCAGTTGATTCTTCAATAGATAAATCTCTGTCTGTTGATGGCATTGGTGCTATGATTATTTCGAATGTATCGGGATTGCCAAAAGGTATTAACGTTAAAATGGAAGGTTATTATCTTAAAATTAAAGGCAAATTCACTCAAGCAGGCAAATATAACTGTATAGTAAAAGTTAAAGATGAATTGAATTATTCGTATACTTTCAAATTAGTTTTCTTGATTGGTGATGATAATCATCTTGTAGCCGGTGCTTATGAAGAAGTCGGTGTGCTAGGCAAAGATGTACCATATGACATAGATAAAAGAATATATGCCATTGGTGGAAGCGGCTCATATACATATTCTATTGTGGGAGATTCCCATGGATTAAGAATTTCCGGAGCATATATTATAGGAGAAGTGAAAGAACCTTCAAAATTTAATGTAACAATTAAAGTTCAAGACGCAAACAACTCGGCATTATCAACCACCTTTAACTTGCCGATTGAAATCAGAAGGGGATATAATGTAAGTGGAATGGTTAAGGATTTAACAGGAGCAATGGTGACTAGTTGTTATGTAACAATCTATAGTGCTAATCCTAATGATCGTTTTTGGATATATGATTATGAGTATACGGGAAAAGATGGAAAGTATACTTATGATAAGATGCTCCCAGCAGGAATATATACTATACAGATAAGTAAACATGGTATAGAAAAGTATTATTTCAATGTTAATATTTCAAAAAATACTACTGAATTGAATTTTGTATTACCTGCATATCCTGTTAATGTTCTAACTAGTGACAGTTCAATTCCTGTTGATGATTTGAATTGGTATGACGAAGATGATACATATGTGGGAACTGGTTCAAAAATATATTTAGCAAGAGGAAAACGTACTTTAACAACGAAAACATCAGTTGGTCTTTATAGGTATTCTGCTACGATTAATGTAAATGTCCCTTTAAATCTAACGGTTAAAACGACATTTAAAACAGAATCCAATGTCAAGGGAACACTAACACTGGGACAACCAAGCAGCATAAGTGTTGATTATCTTTATAATACATACAGCTTTACACCAACTGAAAGTGGTAACTATTCATTCTATTCAACCGGATACTATGACACATATGGATATCTTTTTTCAGATTCCGGAGAAACTTTAACATCAAATGATGATGGAGGAGATGAAAACAATTTTAAAATCACTTATAATTTGACTGCAGGCAAGACATATTATTTAGGCGCACGTAGGTATTCTATGGATGCTAATGTAGCAACATTTGATATTATCGTTGAAAAAGTTGATTAATAAAGCAATTAATAAAGATTTCAGCCACACTAACTTTAGTTAGTGTGGCTGTTTTTATTTTATTGTGATATGATATTAGATGGATTCTAGATTCAGGAAACTTTTTTCAAGACTCACACATAAGTCTTGAATTCACATATTCATATAAGAGTAGAAAGGAAAAACAATGAACATTTTAGTTACAGGAGCAAAGGGGATGGTAGGAACCGCCCTTGTTAACAATTTAAAAAATATCAGAGACTACAAAAACAGAACAAGACCACATATTGTGATTGACGAGATTTTTGAATATGATCTTGACTCAACAGCGGCTGAACTTGAAAAGTATTGCAGGGAAGCGGATTTTGTTTTTAATCTTGCTGGGGTTAACAGACCTACCAATCCGGAAGAATTTATGGAAGGCAATTTTGGGTTTGCATCTGAATTACTTGGTCACCTTAAGAAATATAATAATAAGGCAACTATTATGCTGAGTTCTTCTATACAGGCTACTCTTTCAGGAAGATTTGGTGATTCTGAGTATGGCCGCTCCAAAAAAGCGGGAGAGGATTTGTTCTTCGAGTATGCTAAGGAGACAGGTGTCAAGGTTGCAGTGTACAGGTTCCCAAATCTTATGGGGCACTCAAGACCAAAGTACAATTCTGCGGTTTCTACATTTTGTCATGCAGTAGCAAATGATGAAGAGTTTACTGTAAATGACAGAAGTACTGAATTGGAACTTCTCTACATCGACGATTTGGTGGAGGGAATGTTTGACCTGTTAGAAGGAAAAGAGAAGCATTGCGAGTTTGAGGGTGTTGAGGCAGTGGAGAAGGAAGACGGACGTTTTTGTTTTGTTCCAACTACTCACAAGGTGACTCTTGGAGAAATCGTTGATTTGTTGGCACAGTTTAAGGAACAGCCATCCACACTTATGATGCCAAAGATGCCGGAGGGCTCTTTTGCAAAGAAACTTTATTCTTTATACCTCACATATTTGCCAAAAGAAAAATTCAAATTTTCGTTAAAGACCAATGCCGACGAGCGAGGTTCTTTTACAGAACTGGTGCACACTGAGGATTGCGGACAGGTTTCTATCAATATTAGCAAGCCGGGAGTCATTAAGGGGCAGCATTGGCATAATACCAAATGGGAATTGTTCATTGTTGTTTCGGGACAAGGACTGATTCAGGAACGAAACATCAACACCGGAGAGATGGTTGAGTTTGAGGTTAGCGGAGATAAGATTGAGGCTATTCATATGATACCGGGCTGGACTCACAATATTATCAATTTAAGTGAGACAGAGAATCTTGTTACAGTGATGACCTGTAATGAAATCTTCAATCCTGAAAAACCGGATACATTCTTTGAGGAAGTGTAAGTAAATTCTTCATTGCTTTAATACACTAAATGTTGTAGAATATACTTTGGACTGAATTCTTGAGGTGATTCTGTGTGGAGACGAAGCTTTTTCAATTATTGAAGAGACTTTATTGGCCACAGATTACTCATGATTTGAAGATACTACGGAAAAGGAAGGAATATTATAATGGGTAAATATTTCCAAGAAGACATTGAGACTATGCCTCAATCTGAGATTAAGAAGATTCAGGAGCAGGGTCTTAAAGATGTGGTAAAACGTGTATATGAAAATGTACCGTTCTACGCAAAGAAGATGGATGAGATTGGTGTTACACCTGACGATATTAAGAGCTTAGACGATATTACTAAATTGCCATTTCTCACTAAAGATGATTTGAGAGATGCGTATCCTTTTGGCTTGCTTGCAAGACCGCTTAAGGATTGTGTTCGTATCCATTCTACATCTGGAACTACAGGTAAGAGAGTTGTTGATTTTTATACTCAGAAGGATTTGGATATGTGGAGTGACTGTACAGCCAGAGCATTGGTTGCTGCAGGAGCTACAGATGAAGATGTAGTTCACGTTTGCTACGGTTACGGTTTGTTTACCGGTGGTTCGGGATTGCACGACGGTTCTCATAAGGTGGGCTGTCTTACACTTCCTATGTCATCAGGAAACACAGACAGACAGCTTCAGTTTATGCAGGATATGGGGGCTACTATTCTTTGTTGTACACCATCTTATGCTGCTTACCTTGCAGAGTCTATCGAGAAGAGAGGCATCAAAGGTAATCTTAAGTTGAAGGCTGGTATTTTTGGAGCAGAAGCTTGGTCTGAAGATATGAGACATTCAATCGAAGGCAAGCTTGGTATTAAAGCTCATGATATCTACGGTCTTACAGAAATTGAAGGACCTGGTGTATCATTTGAGTGTGAAGAGCAGGATGGAATGCACATCTGCGAGGATTATTTCATTCCTGAGGTTGTAGATCCAGAGACTTTAGAGCCTGTACCTGACGGAGAACTTGGAGAGCTTGTATTTACAAGTTTTGCTAAGGAAGCTTTCCCACTTATCAGATACAGAACTAAAGATATCACATATATTACTCATGAAAAATGTAAATGTGGACGTACACATGCCCGTATTCACAGACTCATGGGAAGAACAGATGATATGCTTATCATCAAGGGTGTAAATGTTTACCCTTCACAGGTAGAGGAAGTTCTTATTAAACGTGGTATGGAACCTAACTACCAGCTTATCATCGACAGAATTGACAACAGTGATACACTTGATGTACATGTTGAAAAGAGCGGAATGCTTATTAACTCTGACTACGAAGTTATCAAGGCTAAAGAGCGTGAAATCGTATCCGGACTTAAGAGTATGCTTGGAATTTATGCTAAGGTTACACTTGTTGAGCCAAATTCAATTCCAAGAAGTGAAGGAAAAGCTGTCAGAGTAATCGACAACAGAAAGATTTAATTGGATAATAATCGAAAGATTTAATTGGATTAATAATCGAAAGATTTATAGCAATTTAAATAATACTAAAAACTTGTAACACGTATATAAAATTGTGTTACAAGTTTTTTGATTTTTTTCACAAAAAGAACATTATATATGTTATAATTATCTTTGTTGTTTTATAAATGGCAACGAAAGAAAATTAGAAAAATATGTTAGACAAAAGAGGTAAAAATCAGTGAGAAAAGGATTTGACAATGACAAGTATTTGAAAATGCAGTCAGAGCATATCAGAGAGAGAATTGCTCAGTTTGGTAACAAACTTTATCTTGAGTTTGGTGGAAAGTTATTTGACGATTTTCACGCTTCAAGGGTTTTGCCAGGGTTTGAACCGGATTCAAAGTTGCAGATGCTTCTTCAGTTAAAGGATCAGGCTGAAATTGTTGTAGTAATCAGCGCTGAGGACATTGAGGAGAATAAAGTCAGAGGCGACTACGGTATTACTTATGACATGGACGTACTCAGACTTATTGATGAGTTTCAGTCAATCGGACTTTTTGTCGGAAGTGTTTGTCTTACTAAGTTTTCAGGACAGCCTTCTGCAGAGCTCTTTATGAAGAGACTTGAGTCTATGGGCATTAAATCTTACAAACACTACAAAATTCCCGGATATCCTAGTGATGTTAAGTTCATTGTTAGTGATGATGGATACGGAAAGAATGATTACATTGAGACAGAGCGTCCGCTCGTTGTTATTACAGCACCGGGACCTGGTAGCGGAAAGATGGCAACTTGTCTTTCACAGTTATACCACGAACACAAGAAAGGTGTTAAGGCAGGTTACGCTAAGTTTGAGACATTCCCTATTTGGAATATTCCTCTCAAACATCCGGTTAATCTTGCGTACGAAGCAGCTACAGCTGATCTCAATGACGTAAATATGATTGACCCATTCCACCTTGAAGCTTACGGTGTGACTACGGTCAACTACAACAGAGATATTGAAATCTTCCCTGTTGTAAATGCGATGTTTGAACTTATTGCCGGCGAGAGCCCATATAAGTCGCCTACTGACATGGGTGTTAATATGGCAGGAAATTGTATCTTTGATGATGATGCTTGTTGTGAAGCTTCAAAACAGGAAATTATCAGAAGATATTTCAAGAGCCTTTGCGAGAAGAAGAGAAAAGGCGCAACTAAAGATGATATTTATAAGTTAGAACTGCTTATGAAACAGGCAGAGATAACTGTCGAAGATAGAAAGGTTGCTGTGGAAGCTTTAAAGAGAGAAGCTCAGACCAACGGCAAACCTGCAGCAGCAATTGAGCTTCCTGATGGAACTGTCGTTACAGGAAGAACAAGTGAGTTGCTCGGTGCAGCTTCATCAGCCCTTCTCAATGCTATCAAAGTATTGGCAGGCATTGATGACGAAATCAAGCTCATTGCTCCTGAGGCAATCGAGCCTATCCAGACACTTAAGACAAACTATCTTGGAAGCAGCAATCCAAGACTTCATACAGATGAAATACTCACAGCACTTTCATCAACAGCGGCTCACAGCGATATTGCAAAGATAGCCTTAGAGCAGTTGCCTAAACTTAAAGGCTGTGATGCACACTCAACAGTTTTGTTATCACCTGTTGACGAGCAGATATTCAAGAAACTCGGAATTCAGCTCACATGCGAGCCAAAGTACGAGGAAGACGGAAGAATGTATCATAAACATTAAGGAATAATAAACATTAAGGAAGAAGTTGAGGCTTTAAAGAAGTTTTTGTTTTAATGAAAACATAGGTTTTGAATAATAATGCAAAGCACAGGGATATGATGTCCCTGTGCTTTGTGGTATTATAGAAGATATGTGAGGAGAGGCGTTCCAGAACAAAAAAACAAGTGTGGAACGCATGTGATTAAGAAGCTAGAGGTACGTGGAGGCGTTCCAGAACAAAAAATCAAGTATGGAACGCATGTGTTTAAGAAGCTAGAGGTACGTGGAGGCGTTCCAGAACAAGAAATCAAGTGTGGAACGCATGTGTTTAAGAAGCTAGAGGTGCATGGAGGCGTTCCAGAACAAAAAATCAAGTATGGAACGTATGCCCATAAGAAAGATAAGAATATGAGGTACGTTCCAGAACAAAAAATCAAGTGTGGAACGTATGTGTTTAAGAAACTAGAGGTGCATGGAGGCGTTCCAGAACAAGAAATCAAGTGTGGAACGCATGCCCATAAGAAAGATAAGAATATGAGGTACGTTCCAGAACAAGAAATCAAGTATGGAACGTATGTGTTTAAGAAGCTAGAGGTGCATGGAGGCGTTCCAGAACAAAAAATCAAGTGTGGAACGCATGCCCATAAGAAAGATAAGAATAGGAGGTACGTTCCAGAACAAAAATCAAGTGTGGAACGCATGCCCATAAGAGATATAAGAATAGGAGGTACGTTCCAGAACAAGAAATCAAGTATGGAACGCATGTGATTAAGAAGCTAGAGGTACGTGGAGGCGTTCCAGAACAAGAAATCAAGTATGGAACGTATGTGTTTAAGAAGCTAGAGGTGCATGGAGGCGTTCCAGAACAAGAAATCAAGTGTGGAACGCATGACCATAAGAAAGATAAGAATAGGAGGTACGTTCCAGAATAAAAAATCAAGTGTGGAACGCATGTGTTTAAGAAGCTAGAGGTGCATGGAGGCGTTCCAGAACAAGAAATCAAGTGTGGAACGCATGTGTTTAAGAAGCTAGAGGTGCATGGAGGCGTTCCAGAACAAGAAATCAAGTATGGAACGCATGCCCATAAGAAAGATAATAATATGAGGTACGTTCCAGAACAAAAAATCAAGTGTGGAACGCATGCCCATAAGAGATATAAGAATATGAGGTACGTTCCAGAACAAGAAATCAAGTGTGGAACGTATGCCCATAAGAGATATAAGAATATGAGGTACGTTCCAGAACAAAAAATCAAGTGTGGAACGTATGCCCATAAGAGATATAAGAATATGAGGTACGTTCCAGAACAAAAAATCAAGTGTGGA
>SVDZ01000005.1:0-60938 GCA_015057625.1 Lachnospiraceae bacterium | reverse complement strand
AAATCAAGTGTGGAACGTATGCCCATAAGAGATATAAGAATATGAGGTACGTTCCAGAACAAAAAATCAAGTGTGGAACGCATGCCCAATAAAATGATGTGGCTTTAGTATGTGGGAGGTTTGTATGGATAGAAATTTGACTGAATGGGAATTGATTTATAGTCAGTTCAATGTTGATGGGATTTATAGTTTTATTGAAGAGACAGCGAAGAAACACAATATGTCTCAGACTCTGGCGGCACTTCCCTATGTGATGAAAGCGCACGCAGGGCAATTGAGGAAAGGCGAGTGCGAGCTTCCTTATGTGATTCATCCGTTGACGGTAGCGGCACATGCTTTGTCATTGCAGATTTTTGAGGATTCTCTTGTGGCGGCATGTCTTTGCCATGATGTTTGTGAGGATTGTGTTGACGAGAGAGGAGAGCGAATTAGACCGGGGGACTTGCCTATAGGAGAAGCGGCGAAAACTGCAGTTGAATATGTGACCAAAAATAAGGAAACTATCTATCATGAAAATGAATATTATAAAAAAATCAAAACTGACAGATTGGCAATGCTGGTTAAAATACTTGATAGGTGTCACAATATTTCTAAAATGGCTACCGGATTTTCAAGAGAGAGAATAAATGCATATATTACAGAGACAGAGGACTATGTTTTTCCTTTGATTGATGCTATTGAAAACGAGTATCCGACCTACAAAAATGCTATGTTTTTAGTGCGTTATCACATGCTTGCCGTGATGGAAAGTCTAAAAAGATATGTATAATTATAAATTTTGCTATTATTTTATTTATTTTGTGATAAAATAGAAGTAATAATATATAAATGCAGATAATATCTATATTTGCAAAAGAAAGAAAAATTATACTCATTTTATTAATAGTTTCAATTCCAATGAGACGACACGATGGGATATTGTAGGAGGTTTTAATAGAGTATGATTGATAACAGAAAGAGTAGTTCTGTAGGTTTCTTTCTCTTTTTTGCAGTGTTATTATTAGCATCTATTTTAGTAATTGTTTACGGAACCAACGAAAAAAAGAGTCTTATGTACAGCGGTGAATATGTTGCACAGGGACAGGATGAAACTATAGATGTTAAGTACTTTGAGGACCATGGTGAGGCATTTAAAATTGGAGCAAATTCGCAGGGAAAGCCTGTATTTGTAGATCCTCAGGTTGCATTGGAGGCTTTGAAAACAGATTACAAGACAGGTGTTAATCTAATAAAAGAAGAGTTTAAACTTGCAGAATTGTCAGATAAAAGTTATAGAGAGTATTTGAAAAAAGGAAAGAAAGTTTCCGGCGGATCAGAAAACGCAAAGAGGCAGGCACAGTTTGTGGTGGAGTTCTTAGAAGTTTATGATAATAGTTTCGCAGACGACTTCAACATCAAACTTCCATACTAGTGCGCTGTTGCAAATATTAAAAATAATAGAAAACTAATTAAAACAAAATTAATAATAATAGAAAACTAATTAAAACAAAATTAATTAATAGAAAACTAATTAATAGAAAACTAATTAATACAAAAAAATAAAACAAAATAAAACAAAATAAATAGAGATGTTCTATGGATGTTAAAACGTTCTGAGAACATCTCTTTTTTTGTTTACACACGAAAACGCCGCAGCTGGAGTACTGCGGCGTCCGAAAGGAAATAATTGTAGTATGGCTAACTAGTCCAAGTTACTGTGCTTGATAGAAATCATGGGCATAATACAAATGGTTCTTTAGGTTTCCTGAGATTTTTGATTTAAATGCATTATAATACGTTCCTGCATTTTTACCATCAAAAATAATATTACCGATAACTAATTTAGTTCCGTGGAACTTTTCTATGAAATCGCTTATTATGTTGTCAATGATTCTAGAGTCCTTCACATTTGTGACTGCTCCTGCTTTGACAAAGCTGTTATTTACAAATATCATATAGGACAATTCGGTCTGTCCACAATAGATAGTGATGTTGGCCTGAGGGCCAGTTTCGTTACATTTTGGTTTTTCCTCTTCCAAAACTGCTTCGAAGTTCCTCGCATCTTTTTTGTAAAAATAGTTCATCATTTTAAAGTGACTGAATAAATCGATTTCGTTAACCCCAAACTTTTTGCTTATTTGCCCAACCATATAGTTTTCTTCAAACAATTCATACCACCTCCTCCTCATACTTTAATTCTTGCAGAATAATTTATACTTTTTTGTTGAGAAAATGTGAATATTTTATGAATTTTATGCATAAAAGGCAAAAAATATATAGTATATTATGCAGGAATGATGTATTATCAATGAAGAATTGTGGAAAAAAGGAGAATTATAATGAGATTTGAAAAAAATATTGTTAAAAAAGTGATGATTACTATGCTATCAGGAGCGGTTTTATGCACTTCATTTACGGCTTGCAGTAATGCAAAAAAAGAAAAAGATAATCAGGTTGTTATAGAAGAAATCAAGGATGAAGGCTATCTTCAGGGAAAAGAGCCTTTTAAAAAATATGTAGAAGAAACTTTAAATGGTAAGGTGAAAGTAGAGGCAAAAAATATTCTTACATATTTAGTTGCCGGAGAGGACAAAAAAACTCAGGTTCTCTACGGATATGCTTATTTTGACTCAGAAGAAAAAGCTAATTTATTTATTGACAATGTAGCTGGTACATTTTCAGATGAAATGGTTAATGATTATCAGGCAGGAGACAGAGGAGTAAGCGTGGTTCCAACAGAGGAAATTGGCTATCCGTCATACATTCTCTCAAGAATTGGAACAAAGGTTTACTATGTCTCTTATGAAAAAGAATTTAATAAAGAAGCAGAAGGTTATATAGAGGCTATGGTTAAGTAATATTGACTTTATATCAGATGTGAGGTGACTCCTAAGAACGTTGAGGTGTTCTTGAATCTATAGTTGGTGAAGGATAGTTGAGGATATAGATATGTCTAAGGTTAAGATTGTTAAGAAGAAAAGTGAATATTCGTTGGAGTACGTTGTAGGTGAAGAGTACGAGGTTGACAGCACCTGGTACGGCGGTGTCAGTATTATAGGAAAAAGCGGCATTCCAGTTCCAATTGAAAAAGACGAATATGTTCCGGTTATAGAGATAGACAATAATATAGAAGAAACTCGTAATAAAGAAACCTCTGATGACGAGAGAATTATGGACAATCTTGTGGGAAGCGGAAATGTGAATGGAAGCGGAAATTCTGCGGATAGAGATATAGCTGTGGGAGATATAGTGAGACATTTCAAGAGAGAGTGGATCACAGAAGATAATTCCATGTACATATACAAGATTCTTGCTTTTGCGAGCCACACTGAAACAGGTGAGAAACTTGTGGTGTATCAGGCAATGTATTCGCCTTTCAAGGTATGCGCAAGACCTTATGATATGTTTATGTCTGAAGTTGACAGAGAAAAATATCCGGATGTAAAACAAAAATATAGATTTGAAAAAATAGAAGTTGAAAGATTCCCTGGATAGGGGGACATTTTAAATAAAAACATATTTACACTAAAATTTATCGTTGTTTTATAAAAAGACTATAATATCTGAAACTATTTCAACATTTTGTTATACAGATTGTTATATATATCTGTGAAATTGTGAAAAAAGTGTATAAAAATATTTCAATCCCTTGTGTTTTTGTTGGAGATAGTGCATAATGTAGATGATATGGGTTGAGCGGATTACAACTAAATAATATCCAATCTACGAAGAGAAAAGAATTGAAAGGGAGAAAAGAAAATGAGAGATTTTTTCAAAGCAGGAAGACGCTTTGTGTCTTCTGTATGTGCTATTGCACTGATGGTAACTATGAGCGGACCAGTTCATAAGACCCAGGCAGCTAGTGTAACAGTTGAACTTAATGGTTATCAGATTAGCACTTCATGGGAGGGTTATAGAACTATTTATTCTATTACAGACCCGTCTAATTCAGTTTCAAGTTGTGGTTTATTATACGGACTTGTTGAAGATACGGCTACATCAGATATGGTAGTAAACAGTTCAAATTCAGGAGTTTATGATTTCACAGCTACTTCAGCTGGTATTATTTCAAAGAATTATAGCAAAAATGCAAATGCAGTTAGCAGAGCTATGACTATGAAGTTAGTTAAAGACGCTAATTTCTATAATGCAGAAATTCGTGTTAGAGCTTATGCTAAATTAAAAGACGGTACTGTTTCATACAGTCCTATTCATAAGATTACAGTTGTAAGCATTGCTGATTATTTATATCAAGGTATTAGAATGCCTAACGGTGCAGCACATGAATACCTTTACAACAACATCCTTAAAGTTTGCAATCCAAACTATCAGGTAGTTGAGTATGATTGGAACGATGATTCTTATATACCTGGAGAGATAGCAGGTGAGACAGAAACTGTTGCTACAACACAGGCACCTACAACACAGGCACCTACACAGGCACCAACTACAAAGGCTGGCGTTCAGTACACAACAGCAATTGCAAACGATTGGCCTAACTTAGGAAATTGGAGTGCATATTTTGGTGACTGGGCTGGTACAGCAACAGGTGCTTATAAGTTAGAAAATGGCGTATTGAGCATGCGTGTTGATTCAAATGATAAAAACGACTGGTTGATTCAGGCTAGATATACAGATACAGTAACTTCAGGTAAGACATACAAAGTTTCAGTTGATGTTAAATCAAGCAAGGCAGCTTCATTCCTTATGAAAGAAGATGCATCAAATGAAAACAATAGTTCTACATTTGTAAATGCAAATGTTTCAGCAAATACAAAACAGACTATTACAGGAACATTCCCTATGTCTACATCAAATATTAAGCTTATGTTCAACCTTGGACAGATTGATGCAGGCACAGTTATTGAATTCAGCAATGTTAGAATTACTGAAGTTTCAGGACAGACAACTACAACACAGGCACCAACACAGGCACCTACTACAAAAGCTCAGACAGGAAACGGTCCTGCACAGCCTGTAGGTTTGACATTTGCAGGTAATGCAGATCTTCCATATTACTTTGCATGGGCAGGCGCTGATGGAGTTACATATAACTTCTATGTTGACGGAAGAAAAGTTGCTGAAGGTATCACAGGTGGAGCTTTCAATGCAGCAAACTACTCATCATATCTCACAGCAGGTGAGCATACAATTGGTATCACAGCAGTAAATGCAAGTGGTGAGTCAGCAATGACTACAATTAAGCATACATTCTCAGGAAACACAGCTACACAGCAGCAGCCTACATCAGGTTATACTGAGAATCCTACAGACAATTCAGGATCATATCCAGAAGATCCTTCTATCGAAAAACCATTTGGTATGGTAGTTGATTCACCAAAAGATGGTTATGTACATGTTGTTTGGGGAGCAGGTGCTATTAACTGCTACAACGTATACGTTGACGGTGAGAGAAGAAGAACAGCAGTTCCAGCTTCAAGTATTACAATGCCTGTATACTTCGAAGGAACACATACAGTAACAATTAGAACATTATCAAATTCAAAAGAATCTCTGCCAACTACACTTACAGTTAATGTTAGAGGCGTAGGAGAGAGAGAGACAGAGGCACCTACAGTTCCAATGAACTTAAGACCTGCTGTAAGATACAATTATCAGAGTGATAAGATTCTTATCCAGATGAACAATAAGACTAACGGACAGTACTCAGACAATGATATTTACTGGTGTTTATTCGGTAAAGATGCTGATGATAAAATGTGCTACGTAGATACAAACGGAAACCTTATCAGAGGTTCTGTAGCACTTAACACAGGAAAGATTGGCAACAGAGACTACGCTCCTGTAGTTTGTCACAAGTTATCAGAGTGTGATCACTTCTACATTGGATCAATTAATTCAGGACGTATGTACTTAAGCTACGGTAAGCCAATGTACATTGGATTCAATCAGGATGGAGCAGGCAATGTTGGTTATGCAGGACCTGATCTTAATAACAAAGATGATCCAAATGCAGATACATTATTCGAGTTTGAAGAGTTTACTATTTCAGGTAAGTTCTACTGGGGAAATACAACAAGAGTAGATTACTTCTGTTTCCCAACAGTAACAAGATTATTAGGACATACTCAGTATGTAACTTATGATAAGACAGTTGGTGATATGGATTCACGAGCTGATACATTCGCAGCATTCAGGGCAGAGGCTCCAGCTGCATTCCAGACATTAGTTGGTGATAAGAGAATTATGGCTCCATGTAAGACTACATTCAATGAGGGTCAGATTTATGGAAACTACTTTGATGGATATATTAACCAGTTCTGGTCTAAGTACTCTAATGAAGATTTAGTTATCAACTTAGAGCAGGGTGCTTACATCGGTAGAGTTTACGGTGACAGAATGCACTTTAGAAGTTCAAATGGAGATGGAACAGTTTACTATGTAGACAAGCCATCTACACAGGATGTACTCGAAGGAAGAGGAGCATTTAACAGACACAGTGAAGAAAGCAAGTCTATTGTTGAAAAAGCTATTGAAGCTCAGCTTTGTGCAGCATTCAACAGAGGTGTTGCTACTTCACCTGCTGATTACTATGATATTTCTAAGTACTACAAGAATGACATCAACAACTTCTACGCAGGATTCATGCACAGACATTCATTTGTAGGTCTTGCTTACGGTTTCTGCTATGATGATGTAAATGATCAGAGTACATTACTTCAGACAAACGATGCAGACGCATTAATTATTGACCTTAAGTGGTAATGAATTTATAATAGTAAATGGAGTGTCCCAGGGCATTGCCCTGGGACATTTTTACGTTATTCGATGAACAATCGAGGAGGAACTATAAATGAAGAGAGAATATGTTATGGGAAATGGTGCTATTGCCCTTGGTGCAATGGCTGCGGGAGTGAATGTAGTTGCAGGATATCCCGGGACACCATCATCTGAAATAATTGAGACTATTTCTAAGTACAATAATGGAGATATTCATTTGGAATGGTCTATAAATGAGAAGGCAGCTATGGAAGTTGCGGCTGCAGCTTCATACACAGGAGCAAGAACGATGGTTACCATGAAGCAGGTAGGACTTAATGTTGCATCCGATCCGCTTATGTCTTTAGCATATGTAGGTGTAAAAGGTGGAATGGTAGTGGTATCGGCAGATGATCCGGGACCAATCTCATCACAGACAGAACAGGATACAAGACTTTTTGGAAGTTTTTGCAAGATACCTGTTTTTGATCCTTCTACACCGGAGGAAGCTTATCAAATGATTCAGGATGCATTTGAATATTCTGAAAAATATAAGACACCGGTATTGTTTAGACCGACTACAAGAGTGTGTCACGGATATGCTTCTGTTGAAGTGCCGGATTCTTTTGAATGTAAGAAACATGATGATTTTGAAAAGGATTCTTCTAGATGGGTTATTTTCCCGAGATTGTCTTTTGCAAATCATGCCATGATTGAAAAGAGAAATCCACAGATTGGTTCGGATTTTTCAAATTATAAATATAACAGCGTGAGAGGTAACGGCAAAAAGGCCGTATTTGCAGGTGGTATCAGTTACGCTTACGCAATGGAATTTCTTAAGGATAAAAGTGATGTGAAGATTTGCAAGATTGGAACACCGTTCCCATTTCCTGAAGATTTCGCTCTCAAGGCGTTGGAGGGAGTGGAAGAGGTTCTGTGTTTTGAGGAACTTCATCCGTTTATTGAGGAGGAACTCTTAAAACTTGTAGGTAAGCATCATTTGAATATTAAAATTAGAGGAAAACACACAGGAGATGTGGCGCTTAGCGGTGAAAATTCTGCTGAGTCAGCAAGAGAGGTTCTCGGATTATTTCTTGGAATTGATGAGAGCGATTGCATGATTGATTTGAGCGATATGCCAAAACTTCCTGTAAGACCACCGGTACTTTGCGCCGGTTGCCCGCACAGAGCTTCATTTTATGCAGTTAAGGAAGCTATGAAGGGGGAGAAGGCAATCTTTAGTGGAGATATTGGTTGTTACACACTTGGTAATGCAATGCCGCTTGATATGGTTGACACCTGTCTTTGTATGGGTGCAGGAATCACTATGGCTCAGGGATTTAACTGGACTCACAAGGATTGTACTAATTTTGCATTTGTGGGTGATTCCACATTTTTTGCATCAGGTATGACAGGCGTTGCCAATGCACTTTACAATGAAGCAGACATGATTCTTTGTGTTCTTGACAATTCCACAACCGCTATGACCGGCCATCAGCCTCATCCGGGAACAGGAAGAAATATGATGGGGGATGTGGTTGACAAGATTAGCATTCAAAGTGTGCTCGAAGGAATGGGCGTTAAGAAGATTGAGACAGTTGATCCTCTTGATTTTGAGAAGGCAGTTTCTGTTATCAAAGAATGCGCGCAGATGAAGGGCGTTAAGGCGATTATTTTCAAGTCACCTTGTATTGCCATTGTAAAATCTGAAAAGAAAATGAAGATTAGTGATAAATGTATTAATTGTAAGAAGTGTATCAGGGAGATTGGATGCCCTGCGCTTATTACTGTTGACGGGCAGGTTACTATCGACAGCGGCTTGTGTACAGGATGTGGACTTTGCAGTCATATCTGTCCGGTAAATGCTATAGGAGGTGAGTGCAATGAATAAGGATATTTTAGTTTGCGGCGTTGGCGGACAGGGTACTGTTCTTGCATCAAAACTTATAGCTTCGGCAGCTATGGACAATGGAGAAACTGTTCATTCCGCAGAGACTATCGGAATGGCTCAGCGAGGCGGCTCGGTAACAAGCCATATCAGAATCGGTGCGGATGTTTACTCACCACTTATTCCAAAGGGACATGCGGATATGATTATTGCCTTTGAACCTGCGGAAGCGGTTAGAAATCTTTCGTATCTTAAGAAAGGTGGAATAGTAATAGTAAATAATCAGCCGGTAAAACCTGTTACTGAGTCATTGCAGGATACAGGCTACGATGGCGTTGAGATGATAGATTATTTAAAGAAAAAATGCGATTGTATCGTGGTTGATGCAAAAGCAATTTGTGAGCCTCTTGGTTCGTCTAAGTTTTTTAATGTTGCTATTTTAGGAGTGGCTGTGGGAAGTAATAAACTTGGAATCAGCAAAGAGTGGATGATTAAGCAGATTGAGACAAGAGTTAACGCGAAGTTTGTTGAGAAGAATATGCAGGCATTTGAAGCCGGTGTTAAAGCTGCAGAGTAAAGTGAAAAACGCATTCATTAATATGTCAATTATTATGAGAAAAATAACATAAATAATTTTTAATTAATTACGATTTGGACTGAAAGGAGACTAAGGTATGAAACCAAATGCAGAACAGTTAAAACTGATTGATGCGCAGATTAAGCGCCTCATCAAAACTGACAGTTACTACGGAAAGATGTACAGAGAACTTGGAATTGACAAGGTTGAGTCTTTTGAAGATTTTAAGAAGATTCCATTTTCAAGCAAAGAGGATTTGAGAAATGCTTATCCTCTTGGAATTCAGGCAGTTCCTGATGAAGAAGTTGTAAGAATTCATTCGTCTTCAGGAACAACAGGAAAGCCGGTTATTATTCCTTACACAAAGAAGGACGTTGAAGACTGGGCAACAATGTTTGCAAGATGTTATGAGATGGCAGGTATTACAAAGAACGACAGAATACATATTACTCCGGGATATGGTCTTTGGACTGCAGGTATTGGCTTCCAGGCCGGATGTGAGAAGCTTGGTGCTATGGCAATTCCTATGGGACCGGGTAATACAGAAAAGCAGTTGCAGATGATGCAGGATTTAGGTTCTACTGTATTGACAGCTACATCTTCTTACGCGCTTTTACTTGCTGAGGAAATCAACAAGAGAGGTCTTAAGGATAAGATTAAACTTAAAAAGGGTGTAATCGGTTCAGAGAGATGGAGTGAGAAGAAACGTGAGTACATTGCCAATGAACTTGGAATTGAACTTTATGATATCTACGGATTAACAGAAATTTACGGACCGGGTATCGGCATAAACTGTGATAAAAATGAAGGGATTCACTATTGGGATGATTATCTTTACATTGAAATCATCGATCCAAAGACAGGTGAGCAGGTTGAAGATGGTGAGGAAGGTGAAATTGTTATCACAACAATGGTAAAAGAAGGAGCTCCTCTTATCAGATTCAGAACACACGATATTTCAAGAATTATTCCTAAGAAATGTTCTTGCGGAAGCGAATTCCCAATGCTTGATATTATCAAGGGAAGGAGTGACGATATGTTCAAGGTTCATGGCGTAAACATGTTCCCAAGTCAGGTTGAAGAACTTCTTCAGAAATTTGACGGCGTACTCAGCGAGTACAGCATCAATATTGCTCATGATGAGACAAAGAACAAAGACGTAATGCTTCTTACAGTAGAGGCTGAAGGACGTGTAGATTTTGAGCAGACAGCAAAAGAAATCAGAGAAATGTTCAAAGCGATAATTGGAGTTACTCCAAAGGTAACAGTAGTGCCAATTAACACACTTCCAAGAAGTGAGAAGAAGACAAAGAGAGTAATTGATCACAGAGAACAGTAAAGGGAAATACACAAAAATGTGAGCGTGAGAAGTGACGCGGGATTACGATTTGATGTGGAAAATTGAAGAAATTGTGCGATTTGATGCGGAAAATCTATTTTTTGTTGAGTTATGTTAACTATACGCTAGAGTGAATACCTCCCAAATGCCGAAAATGGCGTTTGGGAGGTATTATTTTTGAAGCGAAAGCGAGTTATGTTAACTAGAAGAAACAAGTTATACCCTCCAAAACGCAAAAATTCAATCTGGAATGTAATGAAAGCTTGTTATAAACAAAATTAGTTTACATAATTGAAATAATAAATACCTTCCAAATGATAAAAATGTACTTTGGGAGGTAAAGTTTGTTTAAGAAACATATAAAAGAGTTTACATAATTAAAATAACATACATTCCAAAATGTAGAAATACAATTTGGAATGTATGTTATTATTTATGAATTATGATTAATGCTCGAGTTAATAATATATTATTCTCCAAAAATAACGGATGCGTTCATAGCAAATTTCATAGCAAATTTCATAGCAAATTTCATAGCAAAATTCTTTGGCAATGATTTCCCTGATACTTTTGTTTTATTGAATGACTTGTTACCAATTTCTTTGAACTTAAATTTTTTTGTTGAATAAATGTGTAATAAATATAAGTTTTTTCCGCCTTTTGCATAAATATTGCAGTCAATATATTTTTCTAGTGATAGTATCAAGAACTACTCAGTCGGACATGAGATTTCTACCATTTTCTCAATCATATGATGAAGTAGATCTGCAGGCTTTGTTTCGGCAGCCTTGTAATATACTTCCTTGCCCTCTCTGCGGCTTACAATCAATCCGCTGGATTTCAGTAATTTCAAATGATGAGAGACAGCAGGGCTGCTCATATCTACCATTGCTGAAATATTAGTTACACATTCTTCGCAGTGGCATAGCAACCAGAAAATTCTGATACGATTACTGTCGCTTAATTGTTTAAATATTGTTGATATTGTCTCGAAATCTTCAACTTTTGGCATATGGTCGAAGTGGTGTTCCATATGCTGTCCGTGATTGTGAGGTAAATGTTTATCTGACATAACATATCTCCTTAATTCCTGATTATTAGCCTAGTATATCATATTTTGAGGATTAAAAACATTTATTTTGTAGTGATTGTTATTCTGGTGGATTAATAGTAATTATATACCCGACGGTATAAATGAAATATAAGTTTTAAATAAAATGTTTTTTGGTGTTGACATCACAGATGATTTGTGTATAATATTCATACATACTTTTTGTGATAAATATTTATAACTAAATGCAAGTTTACATTAATTATTCACAGGAGGTAATGTCATGATACAAAAGAATTACAAAGATAAGTTGTTTAATTATATGTTTGGAAGAGAGGAGCGAAAAGACTATTTGCTCTCTCTTTACAATGCTCTTAACGATAAGGAATATACTAACCTTGACGACTTAACCATTTATACCATCGAAGATGCAATTTATATTGGATACAAAAATGATGTTTCATGTCTTGTTGCATCTGATGAAGTATTATCTCTTTATGAGCAACAAAGTACATATAATCCCAATATGCCTATTCGTGGGATTTTTTATTTTTCTGAACTTTACCAGAAGTATATCAAAACAAACAAACTGAATATGTATGGTTCATCTTTGATTAAATTGCCAACTCCGGAGTACTATGTTTTTTATATAGGAAAGAAAAATGTTCCGGAAAGAGTAGAATTAAAACTAAGCGATATGTTTAATGATGATACTGGTGTTTTAGAATGTACCGCAACAATGATTAATATCAATATAGGAAACAACGTGAAATTAATTCAAAAATGCAAACCGCTTCATGACTATTCTACCTTTATAAATCGTGTATATCATTACCAGGAAATATATGATACAATCGAAGAAGCAATAGATAAAGCAGTTAATTCGTGTATTAAAGACGGTATTTTATCTGATCTTCTTAGTGCACACAAGGCGGAGGTGTCAAAAATGCTTCTTACAGAATTTAATGAAGAAGAATATATTGATATGGTTAAGGCTGAAGGAATCGAAATCGGCAAAACCGAGGGAATCGAAATAGGCAAAACCGAGGGTGTTGAAATAGGTAAGAAAAAAATGATATTAGAGTTGATTTCGGATGGAATTATTACTCCTGAACAGGGAGCTGAAAGGTTAGGAGTTTCGTTAGAAGAGCTTAATAAATAATAAAAAAGTATAAGGGGCAGTTGTATTAGTGTGCTAATGTTATACCTCCAAAGCAGATAGGGAATATCCTTTTTTTGCTTTGGAGTTTTTTTATGATAATTAATTAGTAAATAAGGAATCCAAAGTTTATCCTCCGAGAGAAGACGGATATGTCATTTATGAAAAAATGTCTTGATATTTGAACAAATAATGTTTATAATACAATTAAACAATTAAACAAATGTTTAATTGTTACGGATTACAAAAACAAATATCTATCAATTAAAAATGGTTTGGACAACAAAGAATTAACAAATAGTCTGAAACATTAAATTAATAACGGAGGTTTTTATTATGAAGAAATCATACAAAATTGAAGTAGACTGTGCAAACTGTGCTAACAAGATGGAGGATGCTACAAAGAAGACAGCAGGTGTTGCTGATTGCGTAGTTAATTTTATGACTCAGAAGATGAAAGTTGAGTTTGAAGAAGGAGCAGATGTTGATTCTGTTATGAAAGAGGTTCTTAAGAATTGCAAAAAAGTTGAGGACGACTGCGAGATTTATTTGTAGTTCTTGATATATCATTAAATTCCCCGGAGGTGCGTATGAACAAAAAGCAAAAGAAATTGTTGATTAGAATTATTATTTCAGCAGTGCTTATGATCGGGCTTTATTTTATGCCAGTGAAGGGTGCAGTAAGATTTTTACTGTATCTGATTCCTTATCTGGTTATCGGATATGATATTTTAAAGAAGGCATTTAAGGGCATTATAAATAGACAGGTTTTTGATGAAAACTTTTTAATGGCCGTGGCGACTATTGGAGCTATGGCTATTGCTGTGTATGAAGATGGAGATTACACAGAAGCAATCGCAGTTATGCTCTTTTATCAGATAGGGGAGTTTTTCCAAAGTTATGCGGTGGGAAAAAGCCGAAAGAATATTACTGCGCTGATGGATATCAGACCTGATTATGCAAATGTGGAAAATGATGGAGAGATTGAACAGGTTGATCCTGATGAAGTGGAAGTAGGAACTATTATTATTGTCAATCCGGGCGAGAAGATTCCGATTGATGGAATTGTGGCAGAGGGAGAATCTAGCATTGATACAAGCGCTCTCACAGGAGAGAGTGTCCCAAGAGATATTGCAGTGGGAGAAGAGGTTATCAGCGGATGTATCAATTTATCCGGAGTGCTTAAAATAGAAACAACTAAGGAGTTTGAGGAGTCTACTGTTTCGAAGGTTTTGGAATTGGTGGAGGATTCAAGTTCGAGAAAATCAAAGTCCGAGAACTTTATTTCAAAGTTTGCAAAGTATTATACTCCTTTAGTCTGCTATAGTGCGTTGGCATTAGCGATAGTACCACCGATATTTATAATGATTGTGCTTAGAGGTAATCCGATGTGGGGAGACTGGATTTACAGGGCTCTTACATTTTTGGTAATCAGTTGTCCTTGTGCGCTTGTAATCAGTATTCCGCTAAGCTTTTTCGCGGGAATCGGAGGCGCAAGCCACGCAGGTGTCTTAGTTAAAGGGTCTAATTATCTGGAGGCATTAGCGAAGACAAAATATATAGTTTTTGACAAGACAGGAACTTTGACACATGGTGTATTTGAAGTCGCGGGAGTTCATCATAATAAAAAAGAGGATGAGTTAATATTGGAGTATGCCGCATTGGCGGAGAGCGCATCTTCACATCCGATAAGCAAGAGTATCAGAAAGGCTTACGGGAAGAAAATAGATCTGTCGAGAGTTAAGGATGTTAAAGAAATTAGCGGAAACGGAGTGACAGCAACTATTGACGGAATGCAGGTGGCTGTGGGCAATGACAAGCTCATGAAGAGCATTGGAGTTGAACATATTTCTTGCCACAGCGTTGGAACAATTATTCATATTGCTATTGACGGAATATATGAAGGGCATATAATAATATCAGACATTATCAAAGATTCATCAAAAGAGGCGATTCATAAAATGAAGGCACTTGGAATTAAGCAGACAACAATGCTTACAGGAGATGCCAAGGCCGTTGCTGAGAAAGTTGCTGAGGAGATTGGCATTGACAACTACTACAGTGAATTGCTGCCGGCAGACAAGGTTGAAAAAGTTGAGGAGATTCTTGCAGCCAAAGCGCCAAAAGAAATCGTTGCTTTTGTGGGTGACGGTATTAACGATGCACCTGTATTGTCCCGAGCTGATATTGGAATAGCTATGGGAGCCATGGGTTCCGATGCTGCAATTGAGGCGGCGGATATTGTTCTTATGGATGACAATCCAATGAAGATAGTCAAGGCTATCAATATCTCAAAAAAGTGTCTTCGCATTGTATATGAGAATATCGGATTTGCGCTGTTTGTCAAATTTGCCTGTCTTATTCTGGGGGCACTTGGCATTGCAAATATGTGGTTGGCTATTTTTGCGGATGTAGGCGTTATGATCATTGCCGTGATCAATGCAATCAGAGCATTGTTTGTAGAAAAACTTTGATGAATGGAAAAATGCTTTGAAAATGATTCGCGACGCGAAATAAAATGAAAAAACAGAAAGGATTACTGAGATGTTTTTAATAGGAAGAAATGATCCATGTTGGTGTGGAAGTGGTAAGAAGTATAAGCAGTGCCATTTGGCGTTTGATGAAAAACTTAAGCAGTTTAAGAGAGAGGGCTATATAGTTCCAAAGAAGAAGATTATCAAAACTCCGGAGCAGATTGAAGCAATTAAAGAAAGCGCAAAAATCAATATAGCTGTTCTCGATTACGTGGCAGAACACATCAAAGAGGGTGTTTCGACTGAAGAGATAAATACTTGGGTTCACGAGGAGACAATCAAGAGAGGAGCAACACCTGCAACACTGGGTTATCAAGGCTATCCAAAGTCTGTGTGCACATCCGTTAATGATGAGGTGTGTCATGGAATTCCGGATGAGAATATAATATTAAAAGATGGAGATATTATAAATGTAGATTGTTCTACTATATACAATGGTTATTTTTCGGATTCTTCAAGAATGTTCTGTATTGGAAATGTTCCTGAGGAGAAAAAGAAACTGGTTGAAGATGTTAAGAAGAGTATTGAACTTGGTCTTGAGCAGGTTAAGCCTTGGACGACAATTGGAAATGTAGGTCAGGCAATTAATGATTTTGCCACAGAGCAGGGGTACTCAGTAGTCAGAGAAATTGGTGGACACGGAGTGGGACTTGAGTTTCACGAAGATCCATGGGTTGGTTACGTGACAAAAAGAGACACCGGAATGCTTATGGTGCCGGGAATGATGTTTACTATCGAACCAATGATTAATATGGGAAGACCTGAGATTTACCAGGATGCTGACAATGGATGGACTATTTACACAGAGGATGGATCACCGTCGGCTCAGTGGGAAGTTCAGGTTCTCGTTACCGAAGAAGGATACGAGATAATTTCATATTAAAAAATGAAAAATCTGCAAGTAGTCTTCACGAGCAAGTTACAAATCTGCTATGTGTATGCGAAAAAAACTACAGAAAAATGCAAAAAATCTACAATATATAAAAAAAACTAAAAAAGACATACTTTTTTCATAATTTCACTGTATCATTACATACTAAAGATAAAACAAATTGTTAATCTTTTGTTAATACTTTATTTACAATTAGTGATTGACGAAATACTTGTAATCTTAGCTTATATATGTCAGAAAGGAGTATAGATGGCAGAGTTAGTTTTATATTATTCAAGAGCTGACGAAAACTATTTTGGGGGAGACATACGTAAAGTAGGAGTAGGTAATACTGAAAAGATTGCATCTATGATTGAAGATGTGACAGGAGCTGACAGTTTCAAGATTGAACCAAGTAATCCATATTCTTCAAAATATGATGTTTGCATGGAAGAAGCAAAAGCAGATTTATATAATGATGCGCGCCCAGAAGTTAAAAAATATCTGGACAGTATTGAGGATTATAGTACTGTATATATTGGTTTCCCAAATTATTGCGGAACGATGCCAATGCATGTATTTACGTTCTTAGAGCACTATAATTTCTCAGGAAAAAATATTAAACCGTTTTGTACTCATGAGGGCGACGGATTTGGACAGAGTGTAGATGACATTAAGAGAATTTGTCCGGGCGCTGTAGTAGAGAGAGGATTGGCTATTAAAGATGATGCTCTTGGAACAGCTAAAAAGGCAGTAGAAAACTGGGTATAAATTATACGATATATATCAGATGGAAGTGATGAGCCATCTGATTTATAAAAAAGAATGATAAAATGATTATAAGGAGGTTTCTGTAAACGATTGGGTTTGCAGGGGTCTCTTTTTTTTATATTTTTTTGCGGCATTCCAGAGGTTTTTTAGTGCATATCCATTGATTATTTTTAGAAAAAATTATAAACTAGTAAAAGTGGGTAAAGTTCGGAAAAGAGTATAAAATGCTCTAAAAGAAACAATTAAATAAAAAGGGAGGATTATTATGATAAGTCAAGCAAGAAAAGGACTTAGATGCGTCTTATCAATGTTACTGGCAATCACTGTTTTTATTTCAGGATTTGCTAACACCGGGGTGATTTTTGCAGCTACAAGTGTGAAACTTGAGATTAACGGATTTCAGGTAAGCACTACTGCGGAAGGTTTTAGAACAGTTTATTCTGTGGCCGATTCAAAAGGAGAGGCTTCAGAGTTTGGTCTTGTATACGGACTGACTGATTCTATTCAGAGTTCTGACTTGGTTGTTGGAAGTTCCAACAGCGCAGTATACTCATTTAAAGCTACGGAGAACGGAAAAGCTTCAAAAAATTATGCTTCATTTTCAGGCGGAACTTCATACATTATGACTATGGATTTCGTTAAAACTAAGACATTTTATCAGGCAAACTTAAGCATAAGAGCTTATGCAAAATTAAAGGATGGAACATATACATACAGCACAATTGTTACATCTTCAGTATATAGAATGGCTGACACATTGTATCAGAGAAAGATGATGCCTAATATTGCAGGGCATGATTATCTCTACAACAATATCTTATCAGTTTGCAATCCAGCATATCAGAAAATTGATTATCCGTTAATTAACACTCTTTATCCGGTTGATCAAGATCTTGAGACTGAGATACAGCCTACAACCAAGGTGCCGGAGACAACAACAAAAGCACCTGAAACAACAAAGGCACCTGAGACAACAAAGGCACCTGAGACAACAAAGGCACCTGAGACAACTAAGCAGGATACTGTAAATACAGATTACAGCTGGCTTACATATTATCCTGTTGGAACAAGTATTTATTCTGTTGCAGCAAACAGTAATGAGTTCTCATTCCAGTTATTAGAGGACCAGGGAACACAGATGCTTATCGTTCCTAATGTGGCTGAGGGATCAAAGCCAATTTGGCCTGATTATTCAGAAATTAAATTAAACGGAAGTCTTATGGAGCAATTTGCAGGAGCAGGAATTTATCTTTCATATGCTTCACTCACAAAGCAGTACAATGTTTTTGAGGCAAAGAGTGCGGTAGACGGACATACATTCCAGATTATTATCAAAAAGGGTGGAGAAGTTACAACTACAAAACCTGTTGAGACAACCAAGGCACCTGAAACCACAAAAGCACCTGAGACCACAACTCACGTGTACAAGAATCCGGGAGTTCAGTCTGAGGCTGCAGATTCAGAGGTTGCAAGCAATATTTCATTAGTAAATTACTTTGATTCAATCGACACTGATTTGTCTTCAACAACAGGTAAATCAGGTGAAGGAATCGAGAACTTATTTGACAACAACACAAGAACTAAATTCTTTACAGGTGATGCACCGACTATTACTATTGCATGGAAGATGAAGAGAGCGGTAGTTCTTAACAGCTATACATTTGTATTGGCAGGAGATGCTGCATCTTACACATTCAGAGATCCTCACAGCTGGTTGTTGTGCGGTTCTATGGATGGTGAAAACTGGACTACACTTTCAAAGATTAGCAATGGTGGACTTACTCACGTAAACTATGGCGAGTACACATTTAATACAGATAAAAAAGTTCAGGCACAGTATTTTATGCTTATGATTAAGGACAGCGGAGATGATGGTAAGCTTTATTATGGATCACAGATGTCTGAAATCAAACTTACAGGAGATGTTTCACGCATCACTGAAAATGTAGGAAAAGATATTACAAATCAGGTTAGTGGCGTTAATACATCCGCAACAACTGTTCAGGGATACAATACAAATGAAGGAGTGGCAAACCTGTTTGATTCAAATGACTCAACTAAGTTATTCTCTACTTCAGGAACACCTTCATCTATAGTATGGTCAATGAAGCAGAACATAACTCTTTACAGCTATACTTTAAGAACAGCAAATGACAATGCTACATTTGCAAACAGAACAGTTAAGTCATGGCAACTTTACGGTTCAGCTGACGGTAATAACTGGACACTTATTGACACTGTAACTGAGAGTGGTATGAAGGATGTAAACTATTCTGATTACACATATCTTGTTGATAAGATTGGAACATACAAACATTACAAACTTACAATCACAGGTAAGTACGGAACAGGATTCCAGCTTTCAGCTCTTAACCTTAAGGGTAATACTGTTGAAAATAAAGAGTTCAAAGCTCTCTTTGTAGGTGACTGGGATAAAGTTACAGCTTCAGGTTATAAGCAGGAATTGTATGATGCATTCTACAATATTTATCCAAGACAGTTTGTTAGATTTGCAAAGAATAAGGCTCCAAAGAGAGTATTTATTAATGCTGACCAGGGCTATGACGGAGTAGCTTATACTGCAGGAAACACTGTTGTTATAGCTACAGCATGGATGAATAATAATGCCACAGGCGGAGTTGGATACTTTACACACGAACTTACACATGTTACACAGCAGTACGGAAATGTATCTTCTTCAGGTCCGGCATGGTGGGTTGAAAATATGGCAAACTACGGTGGATTCCGTTATTACCATTGGGCATACCCTGAAAATGTTCAGGTGTACTTTGCAAATGACACATCACTCCAGGATTGGGGTTATGAAGCATACGGAAATAACAAATGGTTCTTCGCATACATGGATGCAAGATATCCATCAAGAAAAGATTCGAACGGAAATATTACATACGGATTGATTGACAGCCTTAACAATCTGTTAAAGGACAATCCGAATACAAAATATGATGACAACCCATATACAGTAGGAACTCCATGGAATGAGGTGGTTAGAAGAATTACAGGATATGATTGTATCGAATCGCTCCGTTTACATTACGTGCAGGAACTTCAGAATGGAACTTGGGCATTTACAGGATTCAAGTACTATGAAGACAACTGGATGACAGAAAATGTACCGGGATTACCAAATCTGGATTATCCAATGTACGTTGGAAAGCAGCACGGAAATACTACACATGCTAAACTTTCTTCAAATGTAACAAGCGGAACAAATCTTTTAAGTGGAGCAACAGTTATTGGAACATCAGGATATGTTAAAGATTCTGAGGCTGCTTCTAAGTTCATTGATGGCGATTTGTCTACAAAATGGTGTGCAACATCAGGTAGCGTAAGCAATCAGGAATACGCCCTCACAGGTGCTCAGCATTTCGTAAAGATTGATCTTGGCTCATCAAAGACATTTAACACATACACACTTTACAATACATCAAGTAAAGAGGGCTATGGAAATACAACTGAGTGGGAGATTCTTATTTCGAATGATAATAAGAACTGGACTTCAGTTGATTATCAGGTAAATAATAACAATGCAATTTCTTCTTACAACATTGGTTCACAGACAGCAAGATACATTGTATTTAAAGTGTTTAATGCTGACAATGGCGGATCAGGTACAGCAAGATTGTATGAATTGCAGTTGTACAACAAGTAAATAATAGATGCAAATTACAAGTGGTAAATTGTAAATTGCAATTAGTAAATTGCACATAAGTTAAAAAAAGTGCTGCGTTAGTCGTAATTGACCGACGCAGCAGTTTTTTTGCTCCGCGACGAGTCAAGTAAAATTTATTGAGCTTACTTAAAAAAATTGTTTAATCGTGGTATTATGTTTATCGGGAGTGTTAATTACATATTCGTATGAAATAAAATTCATTCATAAATAATGGATATAAGTATGGAAAATAATTACACTCATGAAAAATTAATAAACTCATGAACATTAAAATGAATTCATGAAAAATAAAAGTATTCATGGAAAATAAAAGTATTCATGAAAAATAAAAGTATTCATGGAAAATTAAATGAATTCATGAATAATAAAGAAAAGTTAAATATGGAGACTAAAAACTATGGAATACATATACCCGAAATATTATGAAAAGTTTAAATGCGTAGCCGACAAATGTCCGGACACTTGTTGTGCCGGCTGGCAGATAGTAATAGATAAGAAGTCATTGGACAAGTATTCAAAGCTGGATACGCCTTTTGGAAACAGACTGGCCAACAGTATAGATTGGGAAGAAGGCGTTTTTCTTCAGGATGACAGAAAGAGATGTGCCTTTTTAAATGAAGATAATCTTTGTGATATCTATGCCGAGGCAGGTAAGGATAGTCTATGCAAAACCTGTAGAAGATATCCAAGACATTACGAGGAGTTTGAAAATGTCAGAGAACTTTCGTTGTCACTTTCTTGTCCTGAGGCTGCAAAGATTATTTTGGAGGAGGAAAAACTTCCAAAATTAATTTCCACAGAAAGGGATTTGCCGGAAGAGCAGTATGACTATTTTGATTTCTTATTGTACACAAAGCTGCTTGAAATAAGAGATTTGTATTTTGAAGTTTTAAAAAATGAAGAATATTCCTTAAGATATAAGATGGGATTTTTACTTGCCACAGCTCACGATATTCAGAATAGAATTAAAAACGGAAAGGTATTTGAAATTGATGAGCTGCTCGAAAAATATTCGTCAAAGGATTTTTATAAGACAGCCAATGATATTTTTGAAAAATATAAGAATAACTATGAAAAAGGAATGCATGCAAGAAGAGATATCTTTGACAATCTGTTCTTCCTTGAAGTGTTAAATAAGGGATGGCCGGCATTTATGTCTGCATGTAGGGAATCGTTGTACGAGGAAGATGTAGATACATATATTTGCAATAAAGAGGAATTCCAAGGATATTATACCGTAAGAGAGCAGGAGTATCTCAATCTGTTGCACTATTTTGTTTATGTGTACATGCTTGGAGCTGTTTATGATGGAGATTTGTATACAAAAATCAGATTCTGTATAGTGAATCTCCTCAATATTATGGAAATCGATCACGCAGTTTGGCTTGCGGCAAACAGAAAATTAGACATGCCAACTCAAACCAGCATTGTATATAAATATTCAAGAGAAGTAGAACATTCTGATCTGAATCTTAAGCATATGGAAGAACTTATAGCCAAGGGCCGTGAGTATTCTTATGAAAAAATGTTGAATGCTATTTTTTTGATATAATAGTTTTATGATAGTGAAAGTATTGCTTATTAAATAAATATATACATTATAAATATATAAAAAAATATAATAATTTTTCCATATAGCAATAAATTTAAAAATTCTTTCGTTTATAAATATAAGAGAATCAACAAAAGGGGAGTTTGGATTTCTCGAAATTATAAGTAAGGAGAGAGTTGGGTATGAGAAAAAGCATTAAAATGAATTACGGTAAAGGAATATGTGCGTTGGCTTTAGCGGCATCCTTGGCATTTTCCGGAGTGACTGCACCTACAATTGTAAGCGCTAAAAGCAAGATTGTTGCCAATGATGAGACAGGGATACCGGACAAAAATTTATATGAAGCAATTAAAGATGAACTTGAATTAGAGGATGATGAAAAACTCACTGAAAGTGATTTGAAAGATATTCGTGGAATCGAAGTAGATGTGCCCGTTAAAAATCTTAAGGGGATTGAGAAATGTGTAAATTTATATAGGTTGAATATGTCAATTAAGGGTTTGAAAAGCTTGGAGGGTCTGGATAAAATATCTAATTTAAATAATATTTCAATTAGAAATGGTAGTTTAAAAAATATTAATCAGTTAAAGTCACTTTCAAATTTGGAAACACTTAAAATAAAAAATGTAGTTTTGGAGGATTGGTCAGATATAAAGGAATTAACTAACCTTAAATCACTTTCGATTAGTAAATGCAATTTCTGTGATTTATCATTGGTAACAGGTCTTACAAATCTTGAGGGGGTGTATTTGTATAGTTGTGGATTAAACAACCTTTCAGGTATTGGAAACTTGACAAAACTAACAAGTTTAGATGTTTCAGGAAATAAATTAACAAGTTTAAAGGGGATAGAAAATCTTACAAATTTAACAAGTTTATACGTTTCAAAAAATAAATTAACAAACTTAAATGGAATAGAAAAATGCGTGGATTTGGAAAGTTTAAATGTAGCAGATAATCGAATAAGTGATTTATCAGCTATAGAGAAATTGACTCGACTACAAGTTATTGATGCATCAAATAATAAATTGTCAAAGTTACCGAACATGAAAAATCTTGATTTGTTAAGCCTTGAATATTCAGATTTTCACGGTAACTATATTTCAGAAAAAGAATTTAAAAAGAAATTGCCAGAAGAGGTTCCAAATTGGTGGATTGCTAATGAGGTAATTGGTCAGAAGACAAAAAAGAAATTAGTAATAAAGAAAATTAATAAGATAAAAGCTTCTACTAAAAAAATATCCGGTGTTACAGAAAAGAAAGCCAAAGTAGTATTGATGACTGCAGGTGGAAAAAAGATTAAGACTGTAAAATCAGACAAGAAAGGTAAATTTACTTTCAAAAAACTTAATTTGAAATCATACAAAGGTAAAAAACTTAAAATCGTGTTATATATGTTACATGATGATCAAATTAATAGTGAAACATGGTATTTGAAAATGAAATCTGTAAAGATACGCGTCAGATAAAGGGAAAGTGTAACAGAGCTGACGCGCATTTCGGAGTTAGACTCGTGGGCGAGTTATAAAAATGTAGACAATAAAAAAGCACTAACTAAGTTAGTGCTTTTTTATTACTTGAACATATGATGCTGAATTCTGAGCTTTGCTCTAGGTACGTAACGGCTAAAGAAAAGGAAACCGTTTAAGTCATATGTTTTTGATTTGTATTCTACTGAAGTTCTACCGTTTAAAACTTCCTTTGCTGCTTTGATACATTTCTTTGGTAATTTACCATTGTCATACATTGATAATGCTTTTGCCATAGCTCCATTTCTAGTAGGAGTGAACTGGTAACGCTGGTAAAGAACTGACTTCATATCGTTTGGATATAATGAAGATTTCATTCTGTTAAGAACTACGATACCAACTGCAAGTTTACCTGCATAACACTCTCCGCCTGCTTCGCAGAAAATGATAGAAGACATATACTTTAATTCTTCTTCAGTGTAATTCTTCTTGATTTTGAACTTAATCTTTCCAACAACCTGATCATTTTCATTTGTTACTGTAACAGTAGCCTTACCTGACTTTAATCCTGTAACAACACCATTCTCAATGGAAACCTTGTTATTAGAAGAAGTGAAAGAGTAATCACTTAAAGAAGTATTTTTAATCTTTAATTTCTTCTTAACTGAATATGTCTTACCAACTTTAATAGTTTTCTTAATCTTTTTTGTTATGATTGGCTGTACTGTAGTAGACTCTTCGATAGTCACATCTTCTGATGTAGTAATTTCAGTAGTACTTTCAACTGTAGTTGCTTCAGCCTGTGTAGTTGTTTCTGTTGTCTCTGCAGCGGTTATACTTGCTATCCCTGATAATGTAAAAAGGGAAGTAAGTAAAACTAAACTGTATAATTTCTGTTTCAAAACTACCTCCAAATATTTCTTTGAATGAAAAGATGTTTAAGATATGTAACAATCTTAATATCATTTCAGTTACAAATTTATTACAAAATTATTACACTTACTAATTTACCAAAAAAAATGGATTTGTCAAGTTTTTTCTTTCTATACTAATATAAGAATTGTTTAATGAGACGTTATAGTATATAATACAAAACGTTGTGAAAAAAACATTATTAATCGTATCTTAGCTATGATTCTTGTAGTTGTCACAACTATTACAAGTATCAATAGTTACGGAAAAGATTAACCTTGATCCATTTTTAAAGACAAGTGAAATTAAAATTGGTCTTACAGAGTATGACGCTTGGGGAAAAATAACTAGTGGTGAAACTAAAGTTAAATTAGACTTTGGTAATAATAAAAGCTATGTAATTGAGAATACGTTAAGTTACAGTTATACAGGACATTTGTTGATGCTGTACCGTATAATAGATAGGATGATGCCATATGTCAATGATAAAAGATGAAATAAAAGACTTAATTACGAATCATACAATTGAAATAGAAGAATTGAATGAACAAACGTGTTTAAGAATACGAAAGGTTATAAATGAATTATATGTAGATAAAGAGAAGAAGGGATTATGGTTGTGGGAAAAATTAATTCGGTTTAATTATATATCTGACAATAATGGTTGGTCATATATTAAAGAATTTGTTTTAGATAGTGCGTGTATTATGTTTTTTAATGAATTTGATGAAAAAGCAATGTATAAGATAAAAAATGGAGTTGACTTAAATTATTTATTGTCTGAAACAAGTGGCTTTGAATTTTATATAACTGATTTAAACTATTCTTATCTTATATGTTTTAATCATCATGATATTTTATATGGATGTGGTAATGCAATTAAATGGATTGATAGTTTGAAAAATGATGACAGAAGCTGAAAGTATTACAGAGACAGGAGCTTCCTGTCATTAAGGATAAAAGAATATTGAAGTATCTGCTGATGATGGTCGTCAGTCTACTTCTGGTACTGGGAGTTTCAACAGGGGTATCGGCAAGCAGTGGTTATGATAGGCAAGAAGCGGATGCTTTCGTGATTATGCTTCGCAAATCACTTTCGTACAAATACAACACACAAAGTGTGATGTATTATTGTTACGGTAGTAACGAGCAAGAAATAGCGGTTTTAGCCCCAATCGGGAATACTTTAGTAAAACTGAATAATCAATCTTCAGATTAGTTCTGATAAGCTGATATCAAAGCACTCTTAACAAATTATTTTGTTGGGAGTGCTTTTTCTATAAGAATAATAATTGGTGAAATGCATCATAAAAGAAGATTTTTCAATCTATGTTGCATGTTAAAATTGATTATGTAAACCACAACAAGATTAAGGGGATAAACAAATGCATCATAGATGACGTTTTTTAGTTTTATGTTGTACGTTTTAAGAAAAATTGTTAACATAATATTTTGGGAATCCTAAATATGTACAACACAAAACAAGATTTCTTAATCTATGTTGTACTGACAAAATAAAATTGTTAACATAACTTGGAACGCGCCTCAAAAACGTACAACATAAAACGAAAAAAATCAATTTATGAGGCATTCCAGATGAAAATTCCATCAGCAATTGAAAAAGAACATTAAAAGAGCAAAATCCCATCAACAAAATAAAAAAACATCACTAAAATAGCTAAAATCCCATAAACCTTGATGAAATCTTCTCAAAAACAGAAAAATTCCTTCCCAACAGCTATTGACAAATGTTACATATCGTTTATAATAAGTTGTGAAAAATATTTATAACTAAATGTGACTTTTATATGAGAAGGAGTATTATTATGAAGTACAATGATTTTCTCGCTGTTTTACAGCAGGAATTAAAGTCATATTTAGACGCAAGAAATTTTGATGGGGCGGTTAATGTAAGAAAAGTATTGAAAAACAACGGGGTTGAGCTTGATGCACTTATGGCAATTAGGACGGGATATAAGGCAGCCCCGACTATTTACTTGAATTGCTACTATGATGAGTACAAATCGGGAAAAAGTATTAATGAAATAATTGAAGAAATATATAGTATGTTTTCCAGAAAACTCGGGGATGTGGAGTTTGATATTGAAGAGTTTACTGATTTTGAAAAAATAAAATCCAAAATAGCATATAAGGTAATTAACACGGAGAAGAATAAGAAGCTTCTAAAAAAAGTTCCTCATATCGATATTTTGGATTTGTCTGTTGTATTTTATTGCATAGTTAAATGTGATAAAAATGAGAATGCCACTACGCTTATTTATGATCACCATGCAAATATGTGGAATGTTACTACTGAAGAACTTTATGAGATAGCAAAGGAAAATACACCAAAGCTTCTTCCGTATGAGATTAAAAGCATGGAAGATATCATTATGGAAATGATTTGCGAAAAGAATTGTTTTGAAGTAAATGAGAATGGCGAATACAATGGTGAGGAGACGGAAAACCTTACCAGTATGATTATGGAAGAATTAAAAAAAGCAGACGAGCCCAAAATGTATGTGCTCACAAATGTTTACAGGCTTAACGGCGCTGTGGCAATGCTCTATGATGGGGTTTTAAGGGAGTTTGCAAATAAGCAGCAAAAGGACATTATTATTCTTCCGAGTTCTGTTCATGAAGTTATTATTATTCCAATTGAAAATAATATGACACCTAAAGAATTTGATTCCATTATAAATGAAGTGAATAATGAGGAAGTAATTCCTGAAGAAATATTGTCAGATCATGCATATATGTATGTGAGAAGTGTTGATGAGATTATTATTCCGACGGAATAATGGTCGGCGACGCATGACAACTAAATTTTTGGTAAATTAATAATCACATCAGAATCTAATAAAGAAATGCACCCAACCGGAATCGAACCGGTATTGTTACCTTCGGAGGGTAAAATTCTATCCGTTGAATTATGGGTGCAAAGTGCTAAAAAGTATTTTACAAAAAACTCTAATAAAATGCAATGGATTTCATTAATACATGTGCTGAAAGGTCATTAATGTGAACATAATGACCTTGGACGTATATTGATATTTTTCCCCTTTAGATGTATAATAGTAAAAGTTTTTATATATTTAGGAGATAATGATGAGTAAACTCAAAAGAGAGCTTAAAAAGAGAAATGTTGATATAAATGAAGTATTAAATTATGGCGATAATATTGAAGATAGAATCTTAAGTCCACAGGAAGAAAAGAGAATTCGACTCAGACACAGAATTACAGCTGTGGCACTTTTGTTAGTTGTTTGTGTTATTGCGACCACCATTGTATTCGGTGAGAGAGATAACAAAAAGAAAGTGGCAAAAAGCGGTGGAAAGAAAGCAGTTGAAACTACAGAGGCACCAACTGAAGAGCCGACTACTCTTAAGTTTGATTCGGAACAGTATCCGGATATTACAGATCTTGTGCAGCTTTATTACAAGGCCAGACTTACAGGTGATACTGCATCTATCGCAAAATATGTTGACAATATTGAAGAAGTTGACATGGATAGCATAAAAGCCAGTAATGAATACATCAAAAAGTATAAGAATATTGAATGCTATTTAAAGCCGGGTATCGATGATAACACATATGTCGTATATGTTTATTACGAAATTAAGTTTAAGAATATCGAGACATTAGCGCCTGGTATTGATGTGCTCTATGTGATTATGGACAAGGAGACAGGTTCTTACTTTATCCATAACGGAGCTTCTACAAATGCAGATATTTCATCTTATATCAACGAATTAAATGAGGATCCTGAAGTTAAGAAACTTTATGATGATACCAATAATGCATTCAATGAAGCACTTAAGAATGATAAAGCCTTAAATGACTTCTATAATGCATTAAAAGAAGGAAAGAAAAGTGAATAATATATGTTATATAGTTAGTGCCGGTGATTGTACCGGCATTAACATTTTAAAAGAAGAAAATGATATAGTGATTGCTGCTGACGGCGGGCTTAAATATCTGGAAAAAGCCGGTGTTACACCGGATGTGATTCTGGGGGATTTTGATTCTCTAGGGTTTAAGCCTGAAGGTGCAAATGTCATCAGCTATTGTCCTGAAAAAGATGATACAGATACTATGCTTGCGGTAAAACTTGGGATTGAGAAAGGTTTTAAAGAATTTATTATTTATGGAGCTTTAGGTGGCAGGCTGGATCACACCATTGCAAATCTTACGATTATAAATTATCTTTCTGATCAAGGATGCAAATGTACGGTGATTGATGAACACGTGATTATCAGAAATGTGTTTTCCCAAAATGAACTTTGCGAAAATATGACTGGAGGGAAAATGATTGCCGGAAAACTCACGCTGGACAAAAAAGATGCGGGGACATTTTCCATTTTTTCTCTAAAAGATGTTGCAAAGGGTGTTTCCATTGTGGGAGCAAAGTACGAGGTGGAGAATATCACATTTACCAATAATATTCCACTTGGAGTCAGCAATGAGTTTGTGGGAAAAGAAGTGGTTGTTGAAGTTGCAGACGGCCAGTTGATAGTTATGGAAAATATTTATCTATAATAGATAACTTATAATAGAAAACTTATAATAGAAAACAACTTATTATAATAGATATAATTCTATAATTGGAAATAATATAAGGGAATGGAATTAATTATGAGCAGTGATATGTTGCCAAATGAAAATACAGAATTAATGAGATTAAATAAATTCCTCAGTGATTCCGGGGTGTGCTCCAGAAGAGAAGCAGACCGTCTGATTTCTGAGGGTCTTGTTGTGGTTGACGGAAAGACTGCCGTAATGGGCGAAAAGATTGATGTGAACGCAGAAGTTTTAGTTAAGGGCGTTCCAATTAAAAGAGAGACCGGCAAAGTTATCATCGCTGTAAACAAGCCTGTGGGTATTGAGTGTACCACGGATAAGTCAAACCCTGACAACATAGTAGATTTCGTTAATTATCCTCAAAGAATTTATCCCATTGGTCGACTGGACAAGAATTCTCAGGGACTTATTCTTATGACGAATGACGGAAGTATCGTAAACAAAATTCTCAAAGGATCAAATTACAAAGAAAAAGAATATATAGTAACGGTGGACAAACCCATCACAGAGGAGTTTGTGCGCAAGATGGAAAGCGGAGTGGAGATACTTGATACGGTCACAAGACCTTGCAAGGTGACACAAACCGGAAAACATACGTTTAATATTATTCTCACGCAGGGACTTAACAGACAGATTCGAAGAATGTGCGAAAAACTTGGTTTTAGAGTTCAGAAATTAAAGCGAATTCGAATATTAAATATCGAGCTTGGAAATCTCAAAAAGGGAAGCTATAGAGAACTTACCAAAAAAGAGATGGACGAGCTTAACTCACTGATAGATTAGAAAAATAGCAACATTTATATAAAAGGCAGGAACAGATATGGGAAAAACTGTGACAGGTAAAACAGAAAGAATAAAAGAGTTAGTTGAACTTTTAAATAAAGCATCGAGAGCTTACTACCAGGAGGCAAGAGAAATAATGCCAAACATCGAGTACGACAGACTGTACGATGAACTGGTGGCTCTTGAAGAGGAGACGGGAGTTGTGTTGTCAAACAGCCCTACTGTAAATGTAGGTTACGTGGTGGTCAGTGAACTTCCAAAGGAACAGCACGACAGACCTATGCTGTCTCTTGATAAGACTAAGGAAGTGGAGGGGCTAAAGAGTTTTGCGGGAGATAAAAAGTGTCTCCTCTCATGGAAACTCGATGGCCTTACAGTTGTGCTTACTTATAATGAAGGAAAACTTGTAAAGGCAGTCACCAGAGGTAATGGATTAGTGGGTGAGGTTATAACCGAAAATGCAAAGACCTTTAAAAATATTCCGCTGTCCATTGAATTTAAAGGCGAATTGGTAGTAAGAGGTGAGGCTGTAATTAAGTACTCTGACTTTAATCTGATAAATGAAACTATCGAGGATGCGGATTCAAAATATAAAAATCCAAGAAATCTTTGTTCAGGATCAGTAAGACAGTTAAACAGCGAAATAACAGCAAGCAGAAATGTTAATCTTTTTGCATTTGCTCTTATTAGTGCAGAAGGTGTTGACTTTGGTAATTCCATTGAAAATCAATTTAATTGGCTTAAAGAACAGGGATTCGAGGTAGTTGAGTCGAAGGTGGTTTCTTCTGAGAATATGGAAGAGGCAGTTGGATATTTTGCAAAAGAGATAGAGACTTATGATGTGCCTTCTGACGGATTAGTGCTTGTGTATGACGATATTGAGTACGGAATTTCACTTGGCTCTACAGCTAAATTCCCTCGAAATGGAATCGCCTTCAAATGGGCAGATGAAAAGGCAGTAACAAAGCTTCTTGAAATCGAGTGGAGCCCTAGCAGAACAGGACTTATCAATCCGGTTGCTATTTTTGAACCGGTTGAACTTGAGGGAACTACAGTTTCAAGGGCAAGTGTTCACAACTTGAGTATTGTGGAAGAATTAGAACTTGGAATTGGTGATGAAATTACCGTATACAAGGCCAATATGATTATCCCTCAGATTGATGAAAATCTGACCAGAAGCGGAAGCATAAAAGTGCCGGATTTATGTCCCGCATGTGGAGAACCTACGTCTGTTAAAAATGATAATGGCATAAAAACTCTGATTTGTAAAAATGAAACATGCCCTGCAAAGCATATCAAATTGTTCTCTCATTTCGTATCAAGGGATGCAATGAATATGGATGGTTTGTCAGAGGAAACTCTCTCAAAGTTTGTTGAGCATGGATATATCAAAAATCTTTCAGACATTTTCCATTTGGATAAATATGAGGAAGAGATAGTAGGAAAGAAAGGTTTTGGAAGAAAATCCTATGATAATCTCGTTGCTTCAGTGAATAAATCAAGAAAAGTTAAACTGGCCAATTTTATTTACAGTCTTGGCATTTTAAATATAGGACTTAGCAATGCAAAACTGATTTGCAGAGCCTTTGACGGAGATATAGAAAAAATCAGAAATGTAACAGTGGAAGAGTTGTGTGAAATAGATGGCATCGGTGATGTTATTGCGAAAGGTTTCGTGGATTATTTCGCAGATGAAGAAAACTCAAAACTTGTGGACAGCCTTTTAGCTGAGATTGAGTTTATTGAGGAAGAAAAGAGTAGCGAGGCGGATCTTGAGGGCAAGACATTTGTTATCACAGGAAGTCTCAATCATTTTGAAAACAGAAATGCGTTGAAAGAACTTATCGAGAGCAGAGGCGGAAAAGTGGCTGGTTCCGTTTCATCGAAGACGAATTATCTTATCAACAATGACGCTAATTCAACATCTTCAAAAAATAAAAAGGCAAAAGATCTGGGTGTGGAAATAATTACAGAAGAACAATTTATGGAAATGTAATTTGAAAAAGCAGAATGAGAAAGGATTGTTTATATGGCAATACATGAATTGAATTTTATGGCACATTCGCTTATGCACCCAACCACTGTAAAGGTGGTGCTTCCTAGAATAGGAAGACCGGAGAGAACGGTTTACTTTTTGCACGGAGTTGTGTGTGATGCTCAGAATGTAATTGATAATATCGAGATACAATATCTTGCTGATAAATATAATATGGCTTTCGTTATTCCAAATTGTGGGAATTCATTTTATATAGATCACGGTCCTGCATTTGGAAACTACGGTAAATTCGTGGGCGAGGAACTTGTGGAAGTGACAAGACAAAGGTTTGGCTTGTCAAATTCCAGAGAAGATACCTGCATAGCCGGATTCTCCATGGGAGGTTACGGAGCAATAAGAAATGGCTTTAAATACTATAATAATTTCGGGAGTATTATTGCCATGTCGCCAGCGTGCCTTTATGAAAAGTCTGCGCCAAAGCTTTCGGAAACCAAGTTTGCTTATTTTAAAAAGGTATTTTTTGATGATGTATTCAAGGAAAAGACTGTTCCGGGACCATTCTCTGAAAATTACAGATATTTATTGGAACAGCTGGTTGAAGATAAAAAGCCGGTACCTAAAATATATATGACCTGCGGCAAGGAAGAACCTCTGCTTATGCTGACAGATGATTTCCATGATTTTCTTGAAGAAAAAAATATTGAACATAAATATATTGTGGGGGATGGTGATCATAACTGGGAACAGTGGAGTAAAGTTTTTATGAAAGCAGTAGAGTGGCTGGCAGAACTTTAATTGTTGACAATGATTATAATAGTGCTAAAATATTTTTTAGGACTTTAAATGATTAAACAATCATTATTATATAGTTTTACTATAAGTTTTACTATTATGGAGGAGAGACAAATGGACAAGAAAAATATTGACTGGTCAAATCTTGGATTTGGATATATTCCTACAGAAAAAAGATTTGTTGCAAATTTCAAAAACGGCGCATGGGATGAAGGCGAACTTACTACAGACTCTATGATTACTATGAGTGAGTGTGCAGGAGTTCTTCAGTATGCACAGACTATTTTCGAAGGTATGAAGGCATACACAACAGAGGATGGAAGAATTGTTACTTTCAGACCTGACTTAAACGCTGCAAGATTTGAAGAATCAGCAAAGAGACTTGAGATGCCTGTTTATCCACAGGAAAAGTTTGTTGAGGCAATCGTTGAAACAATCAAAGCAAATAAAGAGTATGTTCCACCATACGGTTCAGGAGCTACATTATATATCAGACCATATATGTTTGGTATTTCACCTGTTATCGGAGTTAAGCCTGCAGAGGATTATCAGTTCAGAACATTCTGTACACCTGTTGGACCATACTTCAAAGGTGGTGCTAAGCCTATCACTATCAAAATCAGTGATTTCGACAGAGCAGCTCCACACGGAACAGGACATATCAAAGCTGGTCTTAACTACGCTATGAGTCTTCACGCAATTGTTACTGCTCACAACGAGGGATTCGATGAGAATATGTACCTTGATGCAGCAACAAGAACAAAGGTTGAAGAGACAGGCGGAGCTAATTTCTTATTTATCACAAAGGACAACAAGGTTGTTACACCTAAGTCAAACAGCATCTTACCATCAATCACAAGACGTTCTCTTATGTATGTAGCAAAAGAGTACCTTGGACTTGAGGTTGAAGAGAGAGAAGTATTCAAGGATGAACTCAAAGATTTCGCTGAGTGTGGTCTTTGCGGTACTGCAGCAGTTATCTCTCCGGTTGGAAAGATTGTTGACCACGGTGAAGAAATCTGCTTCCCAAGCGGAATGGAAGAGATGGGACCAATCACAAAGAAATTATATGAGACACTTACAGGAATTCAGATGGGCAGAATTGAAGCTCCTGAAGGATGGTTAGTAGAAATTAAATAATAGTTATAAGATGAATTGAAATTCAAATTATATTTCAATAAAAAGAGAGCTTCATTAATGATTTTAAAATTACAAATGAGGCTCTCTTTTATTGTTATATGCGAAATAAATTCCAAATTGTAAATGGCTCAAAACTCAGGGTACAATTCTTTTATTATATTGAAAAAGTTAAAGTAAAATGATAGAATGGAGTCGATAATCTCACTTGCGTGGGAAAGTAGTCAGATGGGACGGTGATAAAATGCCAATTAAAGTTCAAAAAGATTTACCGGCTAAGACAATTATAGAAAACGAAAATATCTTTATTATGGACGAAGAGAGAGCTTTCAATCAGGATATAAGACCTCTGAAGATTATTATTCTGAATTTGATGCCTCTTAAAGAGGATACCGAAATTCAGCTTTTGAGGGAACTCTCAAACACTCCGCTTCAGGTAGATACTACGTTTCTTCACATGGCAAGCCACGTTTCCAAAAATACTCCGGCCAGTCACATCAATAAGTTTTATATGACATTTGATGAGGTTAGGACTCACAAATTCGACGGTATGATTATTACCGGCGCACCTGTAGAGCAGATGCCTTTCGAAAAGGTTGGGTATTGGGACGAGTTAGTTGAGATAATGGAATGGTCAAAGACCAATGTAACAAGTACTCTTCATTTATGCTGGGGAGCACAGGCGGCCCTTTATTATCATTACGGAATTGATAAGATTCAGCTGTCTGAAAAGATGTTTGGTATATTTAAGCATAAAGTTGTTCATAGAAGAGTGCCTATAGTTAGAGGATTCGATGACGTGTTCTATGCACCTCATTCAAGACATACAGGAGTATCTACAGAGGAAATCAATGCTCATCCGGAATTATACGTAGTTGCTGAGTCTGATGAAGCAGGAGTATTTCTTATAATGGCAAAAGAGGGACGGCAGTTCTTCGTGCTGGGACATCCGGAGTATGACAGAATGACATTGGATCAGGAATATAAACGAGACATAGCAAAGGGACTTGATATTAAGATTCCCCAAAATTATTATCCGGATGACAATCCGGACAATCAGCCGATACTTACATGGAGAAGTGTTTCAAATGCACTGTATACCAATTGGCTGAATTATTATGTATATCAGGAAACACCTTACGATTTAGGGGATTAGGAGGAGAAACATTTATGTGTACAAGAAAAGAATTAAAAGACAGAGCAAAACAAATTTTAAAAGCTAATTATCTTATGGTCGTTGTTGTTGTATTAATATTAGGTTTTGTTGGCGGAATCTCAGGATTCTCGTGGAATGGCAGTAGTACAATATCATATAAAGATTCTGGAGAGTTACTGACCGAGTTTAGTAAAGCAAGAACTGTTGAAGATTATATAAAGGCAATTCAAAAAGTGAGAGATAAAAGAGGTACATCATTTTTTGACAGAATCAATAGTGAACTGGAAGATGATCAGTCATTATTTAATGATGATTTTGACACTGAAAGTTTTGAGTCTGAGGAAGATATGAATGCTGGTTTTGATGATATTATTGGATCTGCTGATTCTTCATCAGGTTCAAATTATACTGATTTATCGAGAATTGCTTCAGGATTATTAGGAATAGTAATTATTGCAGGATTTATAGGTATTATTATAGGATTTGCAGTTAGAGCATTTCTCATTAACCCTATTATAGTTGGATGTAAGAAATGGGTTCTTAAAAATAGAACTGAAAAACCTGATTTATCAGAGGTTATCAGTGTATTTGGTGCACCGGGATACATGAACGTAGTAAAAGTAATGTTCCTTAGAGATTTATATATTTTCGGATGGACACTTTTATTATTTATTCCCGGAATAATCAAGAGTTACGAATACAGAATGATTCCTTATCTTTTGGCAGAAAATGAAATGATGAGTAGCGAAGAAGCTTTTGGCATTACTAAAAACCTTATGACAGGAGATAAGTGGAGAGCATTCGTTCTTGACTGGTCATTTATTTTATGGGGATTATTGTGCTCAATACCGGGGATTGGCTGGCTTGTAAGAATTGCTTGGGTTCAGCCATACGTTGAATTGACATCAACAGAATTTTATGTGCAGTTGTGTATGGAAAAAGGGCAGGCTTCAAATAGTTCAACACCTACATTTAGTGATAGTTGGACATAAATAATATAAGGAGTTGTAGCGCTAACTGATGTTTGTGTTACAACTCTTTTTTGTTAACCACTATGAGCCAAGAGAAAAAAGACAAAAAGAGAGGAGCAATGATGGGAGAGTTATATTTAGACGCGTTACGTGTCATTAAAGAAGTTAATAAAGCTATTGTAGGGAAAGAAGATGCTGTAAAGATTATTATGGCAACTATTATATCGGAGGGACATATTTTGATTGAGGATACTCCCGGTGTAGGAAAAACTACGATGGCAAAGGCCTTTTCTAAGGTTATGGGTATTCATGAGAAACGTGTTCAGTTTACACCGGATGTTATGCCGGCTGATTTGACAGGTTTTTCTATTTATAATAAAGAGACAAATAAATTTTCATACAAAAAGGGTGCACTTATGTGCAATCTTTTTCTTGCAGATGAGATTAACAGAACATCTCCAAAAACTCAGTCTGCGTTATTGGAAGCCATGGAAGAAAAAAATGTTACGGTTGATGGAGTGACCAGAGATTTGAGCAAGCCCTTTGTGGTTATAGCAACAGAAAATCCTGAGGGCTCTGTAGGAACACAGCTGCTTCCTGAATCTCAGTTAGACAGATTTATGGTTTGTGTAAATATGGGATTTCCTACAGTAGCTGAGGAGATAGAGATTATTAAAAGAAGACAGGAGGGTGATCCCGTAGAAAAACTCCAGGTCCTCTTTGCAGGAGAAGGCCGAGAAATTGTTGAAATGCAAAAAGAGGCTGCAAGTGTATTTATGAATGACAAGATTCTTAGGTATATAGCCGAGCTTTCAAAGGCTTCAAGAGAAAATACATCTTTTGCAACAGGAATAAGTCCAAGAGGTTCTGTTTCCATTGCCGCCCTAGCCAGATCATGGGCATGGCTTGATGGAAGAGATTATGTGAATGCAGATGATATTAAGGCTATTTTCCCTTATGTGGCATCTCACAGAGTTTCACTCAGTACAAAAGCAAAGGTTGCTCATATCAATAAAGAAGATGTACTTAAAGCAATATTGGATGATGTAGATGCACCAAGTATAAGAGGATTATAGAATAATGATATTTAGATTGATTGTTTATTTGGTAGTATTAGCCATAACGTTTTTTAATTATATTCTTTATGACGATACCATAATAAAGCAACTCCTGGGACTTGAGTTATTATACCTATTTTTTTATGTCATTTATTTCATATTAATGAGGAAAAAAATAACTGCAAAACTCAGACCGGTATCAGAAGTTGCCGAAAAAAACAGTAAAATAACAATTCGTGTGGAAGTGACTAACAAGTCAAAGTTATTTTCAACAAATGTTTTTGTATATGTAAATATTGAAAGTATATCTACCGGTAAGAAAAAACGTATTAAAATGCAGGTTCCGGTGGGAAAGAAAAGTACGAAAACAGTAAAGAGACAGGTTAGTATATCAAAGGTAGGAAATTATAAAATCAGCCTGATTAAAATTGAATATATGGATCCTGTAAATATTTTTTGCATAACAAAAAGATATAAAGAGTATTTTGATATTGTTGTTATGCCGATGATGAAGCTGCTTATGACAGAAGTATCTTTTAGGACAAAAATGTTTGCAGGAGATTCAGAGGAGTATTCTGACAGAGAAAGTGGTGATGATCCAAGCGAAATCTACCAGATCAGAGATTATACGGAAAATGATTCTATCCATGATATTCACTGGAAACTCTCTGCAAAAACCGATGGGTTATTGGTTAAAGACAGAGCAAAACCTGAAGGATGTCCTGTGGTTATTTGGCTTGATTACAGTAATTCAAAGTCTGACAATGTAGATGATGTTTTCGATTTTATTGCTTCGCTATCTCTTTCTATCAGGGAGAGAAATCTCAATCACATGATTGTCTGGTACAACAGTGATTATAAAAAAATAGAAAAAAAGAAAGTTACTAAAGATGAAAATATATACGAAGCCGTTAGGCGGTTTATGTACATCAAACCGTACAAAGATCTGAGCGCAGTTAATATTTTGAAGGATGATTTCCTTAAGAAGTTGGAATACAGCACATTGATTAATGTGGATTTTGATTTTAAGGTTTCGGTAAATGATGTTGATGTGACTATTTCAAATAAAGGTAAACAGATATTATGGGAAAAGGTATTTATAGAGTTATAAAGGAAAATGAAAAACATAATATATTGGGATTATTCTGCGAACTTTTTTCAGTAATTTTGTTTGAGCTGGCAATATTCTTTATTTGGTTTAAAGAATTTGAGTGTGATTACGCAATGTTTCCGGAGTATTTTACTAAGAATAAGTATATTATATTGGTATTTTTGTCCGGAATAATTTATGCAATGATACTGATTGCCACTTTAGATAATTTCAAAAAAAAGAGAACTGCAATAGTGCTGGCAGAATTGGTTTCTGTATATTTATTTTTTGCTTTTGCTGTGATTAAATTACATATTACAGCAAATAAAATAATTGAGTCATTAAAGATGGTTCTTGAAACGTACGAACTTAAATTTGATAGCGAAGCAACAGAACTGTTCATTGTTCCTGAGCAGGTAGATGGAATGCTGTTTGTTTTTCTTGCTGCGGCTATATTGATAGCGTTTATTATATCCCTTGTAATGAGATTAAAAAGGGGAGTTATAATTCCTGCTATACTTATGATTTCGTTAGTGGGACTTCTGGCAGAGACAGGTGCGTATCCGGGGGTGAAACTCAGCTGGTTTATCATTATTAGTATGATTTTCTATTGCACTGTTTATTGTAATGGAGATGAGGCATTTAGACCTGCGGCGTTGGTGCAAATTGTTATCATTTGCATTGTTTTTACAGCTGTGGGAGTTTCCGGTGGAAAAACTGTCAAAGGTATAGAGGATAAACACAAAGAGGCGTACGATACTTGTAGGAGAAAAATAAATAATATGGATTTCTCTGACGTATTAAAATATTTGAAAAGCTTACCTGATATCTGGAAGTTTGACATGGGGATGGGAGATTCTAACTCCAATGTTTTAGAAGGCGATTTGGAAAACTGCGGTAAAAGGAAAGTAAAGAATGAAAAAATAATGACTATCGTTTTGGATCAAAAGCCTACAGAAGATATGTATATTAAAGAATTTGTGGGCAGCACTTATACCGGAAATAGGTGGGTATCATTATTATCATCCGCTTATTCTTACGACAGAGGTTTTTTTAGAAGTATTGTGGCCACCAAATACGGAGTGCAAAACTCCTTTTACAGATACTGTGTTACACTAAAAAATGATAGTGTAACTCCTAAAAAAATTAAATTCGAACTGGAAAAGCCTTATGAAAAATACATGCCTTATCCATATTTTCTTGATTATGATCAGGATATAATTAATTATTATGATCAGTTTATTATGGGATTTGCTTCCCAATTTGAAAATAAAAATCTGTTAACGCAAGATATTACTCCGGTATATCAACCGTTTAATAGCGAAGATTTGAGCAATGTCACAGGAGTACCGGTTTTTGATGGTGAGAATGGTTACTTTTTTGAGTATGAACATGTTGTTGAAAGGCTTGGCAAAAGGGAAAATATAAAAGAATATGAAATGTATTTTTATCCGGTTTACCAGGCAATGTATACATTTAAAAACAATCCTTGGTGGAGTAAAGATACTGAAAGTCGTAAATATCAACAGTTCGTATACGGGTACTATTGTGGAATAGGATTGTTTGAAGATGATTATGAGTCTGCAAATCAGGATATTAGAAGAGAAAGCAAACTGATTGATGAATATTTTGAAAAGGAGGGCTTTGAGTATACATTAGAACCCGAAAAATATGACAAGAAAAAGTATAAAGATTTTGCAGAGTATTTTATGAAAACAAAAAAAGGCTACTGTGTTCATTTTGCAACACTGGCTACTTTGAAGTACAGAGCAGCAAATATTCCTGCAAGATATGTGGAGGGATATTTAGTTCAAAGAGAAGATTTTCATGAAAAAAATGGAAAATATTATGCTAATGTAACGGATGAAATGGGACATGCATGGACGGAAGTGTGGGATGATGAAGCAGGATGGCTTCCAAAAGAACATACACTTTCTTTTGATAAAGAAATAAATGAACTTAAATTAAAAATAGAAGACGGTGTGGAAGAAGAAACTACAACAAAAGCCGTTGAGGAGACCACTACAGTGGAAGAGACGACGACACAACCTGAAACCACAACCGTAGCTCAGGAAGAAACGACTACTAATAAAGCACAGACATATCTTCATAATCAAAAAAATATTTCGTTCAAAGATTTAGTGAAAAAGTTTTTGATTTTTGTAGGCATATTTGCACCTGTGTATTTGCAGGTATTGGTAAGACGACTGATTAAGAGAGGAAGGATGAAGAAGTCAAAAAATAATACCAGAATAAGACTTCTTTATAAGGATATTTATCATATATGCAAAATTAAAGGGGTTAATATCAAAGGAAAGATGGACAAGGACTTAAATGAGTCTATGAAAAATCAGTTCGTCGATAAAGTATTTACTGATGAGCGATGGGATGAAATGCTCGAATACTGTTATAGGGCAACATACTCAAAAGAGACGATGACTAATGAAGAATTCAAGAAGGTAAAAAAATTCTATGAAGAATTCAGAAAATATCAGCTTCAGGATTTACCAACCTCTAAGTATCTTTTGTACATGATAATATATGCAATCTAAATGAATAACTAAAAAGCAGATGTCCTAGGTTTTTATGAAAAAATGCTCGTGTTCACAAAACTTTGCTAAATAAAAAACTAGACAAAAGGAATAATATTTGTTAAAATTATAACAATCTCAGTTTTAACATTTTTGTGCCATTTTATTGATACAAAATGGTATTAATGTTATTATTGAAAAGAATGTTGTGTTTTGTCGGAATGGACATTAGAGGACAAAACAAATAATCTATTTATGGAGGAATTAATTATGTCAAAGAAAGTTGTTATCGCAGGCGCTTGCCGTACAGCTATCGGTAAGATGGGTGGAGCTTTAAGTACAACACCAGCACCAGAACTTGGTTCAATCGTTATCAAAGAAGCTCTTAACAGAGCTGGAGTACCAGCTGATCAGGTTGATCACGTATACATGGGATGTGTTATCCAGGCTGGTCTTGGACAGAACGTTGCACGTCAGGCTTCAATCAAGGCAGGACTTCCAATCGAAACACCTGCAGTTACAGTTAACGTAGTTTGTGGTTCAGGTCTTAACTGTGTTAATATGGCAGCTCAGATGATTCAGGCCGGTGATGCTGATATCGTAGTAGCAGGTGGTATGGAGAACATGTCTATGGCACCATACGCAGCTCAGAATGCACGTTTCGGTTACAGAATGAACAACGGAACATTGGTTGATACAATGGTTAATGATGCATTATGGGATGCATTCAATGGTTACCACATGATGATTACAGCTGAAAACGTAGCTGAGCAGTGGGGACTTACAAGAGAAGAGTTAGATGCATTTGCAGCAAACTCTCAGCAGAAATGCGAAGCAGCTATGAACGATGGCAAATTTAAAGATGAAATCGTACCAGTTGTTGTTAAGAACAGAAAGGGCGATATCATCGTAGATACAGATGAAGGACCTCGTGCAGGAACTACAGCAGAGACACTTGCTAAGTTAAAAGCTTGTTCAGGTAAGGCTGACGGAGTTGTTACAGCTGGTAACGCATCAGGAATCAATGATGGTGCTGCAGCAGTTGTAGTTATGAGCGAAGAGAAAGCTAAAGAGCTTGGTGTTACACCAATGGCTACATTCGTAGCAGGAGCACTTGGCGGAGTTGATCCTTCAATCATGGGTGTTGGACCTGTTGCTTCTACAAAGAAAGTATTAGCTAAGACAGGACTTTCTATCGATGATATTGATTTAATTGAAGCAAACGAAGCATTTGCTGCACAGTCAGTAGCAGTTGCTAAAGACTTAAACTTTGACATGTCAAAAGTTAACGTTAACGGTGGTGCAATCGCACTTGGACATCCTGTTGGAGCTTCAGGATGCCGTATCCTTGTTACATTACTTCACGAGATGCAGAGAAGAGACGCTAAGAAGGGTCTTGCAACACTTTGTATCGGTGGTGGAATGGGATGTTCTACAATCGTTGAGCGTGACTAATATATAGACTATTATTAGAGTCGAATATACATTGAGCTGATGGGCTTAGCCTGTCAGCTCAATGGTATGTTCAGAAGAAGACAAGATATAAGGAGATCAATATGGAATTTATCACATATGAGCAGGAAGGATTCGTAGGAATTCTTACAATCAACAGACCAAAGGCGTTAAACGCTTTAAATAGTCAGGTTCTCGATGAACTTAACGAGACACTTGATTCTATCGATGTTAATGAGACAAGAGCTTTAATCATCACAGGTGCAGGTGAAAAATCTTTCGTTGCAGGTGCTGATATCGGAGAAATGTCTACATTGACAAAAGCTGAAGGCGAAGCTTTCGGTAAAAAGGGAAATGATGTTTTCAGAAAAATCGAGACATTACCTATCCCTGTAATCGCAGCAGTAAACGGATTCGCACTTGGTGGCGGATGCGAAATCTCTATGAGTTGTGATATCAGAATCTGTTCTGACAATGCTATCTTTGGACAGCCTGAAGTAGGTCTTGGTATTACACCTGGATTTGGTGGAACACAGAGACTTGCAAGACTTGTTAGTCCTGGTATGGCTAAACAGCTTATCTACACAGCAAGAAACATCAAAGCTGATGAAGCTTACAGAATCGGTCTTGTAAATGCTGTATACACACAGGAAGAACTTATGGATGAAGCTAAGAAGATGGCTGCAGGTATTGCAAAGAACGCACCTATCGCTGTAAGAGCTTGTAAGAAAGCTATCAACGATGGTCTTGATGCAAACATGGATGATGCTTTAGTAATCGAAGAGAAGTTATTCGGTAGCTGCTTCGAGACAGCTGATCAGGCTGCAGGAATGGGCAACTTCCTTGAGAAAGACAAAGAAAAGAAACTCAAAGTAGTTCCTTTCCAGAACAAATAATTATTGTTTGTAATTTAAATCAGGCATAAACCTGTGACGTTTTTAAAAAATATTTAGACCACAGGTTATATCAATAAAATAAGATGATACATTTAACAGTATCAAGAAAGATGGAGGAAAAAAGAATGAAGGTTGGCGTTATCGGTGCCGGAACAATGGGCCAGGGAATCGCAAAAGCTTTTGCACAGGTTGATGGATACACAGTTGCACTTTGTGACATCAAGCAGGAATGGGCAGAAGGCGGAAAAGACAAGATTGCTAAAGGTTATGCAAGACTTGTTGAAAAAGGAAAAATGACACAGGAGCAGGTTGATGGAATTTTAGCAAGCATCACACCAGGTCTTAAAGAAGATCTTTGTGCTGATTGCGATCTTATCGTAGAAGCTGCTTTTGAAAATATGGAAGTTAAGAAGACTACATTTGGTGAGTTAGACAAGATCTGCAAACCAGAGTGTATCTTTGCTTCAAATACATCTTCACTTTCTATCACAGAGATTGGAAATGGTCTTACACGTCCTATGATTGGTATGCATTTCTTCAATCCTGCTGACAGAATGAAATTAGTAGAAGTTATCGCAGGAGTTAACACACCTGATGAGACAGTTGAGACAATCAAGAAGATTTCTGAAGAAATCGGAAAGACAGCTGTACAGGTAAACGAAGCTGCAGGATTTGTAGTTAACCGTATCCTTATTCCAATGATTAACGAAGCTGCTTTCATTAAGATGGAAGGTGTTTCTGATATCGCTGGTATTGACGCAGCTATGAAGCTTGGAGCAAATCATCCAATGGGACCACTTGAGTTAGGTGATTTCATCGGTCTTGATATCTGCCTTGCTATCATGGATGTTCTTTACAATGAAACAGGAGACAGCAAGTATCGTGCATGTCCACTTATCCGTAAGATGGTTCGTGGTGGAAACCTCGGAGCAAAGAGCGGAAAGGGATTCTACGTATACAATGCTGACAGAACAAAAACACCTGTTGACGCTCAGTAATTGAGAAACTTAGGGGTTATCCCTTAATTGAGATGAGGAAGCAGAAAATGTTTCCTCATCCATATAAAATAATGGAGGAAAATTAAATGGATTTTACATTAAGCAAAAAACATGAAATGGCTAGAACACTTTTCAGCGAATTTGCAGAAAATGAAGTAAAGCCACTCGCTCAGGAAACAGATGAAAATGAACAGTTTCCTGTAGAGACAGTTGAAAAAATGGCAAAATACGGCTTCCTTGGAATTCCTGTTCCAAAGGAGTACGGCGGCCAGGGTTGTGATATATTAACATACGCTATGTGTGTTGAAGAGTTATCAAAGGTTTGTGGTACAACTGGTGTTATCGTTTCAGCTCATACATCACTTTGTATCGATCCTATCTTAACTTACGGTACAGAAGAGCAGAAGCAGAAATACGTAACTCCACTTGCAAAAGGTGAGAAGTTAGGTGCTTTCGGTCTTACAGAGCCAGGTGCTGGTACAGACGCTCAGGGACAGCAGACAAAGGCTGTTTTCGATGAAGCTACAAACGAATGGGTATTAAACGGTTCTAAGTGTTTCATCACAAACGGTAAGTACGCTGATGTTTACATCGTAATCGCTGTAACAGGTAAAGTTGAGAAACGTGGTAGAATGATGAAAGAAATTTCAGCATTCATCGTTGAAAAAGGAACTCCTGGATTCACATTCGGAACAAAAGAGAAGAAGATGGGTATCCGTGGTTCAGCAACATACGAATTAATCTTCGAAGATTGTCGTATTCCAGCTGAGAACTTACTCGGACAGAAGGGTAAAGGTTTCAACATCGCTATGCACACTCTTGATGGTGGACGTATCGGTATTGCAGCTCAGGCTCTTGGTCTTGCAGAGGGAGCTCTTGAGACAACAATCGAATATGTAAAAGAAAGAAAGCAGTTTGGTAGATCAATCGCTGCATTCCAGAATACACAGTTCCAGTTAGCAGATATGGCTACTAAGGTAGAAGCTGCTAAGTTACTTGTATATAAAGCAGCTATGGCTAAAGCTACTCAGAAAGTTTACTCTGTAGAAGCAGCTATGGCTAAGTTATACGCAGCAGAAGTTGCAATGGAAGTTACAACTAAGTCTGTTCAGTTACACGGTGGTTATGGATACATCAGAGAATATGATGTTGAAAGAATGATGAGAGATGCTAAGATTACTGAAATCTACGAAGGTACATCAGAAGTTCAGCGTATGGTAATCTCTGCTAACTTATTAAAGTAATATAGGAGGTACTAATCGTGAAAATTATCGTTTGTATAAAACAGGTACCTGATACTAAGGGTGGAGTTCAGTTCAACCCAGATGGTACATTAAACAGAGCAGCAATGCTCACAATCATGAACCCTGATGATAAGGCTGGTCTTGAGGCTGCCCTCAGATTAAAAGATCAGTACGGTGCTGAAGTTACAGCTATCACAATGGGACTTCCAAAGGCTGAAGACGTTCTTCGTGAAGCTATGGCTATGGGAGCTGACAATGGAATCTTAGTAACAGACAGAGTTTTAGGTGGTGCTGATACTTGGGCTACATCTACAACAATCGCTGGTGCTATCAGAAATATCAAAGATTACGACATCATCATCACAGGACGTCAGGCTATCGACGGTGATACAGCTCAGGTTGGACCACAGATCGCTGAACATCTTGGAGTACCTGTTATCTCATACGCAGAAGGTATTGAAGTTGATGGAGACAGCGTAATCGTTAAGAGAGCATACGAAGACAGACATCACATGGTTAAAGCTAAAATGCCTGTATTAATCACAGCTCTTTCTGAATTAAATGATCCTCGTTACATGACTCCGGGCGGAATCTTTGATGCAGTAGATGCAGAGATTACAACATGGGGTAGAGCAAACCTTGTTGACGTTAACGATGGAGACCTTGGTCTTATGGGTTCACCTACAAAGATCGCTAAGGCTTCTGATAAGGTACGTAAGGGTGCCGGTGAAAAGGTTGCTCTTGATTCACCAGAAGAGTCAGTTGAGTACATCATGGACAAATTAGTTTCAAAGCACGTTATTTAGTTAGAGAGGAGATTTAATCATGCAGAATATTAATTTAGAAGATTATAAAGGCGTATATGTCTTCGCTCAGCAGGTAGATAACGAATTAAGCGGAATCGCATTCGAATTACTTGGAGAAGCAGGAAGACTTGCTAAACCATTAAATACAGAAGTTACAGCAGTACTTCTTGGATCAAATGTAGGAAACTTAGTAGATCAGTTAGCTGAGTACGGCGCTGACAAGGTTATCGTTGTTGATAATCCTGCACTTGAGACATACAGAACTGAGCCATACGCTCAGGCATTAACAGCTGTTATCAATGAGTTCAAACCAGAAATCATGTTAGTTGGTGCTACAGCAATCGGTAGAGATTTAGGTCCTACAGTTTCAGCTAGAGTAGCAACAGGTCTTACAGCTGACTGTACATTACTTGAGATTGGTGATTTCCCAATCAACCCAATTCCAGGTAAAGAGCAGAAACACAATCAGTTACTTATGACACGTCCGGCTTTCGGTGGTAACACAATCGCTACAATCGCTTGTCCTGATCACAGACCACAGATGGCTACAGTACGTGCAGGTGTTATGCAGAAGGCTGATCCAAAGCCAGGCGCAAAGGCAGAAGTTATTAACTTCGATGCTGGTTTAACAGAGAACAACAAATATGTTGAAATTCTTGAAGTAGTTAAGTCAGTAGGCGAGACAGTAGATATCATGGATGCTAAGATCTTAGTATCTGGTGGACGTGGAGTTGGTTCTGCAGAGAACTTCAAGCTTCTTGAGGATCTTGCAGAAGTACTCGGTGGTGAAGTTTCTTGTTCAAGAGCTGTAACTGACAATGGTTGGTTACCGGCAGACAGACAGGTTGGACAGACAGGTAAGACAGTTCGTCCACAGGTTTACTTCGCAATCGGTATCTCAGGAGCAATCCAGCACGTTGCAGGTATGGAAGAGTCTGATCTTATCATCGCAATCAACAAAGACGAAGATGCTCCAATCTTCGATGTAGCTGATTACGGAATCGTTGGAGATTTAAACAAAATCGTACCACAGCTTACAGAAGCTATTAAAGCACAGATTGCAAATAAATAATTCAGATTGGCGAGTTTTAGCTGACTGAAATGCAAATACCCCTGATTCATATAGTATTTTGAGTCAGGGGTATTATTGTAAAAAAAGAGAAAGGAAAATCAAAAGTATTAATAAGGTTTCCCCATATATCTGGTTTATAATAAGTACTTTTGATGTTGAGAAAATGTTAGAGAAAATTTTTAAATTGAAAGAGAATAATACAAGTGTAAAAACTGAAATTGTTGCTGGTCTTACTACTTTTATGACAATGGCATATATTATTGCTCTCAATCCTAATCTTCTTACTAATTTTGGAGCAGATGGAACAAAAGAGTTGTGGAACGCTATCTTTTTAGCAACTTGTATTGCATCGGCGATAAGTATGTTTGCTATGGCTTTTATTGCAAATAAACCATTTGGACTTGCACCTGGTATGGGACTTAACTCATTTTTTGCAATTGTAGTTACAAACATTGCTGCAATAGCAGGTCTCTCATATGTTGATGCCTTCAACGCAGCACTTTGTATCATATTTTTTGAAGGTGTAGTTTTTATTATCTTATCTTTACTCAGTATTAGAGAGAAGATAGTAGATGCCATTCCTCTTGGAATCAGAAATGGTATTTCACCGGCTATTGGTCTTATGCTACTTAACATTGGTCTGGGATCAAATGCAGGTATTTATTCAAATAAGGGTGGCCCATTCTTTGCTTTAAGAGATTTCTTTGGAGCTCTCACTGCGAGTCTTGCAAAGGATAATATGGGGGACGGATATAATCAGATGGTTATTACAGTAGTGACAATGTTTATAGGACTCTTTGTCATTGTTATCCTTTCTCATAGGGGAGTTAAAGCAGCTGTTATTCTTGGTATGCTTGTGGCAAGTATCATTTACTGGGGAGCAGAGGCAGTATTTTTTGGCGTAAATCCATTTGCAGGAATCACTGCGGCAAGATTTGTTCCGGCATTTGGGGATCTTGCAAGCACCACTTTATTTAAGCTGAATGTAAAAGGATTTTTGGATGTAGGTTTCTTTACAGCCGTAACACTTGTTATTACTTTCTGTGTTATTGATATGTTTGATACAATTGGAACTTTTGTAGGCACAGCAAGCCGTGCTAATATGCTTGACGAAAATGGAAAGATGCCGGGAATGAGAGAAGCTTTATTATCTGATGCTCTTGGAAGTGTTGTGGCTTCTTTTACAGGATCATCTACAATAACAACATTCGTTGAGTCAGCATCAGGAGTTGAGGCTGGTGGACGTACAGGACTTACAGCTCTTACAACAGGTGTGTTATTCCTTGCATCTACATTCATTGCTCCAATAGCGGCAGTTATTCCACCTGCAGCCACATCATCTGCACTTATCTATGTTGGTGTACTAATGGTAGGGGGACTTAAAAATATTGACTTTGAAGATATTACACAGACATTGCCTGTGGCATTAATGTTGATTTCAATGCCAATTTCAGGTTCTATCGGACACGGTATAGGTATTGCTATTATTTCATACACAGTTATTCAGGTATTTACAGGAAAGGCAAAAGAAGTATCATTGCTCACATATATAATTGCAGCAATTTTCTTAGTAAAGTTTTTCATTATAGTATAATTTGAATGGATTAATATTATGAAGATAATTAAAAAATAATACATTAATATAATTAAAAGGGAGCGTTGCACCGGTTAGGGTGCAACGCTCACTTTTTAATTATTATGGCTTAACCAGTATATTGTTCCAATCATATGGAACTTCAGCGTAATTAGGCTCTACGACTTTAAGTACATTATTATAAATATATGTATGTGCTGCGTAGTTGTTTGAAAGATTATTGTTATACAAATATTTGCAAAGATTAAAGTATGTTAATTTTTCGATATTGCTGTATACATAGCTTCCGTCGGATAGTTTTGCGTATACTCTGATTGCCATCTTCTTTGTAAATATTCCATTGCTGTTACTGTTAAATTCCATTGTCATAGCGTAAGTTGATGATGTAGGTGATGTGGAAAGCTGCGGCTGTCTGCCGAATTCTTCAGTTCCGGCAAAGTATTTAACATAATCGTTAGAACTGCCCACATACATTTCATTGTCCTGTGCATAATCTGTCAGTGAATAGATAAGACCGCGCTCGACGACTGCTTTATTATTAATTGTGTTTTCTACCGTATAAAGAGTTCTTAATCCTTGTGCAGTGTAGCTGATCTGGAAGCCTGAAACCTTCAGGTCATTTGTAACTGTAATTGGAACCTCAGTAGGAGCCTCTGTTGGCTTTTCTGTTGGTTTCTCAGTTGGAGTCTCAGTTGGTGGTTCGTAATTTGGATCAATTAGTGAGAGTGAAATTCCAACAATATTTACACCGCCCATTCCGCAAACTAACTGAACAGTGTTGTTATTTCCTGCATTTAAATCAATGAAGCAGGTTGAAACTCCTGAATAATCAGACCAGCCTGTTGTCTTATCAAATTTCATAAAATATCCATCGCCTGTTGTGTCTCCTGACGAATGAACTAAAGAAGTAGCTCCGTCAGGTGTTCCGTAGTATACGGTAAGAAGTGCTTTTCCGCCTTTGCCACCGTTAATATTGTTCCAGGTTGCGGATGCACCTTCTAAATGAAGATTTTCTATAACGTTGTTGCCCAGCGTAGCACCTCCGCTGATAGTAGCAGCATTTACAGAGTAATCTGTCTTATCAGTGAAGAGTGAAGGGTCCGGATTTACATTTGAATTTTGTAAGTCGTTTGGATTTACAGTATCAACTGCGGCAACACCCTGCTTTGTCTGGGTAACTGTCTGAATAGAACCATCACTGTTAAAGAATACTTCATCTATACAAACATTTCTCAATGTTCCGTTTCCTGAAATCTCACAATTATGGTAGAACAAATACCAATGACCTTTGTATTCTGCGATAGAACCGTGAGTTGTATCACAGCCTGTGCCATTTAACACAATGCCTCCTTCTCTCCATGGGCCGTAAGGAGATGATGCTGTCGAGTATCTCATAAGGTTTTGTCCTGAAGTATTGTCTGCATACATTGCGTAGTAAATGCCGTTTCTCTTAAATACCCACATTCCCTCGTGAAAATCGGTAAGCGTTCCGTCGATTTTTACAGGATTTTCAGCAAGCTGAGTCATGTTGTCTTTAAGCTTTGCAACGTAGCAGTTTGCACCGCCTCCGGTGTAAAGGTAATAAGAACCATCGTCATCTTTAAATACGCAAGGATCAATGTTTGTTACGTAAGGTGATCCATCAAGCATCTTGATATAGCCATCATTCGCACAAGTAAAATCACTTGCAGGACTGTTGCTAGTGGCAACACCTATTCTCCATGTGCTGTTCCACAAATCTCCGGCTCCGGTTGGATGTGGGAAGTAGAAGTAGTAGGTTCCATTTTTGTATGCTGCATCAGGAGCCCACATAAATCCGCCTTCAGGTCTTCCCCAGGAAACATCAGATGATGAGAGAATTTCGCCCTCGTCTTTCCAAGTCACCATATTGTCTGAAGAGAATACATGATATTTATCCATAAGGTCACAGCCTCTTGATGGGAAGATGTCATGTGATGCGTAGATATAAATTTTTCCATCAGCCCAAACATGTGCAGAAGGATCAGCAGTAAACATTGAAGTGAGAACCGGATTTCCTGCATAGTAGGTTTCGCCGTTATTGTTTCCGTTGCCTGAATTGTTTCCATTATCGTTGCTGTTGCCGGAACCATTTCCGTTTCCGTTATCTTCAATAATGATATTGTCAAAGTAGCTCTCAAAGTTGCCGGAAGTTCCGTCGTAGCGAATGGCAATACCGGTAATAGTCTTTCCAGCCAATGAAGGTGTTCCAAATGTGTATGAAACGTCATTCCAAGTACCGGTCCGGTTCTGCTTTGTGAGCAGGTTCTGATTAGTTGAACTGATATAAGTTCCGTCGCTTAAAACAAGATCAACAGATGTATTTTTACCAAGATTATTTACCGGATAAACAGAGTAGGATAACTTCATTCCATCTGTAATCTTAATTGCGGTTTCTGAAATTCTGTATACGTAAGAAGAATTTCCGGAAGTTGCATTTCCTTTTGTTGATGCAATATAATTTCCTGTCTTTGCATTGTTTACCTGTTTGATTTCAGTTGTTGCTGAAACATTGTTTGCAAAAAGCTGTGTGCTGTTCTTGAAACATGGATCAACAGGATAATTGCCATTGTACTGAGACTCCGCACAGTTTACATACATGCTTTCAAAACTGTTTCTGTAGTAAATTGGTCCAAGAGAATGAGCCACAGGCACATTTCTTACTGCATTTCTCTCACCCTTAACCATCTTTACAGCTTCACCGGCAACCCTTAACTGATAGTCAGAAGAGAGCCAGTAGCCGTCACAGCTTGCAGTTACAAAGTATTGGTTCGTTGGAATATCAAAATAGTCACTGGCATTCTTTGCAATGGCAGTACCTTCATCATACTCATCAAACATTGCAATATAGAATGCGTTAACGCCTAACTGTTTTAATTTGTACGCCTGATACCAGAACAATTGGCCTGCATTTCTTGGAATCATATTAGGCTTTCCGTTGAGCCACAATGTCCATGAGAATCCTGAGAATACAACAGGATAGTAGTCCATATTGTTGTTTTTACAATAATTAAGGTCAGGCTCTAAATTATATCTGTAAACGGAATCTACGCTTGACTCATCGCCCATGGAACCAACATACCAAGGTGAAATCATGTCAGCCTGATTGTAAATGTCGATGTAATTACTCTGACTTCTCCATTCTCTTGGAACACCTAAGATAACATAGCATCCTCTGTCGTGGAAAAAGTTTACGATTTCCTGATAGTCCACACGTCTGTTAGGACGAGTATTTTCAACATCGCCAAATCCAAATCCCCATACACAAACAACTGGTTTTCCATTGTAGGTAGCGTATGAATTTGAATCTAGCATTTTTAACGACTGCTCAATATTGTAAACCCAGTCAAATTCCATATCTTTTACATAAGGACTGATTGATGTTGTATCGTTAGCGTTATTAATCTGTGAGCCGCCGCTAATGTCATACATCACATATAAGAGTCTGTTATTGTTTTCAGCAGCTCTTTGAATTCTGTATAACTGTGAAGTAGTAGGAGACTTTGTAATAGTTCTTCCTGTGAGTCCGCCTACAAATCTCTGGATGGCAGCACCGTCGATTCCGTATTCTCTCATCCAACGAAAATGTGTGTCAATTACGTCGGTGGAATTTGAATCAAAAAGTTTTGAAGATTCGCCACTTCCAAGATTTGAAAAACCTGTCTGTGCCAGAGAACTATCATCATACTCGCTTACGTCAGGATAAATATCAATGGAGATCTTATTTGGTCTTGGCCAGTTAGTTCCATCGGCATCCGCGGAACCATTTGCATAATGCTGCCAAGAGTTGTATTTTCCGCCCGTGCCAAACCAACCCTGGTAGCCTGCAAAGGATTTTCCCCGAAACTCAGAAACAGTAGTGTTTCTGTTTAAATGAACCACCGGTTCAGCCTTAGGATTTACAGATTGTTTTGTGATGCTTAGTTTTGAAATGGAAGTTCCCTTGCTTCCTCTTCCCCAGATTCTGAAATCGCAACCTCCGTTTTGCGCTTTTCTGAAACTTGCATCTTCAAGACAGACAGTAGTAGTAATCCAAGTATTTGAATTGGAAGTGTTAATGGTTGCCTGTCGGTAGTTATCATTGTTTAATGCATTGTACTGAAGCTGAAATCCGTCAGTACCTTCATCATAATAGGTGATTTCAACAAAAAGATTGTGGTCACTTGAAGTGATTGCATTGTTAGTCACTTTAAAATACGCATATTTGTTGTTGTCAATATGTCGACAAGTAACACCCCCTTTGGATGTTGAATAGGTGTAGGATTCATAATTTGGATTTGAATCATCTACAAAAGAAAGATTTCCGGTTTGAATACCGGAAGTGAAATCTGCATAAGCAGAAATTTCTGCAGCATCAACAGCGTGGGCTGCAGGCTGAACTCCTCCGCAGGTAGAAGTGACTACCAGGGAGAGTACAAGCAGATAAGTGGATAATTTTCGCATAGTACCTCTCCTTTTAAAATTGTATAAATTTGAAAAATAAACGCACGAAAAAAGCGAGAACAAACGTTATAGTTAAAAATAAACGTTTAACGTTAAATCTCGTAATTTTTCAAGATGTTACTATACTAAAACTATAATAATAAACCCGTTCCATAAACTAATCAAATTATAGCACGACTTATTTTTTCGAACAAGATTAAAGGAGAAAAAGTGTAAAATATATAGTTTATTATATCAAGAAGCAATAGGTGTACACCTATTAAAAGCAAAAATTGCTTATGCAGCCCTATCTAAAGTTGTTATTTGTTGTTATCATAAAACTATATAGGGGAAGGAACGGACAGTACAGAAATGGGGTGATATGTTTACTGTGATATTTATCGAAATTTTTAGGTAACATTTGGGGAGCAGTAGATAATGGGAGGTTTTTAAATGGAAAAAATAATAAAACAAACAATAGCAATTATGCTTACGATTGCTATTATAGGTACTAGTAACGGAATTTCATCGTTAAGTGAAGTACGCGCCAAAACTACAAATCCACAGTCAAATGAACAGGAAAAAAATGTTGATTCAGGTTTTCAGGAACCGGAAATTGTCTCAGAACTTGTAGATGAACGTACTGTTAATTCAAACACCTATCTTATGTCTGATGGTTCTAAAAAAACAGAATTCTTTTTCTCTAACATCAGATACGAAGAGAACGGAACGTTAAAAGATTATGACAATGAAGTTGTAAACATTTCTAATTCTGATAAGCAAGTCTTAAATTCAATCCATGCAAAAAATGTTAATAATTATAAGTATGTGAATAAAAGCAGTGACAGTAAAGTATATTTTTCTGAGAATATAGAGGATGGTCTCATTCTAAAACATGGAAAATACAGCCTAACTATGTCTCCAGTAATAGATACAGAGTTATCTAATGATGACACAGAAGAATACGAGACCAACATAGAAGAAACTACTACAAACAACGAGGAAATAAGTGAACAATACGAAATAATAAAAGACACAAATAATAAAGATGAAGTTAAATATCAATCTGAATCAGAAGAAATTGAATATCAATATATTGTAAAAGAAAATGGTGTAAAGGAAAACATAGTCATAAACTCAAAACCTGATACTTCTGTATTTGAGTTCGATATTAACACGAAGAATGTATATCTCAAAAAGGATAATGGTGATAGAAATATAGTAGTTTGCGATAATGACACAGATGATACGGTTGGAATAATTCAGGTTCCATTTCTGCTTGATGCCGATGGAAACGAAGACTATCAAAGTGTTGAATATGAGTTGGCTGATAATGATGATAAGACAACACTTAAAGTGGTAGTTGACGAAGAGTATTTTGAAAATGATAATCTGGCTTATCCTGTAATAATAGACCCTCCAATGGTGTGGCAATTTTGGTATTTAAGTACGGCTACAGTTTGGCAGGCAAGCTATATGGCAGATACAAATATGCATAGTGAATATTTGACCGTGATGAATAATATGATGACGTCATATCCTTATAACACAGAGGCAAGAGTTTATTTAGATACACACAACTTGCTAACTGGATATTCATTAGTTGGAAATGGTCTAAGTTTTTCAGATAAATATATTGAATGGGCTAATATTAGATTGTTTGAAAATTCGTATCTATATTATTATACGGTTGGAACATTACAGTTACGTAATGCTGCAGGTAGCTGGGATCCTAATACAATTACCTGGAATAATCAGCCCGGAGTATCAAGTGATGTTATAGTAAGTGAACAGATGACGGGCGTTGAAGGAGAAGATCATTTCCTTGATATTACTGACTGGGCGCAGGCAGTAGCAGACGGAAGTCAGGTAAACAATGGTCTTGTATTTACTTGTGAACAAGGAGGTTCAGCCTGCTTTTATGGACCTGAGCCACATTACATAAGTGACGGTAACGGTGGATATAGCGGAACAAGACATATGTCTTTAACTGTGTATTATAGAGATTTAGAGCCGTATGATGCTACTGTTGATATATCTGCATCATATGACGAGCAGGCTGATAAATTTCTAGTTTCCATAGATGATCAAAACGAGTTAGAATCGGGAGTTGAAGTTTCTGGCTATAAGATTTTTACAAGAAAAGATAATGAAAATAAATTCCATTCTGTAACGGTGGGGGATGATATTACTGAGGAAGCGGAAGTTGACGCTAGTAATATCGATGAATGCATTGATTTAAGAGCGTGTATTTTGTATTCCAACGGAACTGTTAGAGTATCCAACATAGTTACATTGGAAAAGGAAGAAAATGAACAGCCTGAAGAAACAACGTCTGAGTTAGAATCTGTAATTGAGGAGACAACTACCGAGGGTGAAACCCTCATAGACAGAGGTTATACATTCGTAAACGTAATCAAAGATACTGACGGTGATGGACTTGAAGACAGTTATGAAATATGGGATTTCAAAACCTACTGGAATGAGGAGACTTTAGACAGTACGCCGGAAGAACCTGTATATGAATTGGATACTGATGGGGATGGATTTCCAGACAGCTATGAAGTGTTTACGCTTGGAACAGATCCTGCAGTTGCAAATACTGTAGATGAAGACAGTGACGGTGATGACTTGACCGACTTAATAGAGTATCAGGAGGGAACAGACCCATGGCTTGCAGACTCTGATTTTGACGGAACTAATGATAGCGGAGATTATACTCCTAGAAAAACAAACGACTATACAAGACAGACTGCCGCGGCACAGGCTACAGTTCACATGGGGTTGTATGATAAGCAATACTCTGAAACAATTGACGGAGTGACATATACTTATTTTACTAATATTTACAGTGGCAGCATTAAAAAAATTGTTGCAGATTATGGTTCTGTATATTTAAACAAAACAATTAAGTATTTCTATGATGATAAGGGAAATAATACCGCGATTGTAGAAGCTTATGATGCAACTTATGACCCAAACAATACTCAAACTATCTGTATAACCTATACCTATGATTCTGATAATAACCTTACATTTATCTGTGATCAGAGAACAAAGTATACAATGACTTATAACAACGATGGCGATATGACCAATCTTAAAGTGGGAAATCAGTCGTTGATGACATATGCTGATACAGAACTTGTTAACAATGCAGGAAATGACGGCGATATATCTAATATACAGATAGGTGGTATAATAGATCAGAATGAGCATTCAGATACTTATGGAAATAATCAGGTAGTAAGAACGGTTACTACAACATACAAAGTTGCAGAGAATGATACTACTTCCACTGCATCCACGACGGAATTGTATTACAACAGTGATACCTCACCAACTTATATATCATACTTCAATTCAGAAGGTGAACTGAAAAAGTTTGAGGATTACACTGAAGATGCAGTAAACCCAATTGAATGGAATTACACCTATAGCGAAAATGGTTCTTCGCTTACAAGAAGTGATAACTTTACAAAGAGTGTACAGACTACGGAAGATGAAGATACCGGAGTCTCGACGACTGTAACATCATATGGTTTTAAGAATCTAAAAAACATCTCAGCTACAAATATAAGTACAATATCGTCAGAAACAGAGACTGAAACAAATGCATCAGGTGATGATGTGACAGTAGAAATAATAAACGAAACACTTCATAACAACGATACTGTAAGAAATGAATTTTCATCAAATGATATTTCGGAAAAAATAGTCCATTCAAGTATTTTTAACACTGACTTGATATCGAGTACATATGAAAAGATTGATATTACTCATGCTTCTTATGATATTGACTTATCCGGTACAACTGACGATAAATCATTTGACTATACTTATGATCTTACCGGAAATATAACACAGATAAAAGAAAATAATGTAGTAAAGTATGAATACGGATATGATGCTCACGGAAGGCTCAATCTTGAAAAAGACTACGTAACATTTAAAGAGTACGATTATGTTTATAATACCAATGGTAATGTATATGGTAAAATAGAGTATCCAATTAATGCAAATGGTGTAAGAACCAGCAACAACGGAACAACTATATATTATACATATGAAAACAGTAATTGGCCTGATCAGTTGACATCATATGCGGGACAAACTATAACATATGATAACAATGGTAATCCTTTGAATTATATCAATGGTATGTCCTTTACATGGGAACGTGGAAGACAGTTATCTCAGATAACAATGTCTGACAATAGCACTGTTAGTTATTCGTACAATGAAAAAGGATTAAGAACTTTCAAAGAAACATCAGATTATTCAACGTTTTACGAATGGGATGACGATAATCTGATAAGAGAAATAGTAACTGATAAATCTACAAATAAGAAAACAGATATCTGGTATTTGTATGACGGTACTGGAGATATAATTGGTTTTGAGTATAATTATATAACAACAAGTGATGTAGTTGCTAATGTGAGATTATACTATGAGAAAAACCTTCAGGGAGATGTCATTGGAATACTCAATGCCCATGGAGACAAAGTCGCATCATATACATATGATGCATGGGGAAATATTACAAGTTCAAGTTGTACTTCTACTTATGAAACATATTGTTCTTTTAATCATATCAAATATAGAGGATACTATCAGGATGATGAAACAGGGTTCTATTATTTACAGAGCAGATACTATGATGCTGAAGTTGGAAGGTTTATAAATCCGGATGAAGTTGAAAATTTGGGCGTTAGTGGGACTCTTTTGAGTTACAATATGTTGACATATTGTGAAAGTAATCCAATTAATTTCGTTGATTACGATGGAAGAAGTATTTTATCTGTTATTTTAGATATAGTGAATGTTCTTTGGCCTTTGATTTCGTTATGCCTTCGGGTAACTCCATGGGGGTTTGCAGCATCTGTAGCAGTTAATATTGCATTAGCAACTGTTGGTATTTACGCTACAGAAAAAGCGTATAAAAAGATTAAATATCCCACTCGAACTGATAAGATATGGCGAGGAGTGGGATGGATAGCATCAGGTATAACTCTGATATGTGCTTTAATATGTGTAAGACCAGCTTGGCTTTTAGCGCGTGGAAGAATAACACCGCAACAAGCTTCAAATCTATGTAATATTATGTTTGGAATTGTCGGTGCTAAAGGATGGTTCCTTTCTAATTCACAGCTTTGTAATGATATAGCAACAGTGTTAAATAGAAGAAGGTAGGAAATGATATGAATGATATATTAAATTATTTTATAAACCTATATGAACCAAATCATATCGCAATAATACTATTGTTGGGCTTATTGGGGAGTGCAATTGCATATTGTCTAGCTCGTTTTTATAAAGAAAGGGATCGCAAATATGCAAATTGGTTTTTCAATATATCATTATCCATAGTAGGACTAATTTCAGCTTATTTTTTTCCATATTCAATATCGGTATTTATTATATTAATACTGCTGACTTGTCCGATACTGGAAAGAAAACTCCAATTATTTATGTATAGAGCTGATAAAAAAATATTGTTGTTAAAACAAATGTATCCTGAATCCTTTAATAATATTAATGAGAGAATGAGTGAATTTGAATTAAACGAATTTTTAAACCAAGAACAAATAAGTTCTATAAGTGAAGAGGCAAAAAGAAGTTTAAAATTCAGTTTTATATTTCGATATATATTAATTTACGGACCGTTCGTTATATGTGTTATTGTAGGATTGTTGAGATAATGAGGAATTGTAATTATGAATAGAACAATTATTATTTTATGCTTTTTCAGTTTGATATTATTATATCTTGTGTTTGGAGCAATCATTAATCATACAAAAAAAATAAAGAATAAATTGGATAAGCAGTTTACATTGGGATTTATTGTTCTAGTGTTAGGAATAGTGTTATTATTGTACTCATTATCCGGTACATATAACAATAAAGGAATCCGATATAACAGCAATGCACCGCACTATTTTACGAGAGAAAATGAAGAATATGAATTTATTGATGATGCTGATGTCTTAATAAAATGTGATACTAATGAAAAAATATCAACCGAAAATGCTTTTATAGATATAGACGGCTATCTCGTATTTTACGACAAATCGAAGCTTTCACCTACTAAAATAGACGGTGTTTACATAGATAAGGACGGAAATAAATGTTGCGAAATAGACAGAGCTTATTTAGATTTTAGCGGTAAACCAATTTTAACGTACTAAATGACTATTTTTTCTATTAGCTAAAGATAATGAAATGGAGGTCAGTATGTACATAATAATACATAGACATGGAGAGGAAGAAAAATTTATTGGTACGTTTCAAGACAAAGACTATGTAAATGAAGTCATTGAACGTTATAAACAATTTGAGGGATTCAATAAATATAAGGATGGATTTATTGTTCTTGAGCCACCATATCGAGGTAAAGACATTCTTCAAAAAAGAGATGTTGTTTATATAGTTGTATCTTACGAGTGGGATTATTCCATTTGGGATGATGGAGACGAAGTAGATGTTAGGTATCATATTATATTTGACAATGAAAAAAGTGCACAAAAATATCTTGATTCAATGAAAAAAGAAGAAAATCGAGACTATGAAATACAGGAAGTAATTTTGGATGCATGCTCTTGGGATGGAGGATTTTATATTGCAGATTAGATATTAATCACAGCTTATACTTTAAATAATTTACGGAATTTGAGAAATTCCATAGCTCAGAAAAATTGGAATAAGTTTAAGGACAATTTTACAGACATGCAGACATTAATTCAAAGTTACTGGGATCCAGAGTAGGAGGTTATATGGGAGTTTGGAGTAATAGCATATATGGAAATGATATTTCATGTGATACTAGAGATGAATATTTGTTTTGGTTGAAGAAACAATGTTCCAATGATGAAGCTTATTTACGTACTATAGAAACTTTTAGTGAATTGTTACAGACGGATGAGAAAAATTATTTTTGGGAGGCATTGGCAGATACTCAGTGGAAGGTTGGAAGATTATCAGAAACCGTCAAGCAAAATGCTATTGATGAAGCAAATAATGAATTAAATGAAGGCATAAGCAAAAAAAGAAGAGAAGTATTGCTTAAATTAATTGAGAAATTAAATTCTCCGATGCCTGCTGAAAAGCAATTTGAATATCCAAAATTCGAAAGAAACCTTTGGAATGTGGGAGATATATATGCATATCAGTTTAATAGAAAAATTTCCAAAAATTTTTCCTTTTATAAAAAGTATGTTACATTTCAAAAAGTTGGCGAGATTAAGTATTATGATTCCTATGAAAGAGAGGAATGGATATTGCCAATAATACAGGTTTACGACAAGATCTTTGATGAATTGCCACAAGTAGAAGACATTTTAGGGTTAAACGTAGTACCATTTGATAATACAGATAGATTTTTTGCAGAGAAGAAAACGTTTGTTTTTCCTTTAGTTTCAAGCTTTGTATCACTTAGATTAGACGAACGTGATTATAATTCAAAATGGTTCAAATTTATTGGTAATACCAGTGCTATTAAAAAAACATCATTTGATGAGGAGGATCTTCAAAGGAATCTCTTAATTATGAGTTCATGGGAAAGAAATTTATGTGATTTTATAGATATGTGGAACGATGTTCCCAAAGATAAAAGAGATATAATATATAAAATTATGTATAAATGACATTTGATTCGAAAACTTGTTAAAATGGCTTAAAAATCTATTCACTTGTGGAAGGATAATGTTATATAAACTACCTTTCAACCCAAAATCTTGCCCACAAAAAAAAGAAGAGCCGGAAAGTATGTGATATGCTCCCTGTCAAGTAGACAGGATAAATATCTAAAATGAGTGTTTAGAG
>SVDZ01000004.1 GCA_015057625.1 Lachnospiraceae bacterium | reverse complement strand
TATGACGACCACGTTTATCAGACAATCCTTCTTCACCAGTAGCATCATATTTTCTAACCCATGAATACACTTGACTGTATGAGACACCATACAAGCTAGCTGTGTCTTTATAAGCTCTGTCATGCGCTAAGCAGTATTCAACGATTTCTTTGCGCTCTTCAATAGTAGTTTTTCTTCTTGCTTCTGCCATATAGATCTCCCTTTTTGGAATGTAATCCCTAAGTTCTCTATTAGCATTATACAATTTAATCCATGATTCTAAAACAGTGGGATGAACTTTATATTTTGCACCTATATCTACAGAACTACCATAACCAGCAATAACTTCTTCAACACACATAATTTTGAATTCATGTGTATAACTCTTATTTCCAACCTGACTAATAAAAGCATCTATTCCATGAACTTTATAAGCGGCAACCCATTTTTTTATAGTTGCACTGCCTATATGATACTTGTTCGCCAAAAAGTCGTAAGAACCTCTTCCATCAAGATATTCTTGCGATACCATTGACCTAAATTCAGCAGACCATTTTGATTTAGACATAAAAAATCCCCCTTAAGTAGATTTGGTTATTTACCTTGTCTACTTAAGGGGAATCATATCAATGATTGCATCCATTTCCGGCTCTTCTTTTTTATATTTGGCGCAAGATTTTAGTACTCCATAGCCTTTTCTTCGCCAGTCATTACTCTTAATGCGCCCTGTGCAAGTGCGAGTAATTCATCTTCACCAGGATATACAGTAACTGGAGCAATCCAATCAACTGCAGCTTTCATAGTTTCCTGTGTGATTGCGTTGTAAGCAATACCACCTGTTAAGATAATCTGGTCAACTTTTCCGCCGAGAACTACGGCCATAGCACCGATTTCTTTTTCTAACTGATAGTGGAATGCATCCATAACAAGTTTAGCTTTAGGATCATTCTCTGCCATCTTTACTAAATCTCTCATATCGTTTGTTCCAACGTAAGCATTGAAACCACCGTTTCCGTTGATCATCTTACCGATTTCAGCCTGTGTGTATTTTCCGCTGAAGCAAAGTTTCATAAGACCGCCTGATGGAAGTCCACCGGCTCTCTCTGGAGAGAATGGGCCGTCACCGTCAAGTGCATTTGCAACGTCGATAATCTTACCTGCTTTGTGAGCACCAACTGAAACACCACCACCCATGTGAACAACGATTAAGTTTAATTCATCATAAGCTTTACCTGTTTCTTTGGCATATCTCTTAGCAACAGCTTTCTGGTTTAATGCGTGGAAGATAGAAATTCTTGGGATTTCAGGATGTCCTGAAAGTCTTGCAACATCCTGTAATTCATCAACAACTACAGGGTCAACGATGTATGAAGGAACACCTGTCTCGTCAGCGATTTCTTTTGCAAGAATACCACCGAGGTTAGAAGCGTGCTGTCCCTGTCTACCGATCTTTAAGTCCTCAAGAAGTTCTGGAGTAGTAGCGTATGTACCGCCTGGGATTGGCTTTAATAAACCGCCACGTCCAACTACTACATCGATATCAGAAAGGTTAACACCTTTATCCTTTAATACGTCAAGGATAACGTTCTTTCTGAAATCTTTCTGATCATAAATTGTATCGTACTGAGCAATTTCCTCAGTTGAATGTCTGAGAGTTTCTTCCATAAGCTGTGTTTCATCTTCGTAAACACCAATCTTAGTAGAAGTAGAACCAGGATTGATAATTAAAATCTTGTATGACATAATGTCCTCCTTATATTCATATTATTTTTCAATATCTCATATCATTTTCAATATCTGTCAGCGTTATTTAAAAAGCAGATGATACTGTTATTTATTTGTTCATTGCATCGGCAACAACAGCAGCAAGTGCGATTGAGTTAACCTTAACTTCGAACTCATCTGAACGAGATGTAAGGATAACAGGAGCGCTTGTACCTGTTAAGATGTTTCCGTTCTTACAGTCTGCTGTATGAACTAAGCATTTGTATGTGATATTTCCGGCCTGAATGTCAGGGAATAATAATACGTCAGCATCACCAACAATCTTTCTGTCAGTAGTTCCCTTGTGGAATGCAGCCTGTGGCTCGATAGCAAGGTCGAGGGAAAGAGGACCGTCAACGATACATCCTGTAATCTGTCCTTCTTCATTCATCTTTGTGAGAGCCTCAGCATCTACTGTACATGGCATCTTAGGGTTAACAACTTCAACTGCAGCAAGTGGTGCAACCTTTGGACACTCAATACCGCAAGCATGAGCGATTTCAACTGTATTCTTAATAATCTGAGCTTTTGTATCAAGATCTGGGTAAGGAACGAAAGCAACATCTGATAAGAATAAGAGATGATCGATTCCTTTAACCTCAAATACACATACATGAGATAAAGTCTTGTCAGTTCTAAGACCAACCTCTTTGTCAAGTACGCTTCTAAGGAAAGACTTTGTGTCAATAAGTCCTTTCATGTACATATCAGCTTTTCCATCATGAACTAACTTAACGGCTGTTCTTGCAGCTTCTACTGGATCTTTAACATCAATGATTTCAAAATCCTTAATATCCATTTTGAGAACGCTGGCAATTGTTCTGATTTTTTCTTCATCACCAACTAAAATGGCATCGGCGATATTGCGTTCCTTTGCAGCTTTTACAGCTTCTAATACTGCGTCATCCTGAGCACAGGCAACAGCAACCTTTTTGATAGGGCATTCTGCAACCTTTGCAAGTAAATCTTCAAAACTCTTACTCATTTTGTATACCTCTTTTTTATTTATTATTTTCGGTTACTTTCTTATTAAAAGTAACCGCGTTTAACCATATTAAATAGTAGCACTTAGAGAAATAAAGGTCAAGGACAAATAGGTGGAGAGTTTGAGAATAAAATTACACCACTGGTGGAAAATGCTTGACTGCTATAAACACAAAGTATACATTATCTGTAATGTGTTGTGCCATAGTATTAAAACGAAAGGAATATGTGATATCAGTTTTTTGATATGCATACAAGGAAATATGGAAAAAAAAGTAAAATTTATTATAGAAACTACAAATTATCAAGTGCCATGGGAAGTTCAACATAGTTTGGACAGACTAAGAATTAAATTGAAAAAGTATATTTGTGATAAATTTAATTATACATTATATTATGAAATGAATATAGATAATTCGCTATATTCTGACGTTTTGAAATTAATGGAATTGTATGGGAATGAGTTATCGTTGCAAGTTCAATATAAAGTGGAATATAGTGAAGAAGAATTAAACGAAGCGGTTGCTTTTATTCCTAAATTTACTAAAATTCAGTTGGAAGAATATGGTGATGATAATTTGACTCACATTGAGATATGCGAGAAATGTGGTGTTAGCAAGTTTGCGGAAAAATATATAGCTAATCCTGCAGGAAAGGCAAATAAATTAAACACCGGTGACTACGTTATAAAATGTGGAGACCAAATAGATGAAGTTTATGGAATTTCAAAATATATGTTTGATAATATGTCAAATGATTTCTTGAAAATAGGATTTAAACCCATTTTTGCTAAAAGAGGAAAGGAACCATTTGGATATGGATTCTATGGTAAAGAAGAAGTTGAACTATATAATGACAATTATATATATGAAGAGCAATGTGATGAATGCAATTCTATCTTAGCAGAAGAAAAAAGTAAGATAGAAGGTCCTTGTGAATTTTATGTTAAAGAGAAATTGGATTTTACAAATTCACCGGTTTATGTTTCAAGGCAATTTTATGATAAAAATCAAATTGTATTTATTAAGCCGGAATTATATAAATATATAATTGACAAGGTGAAAAATGCCGAGTTCATTCCGGTATTTCTCAATAATCATTAAATAATCTCGCGGCTAATCCTGTAAATGAGTTTAGCCGCGGTTTTTTTGTAAAAAATGAAATAATAACGATTTTAGAGCAAAAAACTATATTCTCAATTCCACTATGGTTTTTTTCTCTATTATGTTATAATTACCAAGGCAGATTGCGATTATAAATCTTGAATAAATCTGCTTTAGCATAATATTTATGAGGAGAAATAGCTATGGGATTTTTTGATGATGAAGAAAAAGTCAATGATGCAGACAGAAATGATTTTTTTGGTAATGAAGAGATGTCTGAAGAAAAAGAAATAATAGAAATTGATGAATCTGAAGCGGAAGTAAACGATGATCAGGGTGAATTTTTTTCAGAGACACAGGAAAATGATAATTTAGAAATACCTGAATCTGATTCATCCGATGAGGAAGCCTACGATGAGTATAATGAGGATGAGTACGATGAGGATGAGTACGATAAATACGAAGATGACGATTCAGATGGAGCCTATGAAGAAGATGATGATGACGATTACAAGAAAAGGCTTATCGTAATGTGGGCGTCAATCGGAGTAGTAATTGTGGGCGTAATTGTTTGTATTATTATTGCCCATGCAATGGTAAATAAAGATTCTAAAGAAAAAAACAGAGATATAAAGATAGAGACTACAACAGAAGATAAAACTGAGGAAGAGACCACAGAGGAGAGTGTTAAAGAAACAAAGAAAGCTGTTGTTGAAGAAACAAAAGAAAAGAAAACTAAAAAGTCTAAAGAAGATGATGATGACTACTGGGGCGAAGAAGATACGGATGAGGATGAAGATTTTGGTGACGAAGATGATTATGTCGACGAAACTGAAAACAATGTGGTAGAGTCTACAGAAGCAGCTGTAGTGGAAGAGCCTACGGAAGCACCTGTAAAGGAAGAAACGGAAGAAGTCACAAAAGAAGAAGTGACTGAAGCGCCACCTGCAGATGTGGATAATACAGAGGGAAATAATCCTGCACCGGATAATAACAACTAAGTTAATAACAACTAAAATATTAAAGATAATTTATTGGAGTTAATATGAACCTTTTAACAATGGACAATATTGATAAGGCATATACAGACAAGGTTTTACTTGAAAATGCCAGTTTCAGTATTCAGGAAAATGAGAAGATAGGAATACTTGGAATAAACGGTATGGGTAAATCTACCCTTTTAAAACTTATTGCCGGTGTGGAATTACCTGACAAGGGAAAGATTGTCATGGGTGGTAATATACGAATAGGATATCTTGCGCAGGAACCTGATTTTACAGATGATATGACTATGATTGAAGCGGCAGTGAGCAGTGATCCTTCATTTGCAAATGATATGTCAAAAGTATCAGAGGCAAGGTCTATGCTTAACAAACTGGGTATGACTGAATATGATAAAAAGATTGGAGAACTCTCAGGTGGACAGAAGAAGAGAGTTTCACTCGTCAGTGTTTTGATTAATCCTGTTGATATTTTACTTCTTGATGAGCCAACTAACCACCTTGACAATGAGATGTCAGACTGGCTGGAGGATTACCTTATCAAAACGAGATGTGCCATTGTTATGGTTACACATGACAGATATTTTCTTGACAGAATATCTACCAGAATAGTTGAAGTTCACAGGGGCAATATTTACAGTTATCCCGGAAATTATTCAGAGTACATCAGACTTAAGGAGGCAAGAATTGCCAGCGAATTTGCCAGTGAGAGAAAGCGACAGAGTATTTTAAGGACTGAGCTTGAATGGCTTGCAAGGGGAGCAAGGGCAAGAAGTACTAAGCAAAAAGCACATATTCAGCGAATTGAAGAAATGCAAAGAATTAGTGCTCCAAGACTTGAATCAACAGTTGAGATGGATTCAATTGCCACAAGGATGGGAAAGAAGACCATTGAGCTTTCCCATATTACAAAAGGTTATGACAATAAAATTCTTATAAATGATTTTACATATAACTTCCTTAGAAACGACAGGATAGGTTTTATAGGTCCAAACGGTTGTGGAAAGAGTACTCTTATAAAGATTATTACAGGACTGGTTCAGCCTGACAGCGGCAGTGTTGATGTTGGAACTACTATAAAGATTGGCTATTTCTTTCAGGAGAATGAAGCTCTTGATGACAATAAAAAGGTCATCGATTATGTTAAGGAAATCGGTGAGTTTATTCCGACAAAGGACGGAAGCATCAGTGCATCAAAGATGCTTGAGAGATTTCTGTTTGAGGGTTCTATTCAGCACTCTCTTATTGGAAAACTATCAGGAGGCGAGAAGAGAAGATTGTATCTTCTTCGCATTCTTATGGGAGCACCAAATGTTCTCATTCTTGACGAGCCTACCAATGATCTTGATATTGAGACTCTCACCATTCTGGAAGATTATCTTGATGAGTTTTCGGGAATCATTATAACAGTATCACACGACAGATATTTTCTTGACAGAGTGGTTACGAGAATATTTGCTTACGAGGATAACGGACATTTGCAGCAGTATGAGGGCGGTTATTCTGACTACAGTATTGCATTTGCAATAAGACATCCGGAAGGACTTTTAGGAAAGTCAGGTTCTGAAAAAGGTAATGCAAAAGCAAATTCCAACACTGCAGATAATGCAAAGGATTCCTCAAGTAAAAACAAAGGTATGAAGAAACTCAAATTTTCTTTTAACGAGCAAAGAGAGTTTGAAACTATAGATGAAGATATTGAAAAGCTTGAGAATGAACTGGAAGAGTTGGATCGACTTATTATGGAGAATGCCACAGTGTCCGGAAAACTGGCGGAACTGACGGGACAGAGAGAAGAGACACAGGCAAAACTTGATGAAAAGATGGAGAGATGGATTTATCTCAACGATTTAAATGATAGAATTGCAAACGGAGAGATGGTAGAAGCGTGAAAAGATTATTAGTTTATTTAAAGGATTACAAAAAAGAATCAGTACTTGCCCCGTTGCTTAAGATGACGGAGGCGGGTTTTGAGTTATTTGTACCTTTAGTTATTGCACAGATAATAGACAATGGTATTAATACCGGCAACAAGGTATTTATTCTAAAAATGGGATTGCTGTTGTTGCTTCTTGCAGCAGTGGGGCTTACATGTTCTGTGACGGCGCAGTATTTTGCGGCAAGGGCTGCCACGGGATTTTCTGCAAGTTTAAGACACGGTCTGTTCAAGCATATTGAGGGACTTTCATTTTCAGAACTTGATAAAGCAGGGACATCTACACTTATTGTCAGACTGACTAGCGATATAAATCAGACACAAAATGGCGTAAATATGGTTTTACGCCTTTTCCTTCGTTCACCGATTATTGTTATAGGCGCTATGATTATGGCATTTACGGTAAATTTCAATGTGGCGCTCATTTTTGTTGTCACAATTCCCGTGCTTACTGTTGTGGTTGGAATTATTATGAAAGTAACCATTCCACTCTACAAAAAAGTTCAGAACCAACTTGATGATGTGACACTTAAGACCAGAGAAAGTCTTACAGGTGTGAGAGTAATCAGAGCTTTTAATAAAGAGGAAGAGGAAGTTAATACTTACAATGAAGAGATTGAAGAATTAAATGCTATGCAAATCTTTGTTGGACGTATTTCAGCATTTATGAATCCTTCTACATTTATCATTGTAAATGTTGCAACTATTTTTGTGATTGTCTCAGGTGCGGTTCAGGTAAATGAAGGCGTTATCACTCAGGGCGAAGTTGTTGCCCTGGTTAGTTATATGTCCCAGATTCTTGTGGAACTGATTAAGTTTGCAAATCTGATTATTACAGTTACCAAGGCTATTGCATGTGCAAATAGAATTGGTGATATTCTTGAACTTGAGTCTTCAATGGAAGATGGAAACTTGTATTCTGAAGATTCAAAAATCAGTGGAGATAACCAGTCATCAAATAATAGTAATGTTGGTGTCGATAGAGATGAAAATATCTGTGTGGAATTCAAGAATGTTTCACTTAAATACGCACAGTCAAAAGAAGAGTCCATCACTAATTTGTCCTTCAAGGCAATGAAGGGAGAGACCGTTGGAATTATTGGTGGAACAGGCTCCGGTAAGACCACAGTTGTATCACTTATACCAAGATTTTACGATGCAACAAGCGGTGAAGTTTTTGTAAATGGAATCAATGTAAAAGATTATAAAATCACTCATCTGAGAGATAAAATCGGAAATGTTTTGCAGAAGGCGGTTTTATTTAAAGGTACTATCAGAAGTAATCTTCTGTGGGGCAATGAAGAGGCAACAGAGGATGATATTATTGAGGCATTAAAGCAGTCCCAGGCTTATGAGTTTGTTTCAAAGATGGAAAAGGGAATTGATTCCGAAGTGGTTCAGGGAGGAAAGAATTTCTCAGGAGGACAAAGGCAAAGACTTTCCATTGCAAGAGCCTTGGTAAAGAAACCTGAGATTTTAATTCTTGATGATAGTTCATCGGCACTTGATTATGCAACAGATGCAAAGTTAAGAAATGCTCTCAAGGAGTTAAAGGATACTACTGTATTTATTATTGCTCAGAGAACATCTTCTATAATGCATGCAGATAAGATTATTGTTCTTGAAGATGGTGAGGTTGCCGGAATAGGAAATCATGACACACTTTTAAATGAGTGTGAGGTATACAAAGAAATTTATGATTCCCAGTTTGATAAAAAGAGCAGGGGGGCAATGTAATGGAAAAGACATATTCACAAAAAGAAGCATTGTTAAAAACTCTGCAGTATACAAAAAAATATAAAATTCTTTTTGCAGGCTCAATATTGTTTTCCGTAATCAATGTGGGACTGGGCCTGTACATTCCTATGCTTGCCGGTGAAGCTGTTGACAGGGTTGTAGGAAAAGGCAAGGTGGACTTTGAGGGTGTCTATAAAATATTAGTTATCATGGGAATTTGTATTGCTATTGCAAGTGCGGCTTCCTGGTTTATGGTTTTATGTAACAATAAAATAGCTTACAGTGTTGTCAGAGATGTGAGAAAAGATGCATTTGAAAAATTGCAGATTCTTCCGCTTAAATATATTGACGGTCATCCAACCGGCGAGGTGGTAAGTAAGATAATCGCTGACGTGGATCAGATGTCTGAGGGACTTTTGATGGGATTCAGTCAGCTGTTTACGGGATTGGTTACAATTTTTGGAACACTTTTCTTTTTAGTAAAGATAAATTGGAAGATTGCGTTAGTGGTGGTTTGTATCACACCTGTATCTTTGTTTGTTGCAAGCTTTATTGCAAGAAGAACATATTCCATGTTCAAATTACAGTCGGAGACAAGAGCAGAGCAGACAGCTCTTATTGACGAAGTGATTGGAAATCAAAAACTTGTCAAAGCCTTCGGAAGAGAAGACGAAGAGTTAGAACAGTTTGATGAGATAAATGAGAGGCTCAAAAAATATTCTTTGAGAGCTATATTTTTCTCATCACTTACAAATCCCGGAACCAGATTTGTCAACAGTCTTGTGTACGCAGGTGTTGCCATAAGCGGAGGTATCATAGCCGTGATGGGAGGCATTACGGTTGGAAATCTTCAATGTGTTTTGACCTATGCAAATCAGTATACAAAACCATTTAATGAGATATCAGGCGTAATCACAGAATTACAAAATGCCATAGCCTGTGCCGGACGAGTGTTTGCACTTATTGATGAAGAACCACAGATTCCGGATTCAGAGGATGCTGTGGTGCTTATGAAAAATGGTGAAAAGAAGATAAGTGGGAATAATAACAGTGAATTAATTGATGAAAATAATATAGTTTCAGTTCATGGAAAAGTAAATATTGAAGATGTTAGCTTTTCCTACGATAAGAATACAAAACTTATTGAAAATCTCAATGTTCACATTAAGCCGGGTATGAGAGTTGCAATTGTAGGTCCTACCGGTTGCGGAAAAACTACAATCATCAACCTGCTTATGAGATTCTACGATGTGGACAAGGGAAGCATCAAAGTTGAAGAAAATGATATCAGAGACATAAAGAGAAGCAGCCTTCGCAAATCTTATGGAATGGTGCTTCAGGATACATGGCTAAAAGAAGGTACTATCAAAGAAAATATAATAACAGGAAAGCCGGATGCAACCGATGAAGAAATAATTGCAGCAGCAAAAGCAGCTCATGCTCATAGTTTCATAAAGCGAATGAAAGACGGCTATGACACATTAATAACAGAAGATGGTGGCAACCTGTCTCAGGGACAAAAACAGTTACTTTGTATTGCAAGAGTAATGTTGTGCCTTCCGCCAATGCTAATACTTGATGAGGCTACATCATCAATCGACACAAGAACAGAATTAAAAATACAGAGTGCATTTGAAAAAATGATGAAGGGAAGAACCTCCTTCATAGTTGCTCACAGACTTTCAACAATCGAAAACGCCGACATAATATTAGTAATGCGCGACGGCAAAATAATCGAGCAGGGAAATCACGAAGAACTCCTGGAACTGGGTGGATTCTATAGTGAGTTGTACAATAGTCAATATGCAAATAAATAACCATGCACATAAAAATAAAAATAACCATGGAGGAAGTTTACTTACATCCATGGTTATTTTTGGTTTTATGTATTTGGGGACCAAATACAGCAGGGGAAAGGAACGAAGTTGCTTTGCCCTGCTGCATGGTTATATATATCGCTTCACCCCGTTATAGTGCAGAAGTGTAATCACAATATAACTTAACAGTACTCCCCAGAAATATCCGGTTATTCCAATTTGAGGAACCACAAATGCCAAGAAGAATATCCGGATAATTACAGATATTATATTGTGAATAAATGCTGTAGTAGTTTTTCCAAGGCCGTGAAGAATTGAACCAAGAGTTATGGAAAGGTACATAAACGGGCATAGCCAGGAAAGTGTGACAATATAAGCTCCTGAAGTAGAGTTTTTGAATAATAAATTCCCAATGGGATTTCCGAATAATAAGAAAAATAAAGTGCATATAATTCCACAAAATAAAGATGCAGCTATAACTGATTGAGTAGTCTTGTTTAGGCTACTCTTTTTTTGCCCTGAATTATCTCTGGCAATTTTCGGCATTAAAAGGAGAGAAACAGATGTAATGACTGATGAGGGAAACATAACAACAGGAAGTGCCATGCCGGAAAAAACACCATACACTTCTATGGATTCAGTTTGGGATAAGCCATATTTAAAAAGCATCATTGGAAATAGAAAGGCCTCTACACTTTGAAAAATATTAAGCATTACTTTGTTTAGTGTGAGAATGTAGGATACTTTGAATATTTTTGAAATACTATTTTTTAGTGAAGGTTTTTTATTATCCTCATTGTTTTTATGAGGAATCTCTCGAATTATCAGGTAGCATAAAAACACTGTATTTACAAATTCAGACAAAACCAAAGCAACAACTGCAATTGAAACCTTGTTTGAAAAAAATCTGTTTCCAAAAGCATAGAACAAAATTCCAAAACTAAGTATTTTAGATGACTGCTCAATTATTTCTGCAAGAGCCGGAATCCCTGCGCGACTTTTTCCAAAATAATAACCAAATACACAGGCATGAAATGCAGCCATTGGTATTGCAAGTAGGAGCAATCTGATTAATGATGCATATTTATCAGAGCCGATGCAGTAAGATGCAATCTGATTTGAAAACAAAAAAATAAAACCACATGACAGTAATGAAAGTAAAATACAAAGCAAAATACCTGCTTTTAAAATGTTAATACACTCATTCTTGTCATTAATATTTTCAGCAACGAATCTTGAAACGGCAATCTGAATTCCACCGGAGCACACAGATACTCCGAGGATAAATACAGGCATGAAAAGTTGTAAAATCCCCAGTTCTTTTGCACCTATTGTATTTGATAAGAATATTCTATATAAAAATCCTAACATCCTGCAGATGATACCTGATGAAGTCAGGAAAAAAGCACCTGTAAGAATGGGCTTATTAATTATTTTTCTGATTTCAGTCATAAAGATTCCAAATGGATTGTTTTTAAATAATATGAAAGAGAGGAAGAAAATATGATATATATGGATAACGCAGCAACTACTCCTGTGTGTAAGAATGCATATGAGGCGATGCTTCCGTATTTTAGTACAAAGTTTGGTAATCCTTCAGGGGCTTATGAACTTGGAAGAAAATGTAGAAAGGACATAGAAAATGCAAGAGAGACAATAGCCTCAAGTATTGGAGCGAGACCTGGGGAAATATATTTTACTTCAGGGGGTACAGAGTCTGATAACTGGGCTATTATGAGTACCATGTTAAATGAAATTCCCGGCATTGGAGTTCCCCATATGATTACCTCAAAGATTGAGCACAGCGCAGTTATGAATACATGTAAGCAGTTGGAAAAATACGGAGTGGAAGTGACATATTTAGATGTTGATGAATATGGACTTATATCGCTTAATCAATTGAAATCAGCTATAAAAAAGAATACCAGACTGATATCCATTATGTACGCAAATAATGAGATAGGAACAATTGAGCCAATAACAGAAATCGGAAGAATAGCAAATTATCACAATATCATATTCCATACCGATGCGGTTCAGGCTTTTGCACATGTAAATATCAATGTTAACAGATCCGGAATTGATATGTTAAGTGCCAGCTCGCACAAGTTTGGCGGACCAAAAGGAGTGGGCTTTTTGTATATCAGAAATACAGTGGATATAGAACCTCTCATTTTTGGTGGGGGACAGGAAATGGGAAAGAGAAGCGGAACGGAAAATGTGGCAGGAATAGTAGGTATGGCAGAAGCCTGCAGGTACAGGATCAATAATTTAAACAGTATTATGAATAGAGAGGTACAACTTAGAAATTATATGATTGATAAACTTGTGGCTAATAAGAATAATAGAGAAATTAGATGCAGCTTAAACGGTCATCCGGTAAAGAGACTTCCGGGAAATATAAATATCACGATTCCCGGTAAAAACGCCAAGAAACTAGTAGAAGAACTGAATAGAAAAGGAATATGTATTTCAGCAGGTTCAGCATGTTCTGCCATGAAAGACAGTTCATCTCATGTGCTAAAAGCCATAGGGCTTAGTAAAGAGATGGCAGAGTCCACTATTAGAATTACATTGTCAGAAAATAATACAAGAGAAGAAACTGATATAGTTATAAAGGCAATAATGTTTTAGGAAGAGTCTCGAATAGGGAAATGAATCGGGAGATTTTTTGTGTACTGCAGAAAAATGTGTTATAATATACGGTAATTCTTCGGTAAAGAGAAAAACTTACGGAGGAATATTATGAGAAAAAAGATGTATAAAATTATTGCTATGTTGACAAGCGTAGTATTAGCAGTATCCACTTCCTTGGAGATAACAAGACTGCATATATAATGACTATGAACTTTATCAAGACAAAAGCATTTTACGAGGCACCGCTGTATGTCAGAGCCTACGCAAAACTTAGTGATGGTACTATTGTGTACAGTGGTGTGGAAGAATTTACAGTGTATGAACTAGCCTCATATCTTTATGAAAAAGGAATGATGACAAATTATGTGGATCATGATTACTTGTATGATAGAATATTAAGTGTTGTTAACAGCGAATATGAAAGAAAAGATTATGAGTGGACTCAGACAATGGTTGGATTCAATTCGCTTAAAAACAGATAAATTTAAAAGGAGGATATTATGCAGAGAGTAGCAGATTTTTTTAAGGCAGCAAATGTTTATTATTTAGCAACGGTTGAAGGTGATCAGCCAAGAGTAAGACCTTTTGGTACAGTGAATATTTTTGAGGGTAAGCTTTATATTCAGACAGGAAAAATAAAAGATGTATCAAAACAGATACATGCAAATCCAAAGGTTGAATTATGCGCGTTTAGGGACGGAGACTGGCTTCGAGTTTCAGGAGAACTTGTGGAAGATGACAGAGTAGAAGCAAGACAGTCTATGCTTGATGCGTATCCAACACTTCAGGGAATGTATTCGGCAACAGACGGAAACACAGAAGTATTTTACATAAAAAATGCAACCGCAAGATTCTGCTCATTTACAAAAGAGACAGAGGTTGTTACATTCTAATGAAAATCTAAAGTATAAATACCTCCAAAGTTGAAAGGTTATTAACCAAAATCAACTTTGGAGGCTTTTTTTATTTTATAGGAAAGTTCGCTGAACTTACATAAGGACATTATTTTTTTGTCTTAAAATTAGCTAGTAATTAATCTTTATATAGCTTGGTTCAACGACTTTTAAAATATTGTCGTACAAATAATCGTGCGCAGCTTTTGAGGTGCACATTTTTTGTGTGTACAGTTTTTCTGCAAGATTATAAATAGTGTATGTATAAATCTGTGAGTAGGCGTATGTGCCATCAGATAATTTGGCGTAAGCCCTGATAGCGTAAGGTGATGTGAATTCTTCTTTTGTTCCTACTGCAAAATACATAGACATTACATATGTTCTTGAATAACCATCTAAAGCTGTCGGATATCTTCCTCTTTCTTCGGTTCCGGCAAAACTTCTTACATTGTCATTGTTGCTTCCAACGAACATATCCTCGTCTTTGTATCCCTCATATTTTAGACCGTAGATAATACCGACTTCAGTTATGGCTTTGCCCTCGACGGTATCGTTAAAGGAATAAACAACTCTGTGTCCGCCAATTTTAGTGTTGATATTGTAGCCGTTGATAGCAATGTCATCGGAAATAACAGAACCGTTTGGCGAAGTATTATCATTTAAAACTCTCACTGTAAATGTAGCCTTGGAAGAACCTGATACTACATCAACCAGTGCTGCACCTGCAGATATTGCAGTTACATTTCCTGATGAATCTACCGAAATAATTCCATCATTGCCTTCAACATTTCTAATACTAAAGGATACATTACTTCCGGTTTTGACAGCTATTTTTGTTGTTTCGCCAATCTTAAGAGTCTGGAAGTAAGATTCAAGTTCTATTCCTGTATTAAATGGATAATCCGGTTTTGCACTTGCTTTATCAACTGCTGTAAGCGGTAAATCAGTACCTGATACATTGGCAAGTTCCGGATATTCTTTATCACTGTCACTTAGCGGTGTATTTGGTGCTTTTTCATTTTTTACACAGTCGTACACGAGATTTAATAAACTTTCAGGTTTGTTGTTCAGGTTATCCTGACCTAATTCCCAAATAAATGCACCGCCGTATTCTGTGCCGCCAAGGTATGCTTTTTGTTCAGTAGTTCTTTTCCATGCATCAACTTTACTCTCACCCGGATTGGTGTCTATAGTCACGTCAGAACTCTGGTTTTGCAGATAGTATGCGTAACTTACAGCACCGTCCCAGCCGCCGCCTTTAGTGTAGTAGTAGAATGGAATACCTACGTTCAATTTGTCAGCTGGAACACCCAAATCTGTATAGTGATCAAGTAACTGATATGCGTGCCACATAGGTGCATGGTCAACTTCGCCGATTCCGATTCGCTCACCGTTTCTGTTGTACTGGCAATCGTAGTTCATTACATTTAAGAAATCATACTTTTTGTAAAGGGCTGCTTCATCTTCGATTAAATCGGTAAACCAGGTATGTACTGCCATAGACATTTCAAGACCTCTTGCGTCTATTCCGTCTCTTAGGAGATCAACAAACTCGTTGTAACCCTGCCAGAATTTCACATCGTCAGTCTCAGCGTCCATATCAACTCCGTCAAAGCCAAATTCGTCCACGGCATTGAAAATACAGTTAACAAGGTACTCGCGGCTAGTCTCATACCAGAATGGAAGAGAAGACTGAATGAATCCACCATCTCCACCGCCCACAGAGATAAATACTTTACAGCCGTTGCTGTGAGCTTTATTTACCATATTTCTGATTTCGTCCGTTGTCCAACCTCCGGTTCCGTCAGCCATTTTTCCAAAGTCCCAACCGTCTTTTGTATAGCGAAGAAAGGCGACGATTACATAATCAAGTTTTGCATAATCTAAGTTGTTAATGTCTGTATTTCTCCACCATGGAAGATAACCGATTACTCGTTTTGATGTGCCCGGTTCCTTGTCATAGTCATCATCGACTTGAGGCTTTTCGTTTATAGCAATCGAAAAATCTTTAGTAGCAAAACCTTCACTGTTAGTAGCTTTGACAGTAAATGTGAAAGTGCCTGCTACTTGCGCAATTCCGGAAATAGTACCTGTTTTTGCATCAAGGGACAGACCGTTTGGAAGAAGTCCGCTTGCAATGCTAAAAGTTATAGGCTTTGTTCCTTTAACCGATATTGCTTTATTGTAATTACTTCCGACTTTTCCTGAAGTCAGAGTGTCAGTTGTGATGGTAGGAGCAGTAGGAGTACCGTGCTCTTCACATTCTGATAATACAGGGGTTTTTGATGGTGTTATAACTACGGATGTGTCAAGAACCCACATGTTTCCGCTGACGCCCGTAGGAGTCTCTCCACTACCTCCCCAACGAGCTTTCCATACCTGACCGTTATATGATACAACTGATCCGCTAGGATAGAACTGTGATGCCACATATTCCGGAACATCAGGCATAGGCGAAGTGCCGGGAGTGGTGATGGTAAGTGTTGCCGGGCGCGTTTCATTGCCGTCAGGATCAATGGCAACAACTTTAAAATTATACTTGAATCCTGAAGTTAACTGTGAAATTACGCAACATGTGTTATTTGTCTCTACTTTTCCAAGTAAATTGTTGTCGTAATATACTTTGTAGGTTACGGCATCCCAGGATGTAGGAGCATTCCATTCCAAATGAACAGACTCCTCAGTTAAATCGTTAGCTATAAGTCCAAAAGGGCCTTCATACTGTGACGGAAAACTAAAATATGAAGCAACAGCCGGAAGCAATGCTTCGTCCTTGTCTTCATCCCTGATGCAGTCCTTTGTCACATCCCAAATCATAACTCCGCCGTAATCTGAGTTTTTAACAAAGTCTGCCTTCTTCATAATAGTAGCACGGCTGTTGATTTCAACTTTGAAATCCTGTCCCGGACGATAAATGTTGTACTGACCGGGAATAGACACAGAATCCTTTGTCAGGTAATCAGTATTGCCGGCCTGCTTGCACATCTTAACAACCTTTGCATAATCATAATCACAATTCCATGCCGCACGACCGTCAGTACTGTAGCCGTAGAATGGAAGACCTACGATCATTTTTTCTTTTGGTATACTTTGATATGCGTAACTGTTTAACTGACTCATAGTCCAATCGTAGTCAGCTACGTTCATTGTTCCGCTTCCGTTTTGGTCGTAAGTCATAACATTGAAATAATCAAAGTAAGAAACGTTTGTGCCAAGACCTTCAATAATATATGGAGCTACCGCCATAGATAAGGTCTTGTTTCTCTGTTTTAAATCACCGGATAATTTAGAAAGCATTGCAGAGTACTTATCCTTATCGGTAGTTGACTCAATATCCATGTCAATACCGTCAAATCCATACACATCAAGAAATGTAAGAATCTGATTATAGAAAGAATTGCTTCTCGCCTCTGATGCAAAGAATTTGTATCCATTGTTAGCTCCCCCTCCAACAGATAAGATACATTTTACGTTGTTCTGGTGACACAGTTCAATGATTCTTCTTACATCGGAATCAGACATATCAGAAATAATCCAATTTGGAACATCTGACGTTTTATCTGCCGGTCCCATGAAAGAAACATTTAAATGTGTAAGTGATGCGTAATTAATCTTCTCAATGTTATCCTTGAGCGACAGCCCTACTGTTGAAATCGCATCTGATGGTCTGTCTTCTCCGAGAAAATACCCCACTATTTTTTTCTCGAACTTTTCCTGTGTGCCGGTATCTGCTTTTGCAGTTTCAAAAACCGGCATGCAACTAAAGACCATGGTCAAAATTAATAAAAATGACCACAGTCGCCTACATGATACTAGACTTTTTTTCATTGTAAAACCTCCTTCAACTGAGGACAAACTGATAGCAAGTATTGCTACTCCCCGTCTTAAATAATAAACAATAAATCCCCCTATTAATTTGCCCGTACTCATGTTTCAATTACTAGTTTAATTTGTTAGAGAAGGATAGTCAATTGACCTTTTTTGCTATGTGGGTAAGCACTTTGAATTCCATAAAAAAACTGCGCAATGATGCGCAGCACACGAAAGTATAACTAAGAAGCAGATGTCCCGCTTTAAATTATTTTTTTCCAAGAAGCAGATGTCCCACTTGAAATTATAATTTTCTAAAAAGTGGTTTTCTACCAGAAAAAATAGTATAATATTCAAATCCTATTTCCTTCAAAATATCACCGGCTTTATCAAAGGCACAACCAATGAAACATGCTTTGTGAGCATCAGAACCAATGGTGATTATCTCACCACCAAGGTCTTTGTATCTTCTTATTATATTACTGCATGGATTAGTAAAGCCAAATCCCTTGCTTAAGGCAGAAGTATTGATCTCAATACCTTTGCCTCTTGATATAACAGTTTTCAAAATATGATCAATATAATCTGAATAGTCAGCTGGAGAATAATTTGCAGCTTTATTAGGGCTGTATCTTACAATATAGTCGATATGACCAACTACATCAAAATTGTCAAAATCATCCACACATTTCGAGAGAGTTTCAAAATATCTCTCAAAGGCCTGTCGGTCTGTCTTGCCTTCAAAAAATTCCGGATAATATGGATCCATATTATCAACCTCATGGCATGAACCGATAACAAAATCAAAAGGGTTTGTGGAAATCAAATTTCTGTTAAGGGGCACGTTAGCGTCTGTGAGTCCACATTCCACGCCTATATTTACATTAATATCTTTTGAATATCTATCTCTTAAATCAGAGAGTTCATTAAAATATTCCTTTATATTTAAATCTGCATTTTCTCCGGCAATCGGCCAATTGAAATCGTTGTGGTCGGTAAAGCACATTTCTTTCATATTAAGTTCAATACATTTCTTAATAATCTCAGATGAATCCTGTTTAGAATCAAATGAGTGATGTGAGTGAATGTGAAAATCAGAATACATATATTTTCCCTCCGAGAAAGTTCTTAATCTATAAACGCTTATTTGATATTTAGTATAAATGTGAGAAGAATTATAAGCAACTAAAATGTAGTAGAAAATATTTATTTTAAAAATATGACCGCAGTCATAGTTTTGTATTGAAATATATGACGGCGGTCACTTTTTATGTTTTGAAGCTTTTGCTATGATGTAATCACAATTAAGAGAATTGTGATGCTAAAGTGTTTTGATTTTTGCAGGGGAGGAACTGATACGAGATGATTTCAAAATTATCGGCATGGAAATATGTGAAAAATAATAAGAAAACAGTGGGAGTTTTAGCGACGGCACTGGCGTTGTCCTTTGTGGCAATGTATGTGATGTATGTGCTGTTAATTACAACTTCTGAAAGTTTTGGAGTGATAATGCTTGAGACTCCAAAGAAGATATCATATTTAGACATCAGTGACGAAACATTAGGGGTGAATAGATATGACTTTACAGATGAGAATGAGTTTTTGACCGAATATGAAAAGAAGAGAGATGAATTGGTTGAGTATTTGAAAAACATTGATGGCATTGATGATGCATTTTACACACAGATATTGTCGAGTACATACAAGGCTGTTATGGGTGAATATGGCCACGAAATGCCGCTGATGGAACCGGAGAAAATAGAAAGCTTTCTCAAACATATGGATGCATCTTTCGTAAGTGGAAAGATGCCTTCAAAAGCAGGCGAAGTTCTAATAGACGAGACCATTATGAAAAACACCGGATTAAAAATAGGTGACTGGTATCAGGAAAAATGGTTTGGAGAAACATTTCGCATTGTAGGAACAATTAAATCAAAGTATTTGATTTCGACTGGAGTGCCAAACGGATATTCAAATAACGGATGGGGGATTGTTGTCTATAACAATGAAAATACCACGGATATGGTAAAAATATTGAAGGATTACGGAATCAAACTTGGCACTAAGGACAGAGTAGTAGATAAGAAGGAGTATAAAAAGGATTATAAGAAAAGTGTCACAGATACAATTGATTTGGTAAATAATACCATTTTTATTATTGTAATGACTTTTCTAACTATACTTGTAATTGTGGCTTATATTTCATTTATGCGTAATCGTGTAAATGAATATTGTCTCTATGCCTCCATCGGGTATGGCAGGAGTGATATATACGGGATGATAATAAAAGAGATGGGTATTATATTTGCAATTGGTTCAGTTGTTGGATTGGCGCTATCTTTAGCTATAGCATTTGTGATATACAAGACTGTTATGGAACCCATGGGATTAGTTTCTCAGGTGGTTTACCCGAATCATATTTTAAAAATATTTGCAACCTATGTTTTTGTTATGGGTATTCTACAGATACCGATTTTAATAAATATGATAAAGATACGAACTATCGATGCCATAGAAGATTAAAAAAACTTCCAAGAAATGGCAACCATGAATAAATGAAATTATAGAATAATCAATATAAGTTCTTATGATTTATAGGAGAAAAGAAAATGTTTGAAGTAAAAAATATTTGTATGATATATGATATGGAGACAGACTCAAAAACTTATGCCCTCAAGGGTTTTGATTTAACATTGCCGGATAAAGGGCTTATCGGAATTGTGGGACCTTCCGGAAGCGGAAAGAGTACATTGATGTACTGCCTTTCAACACTTAAAGCACCTACAGAGGGAAGTATAAATTACAATGGAATTGAATTGGCTGATATTGGAAATGCCCAGAGAGAAAATCTGAGAAGAAGAGAGTTTGGATTTGTATTTCAAAAACATTATCTGGTGCCTTATATGACAGCATTTGACAACTGTTTAGTTGCGGCGGTTGAAAAGAAGGAAAAAGTCAGAGACAAAATAGAAAATATATTTGAAGAACTGGGACTCTCAAAAAAAGAATGGAATAAAAAACCGTCAAAGCTTTCAGGAGGACAGTGCCAGAGAGTTGCAATTGCCAGAGCAATAATTAATAATCCAAAAGTAATATTTGCAGATGAGCCTACAGCTTCACTGGATCATGAAAATGCTTACAATGTTATGAAAATATTGAAAAAATATTCAGCCGAAAGACTTGTTTTGGTAGTAACACATGACAGAAGTATTTTAAAAGATGCTGACAGAATTATAGAAATGTGGGATGGAGAGGTGAGCAAATGAGACCATTATCACCGATGTATTATATAAGGGAAAATAAATTTAGAACAGCGATTGTAATATTCCTTTTGTTTATGACAACATTATTGTTTCTTGCAGGAAACTACATAGAAAGTATGTACTATTATTATGGTAAAGCAGAGGAATATTCGGATTTGAACTGCGTTGTATATGCGGTGTCATCAGACAAAGATTTTAAAGATTACAGCGAGTTTAGAGAAAAACTATTAAAGGATGAAAAACTGACTGTGTTAGACAGGTCTCCAAGAGCCTATTCGGGAGTTCCTTTGATTTGTACTATGGGGTTTGAAATTGGATGTTCTTCAATGGTATTTCAGAATAAGGATGATTTGAAAACAGCCTTTGACAAACTTGGTATTAATGCAGACCTTTCAGATGTGAAAGAGAAGAGTGTATGTATTTCATCAGCCATGGCAAAGCAGCTTGGAGTAAAAAAGGGAGATGAGTTTAGTTCTTCCGTATATAAAGGCATTGAGGGAAAATATACTGTGGATGCAATTTTTGATGATGACAGTTTTATTGTATTTTATGTGAATCATTCGGATGAACCGTTAGAGATGAATGTCTTTGGGGAAAATATGAAGGGAAAAGAACTCCGCGACTATCTGAAAGATATTAAAGGCAATTTAAATATTCATATATCAGACAGTATTTCTGAGGAAGTTGAATCTGAGTTTGCTCCATTTAAATTGGTATTCGGAGTTGGAATTGTAATTCTTTCGGTAGTGCTTTCTGTTATAGTAAATGCAGTAATAACAGGACAGTTTATCTCAAGAAGATTTGAGTTTGGGGTATACAGAGCCATCGGATTTAAAAAGAAAGAAATTTATAGTAAGTGTGCATCTGAGATAATGTGTATGGATATATTGGCTATAATTATAGGTGCCATACTAATATTGCTTTTTAGTTTTATTGTTAATGAATTATATTACATTCCATTAGGAAGATACCTGCCTTATTTTTCGGAGTTGGGATTGAAAGCATTTATCGTTTCAAATATACTTGTTGTGGTTCCAACGATTTTTTTAAAGGGCAGAGGCATGAGCAGGGTTGACGTTACAGAGTTTTAGGTATGTGATAAGAACACGAATGCTAAACTATGTAGATAGTGATATAAATATACGGTTGATTGAGGAAGAGATAAATATGATATATGTAATAATATCAAATCTAATTATTGCTTTGATGACGCTTCTTGCAGCAGGAATGTCGGGAAATATCATCCTGACATTTCTGATTGGAGGCGGATTGCTGATTAGTGTTACTGCTGGATATGTTAAAGACGGTGAGGATAAACTGGTGCTGATTTTACAGTTTTTCCTTGCGGTCTTATTTGTGCTTTGTTTTGGAAAATGGTGGGGTTGTTTTATTTTTGTCATATTTTTCTGGCCCGGAAGCAGTCAGTTATTTTTAATGTCCAATGTTGCACTGCTTGCAGAAACTATTATTGATTTTGAGAGAATGAACAGCTCAATTGGAAGAATGCAGCAGATTACTGCCATTATATTACTGCGTTTTCTTATTCTTAATATTGTAGTGTCGCTGATGGTGTTTGTAAGATATCTCATAAGAAGAGAGGAAAACAAAAAGCGTGAGGCAAGGCGAATTATCAGAGAGTACAGCCTGAGTGAACTGCATGAGATTGAAAAAAACAAAGAGCTGACTAAGCAAAGTTATAATATTGACAGACAGGCACGACTGATTGAAAGAGAGAATATCAGCAGAAATATTCATAACAGTGTGGGGCATTCCATTACGGCTGCCATTATGACACTGGATGCAGCAGATATGCTTTTTGACAAAAATCCGGAAGCCGCCCATGATAAAATGCTTGATGCAACTACAAGAATAAGAGGAAGCCTTAACTCAATCAGAAGTGCGGTAAGAGCGTTGGATGAGGAGAAAAAAGATATTTCCGTCAATGATCTTATCTGCTATTTTGACAATATTATTGACAGCTTCTTAATGGATACAGAACGTGAGTGTGACAGAATGTATGAGATTTTTGATAGGGAAATGATGATACAAAGAGAACATACTGAGTTTTTGACAGGCGCTCTTGAAGAATGTTTTACAAATGGAGTAAAGCATGGCAATGCTAATCAATTCACGGTTAAATTGCTCGGGGACAGTGCTCATTTGAGACTTGAAGTTAAAGATAATGGAAAGAGTGAATTTAATGATGGTAATAAAAATGAACTTATCGAAAACGGTTTTGGAGTAAAAAAAATAATATCTTATGTCAAACATTGCGGTGGTATGGCAGAGTTTAGAAACGAAAATGGATTTATTAGTGTTATCGAATTGCCGATTGATGTAAAATAGAAACTAAGAGGTTTCACTGAACAGAGAATAAGTTTTTGGAAGGAAAGTAAAATGTATAGGGTATTACTGGTAGATGATGAAAATATGCTGTTGGATAGTTTGGAGATAATCCTGTCCATAAACGGAATGGAAATAGTGGGGAAGGCTCATGACGGAAAGGAAGCACTTGAACATCTTAGAACAACGGAATGTGATGTAGCGCTGGTGGACCTTAACATGAAAGGCATGGGTGGAGTAGAACTGATAGGTTATTTAAAGAGTATGTATCCAAAAATTAAGATACTGGTGCTCACAACTTTCTATGATGACAAAAATATCAATGATGCAATTACAAATGGGGCTGACGGATATTTACTTAAGGATAGCGGAAAAGATGCAATTCTTGGAGCAGTGGAACAGTTGATGAAGGGAGTTAGTGTTCTTGACCCAAAGGTAATGATGCGGCTGACAGCATTAATGAATAAAGGAAACACAGAAGATTTACTTCAGGAAATGACAGGAAGAGAGAGGGAAGTTGCTTCGCTTCTTTCAAAGGGAATGACTAACCGTCAAATAGCTGATAGTCTTTATGTGTCGGAAGGTACTGTGAAAAATTATATATCGTCCATATATGATAAGACGGGAATTCATGACAGAGTGAAACTGGTTATGGCACTTTCCGGTAAATGATAATATGCAATATTATGCACTTTAGATAAAAAATACACGTATAAAGTGCATAATATTGCATTTTGTTTTTGTGTATGCTAACATTGTTGTATGGAGGTGTGTGGATATGAATGTATTTTCAAATGAAATAATACAAATGTTATCAACAAGAGTGAAAAATTATAGAATAGATTATCCTATGACTCAAAAGCAATTGGCTGAAAAATCGGGTGTTTCAGTAAGAAGCATTCAGATGTTTGAAAATGGTAACGATATGCAGTTGAGTAATTTTATAAAAATAATAAATGCATTAGATTTAGCTGAAAATTTTGAATTGATTATACCGGATGTTTCAAAACGCCCATCTAAGTATCTGGAAGAGAATACAAACAGGCAAAGGGCAAAAGTAAAAAAAGAAAAGGAAAAGACGAAATTTGTTTGGGGAGATGATGAATAATGATTAACACAGCGGAAGTTTATCTGTGGGGAACAAGAATAGGAATTGTTCACTTAGAAGATGAAAAAAACTATGCCTCTTTTGAATATGACAGAAATTTTGTCGAAAGTGAGATAGAGGTATCACCTATAAAAATGCCGCTTTCTAACAGGGTTTATGAATTTCCGACTTTGGCAGGAGATGCCTTTCACGGAGTTCCGGGAATGTTAGCAGACTCTCTTCCGGATAAATTCGGAAATGCTGTCATTGAAAGATGGCTTATCAGCAAAGGTAAAAGTCAGGCAGATTTCAATGTGATTGATCGTCTGTGTTATACAGGAAAGAGAGCTATGGGAGCATTGGAATATGTTCCTGCAACAGGAAATGACAGAGAGATAGATGACTCTATCAACGTATCAGAAATGGTAAAGTTTGCATCGGACATACTGAACAATAAGGAAAAAGTAGAGCTTAGTGATGAAGAGAATCTGGCATATGAGCAGTTAATTCAATTGGGAACCTCTGCCGGAGGAGCAAGGGCAAAGGCTGTTATAGCCTGGAATGAAAAAACAAAAGATATCAGATCAGGTCAGATTCTATTGGATAAAGATTATGATTACTGGTTAATGAAATTTGACGGAGTTAACAAAAATGGTGATCATGGATTAAAAGACAGCATTGAATACACTCTGATAGAATATGCATATTATCAGATGGCGGTTAAAGCAGGTATTAATATGAATGAATGCAGAATCTATTCAGAAAATGGCAGAAACCATTTTATGACCAAGCGTTTTGATCGTGTGAACGGAAAGAAAATTCATATGCAGACATTGGGAGCGTTGGCACATATTGACTATAACATTCCAGGACTTTTCAGCTATGAACAGGCGGCAGATGTTATGAAACGTATAAATCTTACTGCAGCAGAGAGGGAACAGTTTTACAGAAGAATGGTATTTAATGTAGTTGCAGTAAATCAGGATGATCATGTAAAAAACACATCATTTTTGATGGATAAAACAGGAAAATGGAGTCTGGCACCGGCCTACGATATTACATTTTCCTATGACGTTAATAATAAATGGTTATCAGCCCATCAAATGCTGGTAAATGGTAAAAATGACAATATTAATTTGGAAGATATGATAGAGTGCGGAAAGAAAATGGATATATCCACAAAGAAATGTAAAGGTATTATTGAGGAAGTTATCTCCTCGGTAGATATGTGGGAACAAATAGCAGGTGAAACAGGAATAGATGAAAAAACAATTGCCGGCATTTCAAATATAATAAAAAAGAAAGGATTAAGTTGGCATGATTGAAAAAATATTCAAGGATAAACTGAATAAAAATATATCATCAAAGAGTAATACCTTGTATGTCATAGCTGGTGACCACAAAAGTAAAACTACGGATTTACTAATGTCATTGAAAATTGAAGGTACAGTGTTATTTGCATCGCCAATCACATCCCTTCTCGTAGAAATTGCAGATAAGCTGAGGGGCGCCGATCATAAAGTGCTTGAGCTTCATGATGAAATAGAAGCAAAGCATATTGAAGATGACCTGAAGGATTATGCAAATGAAATAATTAATCCAAAGTTTATTTTTGTAAGCCCATCAACAATTGCTACGGATGGATTGTTTGAATATTGCATAAAAAAAAGAATAGCAGACATTTCACTATTTGTGATTGATGAAGTACAGCGAATGAGTCAGTGGGGAATGAGCTTCAGGCCATTCTACCAACGAATCCCGGATTTTTTAGATTCAGTATATGAAGAAGAGAGGTTTCCTGTACTTGGCATTACGGGATCTCTGGACCAACAGGAAATATCGGATGTGTGTGAAATGTTAAATATTGAACGTGGTGCGGTAATAAAGGAAGAGGTAGAAGAGCGCTCAGATATTCAGGTTCACATTCAAAGAATAGAGAGAGATTTTGAAATAGAAGATAAAATCTTTGAGACTATAGAAAAGCATAAGTCAGAAAAGATACTTGTCTATGTATATAGGGAAGAACGCAAAAAACGATTTAAGACTTTACTTGAGAAAGCATCTGAGAGAGGATACAATGCTGCACTGTTAAATGAAGGAATGACTTCAAAGAAGAGAGATTCAATTATTGAAAAATATAATAATGAAGAAATCAATATCATTTTTACCGAGGATGTATATGGTGTTGGAATCGATTTGAAGGGAATCAGTGTTGTTATTCATTATAAACTTCCGGAGTCTTTGGATCAGTATTACAGGGAAATAGCGCACATTGACAAAAATGAAAAGAATACTCACGCATACCTTTGGTACAGCAATTTAAGCATTGATATTAAAAAAAGAGGATTCATTGACGAGGAGTTTCCCAGTGAGCAGATGGCTGTAGGACTTTACGCAACTTTTGCAAAAAGAAGAGGAATCAAAGTTTTTAATTTTAAGGAAGAGGATAATATTCAAAGTTGTCTTCCTTATTATGCGGAAGCAGGGATACTAAGAATCATAGGAAAAGGTTTTACGGATTTGGTAAATGTCACAAACATTAATGATTCGGTTATTCAAAAAATATGTGACAGTTCAAAAAACAAGACCTATGGCAGAGTTATTAAAGATAATGAATTAACAGTCAAAGAAGTGTCGAATATTGTATATGGAGGTTTGGTTGATTCGAAATTTACCACTGCTAAACCTTTGAAAAAATGTATGGTGATTGATGTTATAGAAAATGAGATAACCTTCAGAAGGTTGAAAGTGATTCTGGTTTCTATCTCAGATAAAAAGAAGTACAGGCATGAACAACTGGACAGTTTTGTGCATATTCTGACAAAATTTGGTTCAGATTCAAATGTATTACATCAAAAACTTATGGAAAAAATAATTATGTAACTTTATTTCGTGAAAAATTTATCAAAGTTTACAAAATATCAAAAAAATACCTTGATATTTTATTTTTATTTAGGTAGAATATTCAATAGGTTAATTTGAATATTAACAATTTATTTTTTAGGAGGAAATCGAAATGGCAGTTAAAGTAGCTATTAACGGATTCGGACGTATTGGTCGTCTTGCATTCAGACAGATGTTTGATGCTGAAGGATATGAAGTTGTTGCAATCAACGACTTAACAAAGCCTTCAATGCTTGCACAGTTATTAAAGTATGATACAGCACAGGGTGGATACTGTGGAAAGATCGGTGAAGGTCTTCACACTGTAGAAGCTGATGATGAAGCTGGTACAATTACAGTAGATGGTAAGACACTTACAATCTACGCTATGGCTAACGCAGCTGAACTTCCTTGGGGAGAAATCGGAGTAGACGTTGTACTTGAGTGTACAGGTTTCTACTGCTCAAAAGACAAATCACAGGCTCATATCGATGCAGGTGCTAAGAAAGTAGTTATCTCAGCTCCAGCTGGAAATGACCTTAAGACAATCGTTTTCTCAGTAAACGAAAATACATTAACAGCAGATGATAAGATCATCTCAGCTGCATCTTGTACAACAAACTGCTTAGCTCCTATGGCTAACGCACTTAACAAGTACGCTCCAATTCAGAGTGGTATCATGTCAACAATCCACGCTTACACAGGTGATCAGATGATTCTTGACGGACCACACAGAAAAGGTGATTTAAGAAGAGCACGTGCCGGTGCTGCTAACATCGTTCCTAACTCAACAGGTGCTGCTAAAGCAATCGGTTTAGTTATCCCAGAGTTAAACGGAAAGTTAATCGGATCTGCACAGAGAGTTCCTGTTCCAACAGGTTCTACAACAATCCTTACAGCTGTAGTTAAGGGTACAGACGTAACAGTTGAAGGTATCAACGCAGCTATGAAGGCAGCAGCTTCTGAAAGCTTTGGATACAACACAGATCAGATCGTATCTTCAGACGTTATCGGTATGAGATATGGTTCATTATTTGATGCTACACAGACAATGGTATCAAAGATTTCTGATGATCTTTACGAAGTTCAGGTTGTATCTTGGTATGACAATGAGAACTCATACACAAGCCAGATGGTTAGAACAATCAAATACTTTGCTGAATTAGCATAATCTAGCTTGTTAGTATTTTAATAAGATCCAAAAGGGTCCGGTCTTTGTGGGCCGGACCCTTTTTATATGTGCTCCGCAAGGATGCGCAGCTTGCGGAATACTAAATGACATTATGAAAGGAGCAAAAATATGCTTAATAAGAAATCAGTTGATGATATCAATGTAAAAGGTTTAAAGGTATTAGTTCGTTGTGACTTCAACGTACCTTTAAAAGAAGGAGTTATCACAGACGAGAACCGTCTTGTTGCAGCTCTTCCAACAATCAAGAAATTAATTAACGACGGTGGAAAGGTTATCCTTTGCTCACACCTTGGTAAACCAAAGGGAGAGCCAAAGCCTGAGTTATCTTTAGCACCTGTTGCAAAGAGACTTGCTGAGTTATTAGGACAGGAAGTTAAGTTTGCTGCAGATGATACAGTAGTAGGCGAGAACGCTAAGGCTGCAGTAGCAGCTATGAACGACGGAGATGTTGTTCTTCTTGAGAACACACGTTACCGTGCAGAAGAGACAAAGAACGGAGAGGCATTCAGCAAAGAATTAGCTTCTTTATGCGATGTATTCGTAAACGATGCATTCGGTACAGCTCACAGAGCTCATTGCTCAAATGTTGGTGTTACAGAATATGTTGATACAGCAGTAGTTGGTTACTTAATGCAGAAGGAAATTGATTTCCTTGGAAACGCAGTAAACAACCCAGTTAGACCTTTCGTAGCTATCCTTGGTGGAGCTAAGGTTGCAGATAAGTTAAACGTTATCAACAACCTTCTTGAGAAGTGTGATACATTAATCATCGGTGGTGGTATGGCTTACACATTCATCAAAGCTCAGGGTGGAAAAGTTGGTATTTCATTAGTAGATGATTCTAAGCTTGATTACTGTCTTGATATGATCAAGAAAGCTGAAGAGATGGGCAAGAAGTTATTACTTCCTATCGATACAGTTGCAGGTGACGGATTCCCAGATCCAATCGATGCTCCAATTGAGACAATGATCGTTCCTACAAACGATATTCCTGACAACAAAGAAGGTCTTGATATCGGACCTAAGACACGTGAGTTATTCGCTGACGCTGTTAAGAATGCTAAGACAGTTGTTTGGAACGGACCTATGGGAGTTTCAGAGAACCCAAGTCTTGCTGCAGGTACTATTGCAGTAGCAAAGGCTTTAGCTGATACAGATGCTACAACAATCATCGGTGGTGGTGATTCAGCAGCTGCTGTTAACAACCTTGGATTTGGTGATAAGATGACTCACATTTCTACAGGTGGTGGAGCTTCACTCGAATTCCTTGAAGGAAAAGATTTACCGGGTGTAGTTGCAGCTAACGACAAATAATTTAAGAGATTATCAGAATATATAGCGAGCAGATGTTATGTCTGCTCGCTTGATAGCGAATAGAAAGATAAAATTATTAGGAGAAAATAGTTATGAGAAAGAAAATTATCGCAGGTAACTGGAAGATGAACAAAACTCCAAGCGAGGCAGTTGCATTAATTAACGAGTTAAAGCCATTAGTAGCAAATGAAGAAGTAGACGTAGTATTCTGCGTACCTGCTATTTCAATTGTTCCTGCTATGGAAGCTGCTAAGGGATCAAACATCAATATCGGTGCTGAGAATATGTACTTCGAAGAGAGCGGTGCATACACAGGAGAAATCGCTCCTAACATGCTTACAGATGTTGGAGTTAAGTATGTTATCATCGGACACTCAGAGAGAAGAGATTACTTCGCTGAGACAGATGAGACAGTAAACAAGAAAGTGTTAAAGGCTTTCGAGCACGGTATTACACCAATCATCTGTTGTGGTGAGTCTCTTACACAGAGACAGCAGGGTGTTACAATTGATTTCATTCGTCAGCAGATTAAGATTGCTTTCTTAAATGTAACAGCTGAGCAGGCTGCAACAGCAGTTATCGCTTATGAGCCAATCTGGGCTATCGGAACAGGTATGACAGCTACTTCTGATCAGGCTGAAGAAGTTTGTGCAGCAATCAGAGCTTGCATCGCTGAGATTTATGATGATGCAACAGCAGCTGCTATCAGAATTCAGTACGGCGGATCTATGAATGCAGGAAATGCTGCAGAATTACTCGCTAAACCTGACATTGATGGTGGACTTGTTGGTGGTGCTTCACTTAAACCAGATTTTGGTAAGATTGTTAACTACAACAAATAATTAAATAATTTGATTAAAATAATCATAAAAACAGAATGTCATATTGTGTGGCATTCTGTTTTGTGGTATAACCTACCCGAATAGATTAAATTAGCTTTAAAAGGAGAATTATAATGAGCAAAAGACCGGTAGTATTGATGATATTAGATGGTTATGGATTAAATGAAAATCCAGAAGGAAATGCGATTGCTATGGCAAAGACACCTGTCATGGACAAACTTATGGCAGAGTGCCCATTTGTAAAAGGTAATGCGTCAGGATTGGCAGTAGGTCTTCCTGATGGTCAGATGGGAAACTCTGAGGTAGGTCACATGAACATCGGTGCAGGCCGTATTATTTATCAAGATCTTACTAGAATTACAAAGGATATTGAAGATGGAACATTCTTTGATAACCAGGTACTTTTAGGAGCAATCGAAAACTGCAAAAAGAACAATTCAGATCTTCATTTGTGGGGACTTTTATCAGACGGTGGAGTTCACAGCCACAATACACATCTCTATGGTTTACTTGAGATGGCAAAGAAGAATGATTTTGACAGAGTTTATGTTCACGCATTTCTTGACGGACGTGATACACCACCTGCATCAGGAAAAGATTTCGTTGCTGAGCTTGAAGCAAAGATGAAAGAAATTGGTGTTGGTAAGATTGCATCACTTTCAGGTCGTTACTATGCAATGGACAGAGATAACAATTGGGATAGAGTTAAACTCGCTTACGATTCACTCACAAAGGGTGAAGGTGTTAAGGCTACAGATGCAGTTCAGGCGATGGCTGATTCTTATGCAAATGATAAGACAGATGAGTTTGTGTTACCTACAGTTATTACAGACGAAGCAGGTAACCCATTATCACTTGTAAAAGATAATGACTCAGTTATTTTCTTCAACTTCAGACCGGACAGAGCGAGAGAAATCACAAGAGCTTTCTGTGATGACAAGTTTGCTGGTTTTGAAAGAGAATTCCTCAACACATACTATGTATGTTTCAAGGATTATGACGAGACAATTCCAAACAAGAAGATTGCATTTGAAAAAGAATCAATTAAGAATACATTTGGTGAGTTCCTTGCAAATAATGGCAAGAAACAGTTAAGACTTGCTGAAACAGAGAAGTATGCACACGTAACATTCTTCTTCAACGGAGGTATTGAAGAGCCAAACGTAGAGGAGAAGAGATTACTTGTAAATTCACCTAAGGTTGCAACATATGATTTACAGCCTGAAATGAGTGCTCCGGAAGTAGGAGTTGATCTTGTTGAGGCAATTAAGTCTGATGAGTATGATGTAATTGTAATCAACTTTGCAAACCCTGACATGGTTGGTCATACAGGTGTCATCGAAGCTGCAGTAGCTGCTGTTGAAAGAGTAGATTCAATTGTTGGAGATGCTGTTGAAGCAGTTAAAGAAGCAGACGGAGTTTTATTCATCTGTGCTGACCACGGAAATGCAGAGAAGATGGTAGATTACGAAACAGGTGCTCCTCACACAGCACACACAACAAACCCTGTACCATTTATTCTTTTCAATGCTGATCCTTCATACACACTTCGTGAAGGAGGATGTCTTGCTGATATTGCTCCTACACTCATTGAAATTATGGGAATGGAACAGCCAAAAGAAATGACAGGAAAATCATTATTGATCAAAAAATAAATCAAATTTTTAAGATAATAATATTGGTTGGTTGATAATATCAGTTAAAGGCGCTATGCTATTAAAGTGTAGCGCCTTGTTATATCAGAGGTGAGATAACGCCAACTTCAAGCATGTATGGGCTAACTGGTGAAATTCATATGATGGGGATATATAAATGGAAGATAGAAGAGATTTAGAGAGAAGAAAAAGATTTATAGAAAAAAGAAAAAGACAGAGAAGACTTAAGTTGTATTTTAATATGTTGTTGGTTTTGTGTGCGATTTTGATTGTAGTGTTAGCAGCAACAATAATGACTAAAGATAAGGGACTTGAATACTCCATAGCAAGTCTGTCTTTTTTTGATAACGGCGAAAATAATACTGTAGAAAATAAAGAAAGTAATAATATAGATGAAGAAAGCGAGACTGTGGAAGAAACAACAGTAGCAGAAACTGAGAGTATCGATAATACAGTTCATACTGTTTCGTTTGTGGCAACAGGAGATAATCTGATTAGTGATTCTGTTACTCACTGCGGACTTCAGAGTGATGGAAGTTATGATTTTACTCTATTGTATGATAATCTTTCAAAAATATTTAAGAAGGCAGATCTGGCAGCGATTAATCAGGAAACTATTCTTGGCGGACCGGATTTTCCATACACCGGATTTCCTAATTTCAACTCACCCTATGAGATAGGTGACTCACTTATTGATGCAGGTTTTGATATTGTGACCTCCGCCACAAATCACTCTTATGACATGAGAATGGAGGGAATCAATAACTGTATTAATTATTGGAAAAAGCATCCTGAGGTTACTATGATTGGGCTCAATGAGACCAAAGAAAAGTATGATGATATAGCAGTGATTGAAAAGAACGGTATTAAAATAGCGCTGTTAAATTATACTTATGGATTGAATGGTTATAGTCTTCCGGAGGATGAATGGTATAAAGTTAATCTTATAGATGAAGATAAAATTAAAATAGATGTAGAAAAGGCCGAGGAAATAGCTGACTTTACCATTGTATTTCCACATTGGGGAGTTGAATATTCAACAGCTACCAGTGCGGAACAGAGAAGTCTTGCAAAGAAGATGACTGAGTGGGGCGCAGATCTTATTATTGGGACTCATCCACATGTGCTCCAGCCAATTGAGTGGATTGAGACTTCAAATGGAAATAAGTCACTGTGCTATTATTCCCTTGGAAATTATACATCCAGCCAGGATAAGACATCTACGATGGTTGGCGGTATTGCAAAGCTTAAGATAGTTAAGCAGGGAAATGATGTTCATATTAAAAAAGGTGCAGGAATTATTCCTATTGTTACGCATTACATTTGGGGCAGTAACAGAACAACCAGAACTTACAAGTTGACTAAGTACACTGAGGACCTTGCAAGAGTTCACAGTATACATTCCGTTACAGATGATTTTTCCATTGCCAATATGCAAAAAGTTGTGGATGAAGTGGTAGGTGACTGGGTTTTAGATTAAACTGCACAACTAAAAAATGAAAATTGAAACATGGAAATTGAAAGTGTAAATGATAACATGGAACAAAGAAAGCGGTGATAGTATGGCAGATGCAGTTGCAACAAAAAAGACAAAATCAATCGATATGACAACAGGACCTATTACGAAATCAATTATATTGTTTGCGCTTCCAATGTTTTTTGGAAATATTTTTCAGCATCTGTATAATATTGTAGATACTGCGATTGTTGGTAATGTTCTGGGAGATGATGCCTTGGCTGCAGTTGGAGCGGTGTCCCCTTTGTACAACATGGTCATTGGATTTGCCAGTGGATTTACCAATGGGTTTTCAGTTGTTTTAGCTCGAAAGTTTGGAGCGGGCGACGAAAAGAAAATGAAAAAGACAGTAGTGTGGTCTTATGTTCTTACTCTTATTATTTCATTATCCTTAACAATTCTCAGCATGGTATTTTTAAGACCTATTCTTGTGGCCCTTGATACTCCGGCTAAGATTATAGACAATTCAGATAAATATTTGAGAATAGTTCTTGCTTTTGCAGTTGTGACATGTGCATATAATATGTTATCAGCGTTGCTCAGAGCTATTGGAAACAGTATGGCACCGCTGTATTTTCTTATTATTTCATCAATTATAAATGGATCTCTTGATTATGTATTTGTCAAAATTTTCGGATTTGGAATAGCAGGTGCAGCCTACGCAACAGTTATTGCTCAGATTATTTCTGTTATGTTGTGTATTATATATATAATCAGTAAAGCAAAAATATTGGCCTTTAATTTTAAATGGCTGAAATTTGATGGAACGCTGATCAAAGAAATGATGACTATGGGATTTTCTATGGGGCTTATGCTGGTAGTAGTATCAATTGGTTCCGTTGCACTTCAGGGTGCGGTTAATTCCCTTGATAAAGAAATTATTGCAGCCCACACAATTGCAAGAAGGATAGATGACATATTTATGTGGACTATTGGAACTTTAGGTATGGCATCTTCCACATATGCGGGACAAAATTACGGTGCAGGAAAAATGGATCGTGTTTACAAGGGGCTTAGAAATACTATTGGAGTGGCAATGCTGTGGAGTGTTTTTTCGACGGCTATGTTATTTATTTTTGGAAGAAATCTTATAGTGCTTATCAGTGGATCTCACAATTCATTTGTCATAGAAACAGCTTATAAATACATAAGAATCAATGTTTCATTCTTTGTTATACTCAGTATCCTGATTGTATTGAGAAATGGTCTTCAGGGGATGGGTAGAAAGATAGTTCCGGTACTGGGCAGTGTGGTGGAACTGATATTTAAGTTTGCGGCTGTGGGAATTATTACAAACAAACTGGGATATTTTGGAGTATGCATACTCGAACCGATTATCTGGTGCGTGTGTGCGATGATGGTTTTGGCAGATTTTCTGATTTTTGTGAAGAAGTCGAAACAAGAAAGCGGAGGTATATAAGAAACAGTTGGAAAGATTTAGAGCGTTTTTTAGGAGAAGGACTATAGGAATATGATAGAGATTTTGATTATTGAAGATGAAAAAGCAATATCAGAACTGATACGATTAAATCTTACATTGGAGAATTATTGCTGTACAGTTGCAAGTGATGGAAACACAGCAGCAAACATACTTGAAGAAAAGAATTTTGATTTGATTATTTTGGATGTTATGCTTCCGGGAATAGATGGGTTTGAGTTGATGGAGTATATTAGACCATTAGGAATACCTGTAATATTTCTAACAGCGAAGGCATCATTAGAAGATAGAATGAAAGGACTTACATCAGGAGCGGAAGATTACATTGTTAAACCCTTTGAGATTGTGGAATTACTTGCAAGAATAAAAATTGTATTGCGCAGATACAACAAAGATGAAAAAGTAATCAAATATAAAAATATTACCTTAGACGAAGAAAATGTCAGAGCATATCTTGATGGTGAGGCAGTGGATTTGACATTGAAAGAGTTTGACTTGTTAGATATGTTTATGCGCAATAAAAATATTACTTTGTTTAGAGAACAGATATATGAAAAAATATGGGGGAGTGAAGTGTCAACAGAGTCAAGAACCTTAGACTTGCACGTGCAAAGACTTAGAAAAAAACTGAGTCTTGATAATTCACTGAAGACTATATTTAAAGTGGGATACAGGCTAGAGGATTAGAAATGAAATTTAGATATAAAGTACTAGCATCAAATATAATATTATTGTCTGTCAGTATTGGTTTGGTCGGTTATTTTATGATACACAGAAACTTTAACCTTGCAAGAGATAGTCAGATACAGAGCGCAGTTATGGAAAATAATCTATTGCAGTCCTCTGTTGAGTATGAGTTGTTGCAGGTATTAAATCAAGACAACTATAACATTGCAAAAGAACTTGCTGATATTGGAAATCGTGTTGCAGACAGTATTCATTCGAAGGATTCATCAGTTTATATCATGTACGCAGATGCATATGTTTTTTCATCTGATGACAGAGAAAAGGAAATAAGTGACAGTTTATATAAAAAAGCCAAACAAGGGAAAAAACAGTATGTTATAGAAAAAAATGCTGAAAAATATAATGTGTATGTCATAGCTTTGGATATTGTAGAAGATAATAATTTATTTATTATTAATAGATATGATATTTCAAGTGCATATACAATGATGAATAATCAGATTAATTATTTTCGAGTAGTATTGCTGTTGGTAGTGCTAGCGGCTTCTGTAGTGATGTATTTTATTAGTAGAGTACTAACTGCACCTCTTGAAAAATTAAATATGGTTACGGATGAAATATCCAAGGGAAATTATGATTCTAAAGTTGATATTAAGTCGAGAGATGAAATAGGGCTCTTGGCAAATAAGTTTAATGACATGTCAGATGCCATTGGTAAGCATGTTGACGAGTTGAACATAATGGTTAAGAGAAGAGAACAGTTTGTTGCGGATTTTACTCATGAGATAAAGACTCCAATGACAACTATAATAGGATATGCAGATACATTAAGATCAAGAGAAGTACCAAGAGAGGATGAAATCAAAGCTTTAAGCTACATTTTTTCTGAGGGAAAGCGCTTAGAAAAAATGTCCACAAAATTATTTGAACTAATTTATCTTAATCAAAATGAGATAGAAAAGAAGCCTATTCAAACAGAGAATTTTGGTAAAGAATTGAAGGAAATTGTTCAGCCAATGTTGAAACAAAACGGATTAAACATTAAAACAGATTTTCAGCCGGCTATTATTAACGGAAACAGTGAATTACTAACCTCTTTATTTATTAATTTGATAGATAATGCCAGAAAAGCATCAAATAAAGGGCAAACAATTTTGTTTTCCGGAAAAATATCAAAGGAAAATGAAAATAGAGAGTGTTACATTTTTAGCGTTGAGGATCAGGGTGTGGGGCTTAATAAAGAGGAAATTGACAAAATATGTGATGAGTTTTATATGGTAGACAAATCAAGAGCCAGAAAAGAGGGGGGAGCTGGTATTGGAATGTCTTTGGTTAAGATTATTGCCGAAAAGCACAATGCAAAACTGGTGATTGACAGTAAGAAAGGAATAGGAACAACTATGAAAATAGTAATGGAGGTGGTCAAATGAAAAAGATAAACCTCAGAGTGATAGGACTCCTTGTCTTGGCCATTACCATAATGTTTGCAGGAATGTTGCTGCCGGGAATAGTATTATATTCAAATTCTAATGGAATAACAGGAAAAGTTAATATAGTTCCAAAGGATTATTACGCAGCATCCAATTCTGCTATGGCTAAAAATAACTCCAAGCGAATGAAGGTTAGTGAGAAAATACAGCTAATCACAGGAAGTTGGAAAAGTACTATAAAAGAGGCAAATAAATATGAGACGGAGCTAAAAGATTATGAGGCAACAAATCTTGCATTGAAAGAGCTATCTCAATTATATGAAGACGGACTGTTTCCATCAGAGCTTCAGTCTAAATATGGAAACTGGTATTCCTGGACAGCTAAGGGATATAAGGCGGTGGATTCCATTTTTAATACATATTCCAGCTGCTATTGGGTTATCAGTTTTATGAAATATGACGGGACTGAGAATCATGAGGTATATATGATTGAAGATGGCACTATAATATGCTGTGTATCTCATTTTGAAAATAGTACAGAAATGGGAAGAATAGAAAAAGCTTACGATGTATATGAGCAAAAAACAGAGTATGAGATAACAGACAGTTCTGATAATGTGAATATTATTGAGCTGATAAGATATCCAATAGACACTCAGCTTTTCAATAGTACTGAGTGGAGTACATCTTGTAATATTACAAAAGAAAACGAGAATTACAACATTGTTCAGGCATATACAAAAGACAGTTATTTATATCAATTGACAGATGTAAAAAGTAATTAGAAATATGAAATAGAGGAATAAAAAGTGAAGGGATATTGTTTTGGCGATCTATCTAGAAAGACCTCCAAAGTAAGACACCTTCACTTTTTTTGACCATGATACATTTAATTTACAAGTTCAAATTATAATACCTATATAATTGAAGTAGGGTGGAATCTAAGAGTGTTATAAATATGCTGGAGGATTATTAGAATAAATTTATGGAGGTGGCGTGGTGATGAATAGAAATATTATACTTATCCTAAGCACTTTGTTGGCGGTATCCTCATTGTTAGGATGCAAAAATGAAGAGCGCAATGAGCCTGATGTTGATATATTTCAGGGTGGCTAACGGAAGTGATGATAGAAGGTACAGTTTTATACCGGTATGGAGGCTTGGTTTAGGAGGGGTTGGAAGTAAATATGGTATTGATACAGTTTCTGTACTAGACGAAACAATGATAAATGCCATAGATGGGAAAATAATAGATGTGGCTAGAGAATGGAAGGGGAAATAAAATGTTTAGAAAAATAATGGTGTACAGTTTGTGTATCACAGCTTCAATTGCTTTGATTGGATGTGATAAGGAGAAAAAAGAAAATGTCAAAAAGTCGGACATAGAAATTGAGAAGTGTTCAGACATAAGAGAAATAAGATCATGGAGTAAAAATAATAAATGGGAGACAAGATGGGTTTCAGGAAAGAAAGATAATAGTGCTGAAATTGTCATTAATGCAACTGTCTCTGTTCCGAAGTCTGATTCCATGTCTGTTGTTGAAGTTAATAATATATCAGTTACAGGGGAAGATAAGCAGGAAATTATATCATCTATGTTTGATAAGGATGAATGTTATTACTATGATGACGCTCACAAAACAAAAGAAATGTGGCAGAGAGAAATTGAGGTAAAGATTAATAGGGAAACAGATAGTGTTAAGTATGAAAATGAGGAATTACTTGAAATAAAGAATCAAATGGAAGAAAAGATGAAAAAAGCTCCAAATGAAATGACAAAAGTGGTGGACTATAATGAGGATTTTGGGGAATACAGGGAAGAGTGGAAAAAGGACAGTTACTATGGACTAATTGATAAGAATAAATATATTGTTGAAGTCTTTAGCGATTTGGGTGGTAGCTTGAAATACGATTACATATATGTTTCGCCATATGACGATAAGGAATGGGCGCCTGAGACTTTGAAAAATGCAACTGAATTAAGTTGCGGAGGGAAAGAGGAAGGTGAGATAGCCCTCTTGACGGAGCAATATCCGGAATTAACAGGAGAAAACAAATGTACAATCACTCTTGATGAGGCAAAGCAAAGTGTGGAGAAATATGTTGAAAAATTGGGAGTTCCAAACGCTGTATGTACTGAAGAACAGGATTTATTATGGAGCGGATATGTTGATGGAGAAAAGAAAGTAGAGAAAAATGGATATTATCTTAGCTATTCATTAGGCATAGGTGATGAGCCGGTGGCAGATGCCGGGGTAGATGAAGGTTTTCTCTCGAATGAAGAGAGGGAAAATGTAGTTGGAAGAAGTATGGAGTGTAATGCAGTTTTTGAAATAACCGATAAAGGTATTTATTATATGTATATTACTAATCCTATAAAGGTAAAAAAAGTAACCGGAAATGTTAACTTGCTACCCTTAGGATCCATATTTGACATTATAATAAATCATATTGATAACCTAATGGATAATGAAGATGTAATGAAAGTTCAAAAAAAATATTCAGATTTAGACCTCATATATTTTAGAGTGGCAAATAAGGAAAAAAGCAAAACATACAGTTTCATACCTGTATGGAGGTTGACCTATAGATATGAAAACGATGGGACACAAGTTATAAGGAATCCAATTTTAGTAAATGCTATAAGCGGAGAAATTATAGATGTAGCGAGGGAATACGCGGAGTAGGTAGGTTGATATGGTGATTAACAAGTGCAGAATTATATTTATTGTGATAAGTGTTTGCAGTGTTATTGTTGGGTGCTCTCATGGAAAAGAACTGCCTCAAAAAGTTAATAAAGAGGAGTATTGTAAAAAGGAGTATCAGACCACGGAAGTGATACAGGGGCAATTTGTGCCTAGTGTCAAGCTGATTCTTCAGGATAATGATTTCGAAAAGATAAACTACAAAATGCAAAAGGAAGATTTGGAATTAAGTTCCTTGAATGTGTCCGTTGGGGACAAAGTAAAAAAAGGAGATGTACTGGTATCTTTTGATTCTAAGGAACTTAATGATGAATTGGAAGAATATGTAAAGAAAAAGGAAAATGCAGAAGCTTTGATGCAGCATTACACAAATCTGATGAAGATTGATGCAACTCTCGACTACAAAGAGGATATTGAAATGCTAACTGAGGACATTGAAGTGGACGAATTGTACATAAAGGAAATTAGAAAAGTTCTTAAAGGTTATTCAATTGTTGCAAAAAGGGATGGTGTTATTACATATATTGATAAAAATTTATTGAACGGGTATTATGTGCCATCTGCCACATTGATTACGCAAGTATTCAGTTTGGGAAAATATACAGCTACTGTTGAGGATGATTCCATATTTAGTAAAAATGAGATTTATAAGGGTACAACCGGGAAAATACAATGTAATCTCAAACTGATAAATAAAGATAATGGAAAGCTGGTGTTCAAGACGATTGAGGATGTATCAGCTCTGTTAGATACGGGCATTTTAGAAATTGAGATTGAGAGAGAGGCAATAGAAGAAGCCGTATATATTGAAGCTCATGGGTTAAATGTTATGGATAATAAGTACTTTGTCTATGTAATTGACGAAAATGGTTTTAGAGAGAAAAGAGATGTTGACGTTGGAGAAACTTACAATGGATACACGATTATTAAAAAGGGATTGAGCCCGGGGGAGAAGGTGGCATATTAGCATGATTAAAAGATACCTAGCGCTTTTGACAGCCGTTAATATATCAGTTGTTTTTTTATGTGCATGCAAAGAGAATAGAACAAAAAATATCCCAAAACTTGTGGAACCAAAGGCTACAACATTTTCTTACAGAACGGTAACCAAGGAGTTGGTGGGGGACGTTGAGACACTGGTTGGGACGACGGTTTCAAAGGAATATGGAAATTATTTTGACAGCACAGTTACTGTATCAAAGATAATTGTGAAGGTGGGGGACTACGTAAAAAAGGGAGATGTATTAGCGTATGCTGACATCAAGGAAGTCAATGAGCAGATAAAACAAATGGAAAATGAAATAAAGCATAAAAATTATCTCTTTGACCTTAATACTAAACTTCACAGGGAAAACAATAAATTATTAGCCCAAGATAAGGTGGGAATGGCAGTTGAGAATGAAAATTATAGTTATGATTCAAAATTGTATAGATATGAGATTAAAGAGTTAGAAAAAAAGCTGGCTGAGCTAAAAAAACTGGCAGAGAGTGGAGTTTTAAAATCAAATCACAATGGTAGAGTTTCCTATGTCAAAAACATATCCTTCAATGCTCAGGCACTTCCAATGGAGAATGTGGTGGTGGTTGCAGATAAAAAAGATAAATACATAGAATTGGAAATGAATCTTCAGAATTATCCATTTGAAAAGTGTGAATACAAATATATTAAAGTTGGTAACAAAAACATTGAAGTAAAAGAAATGGGATATTCATCAAAGGAACAAATAGTTGCCGGAATTAGTAAGAGATATCCAAATATTCGATTTGAGATTCCATCCGGTATAAATATGGAGCCCGGTGAGAATTGTACCATTTATTTTGCAAAGAGTAGAGGCGATGAAGCTTTAGCTGTATGCAATGATTCCATCTACCGGGAGGAAGACAAAAAATATGTATATGTCTTGGGGAAAGATAAAAAAAGAGAAAAAAGATACATTAATGTGGGAAAATCGGACAGATATTACACTGAAGTCATATCGGGCTTAAAAATAGATGAACTTGTGTATTATGAGTCTCAGACAAGTATTCCAAATGTCCAAAACGTGAATATTGCCAAGGAATCAGAGTTTATAAAATATAATTATTCAAAAACATATGAAATTAAGGATTATTATAGTGAAAGTATTGTTAACGATGTTGAAGGAATTGTGGATGAAATCTGTATATCGGCTAAGAACGGAGTAAAAAAAGGGGACCTTCTATGCGTAATAGATACCGGAAAAGGAAAGGCAGATCTGGCAAATTCAAAAAAGGAAATTGAGAGGGAAAACAGAAGCTATTTAAAGCAGATAAATGAGTTTGAAAAGGAAAGAAAAGATATAGACAAAAGTGATAAGTACGCTGCCATTAAGAGCAGGATTATAGAAATCAACAGTAAAATCGCAGAGGAAAACCATACATATACAATTCAATCTCTTGAAAAGGAATATAACAGCATTGCAAAGAATAACGATGGAATGGGGAAAATAAGTATATATGCAAAGAAAGATGGAATTGTATCAGATGTAAAGATTGAAAAAAACCAGAGAGTTTTAGAGGGGGAGGAGTTATTTTTAATAAATGTTCCAAAAGAGGAGTCTTTGATGGTATTCCAAAAAGAGGAAAAAGATTTAGATGTTATTAATAAGAATATAGCAGATTATCAGGAAAAAGTTGTTTTTGAGAAAGATGGAAAAGAATTCGTTGGCAGATGTATAGGATATACTGTTAATTCCATAAATAATGAAGATAAATGCTTTATTAGTTCATCAAATAAAAAGCCTGTTGTGTCATTTAATACTGCGTCGGGATATGATGCCCCGGCATTTTACGTGGAACTTGAAAATGAGAGTGATAATGATTTGTTAAGGGGATGTCTGGTTAAATTTCCATATATTTATTTGAAGGGAGCAATAGTTATTCCGAGTAAATATGTATATAAAGAAACGCAGGGGACAACGAAAGGTTGTAACTATGTATGGAGAAAAACTAACGGCAGAGTTATAAAGCAGTATGTATTGGTGAACGATGAATTGTCTACCAAAAATGAAATAGTAATTTTATCAGGATTGGAAGACGGAGCAGAATATGTATGTGGGGAATGATAAATGATTATAATGGTGATACAAAAAATAAAAAATAAGAAGTGGCTGAATATTTGCTTACTTATTGGAATTATTTTGATGACTGCAATGTTTTCATGCCACCCACTTCTTGAAAAAGGTGCATGCACTAAGATAATAAAGAAAGCCTTTGTTGACAGCGAACAAAAGAGCAATAAGTATCCTATGACTATGGCGACAAAGGAAGCTATAGCCACCAATAATTATAAATCGGTTGAGGAAGAGTTTGACAGAATTGAAAAGAAGAATGATGTGCTGACTGATTCCGGTGTTAGCATAATTGCAAATCAAATTCTCATATATTATCAGAATGTATATTCAAAGACAGAGTATCAAAACAGGAGCACCAGTATTAATATCGGGTGCATGAATAGCTTTGATGAGAAAACATACATCCTTAAAGGGAAAAGCTATGATGGATTTGATGGGGAGGACATTATTCCCTGTCTGATTAGCGAAAAAACCATGGATGATACAGGCCTAGTTGTGGGGGAGAGATTGTATGTGGAGGATGGAAATTTTAATAATAATCCAGTCTTTATAGTAGCCGGAGTTTGTAAAGAAAAGTCAGTGGATGATTATTATTGGGATAGTACACTTGCAGAGATGGACAAAACAATTTTTGTGACAAGTGATGCAATGGACAGATTGAGTAAGTGCTATAAGGGAGAGACTGTAGCTTGCAGCGCAAGTACACTGTTTAACTTTTTGGAAGTGGGCTCCCATAATGTTTATAGGGTAAAAAGAACTGTTGATTCCCTGGACAAAAAAATGACGGATATCAACTTTGAAGAGATACTGAGTGATTATTCTAATCAGAGAAACACTGTGAAGTTGATTCTTTTGGCCATAGAAATACCTTGTATTATTATTTTATTGCTGTTTATCTATATGATAATTTCCCAACTTGTAAATTTGGAGGAAGGGGAAATTGCCATGATTAAAAGCAGGGGAGTTTCAACTTGGCGAATACTTGAGATGTATATTTTGCATGGGGGAATCATATGCATAGTAGGATGCACTATTGGAGTGATTTTAGGATATTGGCTATGTAAAATATCTGCACTGACAGACAGGTTTCTGGAATTTTCTAATAAAGATACCAGTGAGTATACATTTCAACCGGAGATGATAGTTTTTGGATTGTTATCCGGCGTTATTGTAGTTGTTATGATGACTGTCTTAGCATACGGTAAAAGAAATGCCACTATAGTAACGTTGAAAAATAAGCAGGAGGTAAAAATAAAAACTCCTGTGTGGGAAAAATATTGTTTGGATCTTTTGTTATTGGCAACATCCACGTATTTGCTGTTCAATTATAAGAGACAAAGCAGTGTTATTGCTGAGGATATTGCCAATAGAAAAGGGATTGATCCATTGCTGTTTTTGAATCTTTCCCTTTTTATTTTTGCATGTAGTTTGCTTTTCCTAAGGCTACAAAAGTATTTTATTATTTTGATTGATAAAGTAGGGAAAAAGCATTGGAATGTGTCGGCATACATTTCATTTATCCAACTTAAAAGGACCTTTAACAAGCAGTTTTTTCTATCTGTCTTTTTGATAATGACTCTGGCCTGTGGTGTGTTTAATTCAAATCTGGCTAGAACGATTAACGAAAATGGAGAGGAAAGAATCAAGTATGATGTGGGTTGTGATGTTGTGATTCAGGAAAAATTTGGTATGCACATCTACAATGAGGATGAAAAAGAAAAATACAGATATGATGATATAGATTGTGATAAATATTATGACATGGAAAGCAAAGGGCTTATTGAGGGATATACAAAAGTAATTGTTGATAATGGTGCTTCTGTAAATAACAGCATTGGAAATGTTTATGACTGTAAGCTGATGGGGATAAATACAAAGGAGTTTGGAGAAACAGCAGTTTTGAAAGATAACACAAATGAGAAGCACTGGTTTCATTATTTGAACAGACTGGCAAACAATGATAAAGGCGTGATTATTTCTAAGGAAATAGCAAGTAAGCTGAATGTTAACATCGGAGATACCATAACAATTAACAGGTTTAGTGAAATATCTAAGGAAGATGAGATTATTGGATACGAAGATGTTGAGGTAGTATCAATAATAGAGTGTTTCCCTGGATGTAATACAAAACTTTTTGCGATAGCAAATCATGCAACTTTAGTTAATACTTTTGGAATTACCCCTTATGAAATATGGATAAGGCTGAATCAAAAGACAAATATAGGTGAGTTAAAAAAATATCTCGAAGAGAATCATATAGTGGTGGATAGTGTTAACTCAATTGAAGAGAGAATAGCTGAAAATAGAGATAGGGCATTGTTCCAAATTACAAATGGTATTTTTTCTGTCAGCTTTTTTGTTTCCCTTTTGGTATCTTCCATAGGATTTCTTTTGTATTGGATTATGAGTATAAAAGAAAGAGGATACTTCTTTGGAGTACTGAGAGCTATGGGAATGAAGATGAAGGAAGTATATGTAATATTAATTATTGAACAGATATTTTCTTCAGTATTATCTCTTGCAGCCGGATTTGCTGTGGGATTCATTGCCACAGGGTTGTTCACGAAATTACTTGCAATCATTTATCTTCCAACGAAACATAATATACCGGTCACTATAGCTGTGGAGGGAAAAGATACCCTAAGGCTACTGTTGTTAGTAGGGATTATTACTGTGATATGTTTTTGTATCATTAAAAATATTATTAAAAAATTAGAAATATCAAAGGCAATTAAATTGTAATCTCCAAGGATTATCTCCAAAATCGAGAAAAAGGAAAGGAGAAGCAGACTGTGGGATATATATTTGAAACAAATAGGATTAATAAAATATATAAGTTGGGAGATGGGAGTGATTTCTACGCCATAAAAAACGTAGATATAAATATTGAAGAGGGAAAATTGACGATTCTTAAAGGTAGATCAGGCTCTGGAAAAACTACGCTTATTAATATGTTAGGAATGTTAGATAATCCGACTTCCGGAAATATTTTTTATTTTGGGAAAGATGCTACCATAATGAAGGAAAAAGAGCGGGAGCTAATTAGAAGGTATGATATGGGATATGTGTTTCAATCGGTGGCGCTTCTTCCCATGATGACTGTGTATGAAAATATAGAAATAGCGCTGCTAATGGCAGAGTTCAAGGGAGATAAAAGAAAGAGAATTGAAAACCTGCTTGAAATGGTGGGACTTTCAAATCGCATAAACTATATGGCAGGGCGGCTTTCCGGCGGTGAACAGCAGCGAATAGGCATAGTGAGATCAGTTGCCCATAGACCTAAAGTTGTGTTTGCTGATGAACCTACGGGGGCTCTTGATACTATCTCAGGAATAGCAGTTATGAATCTGTTTCGAAAGCTTGTGGAGGAGGAAAATACAAGTATTATTATGACCACACATGACGAGAACCTTATGGAGTTGGGAGACTGTGTGTTTAGTGTGATGGACGGAGAGTTGAAATATGAAAAATGAAGTTATAGTTCGCTGTGATAATTTAGTTAAAATATTTGAGCTGGATGAACAAAAAGTATTAGCACTTCAGGGATTGGATTTAGAAATTGAAAAGGGAGAGATGGTTACTATTTTGGGAAAATCCGGGAGTGGAAAGTCTACACTGTTAAATATTATAGGAGGATTAGATACTCCGACAGCAGGGGAGATTATGGTAGGAAATCACAATTTGTCAAAAATGCAAAAAGATGAATTGGAGGAATTCAGAAAAAATACTATTGGATTTGTTTGGCAAAAAAACAGGGAGAATCTTTTTAGTTACATGACTGTTATAGAAAATGTTATGGCAGTGATGAATTATACCGCTTCGGATAAAAATGAAATAAGAGAAATGGCTTTACGGTTATTGCAGGATGTAGGAATGGAGAGCCAACAGAACAAGTTCCCAAGTCAGCTGTCTGGGGGAGAACAGCAAAGAGTAGCAATTGCAGTGGCTTTAGCAAACAACCCACAAATTCTTCTGGCAGATGAACCAACTTCAGCAGTTGACAGTAAAACTGCCCACCAGATATTAAAGTTATTATATAAACTTAACAAGGAAAAGGGTGTAACTATTATTATGGTGACTCACGATACAGCTCTTTCAGACAAAGTCAACAGAACAATTATGATAGCTGATGGAAAGGTAAGTACGGAGAAGCTTCGAATAAAAGATTATGATGTCAATTTTTCTGATGCAAATTTTTCTTATAGGGACGATATAGAAAAGGAAGTGCATGAAGAATATTCTATTTTAGATAAGGCTAATAGACTAAAACTGGATGATGAAATGTTACGTCAGGCGGGAATTGATACCAATAAAGTTAAAGTGACAATTGTTGATGAGAAGATTATTATTGAGAAAGAAAGTTTGGAGGCAAAATAAATCCTTTGTAAAGTTACAAATTATGCTTGATTTGTGATGTGGTTCATGATAGAATGGTACTTGTTTATGGATAGGAGGTACGGAGACGTGACTTTATTAAGAGTATTAACTGTAGTATTTTTATTAATATGTGTGCTTATTGCAGTAGTAATATTACTTCAGGAAGGAAAGCAGGCAGGACTTGGCGGAGCAATCAGCGGAACTGCTTCTGATTCATACTGGGGAAAGAACAAGAGCAGATCAGCAGAAGGTATGCTTGAGAATATTACAAAGATTGCAATCGTGTTATATTTTGTAATAGCAATAATCTTAAATACAGGATTAGTTAAATACTAATAAAAAGCACTCCGAGAAGGAGTGCTTTTTATTTGCAAAATGTATATCAGATGTGAGATTACTGCCACTTTAAGCACATATGTGCTAAGTGGTGAGTAACAAAATAGTATCAGTGGGAGTCCATCTAACATCTGATATACGCTCCGCGAGAATTGAATATTATGAAACACAGAATTGTCATGAAAAAGGCTGTGCGAAAATGAGATGAGATATGCATCATTTACCTTCTAAATGAAATAATTGTTAGTATGGAAGGTATGTTGCAAAAATAGCATGCCATGAGAATTACCTACCAAATGTGAGATTTGTTAGTTTGGAAGGTATTTTGCAAAAATAACTTGTCATGAGAATTACCTACTAAATGTGAGATTTGTTAGTTTGGAAGGTATTTTGCAAAAATAGCATGCCATGAGAATTACCTACTAAATAAGATATTTGTTAGTTTTGATGGTAATTGACAAAATTATGACAAACTTAATTTACCTACCAAATGGTAAATATATTAGTTTGGAAGGTAATTGATAAATAATTAACAAATTTACCTTACCTTCCAATGCAAGAAAAAACTTAATTGGAAGGTAAAATGGTAAAATATAGTTTTTTAAGGGTTGTTTGGGAAACGATGCGTCCGTTTCATAAAGTATACATTTTGAAATAACTAATTTAGAGCGTCTTGGATAGTGCCTCATAAAGGTAGCATAATAATGGAAAACAATTCTTAAATTATTAATTGATTAAATATATAGAGGTAAATATGAGTAATAATGATTTAGTTAATATAGAAAGACAGAAGAAGGTTTTGGTGGATCTTATGAATGACAAGTTTTATGTTCCTATGAAGATTAAGGAACTGGCGGTTATTCTTAATGTCCCAAAGGAGAGAAGGCCTGAGCTTGAGGCGGTTCTTTCGGAACTGCTTGCAGAAGGAAAGATTTCTCTGTCTAAGAGAGGTAAATATTCTATTTCGAAGGAAAAACGATATACAGGTATTTTTACAAGCCACGAAAAAGGCTTTGGATTTGTGACTGTTGAGGGGATTGAGGAAGATTTCTTTATTCCGGCCACAAAGGTTAATGGTGCTTTTCACAAAGATACGGTTGAGATTATTGTTGATCCGGTTCCTACGGGAAAGAGAAAAGAAGGAAGAGTAGTCAGAGTGGTTTCTCATGAGATTACTCAGGTTATTGGATATTTTCAAAAAAATAAGACATTTGGTTATGTTGTTCCTGATAATACCAGAATTGCAGAGGATATTTATATTCCGGGCAAATTTACTAAGGGAGCAATGACAGGACACAAGGTTGTGGTTGAGATTACAAACTACGGCACAAACGACAGAAAGCCGGAGGGGAGAGTTACAGAAATTATTGGACACGTTAATGATCCCGGGGTTGATATTATGTCTGTTATTTTGGCGTATGATATTCCAACAGAGTTTCCTGTTGACGTGATGGAGGAAGTAGAAAGTGTGCCTGATGAGGTTCCTGAAAAAGATAAAGAGGGCAGACTTGATTTGCGTGATTGGACTACTGTAACTATTGATGGTGATGATGCTAAGGACTTGGATGATGCAATAACTCTTTTTAAAGAAGGGAATAATTACAAACTCGGTGTCCATATTGCAGATGTAAGCAACTATGTTAAGGAAGGTTCGCCTTTGGACAAGGAGGCACTTAAGCGAGGAACTAGTGTTTACTTGGTTGACCGAGTTATTCCTATGCTTCCGCATAAATTGTCCAACGGGCTCTGCTCGTTAAATGAGGGAGTGGACAGACTTGCGCTTAGTTGTATTATGGATGTTGATCCAAAAGGGAATATCATTGGTCACCAGATTGCAGAGACTGTTATTCGCTCAAACAGAAGAATGACTTATTCAAAGGTAAGAGATATATTGGTGGACCATGATGAAAGCGCTGTCGCTGAATATAAGGAACTGGTTCCTATGTTTGAACTTATGAAAGAGTTGTCCGAGATACTAAGAAATAAGAGAGAAAACAGAGGGGCAATTGATTTTGATTTTCCTGAGTGTAAGATTAAACTGGATGAAAAGGGCAAACCTGTGGAAATCAAGCCTTACGACAGAAATGTAGCAACAAGAATTATAGAGGATTTTATGCTTGCTGCAAATGAGACTGTGGCAGAAGATTTCTTCTGGCAGGAATTGCCATTTGTGTACAGAAATCACGAGAAGCCTGAGAAGGATAAAATGAATAAGTTGGCAGCATTTGTGAGCACATTTGGTTATACAATGAGAAACTCAAACGGAGAGGTTCATCCAAAGGAAGTTCAAAAACTGCTCAGCAGCATTGAAGGAAAGCCGGAGGAAGATCTGATTGCAAGAATTACATTGAGATCAATGCAGAGAGCATCTTACACACCGGAGTGCCTGGGACATTTTGGATTGTCTGCAAAATACTATTCACATTTTACATCTCCAATCAGAAGATATCCTGATTTGCAGATACACAGAATAATCAAGGAACAGTTGAATGGAAAGCTGAATAGTAAAAGAATAGACCATTACAAAAATATACTTGGAGATGTCACAAAAGTTTGCAGTACTTACGAGAGAAGAGCAGATGATGCAGAGCGCGATGTAGACAAACTCAAGAAAGTCGAGTATATGAAGAATTATATCGGAGAAGAATTCGAAGGGGTTATATCCGGAATAACCAACTACGGAATATATGTTGAACTTCCAAACACAGTGGAGGGAATGATACACGTAAATAATATGCGAGACGATCACTACAATTTCGTGGAAGACACATACTCAATGGTGGGCGAGAGAACCGGAAGAACCTACAAACTTGGAGAGAGCGTGCGAATAGTAGTGGACCGATGCGACAAAGTGACAAAGACAATCGACTTCTTATTTGCCTAGATACTTCAAAAAATTCAGAAGAAATCTAAGGATTACGTACTAAAATCAAGAATTTAACAAAAAGTACGTAATGTTGTTCTAAGGATTACGTACAAAAATCAAGAATTTAACAAAAAGTACGTAAAATTGTTCTTGGGATTACGTACAAAAATCAAGAATTTAGCAAAAAGTACGTAATGTTGTTCTGAGGATTACGTACAAAAATCAAGAATTTAGCAAAAAGTACGTAATGTTGTTCTGAGGATTACGTACAAAAATCAAGAATTTAACAAAAGGTACGTAAAATTGTTCTTGGGATTACGTACAAAAATCAAGAATTTAACAAAAGGTACGTAAAATTGTTCTTGGGATTACGTACTAAAATCAAGAATTTAGCAAAAAGTACGTAAAATTGTTCTTGGGATTACGTACAAAAATCAAGAATTTAACAAAAGGTACGTAAAATTGTTCTGGGAATTACGTACTAAAATCAAGAATTTAGCAAAAAGTACGTAATGTTGTTCTGAGGATTACGTACTAAAATCAAGAATTTAACAAAAGGTACGTAAAATTGTTCTTGGGATTACGTACAAAAATCAAGAATTTAACAAAAGGTACGTAATGTTTTCTGAGGATTACGTACAAAAATCAAGAAACTACAAAAAGGTACGTAAAATTGTTCAGGGAAATACGTACTAAAATTAAGAAACTATATAAACATACGTAATTGTGTATCAAAATGTATAGTTTGAGTAAACATTTATATAATTGTGATGGAGTATTCATGAAGTAACGTACGTCCGTTTCAAAAAGTATACGTTTGGAAAAATTTGAATTTTGGTAGTGAAATGATTTGGAAAATGGTGTAAACTATTTCTTGAACTATTATTGAGGAGGAGAATATGAGTCAGACTCCAATTAAACTTATAGCAAATAATAAAAAAGCGAGACACGACTACTTTATAGAAGATACTTTTGAGGCAGGGGTTGTGCTTCATGGAACTGAGGTTAAATCTCTCAGAATGGGAAAGTGCAGTATTAAAGAGTCGTTTATCAGAATTGAAAAGGGCGAAGTCATTATATATGGTATGCATATTAGCCCTTACGAAAAAGGAAATATTTTTAATAAGGATCCTATGAGACCAAAGAAGCTTATGCTTCACCGACATGAGATCAATAAAATAGAGGGGAGAATCGGCGAGCAGGGTATGACTCTGGTACCACTTCAGGTTTATTTTAAGGGAAGTCTCGTGAAAGTGGAGATTGGTCTTGCAAAAGGTAAGAAACTTTATGATAAGAGAGCTGATATTGCAAAGAAGGATCAGCAGAGAGAGGCTGCAAAAGATTTCAAAATCAGAAATCTTGGATAATGCTAGTTGATTGGTATTTTTATCCATAAATTGGATAGTATTATTGGATAATGCTATCACAGTAAAATGCACAAATATAATAAATAAATTATACACTGGCGGAGGATATTAGAATGTTAAATGAAGAAATGGTAGGACTTGGAAAGGTTCGCTCAGAAATCAGAGAAATATTTGAATATGGCAATAAGCGTAAGCAGGAAATCGGCGCTGAAAATGTGTTTGATTTCAGTATTGGAAATCCAAGTGTTCCGGCACCTGCTTCTGTGAATGAAGCTATTAAGGATATTGTGGAAAATACAGATTCGGTTATGCTTCACGGATATACATCTGCACAGGGTGATTTCAATGTGAGAAAAACTGTTGCAGATTATATTAATGGTAGATTTAATACTTCTGTAAATGCTGACAGCATTTATATGACTGTTGGAGCAGCTGCATCTCTTACTATTACACTTAAGGCTATTATGAATCCGGGAGAGGAATGTATTGTGTTTACACCATTCTTCCCAGAGTATGGTGTTTTCATTAAGAGTACAGGAGCAAACCTTAAGATTGTAAAGGGAATGGACAAGACATTCCAGATTGATATAGATGCATTTGAGGCTGCTATCAGTGAAAAGACAAAGGCAGTTATTATCAATTCGCCTAACAACCCTTCAGGTGTTGTTTATACTGAAGAAACAATTATCAAGCTTTGTGATATTTTGAGAGCAAAGGAAAAAGAGTATGGTCACGAAATTTATCTTATTTCAGATGAACCATACAGAGAGCTTGTTTATGATGATACTTTTGTTCCTTATCTCATCAATTACTATGACAATACATTTGTATGCTATTCATACAGCAAGGCTTTGTCACTTCCGGGTGAGAGAATAGGATATATTGTTGTATCAAATAAGATGAAGAATGAGAGAGATGCCTACGCTGCAGTTTGTGGTGCGGGAAGAGTACTTGGTTATGTTTGTGCTCCAAGTCTGTTCCAGAGAGTTGTCGCAAAATGTATTGATCAGACTGCAGATATCTCTATTTATAAAGAAAACAGAGATGTATTGTTCAACGGTCTTACTGAACTTGGTTATGAGTGTGTTTATCCGGATGGAGCATTTTACTTATTCGTAAAAGCTTTGGAGGAAGACGCTCACGCATTCTGTGAGAGAGCAAAAGAGCAGGAACTTCTTTTAGTGCCTGCTGACAGTTTTGGAACACCTGGATATGTAAGAGTTTCTTATTGTGTTCAGACAGAGACTATCAAGAAATCATTACCTGCATTTAAAAAACTTGCAGAAAGTTATAAGTAAGGGGCGATGAGATGAGTGGTCAGTATAGCTGCGAGTTTTGCAGTAACTATGTGTATGACGAGGAGTACGAAGAGTACGCATGCGTAGTTAACATGGATGAGGATGATTACGCCATGTTGATGCAGTACCCAAAATCAAGTTGTCCGTATTTTTCATATGGTGATGAGTACAGAATTGCCAGAAAACAATAAGGAGATTATTGATGAAGAGAGAAGCTTACATTGATTTGATGAGCAGGATAAGGTCTAATCAAAAATTGACAGACTTTATTATTTGGTCGAACAGACTTACTACATATGTTGTGTATGTGATATTCATTGTATTTATGGCTTTTCTATTTATCACTAAAAATGCCGCATTTACAAGGATATTGCTTACCACAGCAATATCCTTTGTTATTGTTTCTGTGTTTAGAAAAATATATAACAGAAAAAGACCATATGAAATATTCGATGCAGAATCAGTTATAAAAAAAGATAAAGAAGGAAATTCATTTCCAAGCAGACATGTGTTTTCGGCATCTGTTATTGCGATGGCATGTTTGTACATCAATATTCCACTAGGTGTAATCATGATATTAATATCTACATGTATTGCAATTCTAAGAGTTGTGGGTGGAGTGCATTTTATAAGTGATGTGGTTGTGGGAGCATTGGTTGGTATTGTAAGTGGGATTATTGGATTATATATAATGTAAGTTATCTCATGGCTTTCGCGATTGTAAACAATAAATAGAATACTTGGGAGAAGTATTATGGATAAGAAAAATGAAAATAAATACGTTAAAGATATGACAACAGGAGAACCTTTAAGATTGTTACTTGCATTTGCAGTACCTCTTCTTATTGGTAATTTGTTTCAGCAGGCATATAATCTGGCTGATTCAATTATAGTGGGACGTTATGTTGGAAAGGTTGCTCTTGGGGCAGTAGGTTCCACAGGTTCTATTATGTTTTTTATTAATTCAATGACAATCGGTATGTCAGTAGGTATCGGTATTGTTGTGGCACAGTTCTTTGGTGCTAAGGAAGATAAAAAGGTTAAGAATACAATAGGAAATGCGTTCTATATAGTAATTGTCACAGCCATGATAATGGCGATAATTGGATTTACATTTGCAGGAACAATTCTTAAACTTCTTGATACGCCGGATACTACATTTGTGTATGCGGTTGTTTATCTTAGGACTACGTCTGTGGGATTTATAGCAATGGCATCCTTTAATCTTTTGTCATCAATTTTAAGAGCACTCGGAGATTCAAAAACTCCACTGAGATTTTTGATTGTGGCATGTATTATCAATATTTGTCTTGATCTTTTGTTTGTTATAAAGTTTAATCTTGGAGTTATGGGGGTTGGAATTGCGACAGCAACAGCGCAGTTTATAGCAGCTGTATTGTGCTTGATTTATGCAATCAGGAGCAATACTTATTTCAGATTAAAGATTTCTGATTTTAAGTTTAATTTTTCGATTTTTGTGAAAGTATTAAAGGTAGGAATACCTGTATCAGGTCAGAGCTCGCTTATTGCATTTTCACTTATTGCATTGCAAAAGGTAGTAAATGGATTTGGAGATGATTTCGTAACATCATTTACTGTAGTTTCAAGAATAGAACAGTTGGTTCAGCAGCCGTTTATGTCTCTTGGCGCAGCTCTTGCTACATACACGGGACAGAATATTGGCGCAGGACGTATTGACAGAGTAAAACAGGGATTTATTAAGGCGACTCTTTGCAGTACTATATTTGCAGGATTTATTTTTATAATATTCCAGACATTTGCTCCGCAGATTGTAAGGATATTCGGAGATGATCCTATTGTTGAAAATTATGCGGTAACAGGTTTGAGGATAACATGTTCATTCTATGTTTTTCTGGGGCTGATTTATACCACAAGAAATGTATTGAACGGAGCGGGAGATGCAAACTTCTCGCTGTTTACAGGTATTGTGGAGTGTATAGGAAGAGTTGGATTTGCCAGACCTCTTACTATGGTTCAGGCAATTGGATTGAACGGTGTATGGCTTACTACGGGTATTACATGGCTTCTCAACGGAGTGTTCAGTACAATCAGATATAAGAGAGGCAAATGGAAGACCACAGCTATTGTCAGGGCAAAGGAAAATAATTCTGACGTAAAAGTGAAGTTATAGTCTGAAAGACGCAGGGAGATTATATGGGAAGATTATATGAAAATAAAGAAAATATAGATAAAGTAATTCTTGTGGCAGTCAAACTTAATGATGCAGAGAATGTTGAGTCGTCATTGGATGAGTTGGAGGAACTGGTTAACACTGCGGGAGCCCGGGTGGTTGGGCGCGCAATTCAGCCAAGAGATTCTGTTCATCCCGGCACTTATGTAGGTAAGGGAAAAGTAGATGAATTAAAGGATTTGATTTTTGAGACTGATGCTACAGGTATTGTATGTGATGATGAATTGTCTCCTGCACAATATAAGAATCTGGAAGAAGAACTGAATGTGAAAATAATGGACAGAACTCTTATTATTCTTGATATATTTGCAGGAAGAGCAAAGACATCAGAAGGTAAGATTCAGGTAGAACTTGCACAGCTTAGATATCGCTCATCCAGACTTATTGGAATGAGGAATCTCTCACGTCAGGGAGGTGGTATTGGTACCAGAGGTCCCGGAGAAAAGAAACTTGAGGTAGACAGACGTCTTATCAGAGACAGAATATCTAATCTCAAAGCGGAGGTAAAAGAACTTGAGGCCCACAGAGAGGTAGTGAGAGCAAAGAGAAGTAATAATCCTGTACCGGTGGTTTCAATTGTAGGATACACAAATGCAGGAAAGTCAACACTTCTTAACAAACTTACTAATGCATCTGTTCTCGAGGAGGACAAGCTTTTTGCAACACTTGATCCTACCACGAGAAACTATAAATTGAAGGATGGTCAGGAAGTGCTATTGACTGATACTGTTGGATTTATCAGAAAGCTTCCTCATCATTTGATAGATGCTTTCAGAAGTACTCTTGAAGAAGCTAAGTTTGCGGATATCATTATTCATATGGTAGATTCGTCAAATCCGGCATTAGACAGCCATATACACACGGTATACGAGACATTGTCAATGCTTGGAATCGAAGATAAGATTATTATCACTGTATTTAATAAGCAGGATAAAGTTGAGAAAGGCGAAGTGTTAAGAGATTTCAAGGCAGATTACACTGTTTATGCATCTGTTAAAACAGGGGCGGGACTTGATGATTTGAATGATAAGATATCTGAAGCATTGAAATCTATGCGAGTTCATATAGAAAAAGTATTTGATTACGCTGAAGCCGGAAAAATTGGGCTTATCAGAAAATACGGACAGCTCTTGCAGGAAGAATATAAGGATGACGGTATATATGTGGAGGCATATGTGCCGGCAGAATTATATGACAAAATTTCAGATGCAAGATAAGATAGGTTTGTAATAATATATGATAGAATTGTAGTATTTATTGTCAGAATTTGGTATAATAGAAGAGGGTTTGAATTTCTTAATGGTATATAAACGGCTGCATTGATATTTACTAGCGGGGAGGGGTCTCCATGAAAATACCAGGGAAAAATATTGATGACGGAATGACGGTTACCTACAAAGATCTAGATACCATTTTTGGTACAAAGTCTACAAGAAGATATGTATTGGAAAGAATAAATACCGGTGGTTCTATCGGTGAATTAAAGAAAGAATTGGGCATTAGTGAGGAAAAAATTAAAAAAGCATATTTTTCTGCATACATCAGATGCAAGGAATATAATTCTCACAAGAAAAATAAGATGTCGGTTCGATATTTGAAGGCTGTTCGTAAGATTGACAAAAAGACGAGTAACAGTCTTTTAAAGATGGGTATATCTAATTTAGAGATGTTAAAAGGTATAGATATTAATGACTTTTTTGAAGAGTCAAACAGTAAATACCTTTCTGCAGGAAAACTCTACGAAATATGTAAGACATTTAAAATAAACTCAACATATAACGGAAAACCTACAGTTGAACCCAGAGAAAGCGTACTGGAAAGAGTTGTGTACAAATTGGTAAACAACTTTGGAGTTGAGGCTGTGGATAGAGAATTGAATAGATACAAGTAGATAAAGGAAAATGGTCAAAGGTTGTAAAAATTAAAATTACTAAGTAAAATAGAATAGAAAATCAGGAAAAGAGAACATTTTGATGAGTGTTCTCTTTTCTTGTGAGAATTGATAGGAGTTGATAATTTTGAAATCTGAAAATACACGTTCGGATTTTTCAAAAGGAAAAGTCTGGCAAAATATAATTTCACAGTCTGTACCTCTCATTTTTGCACAGCTAGTGCTTATGATGTACAACATCGTGGACAGGGTGTACATAGGGCATTTACAGGGGGAAGGAAGCATGGCTCTTACAGGTGTTGGATTGGCATTCCCGATTACAACACTTATCGCCGCATTTACATATTTATTTGGAACCGGAGGGGCGCCTTTGTTTTCAATGGCAAGAGGAGCAAAGGAAGAGAAGAAAGCGGAGAAAATACTTAGTCAGGTATTTATGCTTTTGATTGTGTCCTCTGTAATTTTATTCATATTGTTATATATTTTCAGAATTGATATTCTCTATCTGTTTGGAGCAGGAGAGGAGTCAATTGGCTATGCAGACAGTTATCTGAAAATATATCTGTTTGGAACTGCATTCTCTATGCTGTCCACCGGACTTAATTCTTTTATAAATGCACAGGGATTTCCAAAGATTGGAATGGGAACGATTATTATCGGTGCAGTTTTTAATATTATTCTTGATCCGATTTTTATCTATGTCCTTGATATGAAAGTAGAAGGTGCAGCAATAGCCACTGTTATTAGTCAGTTTATTTCTTTTCTGTGGGTTTTGCATTTCTTCTGTATCGGAAAAAGCATGTACAGATTCAAATGGAAATATATGCTTCCTGATTTTAAACTTATAGGGAAAATCTGCACATTGGGACTTGCCGGATGCATTATGCAGGCAACAAACTGTGCAGTTCAGATTGTTTGTAACAAAACACTTAAAATATACGGCGGTGACTTGTATGTGGGAATTATGACAGTTATCAATTCTGTGAGAGAAATATTATCTCTTCCTGCAAGTTGTGTAGGGGGTGGCTCACAGCCGATTTTGTCCTTCAATTACGGCGCAGCAAGATATGACAGGGTTAAGAGTGGTATCAAGTTCACTACATTTCTTGCCACATCTTATATGATTGTTGCATGGATTATAGTGATTATCATTCCACACGCGTTTATGTCAGTCTTTACAAAGGATGCCCAGATGATAAATATGGGAACAAAAGCATTAAGAATATACTTCTTCGGATTTTTCTTTATGGCGCTACAGTTTTCTGCACAGTCGACATTTACGGCGCTGGGATGTGCAAAAAGGGCAGTATTCTTTTCGATTTTCAGAAAAGTTATTATTGTAGTTCCGCTTACACTTTGGCTTCCGACGATAGGCTTTGGTGTTGATGGTATTTTTCTCGCGGAGCCGATTTCCAATGCAATCGGAAGTACTGCAAGTTTTGTGACAATGTGGTTAACTTTGTATAAAAAACTTCCGGATACAAAACCTGAAATTCAAACAAATAATTAGATGTAAAATACAAAATTAAAAAGTTTTAAATATGTACATAATGTGCCTGTTATTAATAATTTGTTCATACAATAAATTTGATGTAAACTTCCAAAAAGTATATAATATAAATATGGAAACTTGAGCGGAAAAAATGAGTGAAAAACGGTGTAAATATGCACCTACTTTTGTGAAAGGAGGTACATTATGAGTAAGAGAACTAAAGTTGTATCTTATTTGTTGGTTGTTACGTTGATTATTTGTAATTGTAGCGTAGTGGGAGCCGGAACAAAGAATCTCAAATTAGGGGATAAAGCGAAAGGCAAGTTAACGGTGAACAGCAGTGCAGATTATGTAATCAACGTTGAAAGAAAGATGAAAGTTAAGGTCACTATTACATCTGAACTTACGAATTCAGCAGTTAACAGTACTGTTGAAGAGGATGACAGAGACTTTGAAGTTTTTATGCTTGACTATGAAGAATACGATGATTATCTCGATAGTCAGGCAGATGAAGAAGATGAAGAGGATGAAGAGGATGACGATGATACTTTCTACGATCTGTTTGGCGATGACGATGACGACGAAGATGACGAAGATGAATTTGACTTCATAATCAGAGATTTTGCGGATATAGGTGAGGATTATTCAGAGACAGTAGAACTTGATAAAGGCAAATATGTATTAGTCATTCTTAGTGACAAATGCGAAATTAATTATACAGTTGCAGTGAGTGATGTCAGCCAATATACTACAAAAATTAAACTGAATAAGTCTAAGATATCTCTAAAGGTTCATAAGTCTTATCAGTTGAAAGCTTCTCCTAAACAAAGAGGTAAATTTATTAAGAAAGTTACATGGAAGTCTTCAAACAAGAAAATTGCAAAGGTAGACAAGAATGGTAAAGTAAAAGCTGTAAAAGCAGGAAAATGTACCATTTCAGCATGGGTAAAAGGCGGAAAGAAAGTTAAATGTGCTGTCACTGTAAAAGGAAAAAAGAAAAAATAATATAACTGAAAAATAGTATTTGCTAGTTACTCGGGATGGGAGACGCTGTTGTTTTGGTGTTTGACACACTGACTCAACAGCGTCTTTAGGAGTGAGAGAAGGATGGATTATGGATATTAATTTAGAAATTCAAAATTTTCCATTTTGGGATAAACTAAATGAAACAGAAAAAAGAATGATGATCAATGGAGCAACTTATAGAAAGTATGACAAGAATCAAATGGTTTATGGCTATTCTGATGCATGTCTTGGAATAATATATGTGAAAAAGGGTGGAATTAGAGTATACACAACTTCAGAGGATGGAAGGGAAGTTACTTTTTTTCACATAGAAGAGGGAGATTTTTGTATATTATCTGCATCCTGCGTTATTGGTCAGATGATGATTGACGTTCAACTCCTAGCAGATGAGGAAACTGAATTGTTGGCGATTCATTCCGGAACATTTGCGCAGGTTATGGATAATAATATTTACGTCAAAGCATTTGCATTTGAACTTTCTACAACAAGAATGACATCTGTAGTGTGGGTAATGCAACAAATATTATTTGACCATTTTGATGAGAGGCTTGCTAGATTTTTATTGAGCGTATATGAAAAGACGGGAGAAAAAAAGATTAAGATGACTCAGGAATATATGGCACAGGAAGTTAATTCGGCAAGAGAAGTTGTGGCGAGAATGCTGAAGCAGTTTGCAAGTGACGGATGGATTGAAATTAACAGAGGGGCTATCACATTAAAAGATATTGAGGCATTGGAAAATCTTGTAAAATAAATTTTTCTTTTATAATGTGACCTAGTCACAGAATTATTATTTCCTAAAATGTATACTTCAAGATGAATCAAGAAAAAATACATTTAGGAGGTTGATTTTATGTCAGAATTAAAAATAACAAACAGTAATTTTAAAGAATTAGTTATGGAATCAGAACAGCCGGTTTTGATAGATTTTTGGGCACCATGGTGCATGCCTTGCAGAATGATGTCACCGATTATTGAGCAGTTGGCGAATGAATATGAAGGTAAGGTTAAAGTGGGAAAGGTAAACGTAGATGAGGAGTTAGAACTTGCAAGAGCATTTAATGTTATGAGCATTCCTATGATTGCACTTATCAAAGATGGCAAGGTGGTCAATTCAGTAGTAGGCGCGAGACCAAAATCAGAATTGGAGGATATGATTAAATGAGTTTCTTTGATTTTTTTAAAATGCCGGATATCAATGAAGGCGTAGAGCAGTATAAAAATACACCAAACGCTATTCTATTGGATGTGCGTACAGCAGGGGAATACGCAGACGGATACATTGAAGGAAGTATAAACATTCCGCTTGATAATCTTAGATCAATTGAAAATGTAATTACGGATAAAAGTACACCTATTTTTGTTCACTGCTTAAGCGGCTCTAGAAGTGCAAGTGCTGCAAAGGGCCTTGGAATGATTGGATATACTAATGTAACTAATATTGGTGGTATTGCCGGATACCGCGGAAAGATTTGTAGGGGGTAATATGAAGATTGTTATCGTAGGTGGAGTTGCAGGTGGAGCATCAGCAGCCACAAGACTTAGAAGATTAAATGAAAATGCTCAGATTACGGTGTTCGAACGCTCAGGCTATATCTCATATGCCAATTGTGGTTTGCCATATTATGTGGGAGGTGTAATAGAAGATCCTGAGGAACTTACACTTCAGACACCGGAAAGCTTTTGGGACAGATTCAGAATAGATGTCAGAACAAAACATGAAGTGACTAAAATTGATATTGATAAAAAGACAGTAACTATTCGTGGACTTGATAGTGGAAAGGTGTTTGAAGAATCTTATGATAAATTGATTCTTGCCCCGGGTGCAAGACCTATAAGACCTAACATTTCAGGTATTGATAGCGATAAGATATTCACACTGAGAACAGTTGAGGATACTTTCAGAATAAGAGATTATGTAGTTGAAAAACAGCCAAAGACTGCAGTTGTGGTTGGAGGTGGTTTTATAGGAGTCGAGATGGCAGAAAACCTTTGCGAGTTAGGAGTTAAGGTAACGCTTGTTGAAGGTACAAATCAGCTCATGAATACACTTGACTACGATATGGCGACATTAGTCCATGCAAAAATCAGATCAAAAGGCATAGATTTAAAACTTGAGAATACAGTGTTAGGATTTGAAGAAGATGGGGACACAGTAAATGTGTTATTAAAAGACGATATTAAAGTAAAGGCTGATATAGTTCTCATGGCAGTCGGTGTGGCACCTGAATCTACCCTTGCAAAAGAGGCAGGAATTAAGCTTGGAATTAAGAATTCCATTGAGGTAAATGACAAGATGGAGACATCAGTACCTGATATCTATGCAGTGGGTGATGCAGTTCAGGTAAAGCATGTGGTTACAAACAGTGATTCACTTATATCTCTTGCAGGACCTGCAAATAAACAGGGAAGAATAGCAGCTGACAACATATGCGGAATTGAAAGCCATTATAAAGGGTCTCTAGGTTCGTCTGTAATCAAAGTCTTTGATATGACAGCGACAAGTACAGGAATTACAGAAAAAATAGCAAAGAAGGAAGGCATTAAATACGACAAAGTTATATTATCTCCAATGTCCCATGCCGGATATTATCCGGGAGGACAGATAATGACAATGAAAGTTGTATTTGAGGTAGATACGCTTAAAATACTTGGTGCACAAATTGTGGGTCACGGAGGAGTGGACAAGCGCATTGATGTTATTGCCACAGCTATCAGTGCAGGCATTAAGGCAAATGAACTAAAGGACTTGGATTTAGCTTATGCCCCACCTTATTCTTCAGCAAAGGATCCGGTAAATATGGCTGGATTTATGATTGAAAATATAAGCAAAGGAATAGTTAAGCAATTCTATTTGGAAGATTTGGATAGTCTTAAGGATGACGACAGTATAACACTTCTCGATGTGAGAACATTGGGAGAGTACAATAAAGGACACATAGAAGGATTTTCACATATTCCTGTAGATGATCTAAGAGACAGATTGTCGGAAATTGATAAATCAAAACCGGTTTATCTGATGTGTCAGAGTGGACTTAGAAGTTATATTGCAAGCAGGATATTATCACAGGAAGGTTTTGACAGTTATAATTTTGCCGGTGGATACAGATTCTATTCAATGGTAACAAAAGAAAGTAAAATGGCAGAAAAAGAATATCCATGCGGAATGGATATACAGTAATTTGAATTAGATATACGTTCCGCGAAAAATGTATAACAGAAAGAGAAAGAGGCAATTTGCATTTATAGCAAATTGCCTCTGGTATTATATAATGAGGGGAAAAGTTATATTACTGTAGGCTATTAATGTATTTCACAGCGGCTGTAGCAGCAACTGCTCCGTCAGCAGTAGCAGTAACTAATTGGCGAACTTCTTTTGTGCGGTTGTCACCGGCAACAAATATGCCTTCGACATTAGTTATACAATTTTCGCCGGAAATAACATATCCTGCCTGGTCAAGATTAATGAATTTCGCAAAGTTTTGGTTTTCAGGAATTCTTCCGATTGCAACGAACAATCCATCAATTTCAATAATTCTTTTTTCTCCTGAAGTGTTTGTGACTTCAATACTGTTAAGTCTGTCTTCAGAAATCAAGTCAGATACAGTACTGTTGTAAACAAATTCTATGTTTTCTCTAGACTTCAACTGGTTAACGGTAGAGTCCTCACCTCTAAATTCATCTCTTCTGTGAATCAAGTATACTTTCTCGGCAATATCTGAGAGATAGAGTGCATCCTCTAACGCTGTATTACCGCCACCTACAACGGCAACATTTCTCTTTCTGAAAAAGGCTCCATCACAAGTAGCACAATAAGAAATGCCTTTTCCAATCAATTCATCTTCCTTAGGAAGACCAAGCTTTCTGTTTTCAGATCCTGTAGCAAGAATTACAGCTTTCGCTTTGTAAGTGTTTTTAGGTGTAACAACCTCTTTTTCATCGGCATTGTCACGGATGTCTGTAACTTTTTCAAAGACAATTTCCGCACCTAAATCTTTTGCCTGCTCATAAAGTTTGGTAGCAAACTCAAAACCTGAAATATGTGCTTCAACCGGATAGTTTTCAATATCTAAAGTATTGATAATTTGGCCACCATAATTTTTAGCTTCTAAAACTAAGACTTTTTTTGAGGCGCGTCTTGCATAGATAGCAGCTGTTAATCCGGCAGGACCTGCCCCAACGATAATAATGTCGTACATCATTTTCCTCCAATCAAATTCTCAATTTCATCTCTAGGAATTAAACCAACGCTTCTTTTTGACTCAGAACCATTTTCGAATAATACAAGGCATGGGATAGAAGATATACCGTACTTTGCGCTTAGTTCATCCTCGTCATCAATATTGACAGATACGATGCTCACATCATCGCGAGCAGCTGCAACTTCATCAAGCATAGGCTTTAACATTTTACATGGACCACACCATTCTGCGTTGAAATCTACAAGTACTTTACCATTATTGTTTAATACAAGTTCTTCAAAATTATTTTTATTTCCTTCTAAAATTGCCATAGTTTTTCCTCCTGTGTACTATTAATTTAATATCATTTACTGCCGATAATACAAGTGATAAAGTGGCAGTGTTTCTTATAAAAGAGCTTTTAAATCATTCTCGATTTCACTTGGATCAAAAGTTGGGTCATATCTCTTAACTGCATTTCCGTCTTTGTCTACGAGGAATTTTGTGAAATTCCAAGCAATGTCACCAGGCTTTTTGCAAGTAGAACTAATTTTAGAAATAGCCTTCATAGCGGCTTTGTTCTTTAAGCCTTTGATTTCTTCTTTAGGCTGCTGTTCCTTTAAGATAGTGAATACCTGGCTTTCTGTATCTCCGTTAACATCAATTTTTGCAAACTGATCAAACTGTGTGTTGTATTTAGCTGTACAGAATGAATGAATCTCATCATCGCTGCCAGGTGCCTGATGTCCAAACTGGTTACATGGGAAATCTAACACTTCAAATCCCTGATCATGATATTTCTCATAAAGTTTTTCGATAGCTTCATACTGTGGAGTAAATCCGCAACCTGTTGCTGTATTAACTACTAATGAAACTTTTCCTTTTAATGAGCTTAAATCAAAATCCTCTCCATTTCTAGTTTTAACTGTTAAATCATAAATATTCATTTCTTTTCCTCCTAAATTTCAAAAATTCTGTGCGATAACTATTTCGTACAATTAAATTGTATCAAATTGAATTTTAAATGTCAAATTTTTTTTTGAAAATAGTAACTCCATTGTTTAAGCATTCTTGAATCTTCCTATTACTATAGGTATGATATTTCGATGAATTGAGATGGAATAATGATTGAGTAAGGATTGAATAGGGATTGACAGAATGAATTGAGCGCAATATAATTGAGTAAAATATGAAGTGGATTTTAATTTGTATTTTCACAAATTATTGTCAAAGGAGGTGTAATTATTATTAGTGTAAACAACACAAGAAAAATAATTAGTTACACAATTAAGTTTCTTGTCATAATTGCTTCTATTGCAGGAGTTTATATTAGTGCACGTGCAGGAAGTGAATTTATGGGCGGTAAAACAGTATTTATGTATTTTACAATACAGTCAAATATTGTAATTGCACTAATCAGTTTGATAGGGTTTCTTTTTCTTCTATGTGACATAGATATTAATTCTATATGGTATGTCATAAAACTAGTTGGGACTGTTTCTATTACTCTTACTGGAGTTGTCTTTGTTGTAGTGCTAGCACCAACTCTTGGGGAAAATGCATGGAACCTGCAAAATGTACTTACTCATGTTGTTGTACCGATTGCGTCTGTTGTGGACTTTTTTATTGTTGCACCTACTACAAAAATGAAAAAAGCGAATGTAATCTATGTAATAATTCCACCGTTATTATACGCTATATATGCAGGTGTAGGATATGTTCGCGGATGGAACTTCGGATATGGCAACAATTATCCATACTTCTTCCTAAATTGGGGAAGTAAAGCAGGGGCTTTTGGATTTTCAAAAGAATTGCCTTTTGTGGGTTGCGTATGGTGGATTATGATATTACTTATATTTTTGTTAATTGTTGGTTTTTGTTATGTGACAATTTCCAATAGGATGAGAGATAATTATTTAAAAAGAAAAGGAGAATAATAATGAAATATGCAGTAAGATATTATACAAAAACAGGAAATACTAAGAGGCTTGCGGAAGCTATAGCAAAAGAGCTTGGTGTAGAAGCCTTGCCAATAAGTGAGGGATTGAGTGAACAGGTAGATTATTTGTTCTTAGGTAATTCATATTATGCTTTTAATATTGATCCTGAGGTAAAAGCATTTATTGCAACTCTTGATAAAGACTTAGTAGGAAAAATAGTTAATTTTGGTTCAGCGGCTATGTTGAATTCTACATATAAGAAAGTAAAAGCTGAAGCAAATAAAAAAGGTATCGCAATGGACGAAAATGAATTCCACTGTAAAGGTGAATTTAAAGGACTCCACAAAGGCAGACCAAATGCTGATGATTTAAAAGATGCAGTAGATTTTGCCAGAAGATACAAATAATATAAAACTATTACATTTAGTTTGAATTTATAATAAAGGTGAAAAGAAGTGTTGCGTTAGTGGATTATAATTACAAGCGCAACACTTTTTTGCTATCCACGATGAGACAAATAAAATGTAACTTCTCCCATTGCTGACGCGCATTCCGCAGCAATAACGCCTAAGTGTTCTTGAATAAAGAATTATATATGGTAAACTATTGTAAGATGTAAATTGGGAATGTCTTATATACAATAAAAATAAGTGAAAGAGATTGATTTTAAATGAAAGAAATAAGTGTTAAAGAATTAGAAAGAGAAGATAAAGATTCATATATTCTAGTTGATATTAGAGATGAAGGAAGTGTTTTGTACGGAATGATGCCAAATGCGATAAGTATTCCGACTGAACAGTTCGAAAATAATATGGAAGAAGTAAGTCTTAAGTTGTCAAAAGATAAAAAAATAATTGTTTATTGTCAACGAGGAGAAAATTCTATCAAAATTGCCGAAAGACTCAATGATTTTGGATTTGACACATACAACCTTAAAGGAGGTTTTAATTCTTTTCTGCTGGAGAGTTTATCGAAGGAGGAAGAGAGCGAAGAGTACAAAAAAAGTGTAGAAGAAAGTATTCGAAAAAAATTCCATAAAAGCATTTTTTCGCCATTTGCAAAAGGGTGCAAAAACTACGAATTAATCCAGGAGGGAGACCATATTGCTGTATGTATTTCAGGTGGGAAAGATTCAATGCTTATGGCAAAACTATTTCAGGAAATTCAGAAACACAAAAAAGTGTCTTTTGATTTAACTTTCTTAGTTATGGATCCCGGTTATAATGAACAAAACAGAGCACTTATCGAAAGTAATGCAAAAAAACTTGGAATACCTATTACTATATTTGAAAGTGATATTTTTGATGCGGTAGACACAGTGGAAAAAAGTCCTTGCTACTTATGTGCAAGGATGAGAAGAGGATATTTATATAGTAAAGCTAAAGAACTTGGTTGTAATAAAATAGCATTAGGACATCATTATGATGATGTGATTGAGACTATTTTAATGGCTATGTTACACGGCGGACAGATACAAACGATGATGCCTAAACTTCACAGCACAAACTTTGAGGGAATGGAATTGATAAGACCGCTATATCTGGTTAGAGAAGAAAATATATGCAAATGGAGAGATTATAATAATTTGCATTTTCTTCAGTGTGCATGCCATTTTACTGAGACATGCAGCACATGTCACGAAGATGGAACAACTTCTTCAAAGAGACTTGAAACTAAAAAATTAATTGCAAAGTTGAAGGAAAATAATCCATATATTGAGGGTAATATTTTTAAGAGCGTTGAAAATGTTAACCTCAGCACAGTTATTGCTTATAAAAAAGACGGTGTTAAGCATAACTTTCTAGAAGAATATTAGGCCAATTATTAATGGCCTAGAAGTAGGAGATGATGTATGAGGGAAAACTTTCTGAATAAGGTGGTAATTGTAACGGGAGCAAATTCGGGAATGGGTATGGCAACTACAAAAGCTATGCTTAGTAAAGGAGCCACGGTTATTATGCTTTGTCGAAGTGAAAAACGTGGTGGAGAAGCGTATGAGAAATTACTAAAAGAAGGATATCGGGAAGAAAAGATAAAACTTATACTCTGTGATTTGGGTGATTATTCATCTATAAGATCTTTTGTGAAACAGGTTAAAGATAATTACGACAGAATTGATGTGCTTGTGAATAATGCAGGTTTTATTTCCCTTGACAGGCAAGAAACCAAAGAAGGACTTGAGAGACAATTTGGCATAAATCATATTGGCCATTTCCTTTTGACAACTGAATTGATTGATTTGATGAGGGAGGGCTCTCGTATAGTTAATGTGGCTTCAGGAGCACATAAGACAGGTAACATCCATTTTGAGGACATTAATTTAAAAAAGAACTTCAATGTTATCAAGGCGTATTCTCAGAGTAAACTTGCAAATGTGTTGTTTACGAGAGAACTGGCAAGACGCTTATCGGACAGAGGAATAACTGTGAATTGTTGTCATCCAGGAGCTGTTGCAACTAATATTGGAATTGATAGGAATACAGGTTTTGGAAAGACAATAACCGGATTACTCAAACCATTTTTCCTGACCCCAGAGGAAGGGGCAAGGACAGCAGTTTTTCTTGCAACAGATGAAAGTGTAAAAGATATTACTGGTGAATATTTTTATAAATGTAAAATTGCAAAGTCTTCAAAAAAATCAAAAGATATGGAGCTTGCTAAAAAATTATACGAATTAAGTGAGAAATTGGTGATGGTATGGAAGGCATAAAAGATACAAAAGAAACAAATTACACAAAAGAAAAGTGGTACAATTACCTTTATTATACAGATAATGTTTCTGTAAATATTGAACGGGTTGAGAGTGTGAGTAATATAACAGGTCGGGAGGCATTAGCATATACACTTCGGACATTGGATCTTTTAAAGAACTCTTTGCCTGACAATAAGAGTGAGTATCATTATGTAGAGGAAACACTTAAGTGGTCAGAGGTTTCAAAAGGCGGAACTGTTAAGGACAGGGAAGAATGGATTAAAAAAGGATATTTGCTTGATATTCATAACATTGCGTCTGCTGATATTTACGCAAATGACAATAAAGATTTGGTAGAGCAGGAAGAAATAAATATTATCAGAACATTAATTAGAACTCACGGGATGATTGGACAATGTCTGCGTGGTGAGGTGCCAGTTTGCGATAATAGAGAAATCCTACAGTTAGTTCCAGTGCTTGGAATAGAAAAATTGCGAAGTATTTTGAATACTCTTAATTACTGTATAGTAGCTGCAGTAGATACAAAGTTATGGGAGAGAATCGGAGAGAGAATAATTGAGAGAATAGATCAAATACTGAAGGGAGATTTCTCTGAGCTTGAGGCTAACGAGAGGGTTACGGCACTGCTTCCTAATTTACGAACAGTGGATGATGAGTTGGTTTCATTTTTTGAGAAGGAATTGTTTCCTAAATATGAATTGTGGTATTTTGAGGCTGCACTTTCTGATTTCACAGGGGAACAGATTCTGACAATGATGAAAACAATTACAAAAAAATGCGAAAAAAGAGAAGTGTCATATATTACTTTTAAGCCTTTAGCAGATAGTTTGTACTATGATTATGAGAACAAAAAACATATAAATGTCTATAAAAAAAGAATAATTGAAAAATACTTGAGAGATGCTTCGACGGAAAATGTTGAACTTATTGTTTCATTTGTGGGTAAGGCTGCCTATGTTGATATAAGTTTTTCAAAAGTTTGTGAAAAACTAATAGATTTTTGTGTTGAGGCAGAGAGAAGTGGTCTCCTTACGTTCGAAAAGAGTATTACCGTTCTCTACGATATGTTCGGTTTTAGAAGAGATGAATTCGATCGTATGAACAATGAAGATAAATATTTGCAAACAATGAATGATACTAAAAATACCATTGTAAATTATGCCGTGGGAGATTGTATTGTTGATGTGGGTTCCGGCGGAGGCGTTTTACTTGATTTGCTGGAGGAAACATACCCACATAAGAAAATTATAGGAACAGATATATCGGAAAATGTTATTGAAGTTTTACAGAAAAAGAAAGAGTCAGAGGGGCACCATTGGTTTGTTCAAAAGCATAATTTCGTTGATGGTGTTTTTAAAAACGGAACAGACAATGTGGATACTATAATTTTTTCATCAATCCTTCATGAGATATTCTCGTATACAGAAACTGAAGATGGAAGATTCAATATCAGTTCTGTTGAGAAGGCGTTGCAGAATGCATATGATTCATTGAGACCAGGCGGCAGAATTGTAATTCGAGACGGAATAAAAACAACGAATGAAGCAGAGGATATTAAGGTAACTTTTGTAAATGAATCAGGGCTTGATTTCTTTGAAAACTATGTCAGAGATTTCAAAGGTTTAAAGGATATTGAGGATAAGAGAATTCATGTAGACAAAGAAAAGCTTGTGGTATGTGGCTGTTCAAATTATATCAGAGAATTTCTATATACATACACATGGGGGCAGGAATCCTATGCCCATGAAGTGCAGGAACAATTCGGATATTTTACCTTGGAGGAGTTTTGCTCGTTTTTTGAAAAGATGGGAGCAAATATAATTGTTGCAAAAGAATTTTTGGAGCCCGGATATGAAGAACACCTCAGTGAATTGGTAAAGTTAGAGCCACCGTCATTTCCTAATTCAAATTGTATAGTGGTTGTGGAGAAAGGGTAAGCGAGAAAGTGAGATTATGAGAAGTCCAATACCGAAAAATATTCGGGGGAAAGATTATATAAACTGTAGAGATTAGTTGTTATAAAAAGCTTTAAGTTTACATATTTATGTTTTCTTATAGCTTTTTTTATATTATAATTCTTTTATCGGCTTCGAGTAAAATGAGATAAAGCTTTCGGTTCTTTTTGTGGCAAAGAACGCCGAGAGCGTTATTGAATTCGATAGGAAGGGGATATAATTATGCATTTAATAGGATTTAGAGAAGAGAGTGGTTGGCTTACATCGAGATGGGAGCTTACATATCCTGCAAGTTGGGAGAATATTCAAAAAGGCGCAGCTGCTTTATACGTATTTTTTGATCAGACAGAAGTTTTCGTGGATGGAGAGAAAATTGAAATCTCCGGTTCAGAGGATATTTCAAATCTTGAAGAACACGGGAAGCTGGTAATTCGAGGAATGTCAAGTATAGTTAAGGTTCCGGTTATGATCACTTTTTATAATCAGCTTCAGGCAGTTGATGTTGTGGTTGCACAGGCAAATGAAGAATTTGAGAATACTGATTATGAGAAATTCAATCATTCAATGTGTCAGTATCTTGACAGTGCGGAAATAGCAATGTACAGATAAAAGACTTCCTGTAACAGATATTGAGATAATCAAAGAAACACCTACAACAGTAGTGATGGATGCCCATGATGGTATGGGTATGGTTGCAAGTCATAAGATGAATTTATACTGCCGGTGAAAAGGAATATGACGTGTGGCTTTACAGAAAAGACAAAAAAGGCTTCTAAAGAGGTCTTTTTTGTTTTACTCGGATGTCAGATAAAAACAGTTATGCTAGTGGCTAAACTATTTGGAGTAGAAAAATAATGTGAATTGGAGTAAATAAAAATATGAAAACTTATGAAATAATTCATCTTCCGAAAGATGAGTGGAAACATACAATAATTCCAATGAGATATACAACAGAAGATTATTATGATTTGAAAATAAGTAAAGAAGAAAATGGTATCGGAATTGAGTTTGTAAAAACTAAGTTGGATGAGCCAATTACTCATTATCCTGAAGAATATGATTTCCCGGATAAACTATATCAGGATCATTGGGAGAGAGCTTATGCATGGGGTATTGTAGAAGAGAAAAATGGAGAGAAGAAACTTCTTGCATGTATTGAAACATGTCCCGAAGAATGGTCTAACAGATTAATTGTTACAGAGTTGTGGGTTCACGAGAATTATAGAAGGCAGGGAATAGGTCATAGATTGATGGCTATTGCAAAACAGCAAGCTAATCTTGAACACAGACGTGCAATTATTTTGGAGTCGCAGTCATGCAATGTTCCCGCAATTAGTTTCTACCTTAAGGAAGGTTTTGAATTGATTGGCTTTGATAGTTGTTGTTATTCGAATAATGACATAAAACGAAAAGAAGTCAGAGTTGATTTGGGATTTTTTACAAGAAAAAATAAAATAGATAAAGACAAAATTATAATCAGAAAAGAACAGGGATCAGATTACAGAAAAGTTGAGGAGATGGCTCTGAATGCATTTTGGAATAAGCATCAGCTTGGTTGTGATGAGCATTTGCTTGTTCATAAAATGAGAGAAAGCAAAGATTATATTCCACAGATTTCAAGAATTGCAGAAGTGGATGGTGAAATTGTAGGTTCAATATATTATGCAAAGGCATACTTGCAAAAAGCTAATTCTGATGAGAAAAAAGAGATTCTGACTTTTGGACCACTTTGTGTTGATACAAAGTGGCAGGGATGTGGAGTTGGAGGAGTATTGTTAGAAAAAACTCTGGAACTTGCAAGAAAAAAGGGATTTGAGGGCGTAGTTATTATGGGCGAACCTGATTATTATCCTTTGCATGGATTTAAGACTTGCGATCAGTTTGGCATTACAACGATAGATGGAAATAATTTTGACGCTTTTATGGGAATAGAATTAGTTGAAGGCGCACTTTCTGAATTTGGAGGAAAATTTATTGAGGCAGGGGTATTCGAAGAATTAACAGAAGAAGAAAATGAAGAATACACCAAATTGTTTGACACTCCGGAAAAACAAAAATTCCCTAGTCAGTGGAGTTGAATTGATGAAGAAAATTATCTGGTGAGGTGTGATATGAATATTGGAATAATTGGATTGGGACATTTAGGAGAGGCTTTGATTTTGGGATTAATAAAAAGTGGCGTAGATTCAAAGCAATTGTTTGTTAATGCCAGAACTGAAAAAACAAAAGAATCGATCAAGAAAAAATATCCGGATATTAATGTTATTTCAGACAAGAAAGAATTAGTAGCTAAAGTGGATGTTGTGAATATCGTTGTAAAACCTCAGAATGCAAAAGAGGTTTTTGATGAGCTGCAGGAGACAAATTTATCAAACAAGGTAATCGTAAGTTTGATGGCTGGAATAACGATAAGTGATATGAGGAAAATGATTCATGATCATAATGCAGAGAAGTGCATTGTAAGAATAATGCCTACTATCAGTATATCCCAGTGTAATGGAGTAATAGGCATCTGTTATGAGGGGGATTCTTCAGAAATCAAGGAAGTAAATGACTTGTTTGAAAAGCTGGGATATTTGATTTATCTATCAGAGGATAAACTTGATGATATTACTGTATGTGCGGCAAGCGGACTTGCTTTTGCAGCTTTTATGATGAAGGAATACGTAGATGCTTGCAATCGACTTTTTAATGACAAAATGGTAAGTGAGGAAATAACTAAACGCATATTTGAAAATGTTATTACTATTACAAAAGAAGAAAACCAATCATTGGAGGGACTTATTGAAAAAATAAGCACAAAAGGTGGAACTACCGAAGCAGGCATTGAAGTGATTCGAAATGGCGGTATAAATGACGTTATTAATAAATGTTTTGACTCGGCTTTGCAACGTATAAATGAACTGGAAAAGAGATAAATATAAAATTCTTGTGTAGGAGATAATCTAATGATAATTAATGAAGGCGAAAAGGTAATAATAGAATCTGATGGACATTATGTTTCAAATAAACATGTCTGGTTTAGAAATGTACAACAAAAAGTATCTCAAGAAGATGAAGAAAAAGGAGAAGACGTGATAATAACAGCACTTGCAGCTTTGGTGATAATGCTTATTCTAAGTTCTATATTTAAGGTGATTCTCAGTAGTATGTACTCAATTAAAGGCGGGGGATTCTTGATAATAACTCACAGTATTAGGTCGTTTGAATCTTTTGTTCCTGTCTATTTTTTTGTAGTTTCATATTTTATTGCAAATACAATCTCAAAAAGAATTACTACAGTTACAGGATTTAGTTTTTCAAAGAAAGCCAAGAAATCAACTTTAATCTTTTGGGGAATTATAGCGGTGTTGATACTCTATTGGATAACAACAAATAAAATTGTGATTTCAGAGGACCGCATTATGGTTCATACCACATTTCATCCATTAGGTAAAGAGTACAGATTTACAGAGATTAAAGAAATAAAAGAGGGAAGGTATGAAGATGGGGAAGAGTATTACATCTTAGTAATTGATGGAAAAGAATATAATCTGAAAAATGCATATATCAAAAATAAAATATATAAAAAGAACAAGAAAGATTATTTATCTGATATTGATAGAATCATTATAGATGGTAGAAAGAATAAATGAGGTTGGGAAAATAGTTGTTGGAGGTAACCATGGCATTTGACTTTAAGAAAGAATATAAAGAATTTTATTTGCCAAAGAACAAGCCAGAGATTGTAAATGTACCTAAGGCAAATTATATAGCGGTGAGAGGAAAAGGCGACCCAAATGAAAAAGGTGGTGCATATAAGCAGGCAATCAGTGTGTTGTATGCAGTGGCTTACACTCTAAGGATGAGCTACAAAACGGATTATAAAATAGAAGGTTTTTTTGAATATGTTGTCCCTCCACTAGAAGGCTTTTGGTGGCAAGAAAATATAAAAGGTGTGGATTATACTGACAAAGCTTCCTTTAATTGGATTTCGCTTATTCGCCTGCCGGATTTTGTCACTAAAAAAGATTTTGAGTGGGCAGTTGAGATGGCAACGAAAAAGAAGAAAATCGATTGCTCAGGGGCGGAGTTTATAACTATTGATGAGGGATTATGCGTACAGATAATGCATATTGGACCATTTGATGACGAGCCAGCCACAGTAGCTTTGATGGACGAGTATCTGGTAGAAAATGGATACGTTAATGATTTTACAGATGAAAGACTGCACCATGAAATATATTTGTCAGATGCTAGAAAAGTCGATCCTGAAAAATGGAAAACAGTCATCAGACACCCAATTAAAAAGTTAAAATGTTGAATATATCATTGCAAATATTGTATAATAAAAACATATTAGATTTTGCTTTTGGGCAAAATTAAGGTCGGGTTTAAAAATTGAATATTAAATGGAGGTAAGATACCCGGAACGGTATTTACAAAACTGTAAAAGTAAAGGTTAAATAAGGTGAAATCTGGACAGCGTGGAAATAGCTATGCACAGAATTATATTAAATAACATATGGATGTGGCGAGGAAAATAACATGAAAAGTAAAAATATTATATTCAGCATCTTAGCTATTGCATTAATCGGGGTCTTGTTGTATTCAGGATATAAGGCGCTGGAAATATATATTCCACAACATTTTGCGTCACGCAATTTTGAAAATTTGAAAAAAGAATATGGAATTAAAGATGAAAAGGCTAGTGATATAATAAAAAAATATGAAGAAGGTAATGAGAATATAGCAGAGGGTGGCATAACCAAGTTGTCAAAAAAAAATAGTGATTTTGTTGGATGGATGACTATTGAGGATACAGTAATCGATTATCCGGTTATGAAATCAAAAGAGGAGGATCCGGAATATTATCTGCACCGTGATTTTAATAAAAATTATTCATATTCGGGTTCGCTATTTATAGGGGCAAAGTGTGATGAAAATTCAGAAGTGTTTATTGTATATGGACATAATATGAGTGCGGATACAATGTTTGGAACTTTGGATAACTATCGCGATTCTATTTTTGCGGATAAGCATAGAGATATTGTTTTTCAGACATCGGCCGGAAAAAGAGTATATCGTGTATTTGCTGCTTTCAAAACGAAGATAGGCAAAGAAAAAGGTGATGAATTTGAATATTATCGTTCTGTAGGACAGTTAGGGAGAGAAAAATATGATGAGGCACTTGAAAAATACCGTAACATGTCCCTTATTTCTTTAAATGATTCTCCACAATATCCACAGCAGATTATGTTGTTATCTACTTGTGCATATCACACAGAAGAGGGAAGGTTCGTAGTTGCGGCATACCGTATTGCGTGAATATGGATGATAAAAAAGTTGATTAATAAAAATATAGTGGTAAAATAAAAATAGTTAAAGCGACAAATTATTAAAGGATGTACATAAATTGAAAAAAGAAATACTTGATGAAAAAGGTAATGAAAGCATCAAGAAAGATACTGAATGTCAAGTGCTCGAGAATAATACAATGCAAATTAATAATACAAAGCGTCCCCCCACAAAGACAACGAAGCAGCTTTTGATACGATTAATTATCAAAATTGTTGTAATAGTGTCAGTTGTTTGGGGGTTGTTTGCGTTTATTCTTGGAGTTCATATTCATTATGGCAACAACATGTATCCGGCAGTTAGAGATGGAGATTTGATATTTAGCTATCGACTGCAACATCCTTATATTAATTCAGCCGTTCTTTACAGACATAAAGGTAAGGTCAATGTAGGAAGGGTTATTGCTATGGAGGGCAGTGTAGTTGATATTTCAGAAAAGGGAGAATTGACAGTAAATGGAGTATCACCGGCAGAGGAAGTTTTCTATCCTACTTACAAGGCAGAGGAGACTTTTGTTGAATATCCTTATACAGTGCCTTCAGGAAAAGTTTTTATTCTCAATGATTTCCGTGAGGATAAAGAGGACAGCCGCAACTTTGGAGCGGTTAATATTGAGGACCTTGAAGGTCCGCTGCTCTTCGCCATCAGGCGAAGAGGGTTTTAATTAATTTTGTTTGCAATAATTTTGCATAAAATAATCTTCTCAAAAAAAGGAGGAAATAGGTATGAAGAGATTTTCAAAAATTATGGCATTTTTTATGATGAGTGCAATGTTTATGGGCTTAGGCACAATCACAACATTTGCAGCAACAACGTACACACCTATTGGTGGAACTACAACAATCACCAAGAATTTGGTTGTAGAAGATGATGCAAACATTCCGGATGTAACTTTTAACTACACAATTACAAGAGGTACACCGGTTGCTGCAACTGCTTCAACAATCGAAATCCTCGCCAGTGAAAAAGGTGGTTCTATCGGTGATGCAGTTTTTTCAAATGCAGATACTGCCAGTGCGATTGCAGGTTTACCATCTGATGCAGATCCAACAACACCAACAGCAGGAAAGAAATACGCTCAAAAGAGTGTACAGGTTACATTCCCTAATGATTCTTTTACAAAGCCTGGTGTTTACAGATATGTAATCAATGAGGCGGACGGTGCAAAACCGGGTATTACATATGATGCAACAGCACGTTATTTAGATGTATTTGTTGTGGCTGATCCTAGTACAAATGCCCTTGCTGTTCAGAGTTATGTTCTTAGAAATTCAGCAACTACAATCGGAACTGATGGACAGTACACATCTGAACCGGGAGTAAAAAGTGGCGGTTATACAAATACAGTAACTCAGTATGATTTTGATTTCAGCAAAACAATAGCAGGTAATCAGGGTGATAAGAATAAACGATTTACATTCACACTCAGCATTACCAATGCAATTCCGGGTACTTACCCAATCGAGGCAACTGATGTAACAGGTAATCCTACAACAATAACAATCGGAACAGACGGAACATTTTCTGCTACATACGATCTTACAAATCAGAGTTCATTCAAGATTTTGAATCTTAACAAAGATGCTGTATGTACTGTATCTGAAGATGCTCAGGATTACACACCTTCACATAAAATTGACGGAGGTGCAGTAGTAGGCACTAACAATTCAGGTGCTATAACATTGGCAAATTCCGACCATTCAGTTGCATTTACTAATACTCGTGAGGGTATTATTCCAACAGGTGTGTTATTGACAATTGCACCATTTACAGTAGGTATTTTCCTTTTTGGAGCGATCATTGTATTTGTGATGGCTATGCGTAGAAGAGAAGTTTATTAATTATAAATCATAAAAAAGAAAGGGGAGATACAATGCTTCGCAAGACAATAAGATTCATTGATAACAGCATTGATCGAATTGTAATTATAGTATCTCTTCTTTTCTTTTTTATATGTTTATATGCGATGTATGATGCTGTTATGGTGTATTATAACGCAAATGATAACAGTGTTCTTAAGTACAAGCCACATGGAGTAGAGGATGCAGAAAAACTCCGGGAACTCTCAAAAGATGCTGTGGCTTGGATTTCTGTAGATGATACAACAATTGACTACCCTGTTATGCAGGGAAAGGATAACTCGGAGTATCTTAACAAAGACCCATATGGTAAATATTCTCTTTCAGGAAGTATTTTTTTGGATAGCCGTTGTGATTGCAAATTTAAAGATAATTATTCGCTATTATATGGTCACCATATGGATTATGGTTCTATGTTTGGTGCGCTTGATGAATATATCAAGCCGGATTATTTTGCTTCGCATAAGTTTGGCTCTCTTATTACAATGGAGGGCAAAAAATATAACATAACTTTTTTTGCCGGCATAAAAGTGCAGGCGACAGAAAAAGTGTTTTTTGATTTAGCAAATTCAAGCAATAAAAAGCTTTTAATATATTTGAAAAAGAATGCAGTGATATTTCAACAGCCGGAAGGTGATGTTGCACATTTGATAGCTCTTTCAACATGCCAGTCGGCTGAAAATAATGAGCGCATGGTCGTAGTAGGCGTTTTGAGTGAGTAGAAAACATAAAGGGATAACGATGAAGAAGATACTTATATTTTACTTTTTACTGGTCATTAATATAGTGGCATACGCATTTCCGGTTGCTGCTTCATATGAACCGGTAAATGTTGATATTTGGGTGGACGTCGTAGGTGATGGTACAGTAGGAATTACACCTGAAGTGAATTGCCCACTCCCTGAAAAATCAAATATTACGCTAAAAGATGGAGAGAGTGGGGCGTTTCATATAGTGTTCGATACAATCGGTGATTACACTTATACTATTAAGACGATTCCTGATAAACGTAACATTATATATGATTCTAAAGTTTACAGTGTCAAGTGTTATGTTAGAGATGATAACGGAAAGCTCGTTGTAACAACTATAATATACAATGCTGATAGCGGTAAAAAATATGAATCTAATGATTCTAAACATAAAGTTTCAATATCCTTCAATAACATTTTATCGCCACCTAATGATGATGTGGATACAACTGACATTTCAAATGATAATGAATCTGAAGTGTTAGATTCCAGTCCAAAAACAGGAGATAATAGTCAGTTAGAGATTTATCTGGTTGTGTGCATGTTTACTTCGGCGTGCTTGTTTGCATTGTCAGTTGCATATTATAGAAATGTAGGAAAAATAAATAAAGGAAACTATAAAAATAATATAAATAAAACTAATGAATAACAGTAAATAAAAACGACTATGAAAGGAGGGGTTGGTTTATGCGATGTATCGAAATACTAAGGGTTGTCGCAGATTATTGCCGACTCTCCTTTTTGCATTTCCCTGATAAAAAGCATCGTTCTGAAATGTTTAAAAGAGCGATATGTATCATGTGTATTATCTGTATAGCGGGAATCAATATTCCCGTTTCCCTGTTAGCAGAGGCAGAATTAAGTCAGGATATTGAGATGCAGCAAATTACTTTGTATCCAAGTGGAGAAAATAATCCACAGGAAATCAGACTTCGTGGTTCGATTCCTCAGGCGGCAATTGCAGAAGCTGTTGACGTTACAAAGAACTATGATGCATTAGCGGCCTATGATATTTCAGTTTCAGTAAACGAAGAAGAATATAAAATTGATGAGGAGAGCTATATTTCTGTTGAGATAAGTAATCCGCTTTTTATAGATTGTAACGAGATAGAACTTTGGAATATTTTTGATGACGGGGAAAGAAGGCAGATAACAGATTTTTCATTGGAGAGCGATAGAGTCCGATTTGACACTAACAGATTAGGTGTATTTGCCGTAGTCAAAAAGAAAAACATAGATGATTCATCATCTATGCCTTTAGAGTATGAACAGAATAATTATCTGCATAAACAGAGTTTAAAAGTATATCCAAATGGAAAAAAGTCAGGACAGTTTATTAAATTAGATGGCATGATGCCGGAAGGCGCATGTGCAGAAGCAGTTGACGTGACTAAAGAACTTGATGTTCTTGCAGCGTATGATATTACGATAACAGATGGAGAAGAGGAGTATCAGCCGGGAACACAAAACCCGATATATGTTGAGATTTCTAATCCAAAGATTAAAGAAAAGAATACTCTTGAATTATGGCACATCAGAGATAGTGGGGAGAGAGAAAAGATTTCTGATTTTATTTCAGAGGATGGAAAAATAGGTTTTTACGCTACAGGCTTTAGTGTTTATGAGATTGTTGAGGTTCCTGTTGAATTCTCATATGATATTGTAACTTCAGATGATGAACTTACTTCTGTAAAAGGAATTAATACCGGGTTTGTATTATATTATGGTAATTCAAAAAAATATATTTCTTCGAATGTCCTTGTTAACAATAGCAATAGTGTGCTTGAAGAGGTAGATACTTTTGCATTAGCAGCTGTCTGGTATTTTGAAAAATCCGGTTCTGCTTTGAAAATGTATACGTATGTTGATGGACAAAAGAAGTATTTACACACAAAGAATGGAAATAATATTGAATTATCAGACAGTGCGGATTTACTTGATATCTATGAAGTAGAAGGTGCTGATCCACAATCTTTCTTTATTAAACTAAATAATGCAAATAAGTGGATACAGCATTCAGGAAGTGGTGGAGGAATACGTTATTATACGGATAATAAGAATACAGTGAACTCAAGTATTTTTATTCAGTATGCCGATGCGACTGCCACACCGACCGCAGAGGAACAACTCGATGGAAAAACCTACGGACTATTCCATTACACGACAGGCACTACAAAGGGTAATGCCTTGATGGCTGATGGAAATTCACATTCTCTTATAAAGCTTATAATAACGGCTCAGGGAAATAATAGAGTGATGTATGTAGACGAGAACAACGAAATTGACAGATGGACTTTTACATTTGATCCGGAAGATGGAAGATTTTTTGTATCAAGTGTTTCAGAGTCAGAAACAAAGTATCTGTATGCAGACAGTACCGGAATATCTACAGTGACATCCAGGGGAAATGCGTCGAAATTTGATGTTAAGATTATTGGCGAAAGTTGTATACAACTAAAAACTAACGGAGTTTATATTGCGTTTCAACCAAAAACTGAAGAGAATGGTGGGGGAGTATTTGAAGTTACAGAAGATGGAACTAATCCTTCAACATGGCTTTACCGCCTTGACAGAGCAGAACTGGATGATAGTGACCTTATTACTTTCTCGGCAGATCGCGTGGGCGTGTCAGACATTAAAAACGGTCAGGAAGTAATAATTTACATGCGTATCTGGAATGAAAATGAACTTAGATATGATATGTACGCAGTTGATCATGATGGTTCCCTCTATCCGTGTTATGCATCAGGAGGTAAGATACTTTGGCTTGGTGACGGTACCGATTCAATGGAATGGAAGTTTATTGAGTACGTTGATGAAGTTACAAAAGAGCCAAACTATTATTACGAGTTGTATAATCCATATTCTGAAAAATATCTTGCACCGCAGTTGAACGGAAACCAAGTGTTATCTGACGATACTATCGGAATCAATATGCCGGGAAGACGAAATGGAGAGTTCTACAGCCAAATTATGGCATGGGATAATACAAAATACGCATATATAGGATTCAGACCAAATGCTGATAAGACAGCCCTTGAGCCTTGTGCCGAGTCTGTTTCACTACCATTCTATTTTGCAACGAGAGAAGAGTTGAATTTAAGTGACAGACTTCATCAGGTACCTACAGTTGACAATAACGAACATGGAATCAAGATGAAGATTGTTGATTTTGGTTTAAGGGAAGGAAAGGCATATGGTAGTTCTGATGGAGCAGATGTAACATGGGATTATCTTGGAGGTTCTGCATCAATTGATAAGCTGACAAGAGGACTTTTAAGTCCATACCTCAAAGAAAACGGCTATCCGGATGCTACCCGTGCAGATGCTGCTCACAAAGATTTTGCAAAGGCGTTTGAAAATGCAATGCCTGTTAATCATCTTTTTTTGGATAAAGTACACGAGTCCAGTGGATATTTTGAGTTTGACAGTTGTCAGAATTTTGCCACACTAAAGAAGACGAATGAAGATGGTACATTAAGTTTTAATACAAAGGAAAATGGGGAAACTGATTTTATTTTATATCGTGAACTTGGTACTCACGATAGAAGCAAAACTTCATATTCCCTAAAACACGGAGAGTTTTTCCCGTTTGATACTATTTTGCCGGGAGTTTATTCAGAGAATAATCCACAGAATCTATATTCATCACTGACATCGCCTTCTGATGGAACCATGGGAGTGTTGTCAGATGATGATCCAAGAAAATATGAAAAACTTCATTTGATTCAGACAGAAGCACAAAAGGAAGCAAATTATTATTTTGGAATGGAAATGGAGACGTCCTTTGTTCAGACCCCATCAGGATTGGATGCCTGGGGACATGACATTGTATTCGAGTTTACCGGAGATGATGACTTTTGGTTCTACGTAGATAATAATCTTGTATTGGATTTAGGTGGTACACATTCAGCTGTTATGGGAACTATCAATTTCCGAACAGGGGATATTTACTGTGATAAAAATGGTGCAAAAGTTCATGGTACTTTAGAGCATACAACTTTGCGACAGGTTTTTGAGGATAATTACAGAACCATTCATCCGGGGGCTACAGATGAAGAGGTAAATGAATATATGTCTGAATATTTTGCCGAAGGAGAAAATATCTTTAAGGACTATTCTACACATACCATGAAAGTATTTTATATGGAACGTGGAGGTAATGCATCTAATCTGAATATGAGATTTAATATTGCAGCTGTAAAACCGGGCCACGTTGTTGTATCTAAGTCAATTAGTGGTGATGGTGCTGAGTTGATTGATACTGATTTTGTTGAGTACCCATTCCAGATTTACTATACTTTACCTGAAGGTGAAGGTGGTGAACCCGGAGAAGAACATTTGCTTGGCAATGATGATGATTATATAGCGGTCACTTATCAGAATTCTAATCAGCCTGCTAATTTTGTAAGAAAGTACAGGCCACCCGGATTTACAGAAGAAGAGGCGTACAATAATATTTATTTTATCAATCCGTCAAAGAGTGCAGAGATAGCATTCCCGGACGATACAATTACATATAGGATTGTGGAGTGTGCAGTAGACAGTACTGTATACGGAAATGTCACAATCAATGGTGAAAATGTACCCGCAAATAGAATTGAAGTAAAAGGTGATTTGAGAAGTTATTCATCTGAGCTTGGCTCTGCTGAAAAGAGACCAAATATTTCTTTTGATAACTATGTAAACAAAGATGTCATCAAAGATTTATATATAACAAAGAAATTATTAGATGAAAATAATAACGAAGTGAAGGATGATCCTGCAACATTCAATTTCAGACTTTATCTTTCTTCTTTTGATGTGAGGGCAGATGATATGCAGTTAGCCAATATGCATAGCTACTATGTATTGTCTCCTAATAAGAAGATGTGTCGCTTCGATTCAGCAAGTGGTAAATTTGCTGAAACTTATGTGCCATATACTCATGAAAATATTGAAAAATTAAAAGAAGGTACATTACCGGGATTTGCAGTAGATGATTTGACTTTTACTACCTCAGGTTTTGGTGCAATATCGGGGATACCTGCAGGGTACACAATATGTGTTCCGGGATTGCCTGCAGGCACTATTTTTAAAGTTACCGAGGATACAAAAGTAGGTTATGGTTTAGATGGATTTGAGCGAGTAATGGGAAGTAAGATTAATGATGATTACACCGTTGAAGACATCCCTTCATATTGGGAATATGAAGGAAATCCAATCAATGTTGGAAAGGTCAGAGCAGAAGAAAATCCACAGTTGGAAGTTCACAACAAGAAGGGGTATGGACTGAATGTTAAAAAGCAATGGAGTGATATTGATCTTACAGTTGGTCATGCACCTATCTATACTGCGGTTTATGTTGATGGAGAATTGCTTGCAGATTCCGTAAAACAAATCAAATCACCGGCCACAACGGCATATTATTTTTGGACAACTCTAAAAACTAAAGATGATGGAACTGAGAGAACAAACCTTGATGATTATGTTGTTAAAGAGGTTACCATAAGTAATACATCACCGGAGATTTTAGAAGATGGAACAGTAATAAATTATGGAACTGTTACTCCGATAGAGGATGGATCAAGTATAAATGTTGTAGCAACTAGAACAGCAGCTGCAACCCCTGAAGGAGAAGCACCACAAAAAGCATATGATTATGTTGTGTCAACTAATCAGGGAAGTGTTGATGGAACTACCAGGACTGACACAATTACAAATGTTAGAAACGGAGGTATTGCCCTCAGACTGTTTAAGTGGGATTCTGATGTTAAACTAAAGGGAGGAAAGTTCAAATTGACAGATAGTACCGGTAAGGTTATAGGAGAATATACATCGGGTTCTGATGGATTAATAACGATGATGTATAATTTCTCACATAATGAGCCGTACACATTACAACAGACTATAGCAGCTAAAGGATTTGTTGGTATACAGAAAAAGGTAAAGTTTGTTATTAATGAAAATGAATCAGTATCTTTGTTTTATGAGGATGGCCATGCACCGTGGGGCAATAATGATGCCGCAGATAGAAAATGGGCAAACACAAAGAGTGGCAATAATGGTATAACTGCCTTTGTTGATATATATAATAAGCCATTCAATTTCAAAATTGAAAAAATGGATGGCGAAGACAATAGTATTATGCTTGAAGAGGCACATTTTGCTCTGTATAAGCAGGCAAACACTTCCATTAGTGGATACGTAAAGAACAAAAATCCTATGACAGGGTTTGAGGATATGGTGACAGAAAATGGTGTTGTAGATGTCTGTGGTGGAAATAGTAACAGAGTTATTAATCCGGGTGAAAAAGGTTCGGTATATTTCCTTACGGAGACAAGGGCACCGTTTAATTACGCAAAGCTTGATGAAGATATTATATTCAAAGTGTCACCTATAGGTGTGCCATCACTTATTAGTGATTCTTACAATGGTAATCTGGTTGAAACTGAAGATAGTTATATCTATACACTCAGTGTTCCAAATGTAAAGGAATTAACGAATGTCGAGACATTGACAATTGAGAAGAAAGTCGCCGGTACCGGTGCAAATGTAGACACTGAATTTACATTCACTATATCAATAGATGACGCAGGCGATGGTGCAGGTTTTGTGTGGGTCAAAAATGGAGTGGAGCAACCGCTTATGTCACGTACAGGCGGAGTATTTACTTTGAAACACAGAGACAGAGTAGATATTGCACTGCCACCGGGAGTTAGTGTTACTGTTACAGAGGATAGCGGAGAGTATACATCTAGTTTCAAATTAGGTGATGATCCGGAGGAAGAAACAGATACGAAGACTTTTGTATTGACAGAAAGCAAAAAACTACTTGTTAAAAATACACTTGACGCAATTGTCGCAACCGGAATTACTAATAAAGTAATTGCGACATTAGCAGTTTCTATTACAACAACTGTTATTGTTGTGTTATCTATATATCGTAAAAGAAGGAAAAAACTCTGGGATTAATCTCCCAGGTTTTTTTTCAATAAGATGTACAATGGAAGAATATTACGATTTGAAAAAAGTCAGTAGCTTTTTTTATTGACAAAAATACGAATTCGTACTATTATAAAAATACGACATCGTATTATAAAAGGAGCGTAGTATGAATTCAAGAAGTTTTTTCTATGATTTTGGAAGAGCACTTTATCATGTTGATTCATTTTATGGTGAGTTTGCAAAGAAGAGTAATGTTTCATCTGCTTTATTGTGGGTTCTGTATGCACTGAATGATGGTAATCCTCATACACAGATTGAAATAAGTAATGACTGGGAGTTGCCTAAAACAACAGTAAATACTGTCATAAAAGAGATACAGAAAAATGGATATGTTGAACTTGTTCCAATTAAGGGAAAAAGAAGAGAGATGTCTATTGTTCTTACAGAAAGTGGAAAGAAGTATGCAAACAGTGTTCTTTCTGAACTTTATAAAAAAGAAGGTGAAGTGTACAAATCATTAAACCGGGAAGAAAGGGAAATAATCATTGTACTAGAAAAATTGGCAAGAAAGCTGAAAGGGGAGTAAAGGCAGTGAATTTAAATTTATCTGATGATGAAATAGCAGCGTCAGAAGAACTCTATGAGCCACATTTTCAATTTAAAGGAGGAAACAGATGGAGAAAAAAATCGTACAGACAGCAGGAAGAAATCAGTTGGGTGAATTTGCACCGGAGTTCGCACATTTTAATGATGATGTTTTATTTGGTGAGAATTGGAATAATCAGGAGATTGATGTAAAGACAAGAAGTATTATTACTGTAGTTGCATTGATGTCTTCAGGCATTATTGATTCATCACTTAAATATCATTTGCAGAATGCAAAGAATCATGGTGTAACACAAAAAGAGATTGCTGCAATTATAACTCATGTTGCATTTTATGCAGGCTGGCCTAAGGGATGGGGAGTTTTTAATCTTGCAAAAGAAGTATGGGAGTTAAATGAAGGTGACTTGCCATATGAAGACGAGGCTATGAGAGCCCATGCAAAAGAGATGGTATTTCCGATTGGTGCACCAAATGATGGCTTTGCACAGTACTTTAGTGGGAAAAGTTTCCTTGCACCTGTATCGACAAATCAGGTGGGCATTTTTAACGTAACCTTTGAGCCGGGATGTCGTAATAATTGGCATATTCATAATGCAGATAAAGGTGGAGGACAAATATTAGTATGTGTTGCCGGACGAGGATATTATCAGGAGGAAGGCAAGGTTGCAGTAGAAATGAAGCCGGGGGATTGTATTAATATTCCAACAGGTGTCAAGCACTGGCATGGAGCAGCGCCTGATTCATGGTTTAGCCATCTTGCTATTGAGGTTCCCGGAGAAAATGGTTCTAATGAATGGTTAGAGCCGGTAAGTGATGAAGAATATGGAAAATTAAAATAGGAAGGGATTGAAATGTTTAGTAATCTTGAACATATTAAAAAATTATCATTTTTGCGATTGCTGTTTTTATCATTGCTATGTTAACAGCTTGTAGTCCATCATCGAAAGATTTGGATACGCAAAAGAGCAATGAAAAACAGTCTGAAACTGAAAGTGTGATTGTAGAATCTGAAGAAAACACATCAGAATCTACACAAGAATCAAAAGATGCTGAGGCAGAAAATGATAAGCCGGATAGCGGTAAAATAGCAGTTGTATATTTTTCCGGAACCGGAAACACAAAAGTGATTGCCGAGATGATTGCGAAAGAAACAAATGCTGATATATTTGAGATCGTTCCGGAACAGTCTTATACAGATGCTGATTTGAATTATAACGATGATAATTGTCGCGCTAATAAGGAACAGAACGATGATGCTTCAAGACCAAAAATCAGTAACGATCTAAGTGCAACAACTGAATATGATGTTATATATTTGGGACATCCTATTTGGTGGGGAACAGTTCCGCGTATTATACAGACATATCTGGAAAAATATGATTTGAGTGATGCTACAATTCATACTTTCTGTACATCCGGATCAAGCAGTATTGATAAGAGTCTTTCTGATTTGAAGGGATGGTATCCAAAATTAAAGATAATAGATGGAAAGAGATTAAATGGTGCAACTGAAAGTGATATAAAAGATTTTTGTAGTCGATAAGGAAATGAGCTGGAACCTAGCTAACACAACATCATTTTCGATAGATGAAAACTCAGTAAATGAAGCTGGGTGTATTCATACATTACAATGCGACGTGTGGCTTTACAGAAAAGACAAAGAAAAGAGATTTAGATATAAATAGGAGCAAGGAAACTTGCTCCCTTTTATATCTTAGAAGAATATGTAAATAGAGGTTCATATGTATTGATTCTAAAAAACGGGGACCGGATAGATACTGATATGTGGTTTAGTGATGAGGACAGATTGTTTGAAATAATGAAATTAGATAAAAATAGTGTTATAATAGTTTATTCAGACAGAGAATTGCCTAGAAAATAAAGGAATATATAGCTTATGAGGAGGAAGAATTATGTGTTTAATATGCGATAGAATTGAAATGATTAGGAATGGAGAAAATCCATATTTTGTTAAAGAATTAGAAACAGGCTATGTTGTAATAGGAGACAATCAGCATTTTTACGGATATGCCCTGTTTCTTTATAAGAACCATAAGTATACTGAGTTATTTCAGATGGACATGGATGAGAGAACAAAGTTTATGCAGGAAATGACGATTGTAGCGCAGGCGGTTTATAATGCCTTTAAACCGGAAAAAATGAATTATGAATTACTTGGAATGGGAGATGCGCATCTTCATTGGCATTTATATCCAAGAGTAGAAGGGGATATAGAAAACTATGGAAATCATGGTAAAGGACCGGTTTGGTGGTACCCGATGGAAAAAATGTACAGCGACGAGTGCCGCGTTGGAGGCGATGAATTAGAGCAAATGAAAAATAAATTGTTAATTGAGTTGGAAAAGCTTTTATAGTAAAAAATGTGGAGTGCCATATGAATCGAATTATAGTAATTGGATGTCCTGGTAGTGGAAAAAGCACGTTCTCTAAGGCTTTACATAGTGCTACAGGGATTCCGTTATATCATCTGGACATGATGTATTGGAATGAAGATAAAACAAAGGTTCCAAAAGAGATTTTTTTAAGAAACTTGAATGAAGTGTTGGATAAAGATTGTTGGATTATTGATGGAAACTACGAATCCACAATGGATATGCGTATTGAAAAGTGTGATACGATTTTCTTTCTAGACTATCCGGTGGAAGTTTGTATTGAAGGAATAATGAGCAGACGAGGAAAAAAGCGAAGTGATATGCCTTGGATTGAGAAATCAGACGAGATGGATGAAGAGTTTCTAAATTGGGTGAAAAACTATAATGTCGAAAGCAGACCAAAGGTGTTGGAAATACTTGCGAAGAATGTAGAGAAAGAAATCATTATTTTTCATTCCAGAGAAGAAGCAAAGGAGTATTTGAAAAAGTTGGATTTGTTGCTGAATAAAAAATAAAGATGAATAATTATTTTGAACAAAAATGTCAAATATGTCAAAAATATTCAGATAAGAAGTTTGGAAATGGATATATAAAGAGATAAGTATTTGAATGACTTAATAAATAGATTGCATAATGGAATGATTAAGGTTGTGACCGGTATAAGAAGATGCGGAAAATCGTATCTGATTTTTACAATTTTCAAAAACTATTTGTTGGAGCATGGGATTGATGAAAAACATATAGTTTCTATTGAATTTGATCAAAGAAAATTTGGTTAATATTTTGGCGTCTTCAATCGGCTCGCTGACCAATGTACCTAAGATTTAGACCATTTTTAGACCAAATAAAAATACAAGAGACTGAGATATGATTAGGAGCAGGGAGACTTGCTCCTGTTTCTTTTGTATGGATAATTGAAATTATGGACAAATTAGTAATGTGTGAGTATTAATTAAAGTAGCAAAAAGAGTAGTAAACAATCTGACGATTATGAGAATAATAATACAAGAAAAATAATAACATAAAATTTGCATAATAACTTCTAAAATGTTATTATAATAAAAAAATGTTACTATTATATAATGAGGAGGCGCCATATGAAGAAAATTTTAGAGCAATACTTTGGAAACGAAGTTAAAACTAAAAAATGTAATAAAAAATTGTCTTTGCCTATTTTTATGACTATGCGTGATATAATTTTGGTTGAATTATATGGCGTCAGATTTGCAATTGTTGATATAACAACGGAAACTGAGATGACTATTTCAACAATGAAAAAACAAAAGACGAAATATGAGATAGCTTTAAAGTGCCCTGTGGCGTACGGAGTTAAACTAAATAGTGTGGCCTTAAGAAATGCTATGATAAAAAGTGGAATCACATTTGTGGATTTAGATGGAAATATATTTTTGCCGTTTATAGGAATTGTATTATCTGATGCATACAAAAAACAAATTGTGAAAGTAGATAAAATGATGCCTACAACTCAGATGGTTTTCCTGGAATTACTCTATATGAATGATGATGAAGCTATATTAAAAAGTGATGTGGCAAATAAACTAAATCTTACAAAAACTACTATAACAAGAGCAACAGCACAATTAAAAGAGATGGGGCTTATTAATCAAGTTAAATCAGGTAAAGAGATTTTTATTAGCAGAAATTTTTCACGAAAAGAATATTATAAGAAAGCAAAAGATTATCTAATTAATCCGGTACAGAAATTGGTTACTATTAAGAGGGTTGAACTAAATAGTGAGATGTGTAAAGCTGGAGAAACAGCACTTAGCAAATTGTCTCAGTTAAACCTACCACGAATAGAGGAATATGCAGTTTACAAAGGTGAGGAAATTGTAGATCAGTTTGAAATTGTGGATGAACGATTACTAGAAGGTGATAACATTCTGAAGGTGGAATTATGGAAGTATAATCCCATGTATTTTTCCAAAAATGGGATTGCCGATCCGGTTTCGATTGCATGCACTTTCAAAGAGAGCAAAGACGAGAGAATTGAGATGAGTATTGAAGAAATGTTGGAGGAATTGTAAATGGTATTAGGAATTGATTCTTTTAGAGAAAAATTCAAAGAATATGCAGATTATTATACTATTATTGGAGGTACTGCATGCGATATCTTATTGTCGGAAGCAGATTTGCTATTTAGAGCGACAAAAGATATAGATATGATTTTGATAATGGAAGATAATTTCCCGGAATTTGCAAAAATATTCTGGGAATACATAAAGGAAGGCGAATATAAATGTGGATGGAAAAATGAAGAAAACATGCACTTTTATAGATTTACTGAAGGAAAGTTTGGATATCCGACAATGATAGAATTGTTTTCAAGAAAGCCGGGATATCATCTTGAAATTGAAGAAGGAATAGTCCCTGTACATATTGATGATGATACTTCTAGTTTGTCGGCAATTTTATTAAATGATGATTTTTATAAGTTTATGATGTCTGGACGTAGAGTGGTAGATGGTATTGGTATTCTTGGAGCAGAATACTTAATTCCTTTTAAAATGTATGCGTGGATTAATCTTCTAGATAGAAAGAAAAATGGAGAACATGTAAACGAAAGGGATTTGAAGAAACATAAATATGATGTTTTCCGCCTGTTGCAGATTGTTACAGCAGGAACAAAAGTTGAATCCGAAGGACTCGTAACAGAGAGTATAAGAAGATATATTGAAGAAATAAATGACGTCGATGAGAGTGAAGTAAGACTCAGACAGATGGGGCTGCCTTTTGATAGAGATATGGGAGTATCATTATTGAAAGAGATTTATTTGTAAATAAAAAAGTTCTTGAGGAGGAAGTGTTATACATTGATGAGATTATTCTTGAACATGGGATTAACGAAACATATAGGAGTTACTAAGCGTACTATTGAGCGAACTTTTGTTAGTTTACAAAAAAAGGGGAAGATGTCATTTAAAAATAAAAAGGTGTAGGAAGTAAAAAATGAAAGTTATAGATATTGTTGGCGAAAATTATTTTGGAAAATGGGATAAAACCAGAACAGCTTGTAGAGCTGTTATAATCAAAGATAATAAAATGCTTCTTTCATACGAAACTAAGACAGATTAGTGGATGTTACCGGGCGGAGGTTTGGAAGTGAATGAAGCTGAAGCGGGTTGTGTGATTCGTGAGGTGGCAGAGGAAACAGGAATCGTGATTAAGCCCTCTGAATGCGTACTGGAAATCGACGAGTACTATGAAGATTGGAAATGGGTGAATCGGTACTTTTTGGGTGAAGTGGTTGGTAAAACGAACGTTCAATTGACGGACAGAGAACAGGAAGTTGGTATGGAACCAAGATGGATTCCCGCTGATGAAATCGTATCTATTTTCTCAAAGCATCAGATGTATGCAGATTCAGATGAAATGAGAAGAGGAATGTATTTGAGGGAATATACGGCGTTAAAAAATATTGGATTGAGGTATTAACATGAAAGACTTTATTTTCATAACAGGAGCAAGTGGAATTGGAAAATCAACATTATGTAATGGTCTTTTGAAGCATTATAATACAACATGTGTTGAACAATATATGGTTCCGGAATTCTTTTCCAGAGATGGAAAAGAGCCAATGACTGGGGAACTGGAAGAGTTGACTTGTTGGGAAACTCAAGTGGCGATGCTAAAAAGTTTTCACAAACTGGGATATAAAAACATTATCGCTTCAGATATCGATGATTTGCGAACAGCAGATATTCCGATTGTATTTAAAGGCACAAATTATATAACAATTAAGCTTGTTTCCAGTGACTTAGAACAAATCAGGGAGCAAATGAAAAATCGCCCTAATAATGGATTAATTGACTATGAACTTCAGGGAAAAATGAATGATAAAAACTTGAAGCGAGAAGCGTTGGTAAATGAATATGAAATTGATGTTGCAGGAAAAACAATTGATGAGGTGTTGCAATTAGCAATTGAGATTATTGAAACAAAAGAAGCTAAATTAGATTATGAATATGAGAAGCCGGCAAAAGAGATGTTTTATTCATGGGTTTTCGCAAATGGATTGAGGTAAGAAAATGGGATACATATTAGATTTAAGAAAAATAGAAGGTGTTGGTCACAGGCCTTTGCAGATGGTTGCCGCGGATGTGATTCTTTTTGATGCTCAAGGAAGAGTTCTTCTTGAAAAAAGAACGGATGACGGCACATATTGTGTACCGGGTGGAAGCATGGAACTGGGTGAAACACCGGAAGAGGCTGCTAAGCGTGAATTATTTGAAGAAACAGGATTAATTGCAAAAGAATTACACTTTATTAATGTGGAAGCCGGAGAGCAATGTCATTTTATATATCCAAATGGTGATGAAGTGTATGCTGTGGATATCAATTATTTTTGCGATTCGTACGAGGGTACTATGAAAAATCAAGAGGGTGAAGTTGATGGCCTGAAGTTTTATAGCGTGGGCGAATTGCCGGTTGACTTATGGGAGAGAGACAGAATAATCATTGAGAATATTTGGAAAGAAAGAGGACTATTATGAAATACGATTGTGGAATTACAAAAGAGAATAAATGGTTCAGATACCGCGCGGCAGCGATAATTGTTGAAGAAGGTTGTGTGCTTTTTGCCGGAAATGAGATAGATGATTATTACTATTCCATAGGAGGAGGAGTTCATATGGGGGAGACTGCTGAGGATGCAGTGAAAAGAGAAGTCTATGAGGAGACGGGAGTGCACTATGAAGTAGAACGTCTTGCAGTAATACATGAGAATTTCTTTAATGAAAATATGGGCACATTGAAAGGCATGGATTGTCACGAAGTGTCATTCTATTTTTTTATGAAACCAAGAGGAACAAAACAGCTTAATAGTGACAGTTACTCTCAGGGAGTAAGAGAAACTATGCACTGGATTCCAATTGAAGATTTAGATAAACATAAAGCATTTCCTACGTTTATGAAGGATTATTTGCAATCTGAACACAATGGTATAGAACATATTGTGACAGATGAGAGAGTTTAAGGTATGGAGTATTGAATATGAAAATATCAGAATTACAAAATGATGAACTAACAGACAAGTTAGTAGATACAATTCTATTTGAAGGTGTAGAACAATACAGAGAAACAGTAGATGTGGCGATTGTTTTAGGTTCTTCTAAAGCGCATCTGTATAGATTACCACCAGTTGTGGAAGCGTATAAAAATGGAAAAGTTAAAAAGATTATTACTTCGGGCTATACAAGAAATATTAATGGAAATATGATAAATGAAGGGGAAGCTCTCAAAGATAAAGCAATTCAGATGGGGGTAAATCCACAGGATATTATCGTAGAAAACAGCGCAAGTAATACTTATGAGAATTTTAGGTTTTCAAGAGCATTGTTAATAAAACATGATTTGTTAAAAAGTGGCAAGACAATAGGAATTGCTACAACAACGTATCATATGCGAAGAAGTTTTTGTATTGCTGAAAAAGTATTTGAAAACGACAATGTCAGGCTTGTGATGTTTCCGGGTGATGATAATTCCAGCAATAGAAACACTTGGGCTACAAATGATAAGGGTAGGGAAAGGTGTTATAGCGAAGCAGGCAAGATTCTTTGGATGGCTGGCGAAGGAATGATTAACGATTGGGAGATTGAAACAAATGAATCAAGAAATTAAATGGCTATTTTTCGACTTGGGTTCCACATTAATTGATGAAAGTGATTGTGCGGAATATAGAACGCAGGAATTATTGAAACAACCAAACGCTCCTGCAAGAGATGTTTTGGAAAAGAGAATGATAGAACTTTCAAAAGAGAATCGTCTGCCTTATAAAGATGCAGCAAAGGAGTTCGGGCTAGAGACACTGAAATGGCCGAGTCACTTAGAAAAATTGTATGCCGAAACTCCAAAGGTTTTGGAAATCTTGAAAAAGAAATACCATTTAGGGATTATTGCAAATCAGAAATTAGGAACAGAACAGAGATTAACAGAATATGGAATAAGAGATTACTTTGACATAATTATTTCTTCGGCTGAAGCGGGCGTTAGTAAACCGGACTTACAGATTTTTAAATTGGCGCTTGCTGAAACAGGTTGTATGCCGGAAGAGTCCTATATGATTGGGGACAGACTTGATAATGATATAGAACCGGCGGCAATGCTTGGAATGAACACTATATGGGTGAGACAAGGTAGCTTTTCGCATGGAAATCCGGAGTTGATCAAATATAAGCCGGGAGTTATCGTTGATAGGTTGGAAGAAATATTGAATTATTTATAATAAATATAATGTATTTTTCTGATGGCATGTTGACAGGAACTAATATGGTTAATTGTTTTTCTTTTAAAAGAGAACCATTTGAAATCGTCGAAGAGCAAAAAGACAGGCATTGGAAAAAACTTAATCAAAGCTTTAGAGGACATTTTACGAAATAAGGAAATATCAGTTGTTCAGTTAATGTCAATCGAACCTAATGAGATATTTTATAGAAAAAGATGTATCATTGTATAAAAATGTGACAGGCGCATATGCGATAATAATGGTAGGGGATAAGTGGCTTGTCGGATACAATAATTGGCGAAAACAGTGGGAATTTCCTGCAGGCGGAATTGAAGAAAACGAGACGCCAAGGCAGGCAGCAATAAGAGAATTATTTGAAGAGACACATCAGAAAAATTCAGACTTGAAATTTAAGGGATTGTTTAAGGTAATAGGAAAGTGCAATGGAATATGTAAAAGAAAACAGTAAAATTTGGGATCAACGTTCGGAAAATAATAATATATGGTCTGTGCCTGTTACAAGTGATATGGTAAAGGAAGCCAGAGAAGGGAATTGGCAGATTGTGCTCACTCCGACAAAACCGGTACCGGCGAATTGGTTTCCTGATGATCTATGTTCCAAAAAGATTTTATGTCTTGCAAGTGGTGGTGGACAACAGGGACCTATACTTGCGGCATTGGGGGCAGACGTAACAGTATTTGATAACAGTAGAAAGCAGTTGGAAAAAGATGAATTTGTAGCTGCGAGAGATAATCTTAAAATCAAGACTGTTCAAGGTAATATGCAGGATCTTTCTGATTTTGAAGACGAAAGTTTTGACTTGATCGTGCATCCCTGGTCGAACGGTTATATAGATAATGTCAGACCTGTATGGATGGAATGCAGTCGTATTCTTAAGAAAAATGGTATTCTTCTTGCCGGATTCGGAAATCCCATAGAGTATCTGTTTAACTATAAAAAGTTGGAAAAAGGGGAGTTCGTTGTAGAAAACAAGATACCTTATGCGGATATCGAGCATAGGGATGATCCGGAACTGATGGCTATTGTAGAAGAGGATGGATATATATGGGGACACACATTGGAAGACCAGATCCAAGGTCAGACAGATGCGGGATTTGCCATCGTAGGATTCTATGAAGATATTGGAGGTACAGCATTGGATCAATACATAAATACTTCCATGGCGACCAAGGCAGTTAAATTGTGATGAGTGGAGAGGACCGATCATGGACAAAGTAAAAATGACAGATATGATTGGGGTTATAATGGATGATAAAATAGTAGCTCAATTATGGAAAGAACATTTTGGGGATGAGCCGGAGCATGTAAAGCGGTGCGCAGTAGGTCAGGCAAATTATGTTTACATCGTAGAGTGCAAGCAACAAAGATTCACAATTCGTTGTAGTACAAAGAAAGGCGCCTACAATCAGACAATTTACTGGTTGGAAAGATTAAGTAATATTCACGTCCCTGTGCCTGACGTGATTGCACACGGGGAATATCAGGGATATTCGTATTTGATTTTATCTTACTTGGAGGGGCAGGATCTCGGACTTGTCTATCCGCAGCTTACAAAGGAGCAGAAGCGGACAATTGCCAAGGAAATTGTTGAGATTCAGAATCGTGTGGCAACACTGCAATTAGAGAATGTGGATGCAGACTGGTCTTGGGGCTCTTTTATTCAGTATATGCTACAACGGGCGAAAGAACGTATTACTGCTAATGGATATTTTGATCCGGAAAAAGTGGAGCAGCTGAAAGAGCAGGCGATGAAATTAACAAGATACTTTTCCGATGTACAGCCCATTGCATATTTGGATGATATCAGCAGTAAGAATCTGTTAATACAGAATGGACAAATATCCGGCATCATTGATATCAATTGGATGGGGATTGGTGACCGACTTACCTTCGTTGCCATGACAAATGTTGCACTGCTCAATATGGAGTGCGACACAGATTACGTGGACTTTATCCTGGAAGAAATGCAGGTAAATGAAATGGAGAAGCAAGCCTTTCTTTTTTATTCGCTGCTGTATTGTGTGGACTTTATGGGAGAGCGCGGCATGCAGTTTATGGATAAGATGATTGAGGTAAACGATACGGTGATTTCCAGATTAAATGGTATCTATGAGCGATTGTGGAATGAGTTCACGAAAAACACAAATTATCTATAGATCGATTACTTGCAACAACTAATTTTATATCAATTTGACTGATTTTCTGTTGGATAAGGAGCTTATATAGGTTTATGTTTGAGGAGGTGTTTGCAACATGAGTACATCATATCCTGTGTATGATAGGAAAGACGATACAGTACCGGAAGTGTGGGCATATGAGATGTGTTGGGATGAACAAGAAATTCCTGTCTCAGATATTAGCTGTGTGCCGTTTGCAGAAGAATATTTTGAAGAGTACAAGAGCATTTATAATGCGTGTTTTTATCCGATGCGAAAAGCTTTGGACATTGAACCATATAACTGGTACTCGAAGTATTCTCAGATGGCAGATAAGGTTTCCAACGTCTTTTTGCTTCTGGAGGACGGACAAATCATAGGTTCGGTGGCATGCCTGGAAAACGAAATTGATGATCTGATCGTAAGAACCTCTGATCAGAAAAAGGGATATGGAAAACAACTGCTTTTATGGGCCATCAATCATATCCGTCAGCAAAATAATTGCCCAATTACATTGCATGTGGCGGAGTGGAACCAAGGAGCTTTGAAGCTATATGAAAAGGTGGGATTTGCCGTTCAATCAAAAGAAAAGATACGGTGAGCAGACAGAAGGATAAAAGACGCTTATAATGCGAAAAAACATGGAGACGTCAGTCGACATGCCAAGATTTGCGGATTTTGAGTGAATTGAAGAAATGATGAAAATGGCTGAAAAGCCCATAAATACAGGAGTTTAGAGCAATGATTAAAGTTTTATTTGTGTGCCACGGCAATATTTGCCGTTCACCTATGGCAGAGTATGTTTTAAAAGATATGGTTGAGAAACGTGGCATTAAGGAAGATTTTCACATAGAATCCCGTGCCACTAGTACAGAAGAAATATGGGGAGGAAAAGGCAATCCCATTTATCCTCCGGCGCAAAAAGAACTTAGAAGAAATAATATTGGAAATACAGCTTACACTAACTTTGCGAATAAGAGAGCAAAGCAGGTGACAAAGCAGGATTATAACGATTATGATTATTTGCTTTGTGCTGATTCGATGAATATCAGAAATACATCAAAGATTGTTGGTGGTGACAGTGAAGGGAAGATTCAGCTTTTGTTGGATTTTGCAATTAATGAGAATCGTCATGGCCAGTCAATTGCGGATCCATGGTATACCGGAAATTTTGAGATTACCTACAATGATATTGTTGAGGGGTGCGAAGGACTTTTGAAATTTTTAGGTTATTAATGGTAGAAAAGCATATAGAAATATCTTAGTGAAATGAGAAGCCCCAAAAAGTTAATTCTAATAACTGATAATTTATGTTATACTAACAGATGTTATATGGAACAATACAATTCCGGGAGGATATTATGAGTTACGCAGATAAATTATTTAAAGAGATGTGCAGAGACATTCTTGAAAATGGAACTGACACAAAGGGAGAAAAGGTAAGACCTAAATGGGAAGATGGAACACCTGCTTATACTATCAAAAAGTTTGGTGTTGTTCACGAATATGATTTGAGAAAAGAATTCCCGGCTATTACACTTAGAAGAATTGGAATTAAATCAGCTATGGATGAGATTCTTTGGATATATAGTAAGAAGTCGAACAATGTACATGATTTGTCCAGTCACATTTGGGACGCATGGGCTGACGAGGATGGCTCTATAGGAACTGCTTACGGATATGTTATTGGGGAAAAGTTCAATTACAAAGGTGAGATGATAGACCAGATGGATTATGTACTCAAACAGCTTAAGGAAACTCCGTTTAGCAGAAGAATCATGACAAACATGTATCAGTATCATGATCTTGCTACAGGACATCTTGATCCTTGCGCATACTCTATGACTTACAATGTTACAGAAGAAAACGGACAGCTCGTTTTAAACGGAATATTAAATCAGCGCTCACAGGATATTTTAGCTGCAAACGGATGGAATACAGTTCAGTATGCATTGCTTTTAATGATGGTGGCACAGGTTTCGGGAATGGTTGCAGGCAAGTTTATTCATGTTATTGCTGATGCTCATATATATGACAGACATGTACCGATGATTAAAGAACTTCTTGAGAGAGAAGAATTCCCGGCACCAAAGGTAAGACTCAATCCAGAGGTAAAGAATTTCTATGATTTCACAACTGATGATTTGATTATAGAAGACTATCAGTACGGAGAGCAGATAAAGAATATTCCGGTTGCAGTGTAACCTGTTTCAGAAAAAATCGATAATATGGAAAATAAAAACTATTATTAGAGTGAAATAATTACAATAAATAAAATATAATAAAAAAGTTAAAGTGACAGTATTTAAGGAGAAAAAAATGAATTTGATTTTTTCAGCCGATAGAAATTGGGCTATAGGATATAAAAATGAATTGTTAATTAGAATTCCTGAGGATATGAAGCAATTTCGCGCAAAGACTACCGGAAACGTTGTGGTTATGGGACGTAAAACATTGGAGAGTTTTCCAAACAAAAAGCCATTAAAGGATCGAGTGAATATTGTGATTTCCACAAGAGAAGATTATGAAGTGGATGGAGCCACTGTAGTTCACAGCATTGATGAAGCATTGGAAGAACTGAAGAAGTATCCGACAGAAAAAGTATTTATTATCGGTGGTGGAAAGATTTACAAGGAATTTCTTCCATATTGTGATACCGCTTATGTGACTTACATTGATCACGCTTATGCAGCGGACACTTTCATCCCTAATTTGGATGAATTACAGGATGAATGGGAATTAGTTGAAGAGAGCGAAGAGAATACATACTTTGACATTGAATATTACTATAGAACTTACAAGAGGAAATAATTATGAAAAAATTTATAGCTAAACTCAATTTGAATGATGAAGCTAAACATAAGATTATAAAAATAAGCAAAATACTGACGGTGATTGCTATTATAATAATGATAGCATTTGCATTAATTGTTTGTAACGATGAATTGTATAATAGTTTAAGTGGCGGAATGACCTTTAAGGTTTTCTCAATTCTTATGTTTGGATCACTGATTCTGGCAGTTATAATTTTATTTGTTCTAGCAGTACTTGAAGCTGTGGAACTCAAAAAGGAAAAACAGTCAGTAGTGTCAAAATTTATGACTAATTTTGTCAGCCTGTTTGTTTTAATATTTATAATTGACCATTTCTTTTTGAAAGATGAAGAATCAACTGTAATGATGCTCCTGTTTGCAATTGGTATTTCAATTTCAAATTTAGGAGTGGATTATTGGAAGAGAGATCCTCTGAAAATAGCAAAAATACAAAAAATGGAAAATGAAAAATAAAAAATATTAAAGACGACTCAATCACGCATTGGGTCGTTTTTGCATATAATAACAGGAAATGTATGAGGGAGTTTTTTATGGTTACAAAAATGCAGGCGGATGATGAAAGTACAGGTAGACTGCAGATAAATGTTACCGGAGAAAACAATGAGCCAATAGAAAATGCCACAGTGAGAATTGAAGAAAATGAAGATGTTGTTGAAAACGTCGGAACGGATATTTCCGGGCAGACAGATGAGTTGATTTTAGTAGCTCCTGATATAGGACTGAGTCTTGATGAAAATAATACGGTCAGACCTTATTCTAAATACAGAATAATAATACAGGCAGAGGGGTATGAAACAGAAGTAGTGAACGGAGCAGAAATACTTCCGGAAGTATTAGCTATCAGTAATGTGAGATTAAAGCGCGAGCAGGATGATAATATGGATGAGTTTGATATCCCACCGCATACATTGTATGGCGATTATCCTCAGAAGGAAAGGGAACCTGAGATTAGTCCCGTATCTGAATCAGGAGAAATTGTACTTAGCAGAGTTGTGGTGCCGGAAACTATTGTAGTTCATGATGGTGTTCCATCGGATTCAACTGCGCCGAATTATTATGTTCCATATAGGGATTATATTAAGAATGTTGCATCTAGTGAAATATATGCAACATGGCCAATCGAGGCGATTAAAGCAAATGTGCTGGCAATAATGTCCTTTACACTCAATAGAGTGTATACAGAATTTTACAGAAATAAAGGATATGTGTTTACAATTACATCCTCAACTGCTTATGATCAGAAATGGATAAACGGAAGAAATATTTTTGAACCAATAAGTGTAGTGGTTGATGAAATATTTAATCAGTATCTTTCAAGACCAAATATAAAACAACCGATTTTAACCCAATACTGTGACGGAAAAAAAGTGACATGTCCAAATTGGCTCAGTCAATGGGGTTCATGTAATCTGGCAAGGCAGGGATATGACTCACTTTCAATATTGAGATATTATTTTGGAAACTCCATTTATATTAATCAGACTGAACAAATTTCAGGAATTCCTTCATCGTGGCCAAGGCAAAATTTGACAATTGGTTCTTCAGGTGAAAAAGTGAGACAAATACAGGAACAGTTATTTACTATAGCCACGGTGTACCCTGCACTACCTCAAATTGTGGCGGATGGTATATATGGAGAGCAAACTCAAGCTACAGTAAGAAGCTTTCAGAGGATATTTAATCTCCCAATTTCAGGTATAATTGATTTTGCAACCTGGTATAAAATTTCACAAATATATGTGGGAATAACAAGAATAGCTGAACCAGCTTAAGTGTTTAAATGAAAATATTGTTTTCCGGTCGATTTAAAACAAAAAATAATAATATTATTAACTTTTCAAAAATCTTTGTTGAAAAAGAGTTTATTTTCTGTTATAATTCTATCAATTTGAGCAAAAATATCTTTCGTGTCATTTTCTGATGAAAAATAGCACTAATATTCAATATAAAACATGGAAGATATTTGAGCTTTTTCAAAAGCAGAATACACAGTATTCTCATATTAATAACAGATAGAAAGGAACATGAACTATGAACGCATTTCTTATTCTGGAAGACGGTACAGTCTACAAGGGAAAATCGATTGGATCAACAAGAGAAGTAATTAGTGAGATTGTTTTTAACACTTCAATGACTGGTTATTTGGAAGTATTGACAGATCCCTCCTACGCAGGGCAGGCGGTTGTTATGACTTATCCGCTTATTGGTAATTACGGTATTTGTCACGAAGACAAAGAATCGTTAAAACCTTGGCCGGATGGCTATATTGTAAAAGAGTTAAGCAGAATCCCAAGCAATTTCAGAAGCGAGGACACTATTCAACATTTCTTAGAGGAGTATGATATTCCAGGTATCTGTGGAATAGATACAAGAGCTCTTACAAAAAGACTTCGTGAAATCGGTACTATGAATGGTATGATTACAACGAATGAAAATTACGATATCAATGAAATTATCCCTAAATTAAAAGCGTACACACCAAGTGGTGTTGTTAAAAAAGTTACATGTTCAGAAAAAAGTATATTAGAAGGCGATGGATTTAATGTTGCATTATTAGATTTCGGTGCAAAAAATAATATCGCAAAATCATTAAATGACAGAGGATGCAATGTGACAATTTATCCTGCAGAGACTCCTGCAGAAGAGATTATCGCATCAAATCCTGATGGAATCATGCTCTCAAACGGACCTGGAGATCCAAAGGAGTGTACTTACATTATAGAGCAGATTAAAAAGCTCTATGATACAGAGATTCCGATTTTTGCAATTTGTCTTGGACATCAGCTTATGGCTCTTGCCACAGGCGCAGACACAAAGAAAATGAAATATGGACATAGAGGTGGAAATCATCCGGTAAAAGATTTGGATAGCGGAAGAGTTTACATTTCATCACAGAACCACGGATATATGGTAGATGGTGATACTGTAAATCCTGAAATAGCTAAGGTTGCATTTGTCAATGTAAACGACAAGACTGTTGAAGGTCTTAGATACAAAAACAAGGATATCTTTACAGTTCAGTTCCATCCGGAGGCTTGCCCTGGACCACAGGATTCGAACTTATTGTTTAACGAATTTATTCAGATGATGGAGGGAAAGAAGAATGCCTAAGAATCAAAGTATTAAAAAAGTTTTAGTAATCGGTTCTGGTCCAATTGTAATTGGACAGGCTGCAGAGTTTGACTACGCAGGAACACAGGCATGTCGTTCCCTTAAAGAAGAGGGTGTTGAGGTAGTACTTTTAAACTCTAACCCTGCAACAATTATGACAGATGGTGATATTGCAGATAAGGTTTATATTGAGCCACTTACACTTAAAGCTTTAGAGAGAATTATAATAGAAGAAAAGCCTGACAGCATTCTTCCAACTCTTGGAGGACAGGCAGGACTTAACCTTGCAATGGAAATTGCAGAGACAGGATTCCTTGAGGAACATGGAGTAAAACTCATTGGTACAACAAGGGAGACTATCAGAAAAGCCGAGGACAGACTTGAGTTCAAAGAGACAATGGAAAAAATCGGAGAGCCTTGTGCACCATCTCTCGTAGTTGAAAATGTAGAAGATGGTATCGCATTTTCAAATAAGATTGGTTATCCGGTTGTACTTAGACCTGCTTACACACTTGGTGGAAGCGGCGGTGGTATCGCAAAGAATCAGGCGGAACTTGTAGAAATTCTTGAAAATGGTTTAAGACTCAGCCGTGTAGGACAGGTTCTTGTTGAGAGATGTATCGCAGGATGGAAAGAGATTGAGTACGAAGTTATGCGTGATGGTGCGGGAAACTGTATCACAGTATGTAACATGGAAAATATTGATCCTGTCGGAGTTCATACAGGTGACTCAATAGTTGTTGCTCCTTCTCAGACACTTGGAGATAAAGAATATCAGATGCTTCGTACATCTGCATTAAATATTATCAGCGAGTTAAATATTACAGGTGGATGTAACGTACAGTACGCACTTCATCCTGAAAGTTTTGAATATTGTGTAATTGAGGTAAACCCTCGTGTAAGCCGTTCTTCAGCTCTTGCATCAAAAGCGACAGGTTATCCTATTGCAAAGGTTGCAGCAAAGATTGCTCTTGGCTATACACTTGATGAAATCAAAAATGCAATTACACAGAAGACTTACGCAAGTTTTGAGCCTACACTTGATTACTGTGTAGTTAAGATGCCAAGACTTCCATTTGATAAATTCATTATGGCCAGCAGAAAGCTTACTACTCAGATGAAGGCTACCGGTGAGGTTATGAGTATCTGTGATAACTTCGAGGGAGCTCTTATGAAGGCTATCCGTTCATTAGAGCAGCATGTTGAGAGTCTTCTTGATTATGATTTCACTTCACTTGATGATGAAGAACTCGAGGAGATGCTTCACAAAGTTGATGACAGACGTATCTGGGTTATTGCTGAGGCATTAAGAAGAGGATTCTCATATGAGATGATTCATGATATCACAAAGATTGATTTGTGGTTTATTGATAAATTAGCTATTCTTGTTGAGATGGAAAATGCTCTTAAGAATGAGACTCTTACTCCTGAACTTCTTGCAGAGGCAAAGAGAATTGAGTTCCCTGACACAGTTATTTCTAAACTTTCAGGAAAGTCAGTTGATGAAATTAAGCAGATGAGAAAAGATAACGGAATCGTTGCTGCTTATAAGATGGTTGATACATGTGCTGCAGAGTTTGAGGCAGCAACACCATATTATTACTCTGTTTATAAGGGAGAGAATGAAGCCGCAGAGACTAAGCCTGAGAAGAAAGTTTTAGTATTAGGTTCAGGTCCTATCAGAATCGGTCAGGGTATCGAGTTCGATTACTGTTCAGTTCATTCTACATGGGCATTCAAAGAAGAAGGTTATGAGACAGTCATTATCAATAATAACCCTGAAACAGTTTCTACTGACTTCGATATTGCTGATAAACTTTATTTTGAACCACTCACTCCTGAGGATGTTGAGAATATTGTTAATATAGAAAAGCCTGACGGAGCGGTAGTTCAGTTTGGTGGACAGACAGCTATCAAACTTACTGAGGCTCTTATGAAGATGGGAGTTCCAATTCTTGGAACTAAGGCTGAAGATGTTGATGCTGCAGAAGACAGAGAACTTTTTGATGAGATTCTTGAAAAATGTCAGATTCCAAGACCTACAGGCGGAACTGTATTCACATGCGAGGAAGCTCAGAAAGTTGCGAACTCACTTGGATATCCTGTACTTGTAAGACCTTCATACGTTCTTGGTGGTCAGGGTATGCAGATTGCTACATGTGATGAAGAAGTTGCAGAGTTTATGGAAATTATTAACAGAATTGCACAGGATCATCCAATCCTTGTTGATAAGTATCTTCAGGGAACAGAGGTTGAGGTTGATGCAATCTGTGATGGAGAGAATATCCTCATTCCTGGTGTAATGGAACATATTGAAAGAGCCGGAGTTCACTCAGGTGACAGTATTTCAGTATATCCTGCACAGACATTGTCACAGGAAATTATCGATACAATAGAAGAGTACACAAGAAGACTTGCTATGGCTCTTCACGTAAAAGGAATGATTAATATCCAGTTCATCGTATGTGATGGAAAGGTATATGTAATCGAGGTTAACCCACGTTCTTCAAGAACAGTTCCTTATATCAGTAAGGTTACAGGAATTCCGATTGTTAAGCTTGCTACAAAAGCAATTATCGGAAAGAAGATTTCAGATATGGGTTACGAGCCGGGACTTCAGAAAAATGCAGATTATATTGCCATTAAAATGCCTGTATTCTCATTTGAAAAGATTCGTGGAGCTGATATCAGCCTTGGACCTGAAATGAAATCTACAGGTGAGTGTCTTGGTATTTCAAAAGACTTCCACGAAGCATTATACAAAGCGTTCCTTGGTGCAGGAGTTGTTCTTCCGAAGCACAAGAAACTTATTGTAACAGTAAAGGATGCAGATAAAGATGAAGTAACACCTTTAATCAAACGTTTTGAAGCACTTGGATATGAAATTTATGCTACAAGAAGTACAGCAGATCATCTCAGAAAGAATGGCGTTGATGCAATCAAAGTAAACAAGATTCATCAGGAAGCACCAACAGTTATGGACTTGTTATTAGAGCATAAGATAGATATCGTAATTGATACACCTACTCAGGGTAGAGATAAGAGCAGAGATGGTTTCTTAATCAGACGTACATCAATCGAGACAGGTGTAAACTGCTTTACAAGTTTAGATACTGTTGATGCGCTTCTTACAAGCTTAGAGAGCGATGCAAAGAACCATTTATCATTAGTTGATATAGCAAAGATTGCGAAGAGATAATCGAAGAAAAAGTTAAGAGACTTTGTGGTTGTAGAAATTTTGAAATGAATATTTAAAGAGTTTAGGAAGTACCTGCAAGCTTGCTTGCAGGTACTTTTTTGATGAAGAAGAAGGAAGAAGGATATGGTCTACTTGATTGTTTCTGTAAAAAAAATAATTGAGGTGTGTGTAAAAAATAATTGAGGTGTGTGTAAAAATAATGATGAAATTGATGTGTATGTAAAAAATGATGTTGAAAGAAAAGAAAAGATGATTTATACTACATATACGCAACATAGTGAATGAGTACTAGCACATTTTACATGACATCAAGGATTCTTAAGATGTTTTTGTTAGTGGGAGGGAGTTTTTTAATTCTGTTTGACTATTTTACGTACAAAAATGCTGAAATGCCAAAAAAGTACGTAGTAAGAATTGTCAGACTACGTACAAAATTGTAGAAATGTAAAAAAAGTACGTAGTAAGAATTGTCAGACTACGTACAAAAATGCTGAAATGCCAAAAAGGTACGTAGCAAGAATTGTCAGACTACGTACAAAAATGCTGAAATGCCAAAAAGGTACGTAGCAAGAATTGTCAGACTACGTACAAAAATGCTGAAATGCCAAAAAGGTACGTAGTAAGAATTGTCAGACTACGTACAAAAATGCTGAAATTCAAAAAAAGTACGTAGTAAGAAACGTCAGACTACGTACAAAAATGCTGAAATGCCAAAAAAGTACGTAGTAAGAAATGTCAGACTACGTACAAAAATGCTGAAATTCAAAAAAAGTACGTAGTAAGAATTGTCAGATTACGTACAAAAATGCTGAAATGTAAAAAAAGTACGTAGTAAGAAGTGTCAGACTACGTACAAAAATGCTGAAATTCAAAAAAAGTACGTAGCAAGAATTGTCAGACTGCGTACAAAAATGCTGAAATTCAAAAAAAGTACGTAGTAAGAAATGTCAGACTACGTACAAAATTGTAGAAATGTAAAAAAAGTACGTATAGTGTGCGGAATTAGAGGTGATTTTATTGAATTTTTAATAGAAATGGAGGGTGGATTATTATACTTAAACAAGAATTAATAAAAGAAAAAGAGAGATTAAGTAGATTTCAAAAATGCGTTGCTGAAAGAATTATAGATGCACCAGAAGGAAATCTAAGAATTGCAAAAAGTAATAAATGTGAACAATTTTATTATTGTGATAAGAAAGACGGTAGTATGAAATATATCTCTAAAGACAATATGGATCTAATCAAAAGTTTAGCCCAAAAATCATATGATAAAAAAATACTTAGATGTGTAGAAAAAAGATTAAATCATATTAGTAAACTTCTTAAAGATTATAAAGAAGGTGATATTGAAAATATCTATTTAAATGAGTGTGTTTCAAGACAAAATCTCGTTACCCCTGTCGAATTAACTTATGAACAGCTGGTTCAGAGTTGGCTGTCAATGCCCTATGAAGGAAAAGAATTTACTAGTGAATGCCCTGTCATTCTTACTAATAATGGAATGAGAGTTAGATCTAAATCTGAAAAGATAATGGCAGACTATTTTGATTCACTTGGAATAAAGTATAAATATGAATGTCCTTTGAAACTGAATTCAAACAGGATTGTATATCCTGATTTTACATTTATTTCTCCGTATACAAGAAAAGAAATATATTGGGAACATGAAGGAATGCTTGATAACCCTGAATATGCAAAATGTGCAGTAAAAAAATTAGACTCGTATGCGGTGAATCATATTTTCCCGGGAGAAAATCTTATTTTGACATTTGAATCATCTGATACAGTGATTAATATGAATGTAATTAAAGAAATGACAAAAAAATATTTACAGTCTTAGCAGATGAGATTAGAAGTGTGAAAAAAAACAGTATCGGTGGGATTCTTGAATAGGGGTATCAGAGGGGTTCTTGAATAGGAGAGGTGTGAATGAATAATTATATTGAAAAGGATGAAGTAAAAAAGTTAGAAAAAAGAATTTGTAACAGATATGATTTGATTGAATTAATAGGTACAGGGGGCAATGGCTGCGTTTATAAGGCAAAGGATATTAAGACAGGTAAATTTGTTGCGTTGAAATGCTTTAAGGCGTCGGACGTTATGAATAAGAAAAGAATTTCCAAAGAGATTATGAGGGAGTTAAATGTACTAAAGTATATAACTCATCCTGGGCTTCCAAAAGTGTTTGATGTTATTTATGAGAATGGATGCTTTTATCTTGTGATGGAATATATAGAAGGTGCTACCCTTAAGGAAACTTTGAAGAAAAAAAGAATGAAGAAAAAAGATATCAGGAATATTTCTGTGCAGATAATGTCAGCGTTATATTATATTCATTCGTTAGAACCGCCCATTGTGTACAGAGATTTGAAACCTGAAAATATTATTATAATGGAAGATAATAAAGTTAAACTAATTGATTTTGGAAATGCGAAAAGATTTAACAGAGATGTGGCGGCGGATACATTTGCAATGGGAAGTCCTAAATATGCAGCACCGGAACAGTTTGGCGACAGATTTGGCAATGGACTTTATAATACCGACATCAGAACAGATATATATTCAATGGGAATACTACTATATTATATGGCTACGCTTGAAACTAATGTAGGAGAAGCTAGCTTCTTCAAAAAAATAAGATATTATATTTTGTTTGATAGAAAATATAGAAAAACAATAATAAAAGCTACGCAGAAAAGTCCTAAGAACAGATTTCAGAATATAATTGAAATGATGGTGAGTTTTGGGTAAAAAATAAGTGTTATGTCATTGACTGGCAGATTATCATTTTATAAAATTCTATGTAACAGTTAAATTTATTGTAGTCGCAGATAAGGCTCCTGCGCATTCCACAGCAAGAACGCTGAGGCGTTCTTGAATAGTTATATATAGTAGTTATTAATAAATAAACAATAAGTGAGGGAAAATATGAAAGTATACGATATATCACAGGAAGTGTTAAGTGCTAAAGTATTTCCGGGAGATCCTAGCCCGGAAAGCAAAAGAATTATGAGTATAAGTCAGGGAGATGTTTGCAATCTCACTGAATTCAGTATGTGTGCTCACAATGGTACCCACGTTGATGCACCTAAGCATTTTTATGATGATGGGAATGCGATAGACGAAATAGCGCTTGAGTCCTTTGTGGGATATGCTTTTGTAACGGAGTTTGTCGGAGATATAAAAGCAGAAGATGCAAAAAGGATATTGGAAAAGGCAAAAAAAATTGATGATAGGGCATCAAAGAGGATCATCGTAAAGGGAAAAGCAGTTGTAACAACTGAGGCTGCAAAAGTATTTGCAAATGAAAAAATAAAGTTATTTGGAAATGAATCTCAGACGGTGGGACCGGAAGATGCGCCTAAAGAGGTTCATTTAATTATGCTTGGAGCAGGTATTGTTCTATTAGAGGGAATTGTTTTGGATGATGTTTCTGAGGGAGTGTACCTATTAAATGCTGCTCCGATTAATCTTGGAGGTGCTGATGGAGCGCCTTGCAGAGCGATACTTATTGACGAAGAAAATATCTAAAAATTCAAAATATTTTGGAAGTGAATATGGAAATAAAAGCTATATTAGGTGAGATAATAAAAATATACTAAATAATTCTTGCAAGATACTACAAAATAAACTATTCTATTCTATATGAACTTTTTTTGAAATAGACGTTTTTTATTATGTTTTCATCATACAATTATGATTAGCGTATTAGGTTATAAAGAAACTTTTAGGCTATAAAGAGCAGGAGGATGAGTATATGACTTTAGATGATGTTAAGAAAATACTTGAAAATGAGGAACAGACTCACTTATTGAGATTTTATGACGAATTAAAAGAAAGTGAAAAAGAACAATTCTTAGAACAACTTTCAGCTATTGATTACGGTCTTCTTGATCTTTTGAGGGATAAGGATGAACTTGGTAAAAAAGGTGTGATTTCGCCTATTACTAAGTCGGTAAGTATTGAGGATGCGAAAGCAAACAAAGATAGATTTGAGAGCATTGGTCTCGATGCTATTAAAAAAGGAAAGGTTGCAGCTCTTTTATTGGCGGGTGGTCAGGGAACAAGACTTGGTTCTGATAAGCCAAAAGGGATGTACAACATCGGAATCACAAAGGATGTTTATATTTTTGAAAGAATAGTCAGAAATCTCCTTGATGTGGTTGAAAAGAGCGGTGCGTGGATTCCTCTTTACATTATGACAAGTGAAAAGAACAATGATGATACTATCGATTTCTTCGAAAAGATGAACTACTTCGGTTATGATAAGAAGTATGTTGATTTCTTTGTTCAGGAGATGGCTCCTGCATGTGACTACAACGGAAAGATTTATCTTGAGGAGAAAGGAAGAGTTGCCACATCTCCAAACGGTAACGGAGGATGGTTCATTTCTCTTATGAAGAGTGGAATCGGTGAAAAAGCAAAAAAAGCCGGTATTGAGTGGATAAATGTATTTGCAGTTGACAATGTATGTCAGAGAATTGCAGATCCTGTTTTTGTAGGAGCTACAATTGATTCCGGTATGCCTTGCGGTTCGAAAGTAGTATCTAAGGCAGCTCCTGAAGAAAAAGTGGGCGTTCTCTGTTATGAGGATGGCAAACCATCAATTGTTGAGTACTATGAACTCAGCGAAGAAATGAGATATGAAAGAAATGAAAAGGGTGATCTTGTTTACAAGGATGGAGTTATTCTCAATTACCTTTTCAGATTTGATAAACTTGAAGACATTATGAACAATCAGCTTGTTGTACATATTGTTGAGAAGAAAATCCCTTACATTAATGAACAGGGAGAAAAGGTGTCTCCGGAAGAACCAAACGGTTACAAGTTTGAGACATTAGTGCTTGATATGATTCATATGATGGATGATTGTCTTGCGTTTGAAGTAGACAGAAGTTATGAGTTTGCACCAATTAAAAATAAGACAGGTGTGGATTCGGTTGAGTCTGCAAGAGAATTACTTAAACTGAATGGAGTTGAATTATAATGAAGAAATTAATTGATGTTATTTCAGAAGAATTTAAGAAAGCATTTACAGAATGCGGATACGATGAAAAACTTGGAAAGGTTACAGTTTCAAACAGACCTGATCTTTGCGAGTACCAGTGTAACGGTGCTATGGCTGGAGCCAAGATGTATAAAAAAGCACCAATTATGATTGCAAACGAAGTACTTGAAAAAATCGGTGACAACAATATGTTTAGTTCAGTAGAGGCTGTAATGCCTGGATTTATCAATATCATTCTCAATCCGGCATTTGTTGTTTCATACGTTAACGATATGGTGGCAGATGACAAACTTGGTGCCGATGATATCGGTAAAGGCGAAACAGTTGTGGTTGATTACGGCGGAGCCAATGTAGCTAAACCTTTGCATGTAGGACATTTGAGACCTGCGGTAATCGGAGAGAGCGTTAAGCGTATCTACAAATTTATGGGATATGACACAATTGGTGATGTTCATCTTGGAGACTGGGGTCTTCAGATGGGACTTATTATTATGGAACTTAAAGAGAGGCAGCCGGATTTGTGCTATTTTGATGAAAGTTTTGAGGGGCCATACCCTGAAGAGGCGCCATTTACTCTTGATGATTTAAGTGAAATCTATCCTGCGGCAAGTGCAAAATCAAAAGAAGATGCAGATTTTAAGGAGGCAGCTCAGCTTGCTACAGTTAAGATTCAGCAGGGATATCCTCCTTATCTTGCGTTGTGGAAACATATCATGAATATTTCCATCCCGGATTTAGAGAAGAACTACGACAATCTTGATGTTCATTTTGAACTTTGGAAAGGTGAGAGTGATGCTAAGCCATATATTGAAGATATGGTTCAGGATATGATTGACAAAGGACTCGCACATGAGAGTCAGGGAGCTTTAGTAGTTGACATTGCAGAGGAGACAGATAAAAAAGATTATCCTCCATGTATCATAAAAAAATCAGATGGAGCTTCATTGTATGCTACAACTGATCTTGCAACAATTGTTCAGAGAGTTAAAGATTACAATCCTTCAAAGATTGTTTACCTTACAGATAAGAGACAGGAACTACATTTTATTCAGGTCTTCAGAGTTGCTAAGAAAGCAGGAATTGTAAGCGAGTCCACAGAACTTGATCGTATCGGATTTGGTACAATGAACGGAACAGACGGAAAGCCGTTTAAAACAAGAGATGGCGGAGTAATGCGTCTTGAGATGCTTGTTCAAAATATCGAGGATGCTGTTTACGAAAAGATAATGGCAAACCGTGAAGTGTCTGAAGATGAAGCAAGAGCAACATCAAAGATAGTTGGGCTTGCTGCACTTAAATACGGAGATCTTTCAAATCAGGCTTCAAAGGATTACATATTCGATATCGACAGATTTACATCCTTCGAGGGAAATACAGGACCATATATCCTGTACACAATTGTACGTATAAAATCAATTCTTGAAAAATACAAAGAAAGCGGAAAGAGTCTTGATGACACAGATGTAATTAATACATTAGAGGATGCAGCTTCAAAAGAGTTAATGCTCAGCCTTGCAAAATTCAATGAGACAGTTGAAGATGCATGCAATGAAATAGCACCTCACAAAATATGTCAGTTCATATACGATTTATCAAATGCATTTAATCACTTCTACCATGAGACAAAAATACTCTCAGAAGAAGATGCAGAAAAACAGAAATCGTACATCAACCTCTTAAAAGCAACAAAAACAGTATTAGAAACATGCATAGACATGCTAGGCTTCACAGCCCCTGAAAAGATGTAAAAGCCAAGCCATGCACATAAAAATAAAGAGCGACAGAAGAATGCTTGCATTCGATTCTGTCGCTCTTTATTTTTATGTATTTGGCGCAGCCAAACAGCGAGAAGAAGCGAAGCGGATTCGAGCTGATGCATGGCTTGGCGCAGCCAAACAGCGAGAAGAAGCGAAGCGGATTCGAGCTGATGCATGGCTTGGCGCAGCCAAACAGCAAAACGATACAAAATGCGAAGCATTTTTATCGTTAGCGAAAGCGATTTGAATCCGATGGAGGAAAATCGCGAAAGCTGATGGATTCGAGCTGATGCATGGCTTGTTGTAGCCAAATGTGTATATTATGTGTTTTTTCTTTTTCCACTTGCATTTTTTTTTATGGTGGTTTATATTGTTTACTAGTGAACAGTTTATTGGTAAACAGTTTACTGATAAACAAACTCAACTGATTTTCCACGCAAACTTAAGAAATGAGGTGATTTTTTGAATGATAAAGATCAAATAGGCTTCCAAATTAGACAGATTAATATTATGTTTATGCGATATCTTGAGTTAGTACACTGTACTGAAAATGATGTCTTTCCAAAAGTAACTCACGGGTGGATTTTGAGATATCTTGCCGAGAGAGAAGGAATGGATACATATCAACGCGATGTGGAAAAAGACTTCAAACTCTCAAGAGCTTCCGTTACAAAGATGCTTACCTGTCTTGAGGAGGAAGGGTACATATCAAGAGAGGCAGTTGAATTTGATGCAAGATTAAAGAAAATTGTTCTTCTCGAAAAAGGATTAGAAGCCCACAAATTAGTTGTTGAGAGTATTGAAAAAATAGAAAAAAATTTGGAAAGAGGAATCTCTGAAGACGAATTAGAAACATTTTTTAAAGTGACATCTAAAGTCAGAGATAATATTGCAGAAATGGAAAAAGAATTAAGAGAAAGGAGTACAAAGAAAAATGGTAAAGACATTACTTAAACACGTTAAAGAGTACAAAGCAGCTTCTATTTTGACTCCTATTTTTATGGTGTTTGAAGTTATTATGGAGATGGTTATTCCTTTAATGATGTCATCAATAATTGATAATGGAATTGATAAGGGAAACCTTAGACATGTATATATACTTGGTGGAGTGATGGTAGTATTTGCGGTATTAGGATTGCTTTCAGGTCTTGGTGGTGGAGTATTTGCAGCAAAAGCATCAACCGGTTTTGCAAAGAATTTAAGAAAGGCTATGTATGACAAAATACAGACCTTCTCATTTGCAAATATTGACAAATTCAGTACAGCCGGTCTTGTTACAAGACTTACTACTGATGTTACAAATATCCAAAACTCATATCAGATGATTTTGAGAATGGCAATGAGAGCACCGGCAACACTTATTATTGCATTGGTATTGTCATTTACTAAGAGTGTGAGAATCGCTTCAATATATCTTATTGCAGTTATATTATTAGGTACAGTTCTTGTATTCATTATCAGATTGACAATGAGATATTTTAATCAGGTGTTTAAAAAATACGATGCCTTGAATGAGAGTGTTCAGGAAAATGTATCCGCAATCAGAGTTGTAAAAGCATATGTACGTGAAGGTTACGAGACAAATAAATTCCAGACAGCCAGCAATAATATTTATAAAATGTTTGTCAAAGCTGAATCCTTAATCGCAACAAACGGTCCGCTTATGATGTTTACAGTTTATGTGTGTATTCTTCTTATAAGCTGGATGGGCGCTCATATGATTGTATCAAATACACTTTCTAAAGGAGAACTTGTGGCCCTTCTTTCGTATTGTATGAATATTCTTATGAGCCTTATGATGCTCTCGATGATTTTTGTAATGATCACATTGTCACTTGCCTCAGGAGAAAGAATTGCAGAAGTGTTGAATGAGGAACCTGATATTGTAAATCCAAAGGATCCAATTATGGAAGTCAAAGATGGAAGTATTGAATTCAAAAATGTTTATTTCAGATATAATCAGACATCGCAGGAGCCGGTTCTTAAAAATATCAACCTTAAAATAAATGCCGGAGAAACGGTTGGAATTATCGGAGGAACAGGTTCTGCTAAGACAAGCCTTGTAAATCTTATCAGCAGACTGTATGACGTGGTACCGGAGAAAGGTGTTGAGGTCAGCAATGACGGATTTGTCAGTGTAGGCGGATTGGATGTGAGAAAATATGACCTTAAGGTATTAAGAGATGAGGTGTCTGTAGTATTACAGAAGAATGTGTTATTCAGCGGAACTATTTTTGAAAATCTTCGCTGGGGAAATAAAAATGCTACTGATGAAGAGTGCATTAACGCATGTAAGCTCGCCTGTGCAGATGATTTTATTGAAAACTTCCCTGACAAATATAACACTCGTATTGAACAGGGTGGAAATAATGTTTCCGGAGGTCAGAAACAGAGAATATGTATCGCAAGAGCACTTCTCAAGAAACCTAAAATTCTTATCTTAGACGATTCTACAAGTGCTGTAGATACTGCTACTGATGCTAAGATCAGAAAAGCATTCAGAGATGAGATTCCAAACACTACCAAGATAATTATCGCACAGAGAGTTTCCAGTGTAATGGAAGCTGACAAGATAATTGTTATGGATGATGGTGAGATAAACGGAATAGGAACACACGATGAATTAGTTAAGAATAATGACATCTATAGAGAAGTATACGAATCTCAGACTAAGGGAGATGCCGACTTTGATGAAGTAGGAGGTGATTGCTAATGCCACCAAGAAGATCAATGGGTCCAAGACCTAAAATAGAAAATCCGGGTAAAATACTAAAACAGATTTTTGCAGAGATAATGAAAAAATATGCACCTCATGTAATTATAGTTATTGTGTGTATTTTTGTAAGTGTTCTTGCAAATGTGCAGGGAACCTTATTCACAAAAACTCTTTTTGATGATTATATTTCACCCCTGCTAAAAAACAAAAGCGCAGGTCTTGCAGTTGATTATATGCCATTGCTTAAGGCTATTATGAGAGTTGCCTGCTTTTATGCGATTGGTATAATTGCTGCTTATGCACAACAGAGAATTATGGTAAATGTAACTCAGGGAACGCTTAGAAATATCAGAAACAGAATGTTTGAGCATATGGAAAAACTTCCTATAAGTTATTTTGACACGCATTCTCATGGCGATGTAATGTCAATGTATACAAATGATATTGACACAATGAGACAGATGATTAGCCAAAGTATGCCACAAATGCTTAACAGTGTAATTACAGTAGTGAGCGTATTCATTAGTATGGTAATACTTAGCGTTCCGCTTACAGTGGTTACATTGTTTATGGTAGCTGTTATGCTCTATGCAACAAAAGTTTCTGCCGGACTCAGCAGTAAGTACTTTGTTAAACAGCAGAAGGATATTGGAGCGGTCAACGGCTTTATCGAGGAAATGATAAGCGGACAAAAAGTGGTAAAGGTATTTAATCACGAAGAAGAGTGTATTGAGCATTTTGATAAGCTCAATGAAGAACTTTGTGACAGTGCCAATAAAGCTAATAAATTTTCAAATATATTGGGACCAATTAATGCACAGCTTGGAAATGTGAGTTACGTTTTGTGTGCTATAGTCGGATCAATTCTTGCTATAAACGGATGGACAGGATTGACTCTTGGAAAACTTGCTAGCTTCCTTACATTTAACAGAAGTTTTTCAATGCCAATCAATCAGGTTTCACAGCAGTTTAATGCAATAGTAATGGCACTTGCAGGTGCGGACAGAATTTTTAAATTATTGGCGGAAACACCTGAGGTTGATAATGGATATGTTACATTGGTTAATTCTATTGAAGAAAACGGTAAGATAACCGAGACAGATAAATTTACAGGAACATGGGCTTGGAAACATGTTCATCAGGCAGATAAGTCAGTTGATTACATACCTCTTAAGGGTGATGTAGTATTCGATGATGTTGATTTTGGATATGTTCCTGAAAAAATAGTTCTTCATAACGTTGATTTGTACGCGACTCCGGGACAAAAAATTGCTTTTGTAGGATCAACCGGCGCTGGAAAAACTACAATTACAAATCTTATAAACAGATTTTACGATATTCAGGATGGAAAAATCAGATATGATGGAATCAATGTAAATAAAATTAAAAAAGCAGATCTCAGAAAATCTCTTGGCATAGTTCTTCAGGATACTCATCTGTTTACAGGAACAGTTGCAGAAAATATCAGATTTGGAAAACTTGATGCAACAGATGAAGAAGTTGTTGCAGCTGCAAAATTGGCAAACGCAGACAGCTTTATTAAGAGACTTCCAAACGGATACGACACAGTTCTTACAGGAGACGGTGCCAACTTGAGCCAGGGACAGCGACAGTTGCTTGCAATTGCCAGAGCAGCTATTGCAAATCCACCGGTACTTATTCTTGATGAAGCAACAAGTTCAATTGATACAAGAACAGAGAGACTGGTTCAGGAAGGAATGGATAATTTAATGAAGGGCAGAACCACATTTGTGATTGCTCACAGATTATCTACAGTCAGAAACAGTGATTGTATAATGGTATTAGAACAGGGAAGAGTAATAGAGCGTGGAACACACGAGCAATTGCTTGAACAAAAAGGAAAGTATTACCAATTATACACAGGAAAAACAGCATAAATAAAAAAAGTCGCTTACGCGACTTTTTTTATTATAAGAAATTATTTTTCATCAGCAACAGTAGTAGCTTCTTCTGTCTTTGCAGAATCATCTGAAGCATTAGCATCAGAAGACTGATTCTTTCCGGCATATTTGCTGTACATACCGATTGGGTCATAAGACTGAAGTTTTGATTCAAGCTCCTCCTTGGTAGCAGTTCCAACATAAGTTGTAGTTGGTTCTTCCTTCTTGATCATACCTAATTCAAGACCGACAGAATATCCTAAATAAACGATAAGAGCAACAGCAACAACAGTAGTAGCTGCATATGCAAGATATTTCTTGATGTGAGATTTCTTTGGTGCATTCTTTCTGTCATATTTTGCCTGTTTATATCTGTCAATTTTTTCCTGACTCATTTTGTGTACCTCTCCTTATGTAATAAAATAAAAATAAAATGGTTCCACAAAAAACCACTTACAATTATAAAACAAAATGTACTGTAAAACAAGAGAAACTTGTGTTATACTGTAAAACAGTATTTCAAGCATCACCGAAATTAAATGCGCGAAATATGCTTGCATAATTTCGTGCATTTAATTTCGGTGATATTTGAGGGGATAAACACAGTGAGAAGAAGCGAAGCGAATTCGAACTGTGTTTATCCCCTCAAAGAAGCGAGAAGAAGCGAAGCGAATTCGAACTGTGTTTATCCCCTCAAAGAAGCGAGAAGAAGCGAAGCGGATTCGAGCGTGCTTGAAATAGTATTTCAAGCGAAGCGAATTCGAACTGTGTTTATCCCCTCAAAGAAGCGAGAAGAAGCGAAGCGGATTCGAGCGTGCTTGAAATAGTATTTCAAGCGAAGCGAATTCGAACTGTGTTTATCCCCTCAAAGAAGCGAGAAGAAGCGGAGCGGATTCGAGCGTGCTTGAAATAGTATTTCAAGCGAAGCGAATTCGGACGTATTCGGGCGGATTCAAGCGAAGCGAATTCGAGCGTGCTTGAAACTGGAGTTTTTTAATGCATAATTATTACAAGGAGATAATCATGAAACAAAAAATGGATTTTATAGGTTTTATAAGAATTTTATATCCACCTGTATTGTACTTGTTTTTTATGATGATGGTACAGACGGTTGTTGGCGCGGTTCTTATGTCTATAGTAGGTGTTGGTAATGTTACTAACAAAGAGGCTAATGATATCCTAATGAGATATATTCAGGAAATGAATGTTTTGTCTATGCTGGTTTCGATACCTATATTTGCTTCGATTATGTATTATGATACAGTAAGAGATAAAAAATTAAATATTTATGTACCTATGAATGTTCAGAAATGGTGGAAATTTCTTCTTATTATTCCAATTGCTTTTACTACGATGGTAGGTGGAAATAATTTAGCTATTGTATTGGCTGCCTATATGCCTGGAGATTTCATTGATAAATATGCAAAAACAGAGAGTTTGATATATGATGGAAGTGTATTAGTAATTACTGTAAGTACTGTGATTTTAGCACCGATAATTGAAGAGATAGTTTTTAGAGGTATTGTTCTAAAAAGATTGAATCATTATTTTAATTTTGTTGTTTCGGCGGTGATTTCAGCAGGCATTTTTGGAATATTCCATCTGAATGCAGTTCAGGGTGTATATGCATTTGCAGTGGGGTTAGTACTTGCATTTATATATTATAATTACGGAATAATAGGATGTATTTTATTGCATATGTGTGCTAACGGTTTCTCTGTATTGTTCACTTTTATAGGTTCAGGGGCAGAAGGGTCAATAAAAGATATTGAATTCACAGGTGATTTAATTCAATCAGCACTTACAGGAGCCGGAACCTTTGCGGTTATAACTGTATTTTTAATGATTATTATAGCTGCAGTATGCAAAAAAAATAATGTTGAAAATATTAATCAATAATCTTAGGAGGATTTATGAAATTATTATCTGTTGCGATACCTAGTTACAATTCAGAAGAGTATTTAGCAAAATGCATAAGAAGTGTATTAACTGGTGGGGACAGGGTAGAAATAATAGTCGTAGATGATGGTTCAACAGATTCTACATACGAGGTGGCAAAAAAATATGAAGAAAAATTTCCACACATTATTAAAGTAGTGCATCAGGAAAATGGTGGACATGGTGAGGCGGTAAATACAGGTCTCGCAAATGCGACAGGAAAGTTTTTTAAAGTAGTTGACAGTGATGATTGCCTTGGCAAAAATGCGCTTGAAGCGGTGCTTAATTTCCTAGAGGAAGTAGTTGATAGTGAAAAAGAACTCGATATGTTAATTACAAACTTTCTCTATGATAAGCAGGGCGCAAAGCACAAGAAGGTGATGAGATATAATCATGCAATTCCGAAAGACAGATTTATTGGATGGGACGATATTAAATTTGGAAAGTCGCAGTATCTGTTAATGCATTCGGTAATATATAACACAGAGGTTTTAAGAAAATCAGGACTTAAACTTCCAAAACATACTTTTTATGTTGATAATATTTACGTATTTCAGCCATTGCCTTATGTAAAAACAATTTATTATATGGATGTAGTATTGTATAAGTATTATATCGGTAGGGATGATCAATCTGTAAATGAAGCGGTTATGATAAAGAGACTTGATCAGCAGTATAAAGTTACAGAGATTATGATGGATGTTTATAACAATTCCAAAATAGAAAATAAAAATCTCGATAATGTAATGGTGCATTATTTTGATATGATGATGTGTGTGTCTTCGATTTTATCTATTCGTGAGGGCTCAGAAAAGAGACTTGGAGATAAGAAAAAATTATGGGATAAATTGAAAAAAACAAATTTGTCGTTGTATAAGAAGTGCAGAAAATCTATTCTTGGAAGAACTATGAATTTAAAAGGAAAGACAGGTAGAAGAATAGCGGTTATTTCATACAAGATAGCAAATCAAATATTTGGATTTAACTAAAAGCAAAATAAAAAACAAGTCATTAATTCCTAGTTGGTATTAATGACTTGTATCTATTTTGTACATTTTTTTTGTTTTATTGTTTAACCAAAACAGTACTTGATGTTTGTCGTGCGATATTTCTCTAAACTGTACATTTTTAAACATAAATTTAAAAATAAAGAAGTACAATGCAAAAGCGAGAAGTGCACCACAAAGCGAATCTACAATTGAATGCTGTTTTAGTACTACAGTTGAGACGCAGATAAAACCTGCGGCAATTGCCGAAAGTGGTTTGATATATGGTCTTACTTTAACTTGCGGACTGCTAATAAGGCAAGTGTGAGCAGCTAAAGTGGCAAATACATGAATGCTTGGTAATACATTTGTGGAAGTGTCATTTGTATATATAAATGAAAGCAAGGTCATAAATATATTATCTCTACAGCCTAAATCCACTCTTAAGTCATGACCGTTTGGAAATACAGTACAAATAAAAAGTGCAATGGTCATTCCAATAAATTCATATGCACAGAGTCGATAAAATTCCTTATTTGAACTGAAATATAATAATACAAATATGAGAGGTATATACAGAAACCAAATCATATAGGGTATAATAAATATTTCACAAAAAGGAATGAGGTCATCAATTTTAGTATGGATTATGGTGACGTTTTTTAGAGTGTCATATTTATTTTCTAAATATAAAAACCAAGGAACATATATGAGTGCATATAGTAAAGGCCATATATGTCGATTTCTCAATAAATACAGATTAAATCTTTTCATAATAATTCCCTTTTACAATAATTACATTAGGTGTAGTATATCATTATAATTTTAAAAAGTATAGTTGTTATAATGAAAAATAGCATATTAATAAAATCTTAATGAATTGCGTTGTTTCCTTTACAGATATTGGAAAATGAAATAGAATAGAAGAGTATTTTTTTTTGAAAGGATATTTGAAATGGACATTATTAGTATTATTACAGAAGAGTTGAAAGTAAAAAAATGGCAGGTAGAAGCTGCTGTTAAATTGATTGATGAAGGGAACACTATTCCATTTATTGCAAGATATAGAAAACCTGTCACAGGGGAACTTAACGATGAACAGTTAAGAACTCTTGATGAGAGACTTAAATATTTAAGAAATCTTGAGGAAAAGAAGCAGACTGTTATTGATTCCATTACAGAACAGGGGAAAATGACAGATGAACTTCTCCAAAAGATTAACGCTGCTGAAACTATTGTTGCAGTGGATGATTTGTATAGACCATACAGACCAAAGAGAAGAACTAGAGCAACGGATGCAAAAGAAAAGGGATTAGAGCCTTTGGCAAATGTTATTTTGCTTCAGCAGCCGGGAGTGGTTATTGAAGATGAAGCTCAAAAATATATAAACGTAGATATTGGAGTCGAGAAAACTGATGATGCCATTGCAGGTGCAAAGGATATTATAGCTGAAAATATTTCTGAAAATGCAGAGTACAGAACTGCTATTAGAAATATGGTTGCAAAACAAGGTGTTTTAGTTTCAGAGGCAAAGGATAAAGAGACAAGTACTGTATATGATAATTATTATGAATATAGCGAGGGTGTAGCTAAAATTCCGGGACATAGAATTCTCGCTGTAAACAGAGGTGAAAAGGAAAAGATACTTACAGTTAAGATAGAAGCGCAGGATGACATTATCGTTTCATGTCTTGAAAAAGCAGTTATAGTACGCGATTCTGATTCAAAAAAATATCTTGAGGAAGCAATTGCAGACAGTTACAAGAGGTTAATTCAGCCAGCAGTTGAGCGTGAGATTAGAAATATGCTTACAGAAAGAGCAGAAGACAGTGCTATAAAGGTGTTTAATGAGAACTTAAAACAGTTACTTATGCAACCACCGATTGCAGGGAAAACAGTTCTTGGATGGGATCCTGCATTCAGAACAGGATGCAAACTTGCTGTTGTTGATCAGACAGGAAAAGTTCTTGATACGGTTGTTATCTATCCAACTGCGCCACAAAATAAAGTTAAAGAAGCTAAAGTAGTATTGAAAAAGCTTATTGATAAATATGATATTTCGCTTATTTCCTTAGGAAACGGAACAGCTTCAAGAGAGTCTGAAGCCGTAATAGTAGAACTTTTGAAAGAGTTAGATAAGGATATTTCTTATGTAATAGTAAGTGAGGCAGGTGCGTCAGTTTATTCAGCAAGTAAACTTGCCACAGAAGAATTCCCTAATTTTGATGTGGGACAAAGAAGCGCTGCTTCAATTGCCAGAAGATTACAGGATCCGCTTGCAGAACTTGTAAAAATAGATCCTAAGGCTATTGGTGTAGGCCAGTATCAGCATGATATGAATCAGAAAAAACTTGGTGAACAGCTGGGTAATGTTGTTGAAGATTGTGTAAATAATGTCGGAGTTGATTTAAATACTGCATCAGCTTCTCTTTTAGAGTATGTTTCAGGCGTTAATAAGACTCTTGCGAAGAATATTGTTGAATATAGAGAAGAAAATGGTAAATTCAGTTCGAGAAAAGAACTTCTTAAAGTCTCTAAGCTTGGACCAAAAGCGTTTGAACAGTGTGCAGGATTTTTGAGAATATCTGATGGAAAAGAGCCTCTTGATTCTACCAGCGTTCATCCTGAAAGTTATGATGCTGCAAAGAAACTTATTTCTATATTAGGTCTTGATATTACAGATATTACAAAAGGTGGTATTAAAGGTATTGGAAAAAATATTATCGGAAATAAGGAGAAAATTGCAGAGATTAGTGAAGAGGCAGGTTGTGACAGTATCACACTCGTGGATATTGTAAAGGAACTTGAAAAACCGGCGAGAGATCCTAGAGATGAGATGCCAAAACCTATTTTGAGAAGTGATATTCTTGAAATGAAAGATTTGAAAGAAGGCATGATATTAAAAGGTACGGTCAGAAATGTAATTGACTTTGGTGCTTTTGTTGATATAGGTGTTCATGAAGACGGTTTGGTTCATATTTCACAGATGAGTGATAAATATATTAAACATCCTCTTGAGGTAGTAAATATAGGGGATGTAGTTGAAGTTAAAATAATGAGTGTAGATATGCAGAAGAAGAGAATTCAGTTATCTATGAAACTTTAGTTAAAAAGATTTTAAAAAAAATAAAAAAAGTTGTTGACAAAGTATAATATATTTATTATTATAAATAGGCAGTCCGAAAGAGACATGCCATGGGATCTTAGCTCAGCTGGGAGAGCACCTGCCTTACAAGCAGGGGGTCACAGGTTCGAGCCCTGTAGGTCCCATTTATATGGCGAAGTAGCTCAGTTGGCTAGAGCACACGGTTCATACCCGTGGTGTCGAGGGTTCGAATCCCCCCTTCGCTATTTTAAAATCCAAAGGTTATTTCCTTTGGATTTTTTTTCATAGAAACTGTTTTTTATAAGGAGGATTTGTGTATGCGCATAGGAATGGGATATGATGTTCACAGACTTGTGGAAGGTAGAAAACTGATACTTGGAGGAGTTGATATTCCTCATACAATGGGACTTGACGGACATTCTGATGCGGATGTTGTTGTACATGCGATTATGGATGCGCTTCTTGGAGCTGCAGCTCTGGGAGATATCGGAAAACTGTTTCCGGATACAGATCCTCAGTATAAAGGAATATCAAGCATAAAGTTATTGCAATACGTTGGAGAGGTTATTAAAAATAATAATTATGAAATTGGTAATATAGATGCTACAATAATTGCACAGAGGCCTAAAATTGCACCATACAGAGAAGAAATGGTAAAGAACGTTGCAATGGCCCTTGGAATAGGTGAAGATAAAGTGGGCATTAAAGCCACTACAGAAGAAGGATTGGGATTTACAGGGGAAGAGAAAGGTATTTCATCTCAGGCGATAGCTCTTCTAATAGAAAGGTAAATAACAAGTGGATATTAATGAACTAAAAGATTTAAGTATTGAAGATTTTGATACAATAAATAAATACTATAATATGAGAAGAATGGATGCTGCAGACGGTAATGTTCTTGATTTATTCTTATGGAATGATTGCTATCCGTCAAAAATCCTTACAACAGATAAAGGACTTATGGTGATAGGAAAGGATGATGACAGTTACTATTCTATGATTCCTTTTTGTAAAAAAGAAGATTTGAAAGATTGCTTTGATTATTTGAAACATTATTTTAATAATGTTTTGAATCAAAAATTAGAACTTTGTGTTGTGGACAGGCAGGCCATTGAAATTCTTGGATTGTCCGAAGATGAATTTATTATTGAAGAGGATAGGGATTTGTTTGACTATGTATATGATGCAAAAAAACTACATAGTTATCCCGGTCGTAAGTTCCACAAAAAGAAAAATCATCTTAATGTGTTTAGAAGAGAATATAAAAACAGATATGAGTTTAAATATCTGAATTATGAAAATATAGATGAAATTTCACAATTCTTAACTAAATGGAAGGATAATAAAGAAAAATCGGATATGGATAAATACATTGATTTTGAAATTTCCGGAATAAAAAAAGTTCTAAAATGGCAAGATATAATTGATTTTAAAATCGGAGGCTTGTACATTGATGGATGTTTAGAAGCTTTTACAATTGGAAAATATTACAAAGAAGAAGGAATGGTTTATATTCCTGTGGAAAAAGCAAATTCTGATTTTAAAGGAATATATGCATATATATGCAGTAAATTTTTGAGGGAAGCATTTCCTGAAGCCTCAAAGGTTAACAGGGAAGACGATATGGGGATTGAGGGGCTTAGGCGTTCTAAAATGTCTTTAAATCCTATATACTTAGTTGAAAAGTACAATGTTACTCAAAAATGATATGCAGGATTGGGGAAAGTATGGTAAAGTATCTTGATGATTATGAAAAATTAAATATAGTAGAGTTGTATGAGGAGACATTCCATGATGATGAGGAATACTGTAAATTCTTTTATGACAGAGTGATTCCTAAAAGCGAAATATTAGTTGATATGGATGAAACAAAAAAAATAAACAGTATGATTACAGTAATTCCTAAGGATGTTACTTTGTACAAGAATAATGCAAAGGCTGTTTATTTGTACGGAGTTGCTACAAAGAGCGAACTTAGAAAAAAAGGAATTATGAGTGAACTGCTTAGACGTTGCATTGTTGATTGCTCAAATAAAGAGAATGTGTTTGTTTATCTTATACCTGATTCAAATGAAAATGCTGACTACTATAAGAAGTTTGGCTTTGAATATGTTATGGATAGGAAAATTGGTAAAAGAGAAGAAAAAATAAAAAAGCCAAGTCACACCATTTTGCAAAGACATGCGAACAAAACAGATGCAGTCAGACTTTCAATATTTGCGCAAAATAATCTTAAGAATAATTATGGAGTATTTCTTACTAGGACAAAGGAATATTATGAGTATATGTGTGATTTTATTAAGGTTGAGCAGGGAAGTATTGAGATTCTGTCAAAGGATAAGATTATTCTCGGATATAGGATTTTAGTTGAAGATGACATATTCGAAGAAATAATGGAAGAAAGTATAAGACAGTACAGTGTCCTTGATTCAAAAACGGAACCTTATGCAATGGCAAGAATTGCAAATGTTTCTAAATTTATGGAGTATGTATCAACAAAAGAGACGGGAAGAGTGGTAATTAAACTTAAAGATGAATTGATTAAAGAGAATAACGGTACATTCGCTTGGAATTTTAGTGCTTCTTCCAAAAGATGGGCTAAAACAGATAAAATACCAGATATAGAAATTAATATAGCAGATTTTACAGCATATCTGTTAGGATATAAAAAATACAAAAATTTGCCCGAACTTAATATTGGTGCTGGATTTTATATTAATGATTATTTATAATAGCAAAAGAATAAGTTTTAAGGAGTCACAATTATGAAGATTTATAACACACTGACAAAGAAAAAAGAAGATTTTGTTCCTGTTGATGGGAATAATGTGAGTATGTACACATGTGGACCTACTGTTTATCATTATGCACATATAGGAAACCTCAGAAGTTATATTATGGAAGATGTTCTCGAAAAAGAACTTCGTTTTGAAGGGTACAATGTTAAAAGAGTAATGAATATTACTGATGTTGGTCATTTGTCAAGTGATGCAGACACAGGCGAAGATAAAATGCTTAAAGGCGCAAAGAGAGAGCATAAGACTGTAATGGAAATTGCAAAATTTTATACTGATGCCTTCTTTAGTGATTGTGCAAAACTCAATATCAAGACTCCGGATGTTGTAGAGCCTGCAACTAACTGTATTGACGAATTTATAAAGATGATAGAAAAACTTATTGAAGAAGGTTTTGCTTATATTGCAGGTGGCAATGTATACTTTGACACTTCAAAACTTAGTGAATATTATACGCTCTCAAGTCATAACAGTGATGACCTTATGGTTGGAGTAAGAGATGACGTTGAGGAAGATAGTAATAAAAAAAATAAAACAGATTTTGTTTTATGGTTTACAAAATCAAAATTTGACGATCAGGAACTTAAATGGGACAGCCCATGGGGCGTTGGTTATCCGGGATGGCATATTGAATGCTCGTGCATTAGTATTAAACACTTGGGAGAGAGACTTGATCTTCATTGTGGTGGAATTGATAATATCTTTCCACATCACACAAATGAAATTGCACAGAGTGAGGCATACCTTGGACATAAATGGTGTAATTACTGGTTCCATGTACATCATTTAAATGACAAACAGGGCAAGATGAGTAAATCAAAAGGAGATTTTCTCACAGTATCACTCCTTGAGGAAAAAGGATATGATCCGATTGTTTACAGAATGTTCTGTCTCCAGTCTCATTACAGAAAACCACTTGAATTCAGTTTCGATGTTCTTGATTCGGTAAAAGCAGGATACATCAAACTTAGAAAGAAGATTTCTTCTCTTGATAAAAATCAAGGACCTGTTGACAACAATAAGGTTAAAGAATATAAAAATAAATTTATAGAAGTTGTGGGGAATGATATTAATACAGCTTCAGGAATTACAATTATCTATGATGTATTAAAAGATGAAATAAACGATGCAACAAAGATTGCAGTAATTGAAGAATTTGACAAGGTTTTATCACTCAATCTTACAGCACCTTTTGAAGAAAATGCAGGAAGCGGAGTGGATGATGAACTTGAGGCTTATATTGTTTCTATGATTGAAAAGAGAGCTGCAGCAAAGAAAGAAAAAGATTTCGCAACAGCCGACAGCATCAGAGAAGAACTTGCATCAAAAGGTATTATTCTTAAAGATACAAGAGAAGGTACAACATGGACAAAAGCGTAAATAATGATTTGTTTTCGATAGTAAGCAACCTGATGAATATTAATGATATAGAACTTGTTAATTATTCGCCTCTTACATTTGCTTATATAGGAGATGCAATTTATGAGGTGGCGGTCAGAACGGTTGTAGTTTGTGATGCAAATATGAGTGTTAATAAGCTTCACAAAAATTCTACTAAATTTGTTAAAGCAGAGAGTCAGGCAAAAATAATTTTGACACTTATTGAAAATGACGAACTCACAGAGGAGGAAATTGCGGTGTATAAGAGAGGAAGAAATGCCAAATCTTATTCAAAGGCAAAGAATGCTTCCTACGCTGAGTATAGAACAGCCACGGGCTTTGAGGCACTTATCGGATATCTTTATTTGTCAAAACAGACAGAAAGAATGATGGAAATCATTAATAAAGGAATCGAAATTATTGATAACAACAATTAATTATTAGAGAGATTTGAAGAAATATGAGATACGAAGAATTTACAATCGAAGGCAGAAATGCCGTTATAGAAGCTTTTCGCTCCGGAAAAACAATTGACAAATTGTTTGTTCTTGACGGTAGTGAGGACGGAAGTATAAGAACTATTTTGCGTGAGGCAAAGAAACAGGATGTTATTGTTAATTTTGTAAAAAAAGATAGGCTTGATCAGATGTCGTCTACTAAGAAGCATCAGGGAGTTATTGCCTACGCAGCTGCATACGAATACGCACAGGTTGAAGATATTATGGAGAATGCAAGATCAAAAGATGAGGCACCTTTCATAATAATTCTTGATAATATCGAAGATCCTCATAATTTGGGGGCGATAATCAGAACGGCAAATCTTGCGGGAGCTCATGGTGTTATTATACCGAAAAGAAGAGCGGTTGGACTTACAGCTACAGTTGCAAGGACTTCAGCAGGAGCATTGAATTTTACTCCGGTAGCCAAGGTTACTAATATTGCCAAAACTATTGAAGAACTCAAAAAAGAAGGCTTGTGGTTTGTGTGTGCAGATATGGGTGGCACCAGTATGTACCAGCTTGACTTAAAAGGACCGATAGGCTTGGTAATAGGAAATGAAGGCGAAGGAGTCAGTAGACTTGTCAAAGAAAAATGCGATTTTGTAGCTTCGATTCCTATGCATGGAGACATTGATTCATTGAATGCTTCCGTTGCGGCGGGCGTTCTGGCTTTTGAGATTGTCAGACAGCGCATGAGTTAATTTTTTAGTTGAAAATAAAAGATAGATATGATATTATAATTTCTGGTAAAAAGCTGATGTGGCTCAGTGGTAGAGCACTTCCTTGGTAAGGAAGAGGTCACGGGTTCAATCCCCGTCATCAGCTTTTATTTTTTTGTGAAAAAAAGTGTGAACAATTTGTAAAGAATGATATTGTTTACTCTTTTTTTTTATGATATTATTGTAAAAGGTGCATCATGTCAGATATTGTTTTTATCTGTTACGTGTTTCGGAATTGTTCAGATATGAATAACTATATCTGTTAGTATATATTGATTCATTTTTGATAATCCGATTTTTATGACTAAAAATTAAGAAAGAAGGGGGTATATTTATGTATAAATATATCAAGAAAACGTTAAGTGTGGTATTAGTTGCTGCAGTAACATTTACGTCTGTTTCTTTTACAGATGGAATAGGTATGAAAAATGTATATGCGGTATCAAATATCGAAAAATGGGAAAATAAGGAAGAGGCAGTAGTTGACTCGACAATGATCCCTGATGTTAATTTGTTGGCAGAATTATCTAAAATACTTGGAAATAATTTTAAGGCGAAGGCTTTGAAGGAGTATACAGGTACTATTGATTTGTCTGGCAAAAGTAATATATACGACGTTACCGGTTTGGGTTATGCTATAAATGCAAAGAGCATTAATCTTTCGGGTACAGGAGTAACTGTTATTAACAAGAATGAGTTTTTGGCTTGTAATTTTGAAAGCGTTGTTCTTCCTGATGGATTAGTTGAAATTGGAGATTATGCTTTTTCGTTGTGCTCAAACTTGAAGAATATAAATTTTCCAAATACTTTAAAGAGAATTAAAATAGGTGCTTTCGAAAAATGTACTTCTCTTAGAAATGTAACATTCCCTGATAGTGTTGAACACATTGGAAATGATGCTTTTGCAAACTGTCAATCTATGACTTCTATTGCACTTCCAAAGAACATAAAAGGTAAAGACGAAATTGCACAGAATGATTCGAATGTCGGAATCGGTGCAAACGTATTTATGGGGTGTACATCAGTAACTAATGTTACCTTTGGCGATGTATTAACAAAGATACCTGAAGGACTTTTAAAGGGATGTACTTCACTTAGTAGTGTTACGATACCTGAAAGAATTGTCGCAATCGGTGCAGCTGCATTTTCTGGGACTGGTCTTGAATCAATTAATCTTTCTAAAAATCACAAATTAGAAGAACTTAGTGATACGGTATTTGGTAATTGTGTATATCTTTCATCAATAGCATTACCTGATGAACTTAAGGTGATTGGTTCTAGAGCTTTTGAAAACTGTATTTCATTAGAAGATCTTTCACAAATATCTAATTGTTCTGTATTGGAAGAAATAGGGATGTTAGCGTTTGCAGGGTCAGGATTAAAATACGCATATATTCCTGTAAATGTTAGAAATATTGGTGCAAAAGCATTTTATGAATGTACAGCTCTTAAAACTCTTAAGTTTGAAGAGTTTCCTGATGAATTAGATGCTGTTTTGTGTAAAAAAATAGGTGAGTCAGCATTTGAAAAATGTACAAATTTACAAAAAATCAATTTCCCATTATATAGTGAGGGAAATGCTAATCATACTATTGAGATTGGAATTAAGGCGTTCAGTCAGTGTATGAATTTAGATGAAGATATATATTTCCCAGACAATATTTCATTAATTGATGATCATGCATTCTTTAAGTGTGGTTTGTCAACTACAAACTGGGATGATAATGTTGGACCATCAATGAGAGCGTATTATATTGCATCTGAAAATGACATTAAGACTGGACCAAATGGTGGAAAACCAACTGCTGAAACTATTTTCACTACAGCAAGAGAAGATTTTTATCAGCCTGCAATTGGTTATATTGATTGGGCTGATTTATCTACAGTAAAGACTGCAGATAAGTCTGTTGAAATTTATGTTAAAGTAACTTCCCACGGTGATCTAACAGCAGAAGAACTAGCAAAAAATTACAATAAAGAAACAAAAATGTATGTTCAGGATGTAGTGGGAATTAGATCATTAGATTTCAGACATTTGTCTAAAACTAAATTTGGTGTTGGAGTATTTGAACAGTGTATTAATCTTAGAGATGTAAGACTGCCGGATGAATTAACAGTTATTCCGGAAGCTATGTTTAAGGATACATCATGTGATATTATCATGGGTAACGGTAAGAAAGTTAGCTCTTTGGCTAAATTATCAGCTACAGAAGAGTGGTATTATGGACTTGAGAGAGTTTATATGTCACCATATGTTACTGATATTGGAGTTTCTGCGTTCCAGAATGCTCACAGATTAACACTTGATTCTTTGCCAAGTACAGTAGAGTATGTTAGAAATTATGCGTTTGACGGAGTTGAAAATTTCAGAAGTGTTGTTTTTGGCTCAAAACTTAAAGGTATTGGTGACTATGCGTTTAGAAATACCAGTCGTTTAGCAGATAACTTTGCTGTAGAGAATAAAGGTTTATTGGATGTGGACGTCACTAATGCTTCTAATCTTGAGTATATCGGAACAGGAGCGTTTTATAAATCTGCATTAAAGAGATTCCAGTTAAATGAAAACGCTCCTATACAGGTAATTAAATCACAGACATTTGCTCAATGTCAGAAACTTGAAGATTTTGCAGTAAGTAATAGCGTAAGAAAAATTTATAGCGAAGCGTTTGGTGCAACATGTAGTTTGCTTTCATTTAAAGTAAAAGACATTACAAACGTTGATGTTAAAGCGTTTTATGGAAGCTTTACTTCTTCTCATTATAGAGAAGGAGCATCTTGTCTTGCTCCAAAGCAGAGCCCTAATACTTCAAATAAATATATGTATCTTTCAAAAATAGGCAAAACAAATTATTCGGTTTCGCTTTTGAATGAAAAACAGACTATTAGAGAAAACACATTGTATACATTGCCGTTTATAAATACATGTTATAGTTCGACATCAAATACATATATCAACTCGATAATGGTAGCAGGATCTACTTTTACATATAAACCTGATACAGGTGTATTGGAAGGTAACCCGGATGAGGTAATGATTACTCCTTCTATTTATGCTAATACTAAAGGTGATTCATATAAGTTTACAAATGTATTTAGTAATAGCACAGAGGGTTATTCATGCCCTGCATGGCAAGTTAAGTTGTTAGGTAAAGAAGTTTGTGACAACATTCCTGTTAATATTTCATCTTCTATTGATTTCCTTATTTACACAGGAACAGTTGCACCAGTGGCAACTAGTGCAAATTACAAAGTAAATGTTACAGCAAATCCATGTAAAGAAATCAAATTGAAAGATTGTTTTGATGACAGATATAATATTTCATTAGCGGATACAAAAGGAATCACTGTTACACCTGATTTTATTCCTACATATTCGGACGGTGAAATAACAGACTTACCAACATGGGAAATTGTTTCGAATGAAGATTTGATTGAAATGACAGTTGCTGTCGGTGGAAAAAGTGCATCATTCAAGAGAAAAGAGGGTACAAGTTACGGTACTGCTAAAGTTGCCGTTACTGCCGGATCTGTTACTAAAGAATTTTATATAACTGTTTGTGCACCACCATATTCATTAACTATTAGTGAAACAACAAAGGGTATATTAGTTGGTAATTCAGATTCAATCACAGCTACAATTAATTACAAAGATGCATATAAAACTGATTCTGAAACATATCCTGATGCAATTTCGGTTTCAGTTGCAGATGAAAGTATTGTTACTGTTGACAGTGTTGAATTATTGGAAAATGGTTCATTCTCAATTCATATTACAGGACAGTCAGCAGGTACAACTAAATTAACAATTAAATGTTTGGCAAATGCAGGCATTAAAAAAGAGTGTACAGTAAATGTTGCAATGGATGGTGTTAAACCTATAATTAGAAATGCAGAAGGTATCGAATTAACAAATGGTTCTGTTGTATATATGCAAGGTAAAAACGGCGTCGCATACAACTATGCATTCACAGATAATTATCAGGGTAAAGATTTATCGGTTGCTTCAACTGATAGTTCAGTATTAACAACCACTATTGATGCTAAAAATGGCAAAGTGACAATTAAGCCACTTAAAAAGGGAACTGCTAAATTAACATTTTATCCTTCATCAGGTACCCCTGAGAATAATGGAGTTTCTATAACATTTACATGTGAAGCAAATGTAAAAGCAATAAAATTAGCTAATAAGAATATTGCACTTGGAACAACGATTAGTGTATTTAGTTATATGTATAATGATTTCTCGAACGGATCTTCAAGTGATAAAGTAAATAGAATCACTGAAGCCAATGCTGCTAATTATAGTAAAATTACAAATAACAAAATTGTATTTACTTCAAGTGATCCTTCAAAAGCATCAGTTGACAGCTTTGGAAATGTAAAAGGATTAAAAGTTACAGGAAGCGGAGAAAAAATCACTATTACATGTACAGCATATAATGGAGATGAGTATGTTACTTCGACAACTGCCACAATTACAGTGGAAGCACCTAAGTTGGAGTCACTTACATACAGCGGAAAGACAGATATTACAGTAGGTGAAAACTCTCAGATTTACGTTTTGTATTATCCAAGTAACTGTATTATTGAAAAAGCTGTTTTATCTAATTCAAATTCAAAGGTTGTAAGTGCATCAGTTAAGAATGTAAATGGTAAAATTGTTGTTTATGCAAAAGGATTAACTGTTGGAACAGCAACATTGAAGACTACAGTATATTGTGCAGGAAAGTCAAAAAATATTTCTATTCCTGTAAAAGTTTCTGCAGCAAAGAAACTTGCTAAGGTTAAACTTAAAAAGATTAAAGCAGGGAAAAAGAAAGCTACACTTTCATGGACAAGAGTGGCTGGAGCAACAGGATATGAAATCCAAATGTCGACCAAGAAAAAAACTGGATTTAAGAAAGTTGCTAAAATTGGTTCAGGAACTAAAGTAAAATATACTAAAAAGAAATTAAAGAAAAAGAAAACATATTACTTTAGAGTTAGAGCTTTAGCAGGCACTAACAAAGGTGCATGGAGTAAAGTTAAATCCGTTAAGATTAAAAAATAAATATTTTTATGATATTTCTGTAAGAATTTATCGGGCGGTATTATTAGACCGCCCGATTATTATAAAAGTGAGGGAAAGGATAATAATGAAAAAAAATATTAAAAAAATAGTCAGTCTTTTATTAGTTGCAACGTTATCGGTTGTTCCTATTAATACAAAATATTTTAGTAATAGTAATGAAGTTAAAGCTGATAAGAATATTTTTGAGTTCGATGATGATTATACTGTTGATTCAGCAGTAATCAAGGATACTGAACTTTTAAGAGCTTTAAAAGATATTATTAATAATGGTAAACCATTTACTTTTGGTGAATTAAAAGTATTTACTGGTGAAATAGACTTATCTTATTATTCAGATATTAGTGATGTTGCAGGACTTGGATATGCAATAAATGCCAGTTCAATTGATTTGACTAATACAAAGGTTAAAACAATTCATGAATATGAATTCAAAAAATGTAATTTTAGTAGTTTTACCTTACCTGATACTATTGAAATTATTAGTCAAGATGCATTTGATCAGTGTGCTAATTTGACTTATATTAATCTTCCTGAAGGTTTGCAGAAAATTAAGCAGGAGGCATTTGCACATTGTGTAAAATTAAATGGTATTACATTGCCTAATTCTTTAATTAAATTAGGTAATGGAGCATTTGAGTCATGTGAGTCTTTAAGCAGTATAGTTATTCCGGATCAGCTTGATGCACTCAGTGAAAATGCGGATGAAGATTTAGATAATGGTATTGGTACTGATGTTTTTAAAGGTTGTAGTAATCTTTCAGATGTTACTTTAGGTAAAGGTATGAGAGCAATTCCAGCAGGATGTTTTTCAAATACAAAGGCTTTGAGATATATTAATATTCCTAAAGAAATATCTGATATAAGAGAAAATGCATTTGGAGAAAGCGGACTTCTTTCTATTGATTTATCTAAAAATACAGGTCTTACAATGATAAAGGATAGTGTTTTTTCTCAGTGTTGTTTTCTTTACAGTATTAGCCTTCCAAATACTATAACTTCAATTGGTGACTATGCATTTTCTAATTGCGCTGCTGAAAATACTGATTTTCTTAGAGGATTAAATAAACTAGAGAGTATTGGTAAATACTGTTTTAGTGTTAGTAGTATTAAGAAAGCTTATATTCCGGAAAATGTACAAGTTCTTGGGGCATCTTGTTTTAGAGATTCAGAATTAGAAGAGTGCTATATAGAAGATTTTAAGAATGGACTTGATGAGAAAAAGGGTAAGTTAATATCTGATTATTGTTTTGCAGGTAGTAATTTGAAGAGTGTTCGTTTTCCGACTGACACAGAAGATAATGTCAATATATCCTTAGATGTTGAATCATATGCATTTTCTTATTGTCCATTCTTAGAAGATGTAGTATTTCCTAAGAATCTTAAGTCTATTGGATACAGAGCTTTTTATGACTGTGCTGCCATAGAGAAAACTACTTCTGTATACTATTGTGGTTATTTATCAGGCTGGGATGAAGTTAAAACTTACCCATTTGACGGTAGTGAGGAATATGTTCTTTATTCATTGGAGGAAAGTGATTACTTCTATGGAAAAAAGGTATACGTAGATCCTAACTCATTTTTACCTAATGAGACTTCAGATTGCATTGTTGTATATAGTAAAAAAGAATTTCCAAATTCACACACGGTAGAATTTAAAAAACAACCTCGTATTGGTATTAATTCAGTTGATTTGTCGCGTTGTGTTGATCTTACCATGGGTGATGCAGTGTTTGAAGGATGTTACATGATTAACACTGTTAAGTTACCTGAATGTGTAGTGGATATTCCAAATGCAACATTTAAAGATTGTGCATATAGATTTGAAACTATTGATGGAAGCTCTGTTATGCGAAGCTCAATTGATCAAGCTGATGCTGATATTTATGGCGGACTTGAACATGTTGTCCTTAGTTCAAATACAAGATCAATTGGAGTTAAAGCATTTTATTGTTGTTATAACTTAGAGATGGACGATCTCCCTAAGAAACTTGAAATAGTTAATGATTCAGCATTCGATAACTGTAAATCGCTTAAGAAAATAACTATTCCAAACACGTTGAAATATATTGGTAGTAATGCTTTTGCTAATTGCGTAGATAAAACACAACATGGTTTTAATGTTCCTAATGATGGTTTGTGTTCAGTTGATGCGACAAACGCAACATCCCTTGAATATTTGGGAACAAACGCATTTGCACATAATAACATTAAAACTTTTGAGTTATATGATAATGCTCCTTTAACTGTTGTGTCAGATGGTGCATTCTTGGATTGTGAATACCTTAAATTAGCTAGTTTCTCAAAAAATGTATGTTATATTGGTAAGGATGCATTTGGTCAAAATTATAGACTTGCTACTTTAAGAATTCCTGATTGTTGTACTGTTGATAATAGAGTAGCATATTCTATTAAGAAAGTTAGTCAAAACGTCCTTTCTAGTATTTTGGAGTACAATCCGGATATTAATTACTATTATTATACAAATGAGAGCGGAAGTTTAGTATATTTCTTTAAGACGGCATCTTTTGGTATTTCAGTTAAAAAAGTTGTTGATAAATATACTGTATCAGTAAATGGAGAGATAATTATTCCGTTCTATGTTGCTCAGTCTGCAGGAGATTGTAAGATTAGTTCAGTTAAAATAGGAGGAGAGCAATATATATATGATACTACTAACAAGGTGTTAGTTGGTAAAGATACTGGTGTTGCATTAGTACCAAGTATTGAAAATGTGACACGAGATATTCCGGTTACAAATGCAGTAACAGGAAAAACTACACATAAGAGTATAACTGCATATGAACTCTCATTGGATGGTATATTTGAATCTAAAGAGTTAAATGTTCAGATTGATGCGGTTGTAAAACTTTTAACAGAATCGATTGAAGGTCGTGAAGCAAACGCAAGTACTGACTACATAGTTGATGTAAAAGAAAATCCTTGTGTTGAAATTGACGTTCCAAATCTTTCAAATGGTGATTATTATGTTTCAGGAAATAGTAGTACAAAATATACTATTACACCAAATTTCATAGGATATTTAATGGGCCAGGAAATAACAGATGTTCCGACTTGGGAAATTATTAACGGTGGAGATATTTTTTCAAAGTTTGTTACCGCTGAAGATGGAAAATCATTTGAATTTACAACAGTAAAAGGCAAATATGGAAATGTATTAGTTGAAGTATCTGCAGGTGAAATTTCAAAAAGATTTTATATTAGAGTTTGTGTACCTATCAAAAATATCAGCGTTGGTGCTGCAAAAGATCTTATGATTGATAAGACACAGTCATTTACTGCTGATGTAACTCCTGATGGTACTGCTGTGAAATTTAATGACTATCCTGATATTTTTGTAACAGTTGTATCAAATCCTGAAATTATTAATGTAACAAATGTTAGATATAATGAGAATCGCACAAAAATTCTATATGATGTTGAAGGAAAACAAATTGGTTCTGCTACTGTTACATTTTATGGTGGTTGCGGATATGTAAGTGAGAGTAAAGTTATTAATGTAACATCATCAAATTTAAAGATTAGATTATATGATTCAAACGGAAGTCTCCTGACAAATGGAAGTGATTTGTATATTAGGGGAAATATAGGTGCTGTATTAACATATGGTTTTTCAGAAGATATTAATAACAGTAAAATCTTATTTACAACGAAATCGGATAGTATGTTGAATATATTTACATTCCCTGAAACAAAAACCTTAAACATCGGAGGTAGAAAAGTTGAAAACACAGAGTTGCTTTTCTATCCTGAAAATGGAAATGTAGATGAGAATTCTGTTTTGATTAAAGTTCATGTAGGAGCAGATGTTAAAATGATTTCTCTTAGATCAGCGACTATGGATATAGGGGATACAAAGAGTGTATTCTCATATATGTATAATGATTTTTATAGTACAACAGGAAGCGATATAGACGGAAACAGAATATCAGAGGTTAGTAATTATAGTGATTTCAAGACTATAACAGATAATGATATAGTATTTGAGTCAAGTGATCCTTCTGTAGCAATTGTTGATGAGTGTGGTAACGTTACAGCAGTTGGTGCAACAGGAGCATCTTCAAAAGCAGAAATAAAATGTACCGCTTACAGAGATGGAATTGAGATTTATACTGCAACAACAAGAGTTACGGTTAGAGGTAAAGTTGAACCAACAACAGAAGCACCTACAACAACGCAAGTGCCTACAACAACACAGGCGTCTACAACAACTCAGGTACCTACAACGACACAAGTACCAACAACTAAGGTTGAGCCAACCACAAAAGACAATAATGTTGAGCCTACAACTAATATTCAGGAATCAACACAGGTTCAGACACAGAAACCTACACAGAAACCAACACAGAAACCTACACAGGTTACAACAACAAAGAGTGTGAATGTTAATGTACCACCTACTAAAATTAAGAAGGCTCTTCGTGCAAAGAATAACAAAATAATCAAACTTACACTTAGTAAGGTTGCTGGTATTTCATATTACGAAGTAGTTTATTCTACAAGTAAGAAGTTTAAAAATGCTAAGACATTAAAACTTTTGAAACCAAATAAAAAAATTACAAAACTTAAAAAGAAAAAATATTATATCAAAGCCAGAACAGTTAAGAAAGTAAATGGAAAAATATATACATCAGCTTGGAGTAAAGTTAAGACTGTAAAGGTAAAAAAATAATCTAATAGTTTATTTTTAGGTATAAAATTGATGAATTCTTAAAATGCAGGAGACTCTTTTGTAGGAGGGTCTCCTGTTTGTATTAAAACACATTAGATTACCCTTGAATTATTGACAAAAAATGCATATGTGATAAGATATTAACTAGTGTTGAATAAGATGAAAGGAGTACTTATTATGAATAGAAGAGTATTTTCTGTATTAGTTGATAATACTTCAGGTGTCCTCAACAGAGTTGCTGGTTTATTTAGCAGAAGAGGATATAATATTGATAGTCTTACAGTTGGAGTAACTGAGAATCCAAAGTTTTCACGTATGACAATCGTTGTTACAGGTGATGATGATATATTAGAACAGATTGAGAAACAAATCGATAAGTTAGAAGATGTCGTAAATGTTAAAGTTCTCGAGGATGGATCATCAGTTACAAGAGAACTTATATTAGCTAAAATCAAAACAACGCCTGAAAGAAGACAGCAGATACTTGCTGTGACAGATATTTTCAGAGCTAAGATTGTTGATGTATCAACTGATTCTATGATGGTTGAGTTAACAGGAAACCAGAACAAACTTGATGCATTCTTAAGCTTACTTGATGAAGCAGAAGTTGAACTTGTAAGAACAGGTATCACAGGTTTATCAAGAGGATTTAATTAGTTTATATCTGTACCAAGTGACAGAATATATATAATATTATTTTATGGAGGCAATTATTATGTCAGAAGCAAAGATTTATTATCAGGAAGATTGTAATTTATCTCTTTTAGATGGAAAAACAATCGCAGTTATCGGTTACGGTAGCCAGGGACATGCTCATGCATTAAATGCAAAAGAATCAGGATGCAATGTTATCATTGGTTTATATGAGGGAAGTAAGTCTTGGGCAAAAGCTGAAAAGCAGGGATTTGAAGTATATACAGCTGCAGAGGCTGCAAAGAAAGCAGATATCATCATGATTCTTATCAATGATGAATTACAGGCTGATATGTATAAGAAAGAAATCGAGCCAAACCTTGAAGCAGGAAACATGTTAATGTTCGCTCACGGTTTCAATATCCACTTTGGATGTATTAAACCACCGGCAAACGTTGATGTTACTATGATTGCTCCTAAGGGACCAGGTCATACAGTACGTTCAGAATATCAGGCAGGTAAGGGTGTTCCTTGTTTAGTAGCAGTAGAACAGGATGCTACAGGAAAAGCTTTAGATATGGCTTTAGCTTACGCTTTAGCAATCGGTGGAGCAAGAGCCGGTGTTCTTGAGACTACATTCAGAACAGAGACAGAAACAGACTTGTTCGGTGAGCAGGCAGTTCTTTGTGGTGGTGTTTGTGCACTTATGCAGGCTGGTTTCGAAACATTAACAGAAGCTGGATATGATCCAAGAAACGCTTACTTTGAGTGTATCCATGAAATGAAACTTATCGTTGACTTAATTTACCAGTCAGGTTTCGCAGGAATGAGATACTCTATTTCAAATACAGCTGAGTACGGTGATTACATCACAGGACCAAAGATTATTACAGAAGAGACAAAGAAAGCTATGAAGAAAGTTCTTTCAGACATCCAGGACGGAAGCTTTGCTAAAGAGTTCTTACTTGATATGTCAGAAGGCGGACGTCAGGTTCACTTCAAGGCTATGAGAAAGTTAGCTTCTGAGCATCCATCAGAGAAGGTCGGAGAAGAAATCAGACAGCTTTACAGCTGGAATAACGAAGAAGATAAGTTCATCAACAACTAATCTTTTAGAAATATATACAGTTCAATTAATTGCGGAAACTAAGCATATATTCTTAGTTTCCGCAATTCTTAATTTTGACGAAATTAATCTTAAAAAAATGTTTTAATATAAGGCATTTTTGACGATTTGACAAAAATGAAAAACTTCAGTTTTAACACTTCAAAACTTGGCGTTTTCATGTTATCTTATATACATAACTAAATAAGCTTTTAATATCAATTTTCTTATACTTTAGTTACCGGATTTTTTGTTAACGAATTGCCAAATAGTTTATCAGAGTGGATCGGAAATAGTCTTTGTAACTATTATAGTAAGAATACTACAGAAATTAGCTGGCTTCATTATATTATGAGCGGCATAGGAGTAATGGTGGATAGATATTTTTACTTCAGGATGCGGCAATATTGAATGATACAGTGATGGTAGTAGGGAGAGCCGGTGATGAGAAATCACAGGCAGGAGAGATGTAATTTCCCAATAATTTTGAAAAGAGGTTAAGTTGAACACTGTTGGGTAATCGGTATAAGAAATAGATATTTTGCATATGCACCTGCTACTGTAATTGGTAGCAGGTGTTTTATTTTTGCCAAAAAGAATTGATTAAAATAAAAATATAAAAATGTTGCAATAAAAATGGATAGCTCTTCGTTTAATTAGTATAAAGATAACAAAGGGGGAGTAAAAATCATTACATTGTTTCTTGATTTTTATTGAGTATATATTATAATTAAAGAGTTTTGATAATCAAATATGATTCTCTTAATAAGAGTGGGGAGAATTCATTGATTATAAAAAACTGCAATAGCGGTTTTTAATATATTAAAATAAGGATTAAGAGTGTATGGGAACAAAAGGTAACAAAACTAAAATTGATGAGAATCTATTTAAACGAATAGCAGATGGAGATAATGAAGCTTTTTCACAGTTGTATTACGAAACATATAAGAAGTTGTATGCATTTTTGTTGTCGTTAACTAAAAATAAAGAAGATGCAGAAGACTTACTACAGAATACATTTATCAGAATTAGAAATGCAGCTCATTTATATAAGAGTAATGGAACACCAATGGCTTGGATGTGTACAATTGCTAAAAATCAGTATCTTGATTTTGTAAGAAAATATGGAAAATATCAGGGTGTAGATTTTGAACTGATTGAGAATACTATTCCTTGCTCCATGGTTTCGAATGTTGAAAACAGAATGATTTTAGAACAGGCATTTAAATATGTGGGGGATGAGGAGAGAACTATCGTTATCATGCACTTGGTTAATGGGATGAAGCACAGAGAAATATCTGACATATTAGGAATTCCATTGTCTACCGTGCTTTCAAAGTACAACAGAACACTTAAAAAAATGAAAAATTACATTGAAGGATAGGAGGGATCTATATGAATAAAAGAGATAAATTACAAAATGGTTTAAATGAAGCTTTTTCAGATATAGCTCCTGATATTTTGGATAAAATATTAATGCAGGACATTAAACCTGTGGAGAGTCTTGAAAATGATTTGAGAGATGAACCTGTTTTTAAACAGCAAAAGAAAAAAAGCCGTATCTGGGTTCCGTCTATGGCTACATCTATTGTTAGCGCCTGTGTTATTATGTTTGTAGCTATTTTGGGTATTATTATTATTCCAATGAATAACAAGGCGTATAATACTGTAGCATGTACAATCACCTTTGATATAAATCCAAGCATTAATATAGGATATAATAAAAAAGGTGATATTATCAAAATTGAGGCTAACAATAAAGATGCAGTTAAAGTAGTTGATAAAATCAACAAGAAATTAAACAAAAAAATGGAAAACTCTGAAAAAATTGATGTTGCTATGTCTGTAATCAGAAAGAGTGGATATCTTAAAAATAAAAAATCAGTTGTACTGGTTTCCGCCAATGTAAGTGAAAAAAATAGCATTGGCGTAATTAAGGGGGTAAAGAGTGATATTGCAACCTACAGAGAGAACAGTCATAGTGATTTTACAGCAGTTTATCAGAAATATGAAGAAAATGAAAAAGTAGATAAATTGGCGAAGAAAAAAGGTATTTCAAAGGGAAAAGCTGCTTACTGTATTAAAGTTTCTAAAGAAGTAAAAGAAAAACCTGTAGAAATGGCAGAATTGTCTGTTTCGAAAATTACAAAAAAATATGTTGATGCTACCAAAAAGAACAATACAGAAGATGATACAATCATTGTTGATGAGTATGGTGTTGAAACTCCTGATTTCGATGAAGCTGAGACTTTAAGTGTTGATGATTTAGAAATTGAAACTGAATCAGGACTTGAAAGTGATGATGTTGATGAAGTTATACTTGATGAATTTGAGACAGATGAGAATGGTGAAGTTGAATCTGAATCCCAGGAAGCTGAAACAGGCATTGTTATTGAAGAAACAGAGAGCTTGGAAGAACAACCGGAAATACCAACCGAGTAGAAAAATGAGTACATTATTAATTGCATAAATGAACTTAAAATCAAAGTGTTTTTGATCCTTGTGTGATATCATTTGACTTTAAGTAGTTATTTAAAGTGTTTAATACATTTTTTTTGTTAAGACTCCAGGTAGGAGCAATAAGAAGAGATTTTGGACCATCACCTGTCATTCGGTGAATAACAATATCTCTTGGAAGAAGTTCAATACAATGGGCGACTATTTTGATATAGTCGTCCATTTTTAATGTCTCAAAAAGATTGTTGTTATAATCAACGGCTAATTTAGTATTTTTTAGTACGTGAAGAAGTTGTAATTTCACACCGTTTATAGGAAGTGTGGAAATATGATTAATAGTATTGTAAACGTCTGTTTCAGATTCTCCGGGAAGACCGATAATAACGTGCACAACAACATTAATATTAATGGAATTTAAGGCATACACAGCATCATCAAAGCATTTGAGTTCATATCCTCTGTTGATATATTTTGCAGTAGCGTCATTTGTGGTCTGAAGACCCAATTCTACAAATACAGGTTTAATATGATTAAGTTCATCCAATAAACAGATAACTTCCTCTGGCAGACAATCCGGACGTGTAGCTATAGATAGAGCAACTATGTCTTTATGATTAATTGCTTCATAGAATATTTTTCTCAAAAACTCTATGGGACCATATGTGTTTGTAAAAGCTTGAAAGTAAGCTATATACGATCCGTTTGTTATTTTCTTAGAGACTCTTTCCTTTGCTGACTCAATCTGATCTGTAATGGAGAGAGAACAATTTGAAGCAAAGTCTCCGGAACCGCCTGCAGAGCAAAAAATGCAGCCCTCATTACTGATTTTCCCGTCTCTGTTTGGACAGGTAAGCCCTGCATTTAATGATAATTTATATACTTTTGTCCCAAATCTTTCCTTAAGATAATTGTTTAAAGAATTATAATACATATATACCTCAAAAAATAAAATAGTTAATGCAACAGTTTTCGATTTATTATACACTATATAGGTGAAGATGTTAATTGATATTTTCGTCTCGCGTATCGATACATGTAGGAGAAAAACGTATGAAAGTAAACATTGATGATATTAGAAGAGCTATAGAGAGTGACAGGGAAGCTTTTGAAAAGATTTATGTATCTATTTATAATGATTTGTTAAAAATGGCAATATATATTCTGGGAAATGCTGAAATTGCAGAAGATGTTGTAAGTGAAACCGTAATTGATGCGTATACAGGAATAGCAAAACTTAAGGAACCTGAGAAGTTTGAATATTGGATTTTGAGGATTCTCACGATTAAGTGTAAAAGAAAAATTAAGGAAAAATATCAAATCATAAATGTACATAATCCAAATGTTTCTAATTTTGAGGACTTTAATAGTGGTAGCTATAAAAGTGAGGTGGATAACAGGATGGATATTAATGAAGCATTAATAAGACTGAAAAAAGAAGAGAGAGTAATTGTAACTTTGTGTGTGGTTCAGGGGTATAACAGCTCAGAAGTCTCGGAGATATTGGGACTTAATTCTTCAACCGTTAGGTCTAAGCTTAACAGAGCTTTGGCTAAGATGAGGAAATATTTGGAGGTGTAATATGAGATTGAATTATGATGATATAGATAAAGAAAATATAGAAATTGCCGAATTGATTTCAAAACACAGCGAGGAATTCAAGTGTGATAAGGAAATTCCGGAGATTGATGAAATACTTAACAGAAAACAGCAGAAAGAGCACAAAACATTTATGGTTCCAACTGTTGCTGTAGCATGTTTTATATTTGCAATCTTTGGTGTTAATTTTGTAATGAACCATATGTATATGGGAAATTCATCCAATAGCTTTGATAAAAGAAGTTCAATGGAAGCGGCTTTGGAATGCTATGTACCATACAGTTCAGAAGATGAGGTATATAAGGAAGTAGTAAAAAATTCCAATATTGATTTAGGAGAGATGGATTATGGAGATAGAGAATGGGGCGCTGTAGCGAATTCTAAAGTTCCAAAAAATGCGCCTGGCGCCATTGAAAAGGGTTCTGATACAGTGTCCAATGGAACAGGTGTTGATATTAGCGATACAAATGATAATTCTAATATAAACCTTGGAATGAATGAGCATTCTAACACAAATATTCAGACTGAAGGCGTCGATGAGGGAGATATAGTTAAAACTGATGGAAAATATATCTACGTTCTTGATGAGTTAGCTGATTATGTAAGTATTTCATCCGTTAATAACGGAAAAGTGAATGTTTTAAGCAAAATATCAGAGTCTGAAATGGATATGGAAGCTAGTGAAATATATATCAATAATGATAAGCTTATAATTATCGGAGAGACTACCAACCAGGGAGTTGAGGTGATATACCGAAATAAAAGAGCTGATTGTTTATACGACCCTAATTCTGATAAATTACAAACAGCCATAATTATTTATGATATTACTGATAGAGAAAATCCAATAGTTATAAAAAAACATCGTCAGGATGGAGAATATATTTCTTCAAGAATTAATGATGGATTTCTTTATACAGTTTCTACTCATAATTATAATTTGGGAGTTAAGGAAGACTGTATTGCGACTGTTGATGACGAGAAATGTCTTGGAAACTGCATAAAAATCCCGGGACAGATTGATAATGATAGTTATACATTATCAACTTCCATTGAAATTGATCATTGTGAAAAAATAAAAGATAAATCAGTTGTATATGGCGGCGGCGATGATTTATATATGAGTAATGATAATATGTATGTTATTGTTACATCCTATGTTAAGACTAATCCTATTAGTTTTGAAAATGATGACGAGGAAAAAGCTGACTGGGATCAGGAGCAGGAGACTAAAGGTGATGTTGAAATAGGAATAAGTAAAGAGGAGAAAAGAATAAAAAAGATATTTCCGGAGTATAAAGATAAGGATATAAGAGTTTACAAAACTAAAGAAAAAGTTGCAATGCACTATCAGACACAGCTTTATAAGTACAACCTGGAGGATGGAAATTTTGAGTATATTGCCTGTGGATGCACTGACGGTAGAATAGAGAATAATCTTTGTGTGGATGAAGAAAAAGATTATTTAAGATTATTTGTTACAGACGAAAAATATAATTGTATTTATGAAAATAAGTATTATATGATAGATGATGAAAAAATATCAAAGAGTATAGAGCCTTATGATTATTATGGTGATGAAGTTATGGAAAATAAGGTTTATGTCTTAAATAAAGATATGGAGGTTGTAAATGAAATATCCGGTATAGCCAAGGGAGAAGAAATATATGCCGCAAGATTTATGGGAGATTATGGATATGTTGTAACTTATGAAGAGACAGATCCTCTGTTTACTGTAGATTTTACAGATATGGAAAATCCTAAGATAATTGGAGAACTTAAGATGGAAGGATTTTCTGAAAACTTATTCCCGTTTGGTAATGGCAGACTGCTAGGCATTGGTGAAGAGGATGGCAGCATTAAGCTTGATATGTATGGAATTGAAGGTAATGTAGCAAAAAGACTTTCAAAGAAATTAATGGATGATGATTATTGCTATGATGAGGATGAGAATTACAAAGATGTGTTGTTGTCAGTTGATAAAGGGTATATTGGCTTTGGAATAGAAGATTGGAAAGATGCTTCTGAAGACTATTGTTATAATTATCTGTTGTATCAATATACAGACAAAGGGTTTGAATTACTAAGAAATATTCCAATTAAAACAGAAGAGTGGACAGAACTTAGAGGAATATATATAGGAGATTATCTTTATATTATTTCTTTTGATAATGGGATTTATAGTGTAAAGATAAGCGGAGATGACAAGGTTTCGTTTGTTCCGTTTAAGTATTAAAAAAACACCTGCAGGTACTATTTTAAAATGTACCTGCAGGTGTTCTTGCATTATCAATCCGGATAGTCAAAAATATATCGCTCGCACGCATTGATTATAATAGTGTCTTTATATTGGTCAACTCTCTTAAAATCTCTTCCGTAAGCCTTGTGAACATGGCCGTGAATGTGATATTTAGGTTTGTATTTATCCATAATATCCTTGAAGACGGCAAAACCTTTGTGAGGTAAATCGGTACCGTCATTTATTTCGAAAGACGGAGAGTGAGTTACCAGTATATCAATTCCTTTATGCTTTAACAATTTAAAGAATAGCTTATTGTATCTGCGTCGCATTTTTTCTTCCGTGAACTGATAATTGCCTTTAGAGTATTCCATGGAGCCACCAAGCCCCATAATGCGAATTCCCTTATGGACATAGATGTTGTCGTCAATACAAATGCATCCGTCTGGTGGAGTTTTGTCGTAGCAACTGTCGTGGTTTCCGTGTACGTAAAGTACAGGAAGATTAGTCATAGTGACTAGAAATTGCAGATACTGAGGTGCTAAATCTCCACAAGATATTATTAAATCGATACCCTCGAATTTGTCTTTTGAGAAGTAATCCCAGTAGTATTTGGATTCTTCATCTGATATAACAAGTATTTTCATAAACTTTTATACATCCTTTTCCGGGATGACTCCCTGTTGTAATGTTACAGGCTTTGCCTGTTCTGATAATTCATCCAGAGCAGGAATTCTTCCAATAATATTATCTGATAGCCAGTCAATAGTGATAATGTCATTTGGAGATAATGTCTGGTTTTCCTCGTTGATGATTTTTTTGTCCTGCGAATAAATAGTGCCGGAGAATGGATTGAAATCTCCGGAACAAATGGTCTTTTTAAGTAATTCGATTAGACGTTTTACTCCGTCAGGAATACCCTGTGAAGTGATAATGTCGATTGAATTTTCAGCCATTCCCCACCAATAACTGATGGACTTTCCGTTTTTGCCGTCATCAGCTTTATATGTGTCATCCAATACTGAACGGACAATCTGTTCATAGAAACTTCCCCAGTGATAAATAGGAATAGCGAGGTTCCAAATATTATTATCTTCTAATTTGTATAGACCGTAGTATCTTGTTCCTTCTTCTGGAACGGAGAGATCCTTGTCAGATACAATGTCAGGTTTTATTTCTTCTAATTTTTCAGATATATTTTCGTCTTTTAAACAACTCCAAAGCAGGTTGATCTTTGCACGAGGATTTGTCATTTTAACGCCTAATGCGAAAGCATTGATATTTGCAATGGTTCCGTAAATTGGATAATCAGCGATATAAGCTATATTATCATTCTCAGCCATAGCACCGGCTACAGCACCCATAATAAACTTTGCTTCATACATTCTCGAATAGTATGTACGCATCAGACTGTGAGGATCATGTAAAGCACAATTTAATATGTGAACCTTTGGGTTCTCAATTGCAGCTTTTAAACTTGCGTTTGAGAAAGTTGGAGAAGTAGTAAAGATAATATTACATCCTTCTTTAATAGCACTTTCTATTGTAGCCTCTATGTCAGATTCATCTACATTGTCGTAGTACATAGTAAATACATGGTCGTCAAAAACTTCATCCAAATGCAATCTTCCAAGTTCATGGGAGTAAGTCCAAGACGAAGATAAAGGTGTTTTTTCATATATAAAAGCAACTTTCAATTTACTTACTGTGCCTGGCATAAGTTTGCTGAACACAAATCTTTTGCTTTCAGGAGTGGTCATAACAAGTTCAACATCCTGGTTGTCAAGAAGTTTAATTTCTTCAAAGCCTTTCGACAATAATTCTTTTATTTCAGTAGCTGTCATTGGCATAAGAACTTCATAGCCATGCAATTGGATGAATGAAAGAAATGCATCAGACTCAGTGATGTTTTCAAGTTTGTCGCCCTTTAGCTGACGGTAACTGGTCTGGAAGGCAAGATAGAGTGAACGGAAATTAATCTTGTCATCATCGCTCCATGACTCACCTGCTTCTTTTCCGACGGCTGTGAGAAGTTTGTCATAAGATCCCGGTTCGGAAAAAATAATATAATTGATACCGGTTGTGGCGTGAAAATCAATATATTCATAGTAAACTATAATTTCTTTATCGTTAGTCTTAGGTGGAAGGATTCTAGTGACAATTCCGGGAATGGAAGCTGCATTAAAATACTTCATTACACTAACTCGTTTGTTACCCTCAAGAACATAATATTTGTTCATATATTCATAGACTTCTATAGCGTCTGTGATACCTTCTTTTTCCTGAAAATTACTGAGTGTAATCCATTTGGAAGCAAACTCGGTTTTTATATCTAACAGCGGCATAAAGTTGTGGGCAAATGAATTACTGCGGCCACTGGTCTTGGTTCCCACAATAAGTTCAAGGGGAATTGCTTCAAGTCCGATGGGAACTTCTCTCATGGTTTTTTTATTATGAAGAATATCATCCAAAACTTCAAGCGTTGGAGACATTCCGTGTATAAGTCTTGATTGGTAATCTCTCTTACCCATCTTGACGGCTTTCTCGTAATCAGAATATGCCATAATAATGGACTCCTTTCATTTTTAGTGATGCGAAGATATCTCCGCATGACAATCTATGATAATTATATATCATTTATATAAATAGTAACAGTTATTTATTTACTTTAAAAAGAAAACAAAAAGCACTTTGAGGAAGGGGACTATGCGTATACTTTTACTGCAAGCACAGGAAGTCCAAACGTTCTAGCGTCCACTTTACTTGAAAAGTAAATAGTTCCTATGATATTATATGAGACAGATTTAGTAATTACTTAATTATTGGTTGGAGGAGAATAATAATGAATGGTAAGTTTAATGTTTCCACAATAGCTTTTATTTTTGCATTATTTTATGCAGTTAAGGGGATGGTAATTGGTTTACAGCACGGCGATCCAAATAGTGCAGTCGCAAGTGAATTAGTTGCGGCTACGTTTATTATCATATCCATTGTAATTAAAAAAATATTTTATCGTGAGTAATAACAATAAGAATTGACTGACAATAATACTTATCAATTGACTATGAAATGTTTTTGTTATAAAATAAACCTTAATTGCGACTAGATGTCGCGCCTAAAGGAGGATATTATCATGGGAATGACTATGACTCAGAAAATTCTTGCCGCTCATGCAGGACTTCCGGAGGTAAAAGCTGGACAGCTTATCGAGGCTGATCTTGATTTAGTTCTTGGAAATGATGTAACAGCCCCTGTTGCTATCGGCGAGATGAAGAAAATGAATGTTGACTGTGTATTTTGCAAGGATAAGATTGCATTAGTACCTGATCATTTCACACCAAACAAAGATATTAAATCTGCAGAACTCTACAAATGCGTTAAGGATTTCGCAAAAGAAAATGAAATCACAAATTATTTTGAAACAGGACGCGTTGGTATAGAGCATGCATTACTTCCGGAAAAAGGATTGGTAGTTGCAGGAGATGTAGTAATCGGTGCAGATTCACATACATGTACATACGGAGCCCTCGGTGCTTTTTCTACAGGTGTAGGAAGTACTGATATGGCTGCAGGTATGGCTACAGGAAAAGCTTGGTTTAAAGTACCATCAGCCATTAAGTTCAATCTTACAGGAAAGCCTGCTAAATGGGTTAGCGGTAAAGATGTTATTTTACATATTATTGGCATGATTGGCGTAGACGGAGCTTTATATCGCTCAATGGAATTCGTAGGAGATGGTATACAGTATCTTTCTATGGATGACAGATTTGCCATGACAAATATGGCTATCGAGGCAGGTGGAAAGAACGGTATCTTCCCTGTTGATGATTTAGCTATTGAATATATGAAAGAACACTCTACAAAAGAGTTTACAGTTTATGAAGCTGATGAAGATGCTGAGTACGATGAGGAGTATACAATCGACCTCTCGACACTCAGACCTACAGTTGCATTTCCACATCTTCCTGAAAATACAAAGACAATCGATGAAGTTGGCGAAGTTGTTATTGACCAGGTTGTTATCGGTTCATGTACAAATGGAAGAATTGATGATATGAGAATTGCAGCTAAGGTATTAGAAGGAAGAAAAGTCAAAGACGGAGTACGTTGTATCGTATTCCCGGCTACACAGGCTATCTATTTACAGTCTATTGAAGAAGGTCTTATTCAGACATTCATCAAAGCAGGTTGTGCAGTTAGTACACCTACATGTGGTCCATGTCTTGGAGGACATATGGGTATCCTTGCAAAGGGAGAGAGAGCTGTTGCTACTACAAACAGAAACTTTGTAGGAAGAATGGGAGATCCTGAATCAGAAGTTTATTTGTCAAGTCCTGCAGTTGCAGCTGCATCAGCAGTAACAGGTAAGATTTCAGGACCTGAAGAGTTAGGTTTATAGGAGGTAGTCATGGAAGCAAAAGGAAGAGTATTCAAATACGGTGACAATGTAGATACAGATGTTATCATTCCTGCAAGATACTTAAACGTTCCTGATGCAAAGGAACTTGCAAAGCATTGTATGGAAGATATCGATGTGGATTTTGTTAAAAATGTAAAAGAAGGTGACATTATTGTTGCTGACAAGAACTTTGGATGCGGTTCATCAAGAGAACATGCTCCATTATCAATCAAAGCTTCAGGAGTTAGCTGTGTAATCGCAGAGACTTTTGCGAGAATCTTCTACAGAAATGCAATTAATATCGGACTTCCTATTATTGAATGCCCTGAGGCAGCAAAAGGAATTGAAGCCGGAGATATTGTTAAGGTTGACTTTGACAGTGGTATGATTTATAACGAGACAAAGGGAACACAGTTTAAAGGACAGGCTTTCCCGGAGTTTATGCAAAAGATTATTAAAGCAGAGGGATTAATTAACTACATTAACAATAAATAGTTTTAATATCTGCGATTTAAAAGAAAAGTATTGATTAAGGAGATTATTATGAAAGAAATACTTTACAGAAGTACAAGAAGCACAGAGGGAACATTAAAGGCATCAGAAGCTATATTAAAAGGTCTTGCTGATGACGGCGGATTATTTGTTCCTGTTGAAATACCAAAGCTCGAGGCATCAGTTGAGGAGTTATCAAAGATGTCTTACCAGGAAGTTGCATACGAAGTTATGAAATTATTCTTCAGCGACTTCACAGAAGAAGAATTAAAGAACTGTATCGCAAAAGCATACGATTCAAAATTTGATACAGAAGAAATTGCACCACTTGCAGAAGTTGAGGGTGCTTACTATCTTGAGTTATTCCACGGTGCAACAATCGCATTCAAGGATATGGCATTATCAATTCTTCCACATTTGCTTACAACATCAGCAAAGAAGAATAATGTAAAGAATAAGATAGTTATCCTCACAGCTACATCAGGTGATACAGGAAAGGCTGCACTTGCAGGTTTTGCCGATGTAGAGGGAACAAGCATTATCGTATTCTATCCAAACGGTGGTGTAAGCCCAATTCAGGAAAAACAGATGGTTACACAGAAGGGTGACAATACATTTGTAGTTGCAATCGAAGGAAACTTCGACCAGGCACAGTCAGGTGTTAAGGCAATCTTCAACAATAAAGAACTTGCCAAAGAGATGGATGAAGCTGGATTCCAGTTCTCATCAGCAAACTCAATCAACATTGGACGTCTTGTTCCTCAGGTTGCTTATTACGTATATGCATACGCTAAGTTATACGCTGAAGGAAAATTATCAGACGGACAGAAGATGAACGTGGTAGTTCCTACAGGTAACTTTGGTAATATTCTTGCTGCATACTATGCAAAGAATATGGGACTTCCAATTGACAAGTTAATCTGTGCATCAAATGATAACAAAGTACTTTATGATTTCTTTGAGACAGGATGCTACGATAAGAACAGAGAGTTTATCCTCACAACATCTCCATCAATGGATATTCTTATCTCAAGTAACCTTGAGAGACTTATCTACAAGATTGCAGGTGAAGATGCAGTAAAGAACAGTGAACTTATGAATTCGCTTTCAACAACAGGTAAGTATGATATCACTCCTGAAATGAAAAAGGAACTTGCTGATTTCTACGGAAATTATGCTACAGAGGCAGAGACAGCAGAGGAAATCAAGGGAGTATATGACAGAACAGGATATGTTATGGATACACACACAGCAGTGGCTTCATGTGTATACAGAAAGTATGTTGCTGATACAAAGGATGACAATGTAACAGTTATCGCTTCAACAGCAAGCCCATTCAAGTTTACAAGAAGCGTTATGAACGCTATTGATCCTAAGTATGATTCAATGGGTGATTTCGAACTTGTTGACGAGTTATCAAAGATTGGTAACATCAAAGTTCCAAACGCTATCGAAGAAATCAGAAATGCCGAGAGACGTCATAATAACTTCTGTAAGGCTGATGAGATGGAAGATATTGTAAAGAAATTCTTGTTTAAATAAGTAATAGAGAATTAATCAAAATGCAACAAGGTTGGATATCGTATTCAACCTTGTTTTTTTCTTTGAAATGTGGCAACTCATATGATTTTTTGATATAATGACTTGGCAGAAAGAATTGATAAGGCAGGAATTATTATGAATAATTTTTACGGAATGCTGGCCCGCATGAAATACATTAACAGATGGGGGCTTATGAGAAATACGAGAACAGAAAATATAGCGGAGCACAGTTTGGAAGTTGCTTTTATTGCTCACGCATTGGCAGTTATAGGTAATACATATTTTGGCAAAAACTTTGACGCAAATAAAGTAGCTGTTACTGCTATGTTTCACGATACAACAGAGATTATCACAGGTGATTTGCCTACACCGATTAAATACTATGCGCCTGAAATCAGAGATGCATACAAAGAGATTGAGAGTGTAGCGGCAGATCAGATTTTGACCGAACTTCCTGAAGAAATGAGAGAGGTATATCATCCAATTCTTCACGAAAATATAGACGAGTACGAGTTGAAGTTGATTAAGGGTGCAGACAAAATGTCAGCTTTAATAAAATGTATCGAAGAAAAGAACACCGGAAACGCAGATTTTTATAAAGCATACAATACAATCATGCAGTCACTGGTGGATATGAATATAGAAGAAGTAAATTATTATATTATGCACTTCCTGCCATCATATAGCAGAACTATTGATGAATTGAATTAAATAATATTAAAGGGAGATATATGGGCAAATCGTTATTTATAGCAGAGAAACCGAGTGTTGCGCAGGAATTTGCGAAAGCACTCAAACTTAATACAACACGAAATGATGGATATCTCGAGTCAAATAATACAATTATTACATGGTGTGTCGGACATCTTGTAACAATGAGTTATCCGGAAGTATACGATGAAAAATATAAAAAATGGCGCCTCGACACTCTTCCCTTTATCCCTGACGAGTGGAAATATGAAGTAATTGCATCTGCAAAAAAACAGTACAAGATTGTTGAAGGATTACTCAATAGAGAGGATGTCGATACGATATATGTCTGTACTGACTCGGGACGTGAAGGAGAGTATATTTACAGGCTTGTTGCGCAGGAAGCCGGTGTAAAAGATAAAGCACAAAAGAGAGTTTGGATTGACTCTCAGACAGAAGAAGAGATTATCAGAGGTATTAAGGAGGCAAAAGATATATCGGAATATGATAATCTTTCCGCTTCAGCATATTTGAGAGCAAAGGAAGATTATCTTATGGGTATTAATTTTTCTAGATTACTTACTCTCAAGTATGGTAATTCTATATCTAATTATCTTGGAACCCAATATACGGTTATTTCTGTAGGGCGTGTTATGACATGCGTTCTCGGAATGATTGTTAGGAGAGAGTGGGAGATAAGGGAGTTTGTAAAAACTCCGTTTTTTAAAGTGGCATCAAATCTAAAGATTGATGAATATAATTTTAAGGCAGAATGGAAAGCAGTTGAGGGAAGTAAGTATTATAATACCCCGGTTCTTTACAAAGAAAATGGATTTAAAGAAAAGAAAAATGCAGAGGAACTGATTAGTGCCATTAATAAGAATGAGCCTGTTAAACTAACTGTTAAATCTATTGTGAAGAAGGACGAAAAGAAAAATGCACCGCTTCTTTATAATTTGGCAGAATTGCAGAACGACTGCTCTAGAATGTTTAAGATTAGTCCGGATGAGACTCTTAAGATTGTTCAGGAATTGTACGAAAAGAAGCTGACTACATATCCAAGAACGGATGCAAGAGTATTATCGACAGCAGTAGCAAAACAGATTTATAAAAATATCGCAGGACTTAAAAGTTATAATGTAGTAGGGAATTTTGCCGCAGAAATTATAGAAAATGGCAGCTATAAAGGCCTAGAAAAAACTAAATATGTAGACGATAAAAAGATAACTGACCATTATGCCATTGTTCCTACGGGACAGGGGCTGAATTCTCTAAGTTCAGTATCTGCGCTGGGACAGAAAGTGTATCAGTTAATTTGCAGAAGATTTTTGAGTATTTTTTATCCGGCTGCCGTATACAAGAAGGTTACACTTATCGGTACTATGCCTGCAACTTTTGAAGACCAAGTCACAACAAATGAACAGTTCAGTGCGAATTTTAAAGTGTTGGTAAATAAAGGATATTTTGTTGTTGCAGGGGTGCCTGGAGAGAAGAAAAAAAATCAAAATGAGGGAGAGGAGGAAAATGAAAATTCCGAAATTGCCCTGGATGAGAACTTCTTTGAAAAGTTGAATAAAATAGGTAAAAGTGATAAAATTGATGTTGTAGAGCTGACTATAAACGAAGGCGAAACAAAGCCACCTTCAAGATACAATTCAGGCTCTATAATACTTGCTATGGAAAATGCCGGGCAGCTCATTGAAGACGAGGAATTAAGAGCGCAGATTAAAGGCAGTGGCATTGGAACCAGTGCAACCAGAGCAGAAATTATCAAAAAACTTGTCAGCAACAAATATATTTCTCTTAATAAAAAAACACAGATATTATCCCCTACACAGCTAGGCGAGATGATATTTGATGTTGTTTTTGTCTCAATCAAGTCTTTATTGAATCCGGAGCTTACAGCCAGCTGGGAAAAGGGACTTACTTATGTGGCAGAAGGTACAATAACCCAGGAAGAATATATGACGAAGTTAAGCGGATTTGTATCAAGAATCACAAATAATGTCAAAGGCATAAACAATCAGTATCAGATGAAATATTATTATGACAGGTCAGCACAGTATTACAGGAGGAAATAAACTATGTGTGGAATTGTTGGTTATGTGGGAGAGAGAGACTGTACTGAAGTACTTCTCAATGCACTCTCAAAGTTAGAGTACAGAGGTTATGATTCAGCAGGTATTGCGGTATTTGAAGAGGGAAAGATTTCTGTACAGAAAGCAAAAGGCGAATTAAAAAATCTTAGAAATAAATTAGAAGAAGATCATAAACCGGAAGGTCATTGCGGTATAGGTCATACCAGATGGGCTACGCACGGTGAACCGTCAGATATCAACTCACATCCTCATGGAAGTAAAAGAGTATCAATTGTTCATAATGGTATTATTGAAAACTATAAGGATATCAAGAAGTTCCTTATTGGAAAAGGATATTCTTTTGTAAGTGAGACAGATACAGAGACAGTTGCTAAGTTGCTTGATTACTACTACAACGGAGATCCGGTTGATGCAATTATTAAAACACTAAGCGATATCAGAGGAGCATATGCTTTAGGTATTATCTTTAAAGATTTTCCTAATAAAATTTTTGCAGTAAGAAAAGACAGCCCACTTATTATCGGTGTGGGTGATGAAGAAAACTTCATTGCATCTGATGTTCCTGCTATTCTTCAGTACACCAGAAAGTACTACCTTTTAGAAGAAAATGAAATAGCAACTATTATGGAAGACAGAGTTGAGTTCTGTGATATTCATAAACAGGAGATTATTAAAGAAGTTAATATTTCCGATCTTGATATGGATGCTGCAGAGAAGGGTGGATATGAGCATTTTATGCTTAAAGAAATTCATGAGCAGCCTACAGCAGTTAAAACTACAATTGCACCAAGAATTGTAGAAGGAATGCCAAATCTTTCAGAGTGTGGCATAACAGAAGAAACATTAAAGAACTACAGAAAAGTATTTATCGTTGCATGTGGAACAGCGATGCACGCAGGTATGGTAGGAAAGTACGTAATTGAGAGACTTGCCAGATGCGAAGTTACAGTAGATATAGCTTCAGAGTTCAGATACAGAAACCCTATTGTTACACCACAAGATTTAGTTATAGTTGTATCTCAGTCAGGAGAGACAGCCGATACTAAAGCAGCTCTTCATCTTGCACATGAAAAAGGTGCAAAGGTTCTTGCAATTGTAAATGTTAAAGGATCATCTATCGCAAGAGAAGCAGATATGGTTATTTACACTCATGCAGGTCCTGAAATTTCAGTTGCTTCAACAAAGGCGTTTTCAGTGCAGATGGCTGTAATGTATCTTTTGGCATTTGAAATGGCTTATGCTAAGGGTGAAATATCAAAAGAGAGATGCATGGAACTTACAAAAAAATTATCAGATATTCCTGAACTTATAGAAAAGACCATGGAATGTGCAGACAAATGTCAGTATGTTGCCAGCAAGTTAATTACAGCATCAAGTCTTTTATATATTGGAAGAGGACTTGACTACACACTCAGTATGGAAGGCTCTCTTAAGTTAAAAGAGATTTCATATATTCATTCAGAAAGTTATGCAGCCGGAGAATTGAAGCATGGTACTATCTCACTTGTTACAGATGAGATGCCTGTTATCAGTGTTGCAACCCAGGAAGATCTTTTAGAAAAGATGGTAAGTAACATTGAAGAAGTTAAATCAAGAGGTGCATACACCATAACAGTTTGCAAGGAAAATATGGAATTCAGCGAAGGTATTATGGACGAAATTATCGAAGTACCTGCTGTTGAAGATGTACTTATGCCGATGGTAACAGTTGTTCCGTTACAGCTTATTGCATATTACACAACAGTACTTAAGGGACTTAATGTTGATAAGCCAAGAAATCTTGCAAAATCAGTTACAGTAGAATAATTACAAGAACAAATCCGCAACACTGTTGCGGATTTGCTATGATAACTTAGTGAGTGGTATTTTAGAATATATGAGAAACTTAATTTGAAAGGAACAATATATGTATACAATAAAAGATTTATATGATTTAAACGAAACTATTGCAGCCAAATTATTTGATGGCAAAACATATCCATGGGAAGTTTTAGCAGAAATAGGTGATTTTATTTTAGAACTTGGACCGACTCTTCCAAAGGAGAAATTCGAACAGATTGGAGAGGATATTTGGATTGCAAAATCAGTTACAGTTGCAAAAACAGCGACACTTAACGGACCTCTTATTATCGATGAAGATACCGAAGTAAGACCGGGAGCATTTGTCAGAGGAAAAGCAATTGTAGGCAAAAATTGTGTTGTGGGGAATTCTACAGAACTTAAGAATGTTGTTTTGTTTAATACAGTACAGGTTCCACATTACAATTATGTGGGCGACAGTATTCTTGGAACACACTCGCACATGGGTGCCGGTTCAATCACTTCAAATGTGAAATCTGACAAGACATTGGTTGTTGTTAAGAATGGTGATGAGAAGATTGAAACAGGTTTAAAGAAGTTTGGAGCCATGCTTGGTGACTATGTTGAGGTAGGTTGTAACTCTGTTTTGAACCCTGGTACAGTTGTTGGAAGAAACTCAAATATCTATCCACTTTCAAGGGTAAGAGGAGTGGTTCCAAGTGATTCTATTTATAAAGATCAGGATAATATTGTCATCAAAAATAAGTAGTAAATTTGCAGTAAATTGTCGGTGAATTTTTTGTGAATTTACGGCTAAATCATTGCGGATTATCCCAAAATTTTTTATAATTATATTAACATAATAATTGCAAAAAGCCTGGGATGTGCGAGAACCTGTCAATTTTGAACCTACATTATTTTAAAAGGGATTCCTATATTGATATTTGGATGTCAGGCCTTACTTGATTTGGAAGGCAGAAGAATATTTGCGGTAACCCACCTAGCTGGGCTAGGACTCAAAACACAGGACCGGCATTTCGGGTTATCTTTTCATACTAAAGATGAGAGCAGCGTATTTATACGCTGCTTTTCTCTTGGTTAAAAATTAAATTAATGAGGATCTTGTATGGCTAATAGAAAAAAGAAAAGGAAGATACCCAATAATATTAAACTTGCAGCTTTGTTTTTAATTGTAAGCTGGATAATGTGTTTTTGTATTTATGAAGGGTACTATATAAAGCAATTTAAAAAAATAGATTTGACTTTTGATATTTGGAAGTCTGTAAAAAAGAATAAGGATAAGAAATTTACAGAAACTGATAATAGAGAAATAGGTATTGTTATTACAAATAAGGGAGTGAAATATTTTAATACAATAACTTTTAAAAGTAATGGTGTTATTAAAGTTTCAAATAAAAATAATTTAAGTCATACATATACATTAAATATTGACAATATGGAGAATGATAAGCAAATAGAAATCAGATGTGATAAAAAAATGAAACTTGATAATATAAGCGATTATTGTTACTCCGGCTATTTTGTTGCACAGAAAACTTCATTGGGAATTGTGCTTGTTAATCGTGTAAATATAGAAGATTATATTGAAGGAGTTGTGGCTTCAGAGATGCCTTCATCCTTCGAAAAAGAAGCTTTAAAGGCACAGGCAATATGTGCAAGAACATTTACTTATAAACACTTAAAAAACAATAAATACAAAAAATATAAGGCTATAATGGACGATACAACAGCTTATCAGGTATATGGGGTTACGAATCCCTGTAGTGCCATTATAGATTCAGTTAAAGAAACCGAAAAAATTGTTATTACCAGTGATGATAAATTAATTAATGCTTATTATTTTTCAACGTCCTGTGGGATGACCACGAATTATAAAATATGGAATAGTAAAATGAACTATTTAAAGAGTGTCAGTGTGGCCAAAGAGGATTTTACTGCTAAGGCCGATACGGGAGATTTTTATAATTCATTTTTAAAAACAGATGATATAAAAGCATATGAAAAAGATTGTCCTTATTTTAGATGGAAAGTTACTATTCCAAAACAGGCAATTGAAAATAAGATTTATGAGATTGAAGGAGTTCTGGTTGGGAATATTAAAAAAATTGATATTGAAAAAAGAGATGAAGGTGGGAGTGCAAGTAAAATAAAGATAAAAGGATCTATTAAAGATACAGTCATAGAGGGACAAATGAATATAAGAAAAATCTTTTGTCCTTATGGAAACGAGTTGGAACTACATGATGGAAGTGTGAGAAATGAAATGAATATGCTTCCAAGTTCCTTTATTGTTATAGAACAAAAAGAAGACTGCGTGACGATATTTGGAGGCGGATACGGACATGGTTCGGGAATGAGTCAATATGGAGCAAATGAGTTGGCAAAGAGCGGAAAAAATGCTGAAGATATTATTCGTTATTTTTATTCTGGGGTTGATTGTGAGAGTAGATATATAAATTGATTTCTGCCCCAATAAACATAATGAACATACAAAAATACATCCAAAGCATAATAATAATCAATGCAGTTAAACTTCCATAAATATATGAGTATTTTGAAAAGTTGTCTACATAGATTGAGAAGAAATATGAATAAATCATCCAACCAAGAGATGTAAAAAGTGCTCCCGGCAACATATCCATAAATTGATAAAGTCTGTTTCCCATTTTATATATACTGATAAAGAAAAGAGTCAGTATAATAAAAACAATGCAGTATCTGGAAAAAGTATAAAAATTATTAAAAAAAGTAAGGGCAGGATATTTGCTTACCAGTGATTTGAAAATGCTGTTTCCAAATACTAAAAGAACTAGTGTAAGTACCATGGAAATAATTAAAACAACGGTATATATCATAGAAAAAAATCTAAGAATGAAATAGTTTTTGTATCTGTCTTTTTCGAATATTTCGCGCATACCAAAAATAATGGAAAGAGCACCTCTTGAGGCTGCCCAAATAGCAAAAATCGCTGTCACAGATATAATAGTCTTTGAAGAGTGATGATCTAATTCACTAAAGACCTGAATCAAAAAAGATTTTAAAGTGTTTGGAGCATAGTGGTTAATTAACCTTGGTATAAGCGTATCCGGAATAGGAATATACTTAAGTGAGTTTAAAAAGAGTAAAAGAATAGGAAAAAAAGACATCAAAATATAAAAGGATGCCTGTGCAGAGTATACAGCGAGTCTATGGTCAATGGACGTTTTAAATATACAATTTATCATATCAAAAAAAGAACGTACAATAGATTCTTTTTTAGTTTTTTTTACTATCCCCATTTTTTTCTCCTTAAAAACAGTGAATATCCGGATTGATAATAATTCCAGTTAAATTGTAGAGTAAATACAAAGCGTTAATTTGTATTTACTCTACGATTTTATTATACCATATTTAGATTAAGTTTACACGTTTAGATATTTTTTCTGGTAAATGAATCATACCCTATAAGAAGGAATAGTACAGTGTTGATTAAAAGTACTAAAAAACCAATAGATGGTGTCATACCTACAAAACCGGAGGTTCCATTTGCAATGGCTTCAAAATCAGAAACTGCAAATATTGTATATCTGAAAACATCTACATTGAATAATTGTGCTACTGAACAAACAGTTGCTCCAACATAATAAAATATCAAACTTATGGTTATTGCAAGGGCTGAACTCCTAAAGAGTGAAGAGATAGTAAAAGCAATAGTCATTGCAATAAACAACTGAATATATCCATATGCATATTTACTTATAATAAAAAGAAAAGCTGATTTGTTAACAACAGAGCCCCCTTCAACTATCAAAAGTGAAGTTCCTATTTGACTGATTCCAAATAATGGTGCACATATCATGTAGGATAATAAGAAGGATGCTATTGTCAGAATCAGAGCGTAACTTACAACAGTTAAATATTTGCTCCAAAATATTTTTCTTCTTGTTACCGGATTAATAAGAAGAAATTTGATTGTTCCCTGAGAAAATTCTTTTGAAAAAATATTTCCCGCAACTACTATTATTATTATCAGAACAAAACTTAATACAACTTTTGAGTCCTTAAGGCTATCATATAGTTTAGAGTCATAGACATAGCTGTCGGAGCTTAATACGGAGCCTTCACCGTCTGTAACGTATATTGCATTTTCAATATTGTTATCAAGTCTGTATTTTGAGACCAAAACCATGTTGAGAGTAGTAATAAAATCTTTACTTTCAAGTATAGGATTATCGCTGGCATCATTTTTATCAATTATATCTTTGTAAGGATAATAATATATATAGTTTGTCAGATATCTTTCAATGCAATCATTTTGCCAGCAATCTTTTCCAACCCAGATACTGTTATCAACACGATATTTATAGACATATGAATACATGTCTTTTTCGAAATCTTCAGTATATAAAGAATCAACATTCTCTAACATCAGAGTATAGTAAGCTTTAGGGTTATTCGTTTTAATTGCGTCAAAAAGTTTATCTGCAATATTGTAAATAGGAGCAGAAGTGTTCTGAGTATTTTTAGTATAAGAAAAATTATAATAAATATCATCAAATGCAGCGTGAATCCAATTATCTTCTGCAAAGAACTCTTTTTCAGGAATGTTAAGCTCCTGTGCTTTTTCTATAAGTTCTATTGTAACAGTATCTTTATCTTCCTTAGCCCATTTCAAAGTTGAACTGTAACTGTCTTCTGAATCCATAAATATACTGTCAACCATTTTGTTGCTTATTGAGTCAAACAATACAGTTAATAAAGGAACACTTACAATAGAAAATGCGAGCAGTCCTAATAATACGTAGGTACTTACTTTATGAAAAATTTTTGAGTATTCGTTAATCATTAATTTAAGCAATTTGATCACCTCCGTTTTGAGTTATTGAGATAAAGGCCTCTTCAAGGTTTTGCTGCTCAAGTTTTGTGACAGTATATACTGAAATGTTGTTTTTTACTAAATTGGCAGTAATAGAAGCTATTTTTTCAAGGTGGTTGTCTGTCAAATTAAATGTAGCAATAACATCATTAGCATTTAATGAAACAGTTATAGTTTCATCGGTTTCAATAAGTTCTTTTGTTTTTTCCAAATTGTTTGTCTTATAAGAGTATGAAACAGTGTTACTGCTTGAAAGGTTGATTATATTTTCGATAGTATCAACCATGAGAAGATTTCCCTGGTTAATTATGGCAACTCTGTCACACATCATTTCCATTTCGCTCATAAGATGACTTGATACCATAATACAGACATCATTTTTATGGGCAATCTCTGTAAGAATATCTCTGAGTTTCTTTATTCCTGCAGGATCTAAACCGTTTGTAGGTTCGTCGAGAATAAGTAGCTTAGGATTGTGAAGTAGAGAAAGAGCAAGACCTAAACGCTGGCGCATACCGAGAGAATATTTTCCTACTTTTTCATCAATTCTGTTTGAGAGTCCAACCATACTGATTACTTCTTCAATACGCTCAGGAGTTATATTTTTTCTCATTCTCACATATTGCATAATATTTTGTCTTCCTGTCATGTATTTATACATTTCAGGATTTTCAACAATTGCACCTAAATTTGTCATTGCCGCCACAAAATTCTTGTTAAGACTTGAACCGAGTATTTCAATTTCACCTTCTTCAATTTTAATTAAACCTGTAATCAGTTTTATTAAAGTAGTTTTTCCTGCTCCGTTAGGACCGAGCAAACCAAAAACCTCTCCGGTGTTTGTCTTAAAGCTTATATTATTTAGTACAGTTTTTGTGCCATATTTTTTTGTTATATTGTTTATTTTTAATGCTGTAGCCATATAAACCTCCTATTTTTCGTCGGAAATAAAAGAAAAATCCATCTCCGTGGCATCAACGTCTGTAATTAGCCATTTATCTTTTTCTTTATGTAATCTGACTGTAAGCTGATATTTTCCAATTCTGTAACCGTTACATATTTCGGCTTTATAATCGCCTATCAAATTGTTTCTATCATCTAATAAATTGCTTAAAGGATCTTCGGATTCTTCGTAAGCATTTTCATAATCTAAGATGTCATAGGTTGATACTCCAAGATAGTAGGAGTTTGATTTGCCACTAATTTTGTAATTTAGCATACCGGTAAGCTGGGCATATTCCGGTCCGATTTTTTTGATTTTGACATCTTTGAGGGATACTGTAGAATCGGTAATGTCCAAAGCTTTTTTAGGGTCTGAACAAAGATCATTAAGATTCCAATCCATGTTAGCTTTGGTTGTACTGTAATTTAAAGTGGAATTATATGACCAATACTTGTCTAATACATTTTTTACTTTAGTTTTGTATTCATCATTGATATCTGAATTTTGATTCGAAGCTAAAATATCGGTAAAATATGATTTAGTCTGAGAATATATTTCAGATTTTTCAGATTTAAAGGAAACTGTACTGTAAACTTCGTGCATAACAAGAAAATACAGTGCAATAAGTGCCAGTATCAGTCCTCTGTTACATCGAGATAGAAATTTTTTCATGATTATCCTCCCATATACATATATTTCAAAAAACATTATACAATAACTTTAAAAATAATTCCTCAACAAAGTGAAATCTTAATTATTTCTTAAAATTGACACTCATTAACATATGTACTAAAATATACAAGCGAAGAATTAAAGAAACAGGAGTATTTTATGAGATTTGTAATTCAGAGAGTTTCACATGCAAAGGTTACTGTTGATAATGAAGTGACAGGAAAGATAAATAGGGGCTTTTTGGTATTAATCGGAGTATGTGACAGCGATACAACCGAGATTGCTGACAAGATGATTAAGAAACTTGTCAATATGAGAATTTTTGAAGATGAAAACGGAAAAACGAATCTTTCCCTTGCAGATGTAGGAGGCGAATTACTTCTTGTTTCACAGTTTACTCTTTATGCGGATTGTAAAAAAGGGAACAGACCTTCATTTGTTAAAGCGGGTGGACCAAAACTTGCAGATGATTTATATGAGTACATTATAGAGGGATGCAAAAAGACGGTTCCCGTAGTTGAAAAAGGAATATTCGGAGCGGATATGAAAGTGGAACTGTTAAATGATGGTCCTTTTACTATTTTACTAGACAGTGATGAATTATAACTAAGAAGTAGATGTCCCCCTCCTCTAAACAAAGTGAAGGTGGGGGTAAGAAAATTTACTGAGTAGGGGTCCAATCTCCTTCTCAGTTATAAGCCTCCGGCGGATTGCAGAAATGCGCAGATGAAAATGTCAGCATGAGATAACTTACAGAGTAAATTATCTCATGACTGACGCGCATTTCGCAGCAAGAACGCTGAGGCGTTCTTGAATTAATATATACAGAGAGGTAATTATTATGAGAACACAGGATTTTTATTATGATTTGCCTGAGGAGTTAATTGCTCAGGATCCACTTGAGGATCGAAGCAGTTCAAGACTGATGGTACTTAATAAAAAGACAGGAGAAATAGAACATAAAATATTTAAGGATATAATAGGTTATTTAAGAGAGGGAGACTGTCTGGTAATAAATAATACAAAAGTAATACCGGCAAGACTTCTTGGAAATAAAATCGGAACAGATGCAGCAATTGAAATTCTTCTTCTTAAGAGAAGAGAAAATGATATTTGGGAGTGTCTCACAAAACCGGGAAAGAAGTGTCGTGTAGGTGCGAGAATCTCTTTCGGTGATGGTCTCCTTGTTGGTGAGATTGTTGACGTTATTGAGGAAGGTAACAGACTTATCAAATTTGAATATCAGGGAATATTTGAGGAAATTCTTGATCAGTTGGGACAGATGCCTCTTCCGCCATACATTACTCACAAGCTTAAAGATAAAAACAGATATCAGACTGTTTATGCAAAGTATGAGGGCTCAGCAGCTGCACCGACAGCGGGACTTCATTTTACACAGGATTTGCTCAAAGAGATAAAGGACAAAGGCGTAAATATAGCCAATGTTACACTCCATGTAGGGCTTGGTACATTCAGACCTGTAAAAGTAGAAAATGTTTTGGAGCATCATATGCATTCTGAATTCTACAATGTAGAGGAGGAAGACGCAAAACTTATAAATGAAACTAGAAAGAATGGCGGAAGAATTATATCTGTGGGAACTACAAGTTGCAGAACACTGGAGTCTGTTACAGATGAAAATGGAGTGGTTCATGCAGGAAGCGGAAATACCGATATTTTTATTTATCCGGGATATAAGTTTAAGGCTATTGACTGCCTTATCACCAATTTCCATCTTCCTGAATCGACTTTGCTTATGCTTGTTTCAGCTTTGGCCGGAAAAGATAATATTATGAATGCATATGAGGAAGCAGTTAAAGAAAGATATAGATTCTTCTCATTCGGAGATGCTATGTTTATTACAGAGTAACAGATGTGAGAAAATGGAGAAAAATGTCAAAGATTTATGGAAAAATATGTAGTTAAAAAATTAGAAAATAAAAAGAGTATTACAGTAGATGTTCCCGGCTCAAAAAGTATCACTAACAGAGCGTTACTTTTAGCAGCTATGGGAACGAAAAAGTGTCGACTTAGAGGTGTACTTTTCAGTGAAGATTCAAGGGCATTTCTTTCATGTATAAAAGAACTTGGCTTTGATTTAACTATTGATGAAAAGAATAAAACCGTTGAGGTTCAGGGAACAGGTGGAAAGATAAAAAACAATACCGCTACAATTAACGTTATGAGTGCAGGAACCGCAGCCAGATTCTTGACGGTATTTCTTGCAGTGGCAGGTGGTGATTATGTCCTTAATTCTTCTGAACAGATGAAGAGAAGGCCTATGGCAGAATTGATTGATGCATTGAGAAATCTCGGTGTGGACATTAAATGCCTTGAGAGTGAAGGACATTTTCCTTTTGAACTCCACTCTGAAGGCCTTAAAAAGTCCGAGGTAACTATAGATACCACAAGGAGCAGTCAATACGCCAGTGCATTGATGATGGCTGCAGCTATCAGTGACGGTATGACAATTACTATGACCGGAGACAGAACAGAAGGTGCATATATCAAAATTACTTCAACTATGATGAAACAGTTTGGAGTAAGTTTTGAAAAAAATGGGAATGTATGCACAGTTAAACCGGATGCTTTTGGAATAGAAGAGTATCTTATCGAGCCGGACGCTTCAGCAGCCTGTTATTTTTATGCAATGGCGCCTGTATTGAAAATCAAAACAAAGGTAAATAATCTTTTCTTTAATTCAATGCAGGGAGATATGAAGTTCGTAAGAGTGATGGAAAAAATCGGATGCCGTGTTACAGAAACAGAAAATGGTATTGAGATTGATGGTACTCAACTCAAGGATTATAATGGCGTAGACGTTGTGATGAAGGATTTTTCTGATCAGACTATGACAATGGCTGTTGTGGCAGCCTTTGCAAAAACTAAGACAATAATTAGAAATATTGGTCATATAAGACTGCAGGAATCAGACAGGGTATCAGCTATTGCGAATGAATTGACAAAAATGGGGTGCAAAGTTGAAATTCTCGAAGATAACGGTCAGACTGATATATGTATTGAACCGGGGACTATTGTTCCTTGTGAAATAGATACGTATGAAGATCACAGAATGGCGATGTCATTTACTATACCGGGACTTGCAGTTGATGGATTTATAATTAATAATCCATTGTGTTGCAGAAAAACATTTGAAAATTATTATGATATAATAGACGAGATAACAAAATAATATAAATACAATAGATGAAACAACACAATAAAAAGAAGAATCAAGGCTTTAACTAAGCTTTGGTTCTTCTTTTCAGTTTGTATATTTTTATCTTTTGATTACATTGTAACGGTGTCTTGTCAATAATTCCATAGTACTGTCGGCAGAAAAACTGTCATAGAAATCTATTTTTAACACACCTTCTTCAAATTCTCTATTATGAATAATTCCAATATTCTTAATACTGATTCCGTTTGTGGCAAGTATTGTAGCAATTGTTGCTATAGCACCTGATTCATCAATAATATCACAGAATACAGAGTATGTTTTGGAAATGATGCTGTTGGTTCTGTCCTCGAAGGAATCTCTGTATTCACGACTGTTGCTAATGGTGTCATAGATGCCTTTACCATTTTTAGTATCTAAGAATTCTTTTGTTTTCTGAAGTTCATCTATATATTTTTGAAGCATATTTGAAATGTTTACGCTGTTAGTCATACAAATCTGTTCCCACATTTCAGGAGAAGAAGAAGCGATTCTTGTAATGTCTTTAAATCCACCGGCAGCAATTAATTTCATGTAACCCATTTCTGAATCATTGTCATGAACAAGGTTAACAAGATCCGCTGCAATGAGATGAGGAAGATGACTGATTGCTGCAACAACATTATCATGTTCTTCATATGAAATATTCACAGGTATTGCTCCGATAGAGCGAACTATCTCTGAAAATTCAGTAACTTTTTCCGCTGGTGTAAGAGAAGTTGCAGTGATAGCATAATAAGCATTTTCACAGAGTCTGTCATTGGCGTGCTCGTAACTTGTTTTTTCAGAGCCTGCCATAGGATGTCCACCAATAAAATTAGCCTCCATACCAAGTTCTGTAACAGCCTTGTGAATATTTCCTTTAACTGATCCCACATCGGTAATAATTGTATGCTCATCTATAATATCTTTTAATAATTCAAGGTATTCGACATTTTTTTCAACAGGGGTACATAAAAAAATGTAATCACATTCTGCAAAAACTGAGTCAACTTTGTCAGTTGTAACATCAGCCGTACCATCTTTTAAAGCCATCACTCTGGCCATTTCGCTACGGTTATAAGCGATTATCCTACAATATGGCATTACTCGTCTGAGAGCTTTTGCAATAGAGCCTCCTATTAATCCTAATCCAATAAATCCAAATGTAAATTTCTGCATAATTGTTTCTCCTTTTTTGCTTTAACGCTTTAAAGTGTAACGCACTAAAGAGAATAAGTCAAGTAATTTTCAAAATTATAGCTAAGAAGTAGATGCCCCCCCTCTAAACAAAGTGAAGGTTGGTGTAAGAAAATTTTCTTGTAATAGGAATGCAATTAGAGTAAAATGGATTTATAAGTTTTAAGTCGTAATGACTTATTGGCACGGAGTTAACAATTTAATACAGGAGGGGTAGGCTTATGAAGGTTTATGAGACACAAAACATTAGAAATGTCGTGTTCCTCGGTCATGGAGGCTCGGGAAAAACTACATTGACAGAGGCGATGGCATTTGCAACAGGAGTAGTATCAAGACAGGGTACTATTGAAGCAGGAAACACTATCAGCGACTATGACAACGAAGAGATTAAACGTAAGATTTCTATCAATGCTACAGTTGTACCTATTGAGTGGAATGGATTGAAAATCAATATTCTTGATGCGCCGGGCTCATTTGATTTTGTTGGACAGGCAGAAGAGGCTATGAGTGTAGCCGATGCAGCTGTAATTGTTGTAAATGGAAAGTCAGGAATCGAAGTTGGAACAATTAAAGCTTGGGATATCTGTGAAAGAAGAAAAATTCCTTGTCTGTTTTTTGTAACAAACATGGATGATCCAAATGCAAATTATATGGAGACAGTGAATGCACTTAAAGAGACATTCGGTAAAAAAGTTGCTCCATTTCATTTGCCTATTATAGAAGATGGTAAGCTGACAGGCTTTGTCAATGTAGTAAAAATGGGTGGTAGAAGATTTACTACAGGTGGCGATTACGAAGAAAGAGATATTCCGGATTTTGTAAACGCTGATCTTGAACCTGTCAGAGAACAACTTATGGAGGCTGTTGCAGAGTCTTCGGAAGAGTTGATGGATAAGTATTTTAACGGAGAAGAATTTACCTACGAAGAAGTTTCAGGAGCTCTCAGAAAGAGTGTAATTGAAGGTGATATTATCCCGGTTCAGATTGGCTCCGGAGTTAATACTCAGGGCGTAAGTATGCTTTTGCAGAGCTTTGAAAAGTATTTCCCTTCTCCTGAAAAGTCGGCAGTATTTAAAAAGGGAGTTGTCACCACAACAGGTGAAAATATTGAAGCTGACAAAGATGAGAGTAAACCTGTCAGTGCATATGTATTCAAAACAATTATGGATCCGTTTGTAGGTAAGTATAGTTTGGTTAAAGTATGTACCGGTGTGTTGAAAGCAGGAGATACTATTTACAATGTCACAAAAGAAGTTGAAGAAAAACTTACAAAACTTTATGTTATGTCAGGAAAGAATGTAACTGAAGTCAGTGAGTTGAGATCAGGTGATATCGGGGCTATCGGAAAACTTACAAGTACCAGAACCGGAGATACATTATCAACAAGAGGATGGCCGGTAGAATATCACAAGACTGATATGACTGTTCCATATACATATATGGCATACAAGACATTGGCAAAAGGTGACGAGGATAAGGTGGCTCAGGCACTCCTTAAACTTTGCATTGAAGATTTAACTTTAAAAACTGTCAATGATGAAGAAAATAAGCAGACTCTTTTATATGGAGTAGGAGATCAGCAGCTTGATGTTGTTGTTAGTAAATTAAAAGATAAGTTTAAGGTAGACATTGAACTTGCAAAACCTAAATTTGCTTACAAAGAAACTATCAGAAAGAAAGCACAGGCTCAGGGCAAGCATAAAAAACAGTCCGGTGGTCATGGACAGTACGGTGACGTAATTATGGAATTTGAACCATCCGGAGATTTGGAAAAACCATATATTTTTGAAGAAAAAATAGTTGGTGGTGCAGTTCCAAAGAACTATTTTCCTGCAGTTGAAAAAGGAATTCAGGAATGTACTTTGAAAGGACCTCTTGCAGGATATCCTGTAGTTGGTATAAAGGCTACTTTAATCGATGGCTCCTACCATACAGTAGATTCATCGGAAATGGCATTTAAAACTGCAGCAACATTAGCATTTAAGAATGCATTTATGGATGCATCGCCGGTACTTTTGGAACCTATTTCTACTTTGACAGTAGTAGTTCCTGAAAAGTTTACAGGTGATGTTATGGGTGATTTAAATAAAAAGAGAGGAAGAGTTCTTGGAATGAACCCTCTTGGAGGCGGCATTACAGAAGTAATTGCAGATATCCCGTCGTCAGAGTTATTTGGATATTCAACCAGACTTAAATCAATCACCGGGGGAACAGGAGATTTCTCATATGAATTTGCAAGGTATGAGCAGGCACCATCAGATGTTCAGGAAGAGATCATTAAAGCAAATAAAGAACAATAAATAATTCTTTATACGGGAAAGTACAAATTGTACTTTCCCGGTTTATTGTGATATAATATTAAACGCTTATATATAAAAAAGGAATTGGAAAATATGGAATCACCTAAAGTGTTTAATAAGAAAAAAATTATAAATGTGCTAGTGACATTTGTTGAGATAGCAGTAGTTGCAGCTATTATTATGGGTGGACTTATGTTTATAAGAAGTAAACTTACAGGCCAGTCTTTTGGTATTGGAAAAGTCGAAATCAACAACAATAACCAACAGAGCGATGTTGCTAAAAAGGAAAAAGAAGCAAAATTCCATTACTATATTCAGGTTAATCTGAAAAAAAACGTAGTAATTGTTTACAAACAAAATAAAAAGAAAACAAAACAGGAAGCAGTGAAAGTAATGAAGGCTTCCATTGGTTCAAAAGTAAAAAAAGGCAAATACAGTCTTTTGGAGTCATATGAATGGAGAAATACTACTTCTGACATATGGAATAAATATAATTTCAGATACAACGGTAACGGATGGATTCAGTCTGCAGACTATAATGACAAGTACAGTTGGACATTAAAAGCTTCAAGCTACAAGAAGATTGGAAAATCTCAGTCAGAAAATAAAAATATAAAATTATATGCTAAAGATGCTGCATGGATTTTCAATAATTGCGGTACCGGTACTGTTGTTGAAGTGATTAAAGGAAAGAAAGAAGATGTTCTTCCTCTTGAAATTGAAAAATCAAAAGCATTGTATGCTAAGTGTGGTTGGGATCCAACAGATCCACAGAAGGGGAATCCTTATAAAAAAGTGTCAAACGGAACTGTGTCAGCATATGAAAAATATGTTTATGTTGAAAAAGGAGACAGTGTAGATTATTATGCAAATCTTATAGCCCTTAGTTCTGATGGAAAAGATATAACAGAAAATCTTAATTATGATACTATAGACACTTCATCAGTTGGTAAAAAAGAAGTTACTTATAAATTTAAAAACAAAAAAGGAATGGAATACAAAGCCACTGTAAAATATAAAGTTGTTGACACGACTCCACCGGTAATTAAGCTTTCAAAAGATGAACTTGAATATGAAATGGAGGATGTGTCGGACAAAAAAATTCAAACTTCCAAAGTAAAAAAAGCATTAGAAGAACTTGTGGATGACGCTTGTTCTGCAAATGAAGGAAAAATAGTAGTTACAGCATTCCCGAAGGAAGAATTAAAGAAGGGAATTAATTATGTCAGTGTTGTTGCAACTGACGATTATGGCAATATTGGTTCAATGCAGGTTCCCGTTAAGATAGTTAAAAAGAAAGTGGAAAAGAAAAAGACTACTAAAAAAACTACCCAAAATAAAAATCAGAAAACAAATAAAAAAGAGAACAACAAAAATACTAAAACAGAGAAGACTACTACAGCTTCTAAAAATAATAAAAAAACAAAAGAAAAAGAAACTACCAAGTCAGAAAAAACGACTAAACAAAGCGAAACAAAGACATCTGAAACAAAATCGGAAGAAACAAGCGTTAACAATTCCGGAGAATAATTTTGTCTATGGAGTCTTTAGTATAGATGTGTTTTATACACGTTCTATTTAAAATTTAAAAAGTATGAAAAGGAGGAACTATGATTGAATGTAAAAATTGCGGAGGCAATGTAAAATTCGACATAAAATCTCAAAAAATGTTTTGCAGTTTCTGTAATACTTATTATGATCCATATGAGTTTGAAGAGCATGAAGCAGATGCAGAAGAACATGACACATATGAAGCAAAGGTTTTTACATGTCCTCAGTGTGCGGGAGAGATAATAAGTGAAGAAAATGAAGCGGCAACATTTTGTACATTCTGCGGAGCTTCAACAGTTCTAGCGAGCAGAATTTTGAAAAGTAAACGACCGGACAGTATAATTCCATTCCAAATTACTAAGGATCAGTGTAAGGAATTATACAGAAAGCGCATGTCAAAAGCTTTGTATGCTCCATCCGAATATAAGAAAGAAGAGTATATTGACAGCTTTAGAGGTATCTATATGCCATATTGGATTTATGATACCACACAGGATAATTACGTGAACTTAAAAGCTGAAAAGCATTACAGAAGTGGTAATTACAGAATAGAAGAAGAATATGCTTTGGATTTTAGGCTGAATGCTCATTATGAAGGAATTTCATATGATGCATCCTCTTCATTTGCGGATAATATTAGTGGGGCTATAGCACCATTTGACTATTCAAAAGCAATTAAATTTACACCGGCTTTTTTCAGTGGGTTTTATGCTGACACAACTGACGTTAGTGCAAATACTTATAAAGAGGATGTCGATGGAATCTGTAATTCGGCAGCTGCCACTGCAATTGAAAACCATAGTATGGTAAAAGGAAAAACAGTAAAGTATCCTGTCATGCATAAAAATCATGTGTTTGGCACAGATACCAGATGCAAAGAAGAGTCAATGTATCCGGTATGGTTTGTTTCTCACAGACAGGGAGACAGAGTTTCTTATACCACTATCAACGGATTGACAGGAAAGATAGCAGCTGATATCCCTATTGATATCACAAAATACATAATTGGATCTTTAATGGTTGCAATTCCAATTGCTATCCTTTTATTTATGTTTCCTATAATAAGACCGACGACGGCAGTAATATTTAGTACTTTTTTAACGGCTATGGCATTAATAATCGTATTGTCTGAAAGTAAGAGCGTTAAGAATAGAGATTTAAATGTTGGTGATAAGGGAATGTTGATGAAGGCTGATACAAATCGGGATGATTCTGATATTGTATCAAAACAATATAATATGACATCTATTATAATATGCGGACTAACCATTGCATTAGGTGTTTTTGTATTTTTTGCAAAACCTATACAGGACCATTATTATTATGCTGTTGTAATTGCGCAGTTGCTTACTTCTATTGTTGCGTATATTGTTGTAATAATGAACTACAATTTGTTATCTACAAGAAAATTGCCACAGTTTAAGAGAAAGGGTGGTGATGACCGTGCGTAATTTTAAAGTATTATATATGTGCATATTATTGTTTATAATGACAATATGCATTAATAAAAAGATATATGCCGGCAGTACATATTATAATAGTGATACCGGGTATAAGGCGGAAATTGTTGATAACGCTGAATTGTTAAGCAGTTCTGAAGAAAACTCTCTTATAGAAATAATGCAGACGGCAACACTACATGGAGATGCATGCGCTCTTACGGTATCTTATAATGAGTATAATTCTGCCGCATCACTTGCAGATTATTACATACAATCATACAATTACAATGCAGTTGTATTACTTATAGATATGGATACCAGAGAAATATATATTAAATGTAATGGAGATATTGCTGATATGATTCCTGATGACGACTGTTATACCATTACAGACAATGTATATAAGTATGCGACTAACGGAGAGTACTATAAGGCATGCTTAAAATCTTATGAGAAAATTAATTATATTTTAGAAGGGGGTAAAATTGCTCAGCCTCTCAAATATATTTCAATAGTTTTGTTGTCTATTGTAGCCGGATTTTTAGTTAATTTCTGTATTATTTTAGCAACATATCCATCAAAACAGGCATCAATCAGTGAGATACTTCAATCAACTAAAAAGAAAATCGATATTCTCAATATGGATATCAGGTTGATTAACAAGAAAAAAATATATGATCCACCAAGCAGTAGCAGCTCAGGAGGCAGAAGCGGTGGCGGTGGCGGAGGCGGTCATTCCAGCGGTGGAGGCCACAGATTCTAATTATAAAATAGCAGGAAACAGTTATTGTTTTCTGCTATTTTTTGATACCATCATTTTGGCAAACTTTTTTAGTGATTCAACTTTTTTCTTCTGTTCTTCGTTCATATCTTTGGTAAGGACATCCATTATTAGATTTGTTTCTTCATTATTAAAAAATATTCCTTTGGAGGCGGCTTTTGATGATTCAGATATAAAAAATGGAATAAGGTTTTCGCGTTTTATATTTTTGCTGTTCTCAAACATAACTTTTAATAATTCAAATTTATCTTTTGATATTCCTTCCAGTACTGGATTGTTCATCCAATCATTGTCTATATTTGTTTTATTCATTAAAATAACTCCTTAAAATTATCAATATCAAAAGGCATTTCACCGGAAGCCATTAAATCAAAAATACTTTTAATCATCTCCATATTTTCAAGGGATTCCGGGTCAATATAATCTTTTATAATATCAAAAAAATTACCATCGATATTATTTTGGTTTATTATATTTTTTATTTTAGTTACTCTCATTAATTCGTAATACTTAATAGCTAAAATTATTAAGTACTTATTATTAAGTTTCATGTAAGGAAGAAGGGCTTTTACCAACTCAAGAGATGGCATTGAAACCAATGTGTCAATGTAAGTCTGTTTCATTTAAAGCCCCCTTCCAACTTATGAGTTAATTTTAAGATGTGAGATATCTCCCGACTTAGGCATTAATCTCAGTCAGATGAGACTCTACTTCAATTAGTTGTGAGCAACTAAAGCTTTAGATTAGCAGCCACAGCCTCCACATCCGCCGCATCCTCCAAAGTTTCCTAAGATATTTCCACAGCCTCCGCCACAGGCTGACAAAATGATTAACAACCAGATAATGCTTGAACAATCATTTCCACATCCATTGTTACATCCGCATCCGTTGTTACCGAATAATAATAATACAAGAATTATTAAGAGCCAGTTGTTTCCTCCATCCTGACAATCGCAACCACAGTTTGTTGCAGCTAAATCACTCATTTGAATACCTCATATTTATGTTTACATTAAATTATATGCCAATTACATTTAAATGTTACAGCATCTTTTTTCATAAGCTCACCTTAAAAAATTATTGCATATAATAAATATATAAATTTCAGGATAAAAATATGAATAAAGTAAGAAAAAAATTGGGAATAGATAATTTACATTTAAATGGTATCAAGGGGAGTAATGTAAATATTGCAATATTAGATACGGGAGCAGTTGCCCATCCTGATATAGAAAATAATATAGTGACCTTTAAAGATTTTGTTAATGGTAATCAAGAATTGTATGATGACAATGGCCACGGAACACATATCGCAGGGATATGTTCAGGAAATGGAAATATGTCTGATGGTTTATATAGAGGAATTGCTCCGGAGACGGGCTTAATTATACTTAAGGTATTGGATGAAAATGGAATTGGAAAAGAGGATAATGTTGTAGAAGCAGTGAGATGGATAGCAGAAAATAGAAATAAATATTCGATAGAGATAGTAAATATATCATTTGGTTCTGATTCTGATAAATTGTTGACTATTACTAAAAGTATTGAGTATCTCTGGAATATCGGCTTGATTGTTGTTGCTTCGGCAGGAAACAACGGTCCCGATGTTGATTCAATAACCGCTCCGGGCAACAGTAAGAAAGTAATAACTGTTGGAGCTTTGGAAAATAATGAAATTGTAAGAATTAACAATAGACGTGTCAGGGATTATTCCGGCAGAGGAAAATTAAATGAATATAAACCGGAAGTTATTGCACCTGCAAATAAGATTGTGAGTTGTAATAGTAACTACAATGTTTCTGCGTATTCAAGAAAAAGTGGTACATCTATGGCAACACCTATTGTATCAGGAGGTATTGCTCTATATAAAAGTATCTATCACAACTGCAGTAATCAAAAAATAAAAAATGAATTGTGTAAATCATGTAAGAATATGAATATGGATATAAATCGACAGGGCTATGGGATGATTGATATATTTAAATTTATTTACAAATAAGTTTAATTAGAGTATAATTCAAAAGAATATGTCAGTAGGAGGATATACAAATGGAAAAAATTAGAATGACCACCCCATTGGTTGAGATGGATGGAGATGAAATGACTAGAATTCTTTGGAAAATGATCAAAGATGAATTACTTTCACCATTCGTTGATTTGAAGACAGAGTACTACGATTTAGGACTTGAATACAGAAATGAAACAAACGATCAGGTAACATTTGATTCGGCAGAAGCGACAAAGAAATACGGTGTTGCTGTAAAGTGTGCAACTATCACACCAAATGCTGCAAGAATGACAGAATATAACCTTAAAGAAATGTGGAAGAGCCCAAACGGTACAATCAGAGCAATTCTTGACGGTACAGTTTTTAGAGCTCCAATCATTGTAAAAGGTGTTGAGCCATACGTTAAAAACTGGACTAAGCCAATTACAATCGCAAGACATGCTTACGGTGATGTATACAAGGGATCAGAGATGAAGATACCTGGAGCAGGAAAAGCTGAACTCGTTTATACAAATGAAGCAGGAGAAGAGACAAGAGAACTTATCCATAACTTCAAAGGTGCAGGAATTATCCAGGGTATGCACAACTTAAATGATTCAATCGAAAGTTTTGCAAGAAGTTGTTTTAATTTTGCTCTTGATACAAAACAGGATTTATGGTTTGCAACAAAAGATACTATTTCTAAAAAGTATGACCATACATTCAAAGATATTTTTGCAGAAATATTTGAAAATGAATATAAAGAAAAATTTGATGCTGCAGGTATTGAATACTTCTACACACTTATAGATGATGCAGTTGCAAGAGTAATGCGTTCTGAAGGCGGATACATCTGGGCATGTAAAAACTACGATGGAGATGTTATGTCTGATATGGTAGCTACTGCATTTGGCTCATTATCGATGATGACTTCAGTACTTGCTTCTCCAAACGGATATTATGAGTACGAAGCAGCTCACGGAACAGTTCAGAGACATTACTACAAACACTTAAAGGGCGAAGAGACATCTACAAACCCAATCGCAACAATTTTTGCTTGGTCAGGAGCTCTCAGAAAAAGAGGAGAACTTGATAACATTCCTGAACTTATGGCATTTGCAGATAAGCTTGAAAAAGCATGTATCGACACAATCGAGAATGGAGAGATGACAGGAGATTTATACCTCATCTCAACACTTGAAAATAAAAAGAAATTAAATACCGAAGAGTTCATTCTTGCAATAAGAAAGACACTTGAAGGTTTAATGTAAATGCTTGAAAAAAACATCCGGTTCCCGGATGTTTTTTTCAAAATATATAGTTTTTGAAACGGACGCAAAGTTTTCTATGAGCACGCATAAAGTAACAATCCGTGACACACTATATTTTCTACTCCTCGCATTCGCTTATTAGAAAATGCTCCTGCGCAACTCGTCCTTCGGACTCAAACAGCGCGCCCGCATTTTCAGCTAGAATGCTCGTAGCAACGAAAATATAGCTATCGTCACATGGATTGTCACGTTTATGCTTTGCTCATCTGAAAACTATTGCTCACATTTCATATACTATACTTTATGAAACAATCCTCTGCTTAAGATTCAGTCTTTTACCGTATACCTGCAAATGTTTTTTCTGAAACGCAAACAAGCACT
>SVDZ01000019.1 GCA_015057625.1 Lachnospiraceae bacterium | reverse complement strand
TTTGGCGAGATTATTGGATATGAGTCGGAAATCGAAGCCAGGATGATTGATGCAGACTGTACGAAAGATAGTCTGAAAGCAGACAACAGAGATATCATCAATGGCTTTCAACATGCAGGGGAACAGGTCGTACTGATATATTCTGATTATGAGCAAACAATAAAAGGACTTCTGGACCGACAATAGGTATTTGGAGGACGGTTATGAAAGTTTTAGTATGCGAGGATGCAGATTGGCTGCTGTCAGAAGAAGCGTTCTCAATCTATGATTCCTGTATGTATCATCCGACATACGAGGACTATAAAGTACAGATGAAAGACTGTTTGACCGATTCTTCGGTAAAAGTATTTGTATGTGAATATCGAAGCAGGAAAACAGGAATAATGGTTTTGAAACTATCAGAAGCTGCTGCGGAGATTATCGGAATAGCTGTATCTGACAATGCCCGCCGTAAGGGAATTGGAAAACAGCTGATCCAACGGGTAATGGAATCGGAGAATCTGGAAAGTGTCAATGCTCAAACAGATGATGATTCGATCGGTTTCTACCGCAAATGCGGCTTTTCAGAGGAAAAAACCATCATTGGATACCCTGATGGGTCAGCGGTTCGATATAACTGCGTACTGAATAAATAGACAAATTCCGGTATGACGAGGAGTAGAGAAATGTTTTGGGATAAGATTTCACCGATATATGATTTATTTGAAAAAATATATAACGGAAAAGTTTATATGGGAACAGGAGAGAAAGTTGCAGAATTAATAGATTCTTCTGATGTTGTATTGGAATGTGCTTGTGGGACAGGAGCGATCAGTATTCCAATAGCAAAGAAATGTAAGAAGCTGGTTGCAACTGATTTTTCAGCAGGCATGCTTCGTAGGGCATCAAAAAAATGTAGGAAATTTACAAATATAGTATTTAAGAAAGCAGATATAACAGCTATAAAATGTAAAAATGAAAAATTTGATAAAGTGATTGCAGGTAATGTGATACATCTTCTACCTAATCCTGAAATTGCAATGAAGGAACTTGAAAGAGTTACTAAACCTGGTGGAAAGATTATAATACCAACATATATAAATATGTCAAAAAGGACAGGAGTAGTGGCAGTAAAGTTTATAACAATGCTTGGCGCAGACTTTAAAAGGCAATTTGATTTGGATACATATAAACAGTTTTTTGATGATATGGGATATAAAAATGTTGAGTATTATGTTGTCGAAGGAAGAATGCCTTGTGCAATAGCAATTATTTCAAAGTAGTTCGATTTCGTAAAAATGGAGATGAAGATAAAATTTACTTTGTGGAGGTAAAGCATAATGTTGGAAATAATTAAAGCGAGATTTTCAGAACATATGGAATTGCATCCGGATTTGGAATGGTCCGAGGTGGAACGTAGGCTACGCGAGGCTCCTAAGGCCGTAGAGGTTTTGCAAAGGATGGAGAAAAGTGGCGGCGAGCCAGACACAATTGGCTATGACGAAAAGACAGGAAAACTTATTTTTTGCGATTGCTCAAAGGAATCGCCCACCGGGCGCAGAAGCCTGTGCTATGACGAAAAGGCATTGCAAGGGCGTACCAAAAATCCACCAGCAGGCAGCGCCGAACGAAAAGCGAAAGAAATCGGCATTTCGATTATGACGGAGGAACTCTATCGTAGACTGCAAAGTCTCGGTTCATTTGATCTGAAAACATCAAGTTGGATTGCTACACCGGATGATATCCGTAGCAAAGGTGGTGCACTTTTCTGCGAGCGGCGCTATGACACCGTGTTCACTTTTCACAATGGCGCGGATTCATACTATTCTGTTCGCGGATTCAGAGGGTATATTCTTGTCTGAATACCAGACTCAATGATAAAATCGCTGAGAACTATTGAGCTGTAAGATTAACAAATACAAGTTTGTCGCGGTGCCATTCGTGCAGCATAGCTGCACTCATGTCGCGCTGTCGCGCTATGCATCTTCGCCGAAATGTGCCTTTTGGTGAGCAAGCTCCCCACAGGCAATTCGGCTCACCTGCGCACCGCTTGTAGAAACGCGCAAATTCAACTTGCTAAAAACATCGATTGTGAGGGGAAAATATGCTATTAGTAATTGAGAGTATTGTATTATGTTTGATTTTTACATTGATGGTTTACATCATGTCGAGAAAACCTATTAAGACTCTATATAACTACCCACCAAAGATACAGGAGAGGGTAAAAGAACTGGATGAATACAAGGATCAAATACCAACACAGGAAAATAAGATTGTCGCAAAGTGCATAGCATCTGTGTTGTTTGTAATCATTCTTAGTTTGCTCCTTCGCTTTGTAAACGGATACACTACATTTGCTGAAGGTTTTGGATATGGATTCCTATTATGGACCATAGTTAATGCATACGATGCAATAGTACTTGATATCATATGGTTTTGCCATGATCCTTACTTTGTTTTCAAGGGGACAGAGGATATGGTCAAAGAGTATAGAGATTATTGGTTTCACATAAAGGGATTTTTTATTGGTGAAGCACTGGCTCTTGTTGTTTGCGTGCTGGCAGGACTTGTGATCCAATTTGTGCTTCCGTAAATTATGATTCAAACTTTCTCCCACGAGAAGAATGACAAATAGAAAAATTCATGTTACATTAGGACTGTAAGAAAGATTAAATGCGGTGGACAAATCCATCGGGAAAGGAAAAAGATTATGTTTAGACTCAATTTTGCAAACTGCTATAGCTATCAGTACGAACAGCAACTCGTTCAGGAATATGAACAGAGTTTAGTTTGTGTGCGCTCCAAAACGGTAAGCAAAATGCGAAAACGAACATGATTGCTATAGATGTCATTGTGACAAAAACAAAAATGTGACTTTCATTAACCGCTTATCTTTTTGGAAGATAGGCGGTATTTTTTGTTGTCCACGACGAGCCAAGTACAAATTTGTGCTTGCTCGATAGGCAAAGTAAGCATTTTATGCCGCCGGAGAATTGATTAGCAAGTTTAAATGGAGGAAATAAAGATGTTTACATTACCCACAATAGATACAGTTGGTACAGGAATAAGAATCATGGATTTAAGAAAGAAAGCAGGATTATCTGTCAAAGATTTACAGATGATGCTTGGATTTGCAACTCCAAATGCAATATACAAATGGCAGAATGGTGCTGCAATGCCAACACTGGATAATTTGATCGTGTTGGCAGCAATATTTAACGTACCTATTGACGACATTATCGTTATTGATAATAAAACGAACATGCAAATAGGTGCATGAAAAAATGGGTAGGTCGCATAGTGGCAATTGCAGCGGACTGTAAATCCGCCGACTTCGGTCTACGTTGGTTCGAGTCCAACCCTGCCCACTTTTGCACATATAGCCAAGTTGGAAAGGCAACAGACTGCAACTCTGTGAGGCGTAGGTTCGAATCCTACTATGTGCTTATTGCCCTTTAGTTTATTTGGTAGAACGCCAGATTCTGACTCTGGTGGAGCGGGTTCAAGTCCTGCAGGGGCAGTTGATTGTCTCTTAGTTTATTTGGTAGAACATCAGATTTTGACTCTGAAAGGGTAGGTTCAAATCCTGCAGAGGCAGTTCATACTTTTGGAAAGATGGCCCAATGGTAAGGCAGCACATTGCTAATGTGTCGTACAGAAATGTATTGGGGGTTCGAGTCCCTCTCTTTCCGTTGCTACTAAAAAAGAAAAATATTAAACGTCAAGAAATGACTCAGACGTGAGTCGTACTCTTGGCGTTTTTTGCGTGATAAGCGTAAGCGTCTCATAGATGACACACTTACAAGGAAAGGATTGGCGGTTTGTAGTGCTAGGGAGAAAAGTGTGATATGATAGAGAAAGTTTCAGAAAGACAAATCGGGATTTGTAGGAGAAAATGATGAACGTTAGATTTAGAAGGTTTAAAGAAGTTGACGCAGAGGAAGTTCGAAATATTATTGTTCGCAATTTCCTTGAAGTAAATAGCAAGGATTATGGAATAGAAGCGATGCAATTTTTAGCTAATGTATATGATGTTAACAAAGTATTACAAGTTGCAAGTTATGCACATATGTATGTATTTGAAGTAGATGATAAAATTGTTGGTACAGGTTCTATTACAAGTTATTGGGGAAGTGAGACAGAAAGTATATTACTAACTATATTTGTGTTGCCTGAATATCATAACAAGGGGATTGGTTCTAAAATTATTGAGACTCTTGAACAAGATGAACTATTTTTTAGAGCAAATCGAATTGAAATACCCGCATCAATTACAGCAACAGAGTTTTATAGGAAATTCGGTTATGACTATAAAAATGGTGTTAAAGAATTAGATGAAGAACATCATTATCGTCTTGAAAAGTTTAGATAAATTCTAGTTTATGAATAAGAAACAGGAGGTAACAAGGTGAAATTATTTGTTATAACAGGAACCTGCGGAGCGGGAAAATCAACAATGAAGGATTATTTATCAAAAAGGTTAACAAATGAACTGTATGTGCCTGTTGATGTTGACGAGGTTGGTCTGAACTGGTGGGATTATGCCGGAACTGAAAATGAATCAAAATATAATGAAGATACTTTGAGATGTGCTACGAAAATGGCAGAAGGAAAGAATCTAATCTTTGTAAGCTGTCTGAATCCAATAGATTACTTTCAAAAAATAGATGTACCAAAGGAAATTGAGACAACACATTGGATTGCATTATGCCCAAGTGATGATGTTATTGAACAAAGACTTAAAGCAAGACCAGCCGAGAGAGGGTTTACTTCTGATGAAATAATAAGACCGCATATAGAATATAACAGATGGTTCAGAAGAAATAAGTCTAAGTTCCAGTTGTTTATAGATAACACAGAGAAGGCAGAGGAAGAAACGGCAGAACTTATAGCTTCATATATTTTGAAAGTGAACTGATAGATTCCAGTTTGTCGTGATGAGAGCATAGTCTTTTATCTCGCAATTTAAATGAGTAAGATAAATTGGAGGTTAGAAATGAGAGATGAAAAAGTTTGGGGAGTGATTCGCGCCGGAGATGCTTGCAAATACTATACTTTCTTTAAAGAAATATTTGAAGCAATGGGTGATTTTCAGAAAGATTACAACTGGCTGATTACAGATATTGACGGATACCCGGCAAATGATGAACGATATGAGTCATTTTATAGAGAGCATAATTATTTGTGGCTTACGGGACAAGAACTTTCAGATATTGTGTATGAACATGATTATCAATGGATTTGGGCGGTTTTATCTGGCTTCGATAAAAGCATGAAAATAGATGAGATTTTAAAATATCCTTTTCCCTATGCGGATGGTTATCCTGGGTTTTGGAAAACTGATCTTTCTATCCAACATCCTTTAGCAAAAGTAGAAATAGTAGCATGGGATAGTAGTTCCACGCTATTCATTACAAAGAATTATTCGCAATATCTTGAACTTATAAAGAATATAACTAAAGTTGTGGATTTAAGTGAATACAATTCGGATATGTATGATGAAAAAATGTATTCACGTTGGCTTGAAGATAATAAACAATAAAATAATATCGCAATATAAATGAGTATGACAAATCGGGATTGACCGAGAACTTTAGAGCGAGGGATGCAAGAAGATGGGCATATCGGTCAATTATAGTTATTAAGGAGGAAAGAATGAAAACACTGGTAGTTTATTATTCATTGGAAGGTAACACCGAATACGTTGCAAATAAAATAAAAGAGAAGACTGGTGCCGATGTACTTAAATTAGTTCCACAAAAGGCTTATCCCAATAAGGGATTTGGTAAGTTCTTTTTTGGAGGTGGCAGTTCAGTTATTGGGGAAGCTCGTGAATTGGAACCATATGAAGTATGTTTAGATGAGTACGAGAGAGTAATTCTAGGATTTCCGGTATGGGCAGCCAGAATCACACCGCCACTCAGAATGTTTATTGAGGAAAACAAGAGCAAATTAGTCAACAAGAATCTTATTGCTTATGCCTGCCAGAGCGGCAATGGTGCTGAAAAAGCATTTGCAAAGTTGGCGGAGGGCATAGGTGTGGATGGTTTTGAGAAAACGGCTGTATTTTTAGATCCTAAATCTAAACACACAGAAGAAAAAGATAAGCAGATAGAAGAATTTTGTGAGATATTGAAGTAAGAGTTTTGAATTTGAATTAAACGAGCTAAGGCACAAATCGGAAGTTTAAATAACTAAAGGAGAAATACTTATGGCTAAGATAATAGCAATCTGTGGAAAAATATGTTGCGGGAAAACTTATTACGCCAATCAAATAAAAGAAAAAGAGAAAGCTATTATTTTATCGTGTGATGAATTAACAAAGGATTTGTTTGATAATGATTTAGGGAATAAACATGATGAAATGACGCTTAGAATTTGGAGTTATTTTAAGAAAAAATCGGTAGAATTGGTAAACGTAGGTTGTACTGTGATTTTAGATTGGGGATTTTGGAGTTTAGAAAGCAGAAGAAGCTTAACCGAGTTTTGTCGTTCTCATAATGTTCATTGTGAATGGCACTATATTGATGTTGATGACCAAACATGGAATAAAAATATTGAAGAGCGAAACTGTAGGGTGTTAAATGGCGAAGGCACTTCGGAATATTATCTAGATGAAGGTCTCATGGGAAAATTATTGTCTATGTGGGAAGTACCTTCTAAAGATGAAATAGATGTTTGGTATACACTAAAAAGAAAATAGAATTGTTATATAGTGAGCAATAATCGGAATTTGATGAGGTAAGTATGTATGGGAAAGGATTGGTTATTTACAACTGATGAATATATATGTGATTTGAGAACAGCTGCAGTTTTAGTAAAAGATAGTAAAATTCTAGTGCAAAGAGATAGAAATGGAAATGAATATGCATTGCCAGGTGGTCATATAAAAATAGGCGAAACATTAGAAGATGGTTTGATTCGTGAGACAAAGGAAGAAATGGGTGTGGATATTAAATGCAATCGTTTGTTATGGAGCGAAGAATGTTTTTTTAAATGGAACGGAAAACAAGCACATCAGATTGTATTTTACTATTTGGTAGAATTGTGTGAAAATCAAAAAATTCCCGATAGAAGAGAGTTTGTTTCCCAAAAAGATAATTGTGATATAGTTATTGGATGGATGCCTATTGAAGAACTCAAAAAGATAATCATATATCCTGAGTTTTTGAAAAAAGAAATATATAATTTGAGCGAACCTATAAAACATTTTGTTTCAAAAGGTTAACGAAGATAAACTTGAAGTTGTAGAGTTCTTTAATTAAAAATCAATTTGCTTATATTGAATTAAATTGATATTTTCTAAAAAGGTATCGACCCTTACCTAGGGGAAACAATTATAGTGTCGTTATAAAGATAATGAGGAGGTACTATTATGAGTATAATAAATACATTTGATGGTGAAGGAGCAGAGATTATTAAAGCGGAAAATAATGTGCATAAGATTGACAATTTCCCTAAAACAATTCTAGTTGCGTTTTCAACAAAGTTTTGTAATATTCTTTTAAACAACTATAATGTGAGCAAAATTGGATGTTTATATGGAGGCGGACAAGAACATCCTATTTATGAATTTGATTGTGAAGGTAAAAAAATTGGATTTTTTAATTCAATCATAGGGGGAGCAGGTGCGGCAGCTTTATTAGAAGAATTAATAGCATTAGGAGCAGAAAAAATCTTATATTTCGGTTCCTGTGGAGCTTTAGATAGAAAAATAGCTGAAGGACATTTGATAGTTCCAGTAGAAGCGTACAGAGATGAAGGAGTTAGCTATCATTATGCAAAGCCTACAGATTATTTAGTGATAGAAACAGCTCAAAGATTAATTGAAATACTAGAAGAGATTCATATACCATACAATACTACAAAAACATGGACAACGGATGCATTTTATAGAGAAACTGAAAATAACTTAAAAATGAGAAAGAACGAAGGCTGTGGCGTTGTTGAAATGGAATGTGCTTCTATCATGTCAGTCGGCCAGTTTCGAAAAAAAGAAGTTTATCAATTTTTATATGCGGCAGATTGTTTAGACGATAGTAGTTGGGATAAGCGAATACTTGGGAGCATGCCAAGTGATTTAAGAGAGAGGATTCTTGTGGTTGCTATAGAACTTGCATGCAGATTATAATTATGTACATAAATTCAAGTTTGTTGAACAATTATATTTCAGGATAATACACTATGAATAAGGAGACTATTTAGAATGCAATATAGAATATACAAAGAAGCTGATATTGAGGGATTGGCAAGTGCTATGTCTAAGGCATATTCTGAAGAACCCTGGAATGAGCAATGGAATCAGGAACGGGCTGTTCGAAGAGTACAAGCCATATTGGGTAACTATCAGTCAATTGGGTTGGTTGCAGAAGATGATGGAGTAATTGTAGGCGGGCTTCTTGGGTTTGTAGATCCTTATGCTGATGAAGATTTCTTCTACGTGTCAGAAATCTTTGTTGTTCCTGAATATAAAAAACATGGCATTGGCAAGAATTTATTAAAAGAACTCGAAGAAGAAATAAAGAAACAAGGGATTTCTGTAGTTCAGTTAATGTCTATAGAGCCCAATGAAGTTTTTTATGGGAAATGTGGCTTAAGTAAGGATGATGTATCAGTACTGTTCAAACGATGTTAGAGCCCATGATTCCTATTTTGAGAGTATACGATAGTAAGTTATACCGAAAGATAATCATACAACTTCCAGTTTGCAGAGAACTTTAACTTTGAATTAAAAGGTAAGGAAAATTATATATGGAATCGGAATAGGAGAATGAAAATGAAACTGCTGGTAGTAGATATACAAAAAGGCATAACGGACGAAAGATTATATGATTTTAAATTGTTTATTACTAACACGTGTCAGATAATAGGAACAGCCAGAAAAAATGCTGTCGAAGTAATCTACATTCAACACGATGATGGACCGGGAACAGGGTTTTCGTTTGGGGATGATGATTTTGAAATAGCAGATCAGGTTGCTCCAAGAAAAGGCGAAAAAATATATATTAAAAATATCAATAGTTGCTTCGGAAATGTGGAATTGACTAAATATCTTGAAGATGAGAAGGAAGATACTTTGATGATTGTAGGATTGCAGACAAACTTCTGCATAGACGCAACAGTTAAATCAGCGTTCGAACGAGGATACAAAGTAATAGTACCTGAAGGAACGAACTCTACATTTGATAATGAATATATGGACAAAAAGATGACGTATGATTACTACAATAAGATGATGTGGCCAAAAAGATTTGCTGATTGCGTTTCAATGGAAGAGGCAATCTCAATCTTACAAAAATAACTAATTTAAAAAATGAGCAAGATAAATCGTTAAGGAGGTATTAATAAATGGCATCAGATTGTACGGTTGCTATTGATAATGGATATATAAATCTACGTGTTGGAGCAGTTATATTTCAGATTATTGTATTGTTGGAGAAAGGGATAAGGTGATGAACAAAAATGGTTACCGGCATTTGATATTCGACATTGACGATACTCTTTTGGATTTTGGAAGCGCATTTTTCCTGGCAAGGGAGAATGTGGCAACATTTCTTGGCGTTGAGTGTTCGGAAGAGTACAAAGCCTTGGACGAGAAAACAGGCTGGAAGGCATGGAATGAAATGAGACTTGATTCCACGGAGGAAGAGGACGTACAGAAGCATTATCATGAGTATTATTACGAATATCTGCGCCGACATTTTAAGTACCTTCTTGAAGAACTGGGAATGAAGGAAGATGAAGAGGCTTTGGTGGATTGTTATCTTGAAGCCATAGCATCTTCTGCGTCATTAAAAGAAGCAGGCACCTTGGACGTAATTAGGAAACTTTCTGAAAATTATGTCATAGAATTGGCATCAAACGGCATTGTAAAAACGCAGATGAAGCGAATCAAGATTTTTGAGCCATTCGTAAGAAAAACTTATATATCCGAAGACATTGGAGCAATCAAACCAACGGAGGATTTTTTCAAATATATTCTCCGCGATTTACAATGCAATCCGGGAGAGTGCCTGATGATAGGGGATTCCATTATGAATGACGTGATTGGTGCCAAAAAGGCAGGGATGGCAACGTGCTATTATAATCCCAGAAACAAGGAGGTCAGAAGCGATTGCTGTGATTACGTTATAGATTGTATTCAGAAGTTGTTGCAAATATTATGAGCATGATCGTAATTGATTATCCCGACGTATCAACTGCCTGTTATAATTATGTTCTAATCAAATAGACAACTTCAAATTTGAAGAGGTGTTATATGGAAATGAAAGAGATGTTCAAAGAATTTGATTTCAATGAAAAGCCTAAAAAGGTGATTTCAGTAATAAACGGGCTGAATCTTCCGGATGACTATCTTGCGTTCATAAGCAAGCATAACGGAGGAGAGGGTCCATTGGGAGAGAACAATTACGGTCGTTTTTACAAGATAGAAGAATTGGAAGCAATCAACGAAGAATATGATGTTCAGAATAGTTGGCCGGGGTATGTGGTCATAGGCGGTATAGATGATGTACTTTGGGCATACAATCCGGAAAAGAAAGTCTATTGTCAGATAGATAGCTGTAATACAGATGAAGATACATATTATACGATTTCTAACAACTTTGAAGAATTCTTGATTAAGATGGATGGGGAACTTGCAGACTGATAAATTCCAGTCTTACAGAGAGATTGGAAGCACGCATGAATTTGAATTTGGTGGTGTGATTATGAGAGCAATAATTTTTGATGCGTTTGGCACTCTTTTTAGAGTTACAAGTGGTGGTTCGGCAAAAACAATAATGAAAAATATAACTGATTGTGGGAATGTTGTTGATGAAAAGGCCTTTCTTGAAGAATGGAAATCTTATTACAAAAATCACACGTTAGACAATTGTGAATTTATGACCGAACGTGATATTTTTATTGCACGAATTCAAATGTTTTATGATAGATATAATGTAAGCAGGAATGCTGAAAATGATGCGGATTCTTTACTTGCAGGAGCATTCGAGCGTGAAGCTTATCCAGAAATTAAAACTGTATTGAGTGAGCTTACAAAGAACTATCTGGTTTTTATTGGATCTAATACGGATAATGATGTACTTGAAAGTGTAATGGAGAAAAATAGTATTACAGTTCATAAAGTATATACTTCTGAAAATTTAAAATGTTATAAGCCTGCCAGTCGATTCTTTACACAAATCCTCGATGATAATGGCCTCTTACCACATGAAGTTCTTTTTGTTGGTGATTCTATAACTGATGACATTCTGGGACCCAAAACAATTGGAATTAAAACTGTTTGGCTTGATAGGAATGGTATTGGTGGTAATAACGGACAAGACTATACAATTACCGATATGAATGAACTAATAAATGATGTATTGAGATAAGTTTTTAAGTTGAAAATTCGAATTTTGTGGAGGTAATATCGATGGATATTTGGACAGAATCATCTTGTAAATAGTTATAATATATTAGGAGGCATAGATGATAAATACATATTATATTGGCGGTTCGCCTTGTAGTGGAAAAAGTACAATAGCAGAAATAGTTTCAAAGAAATATGATTTATATTATTTCACAGTGGATGATTTCCTTGATAAGTACACTAAGATGGGTGCATCCAAAGGATATGAAATCTGTAAAAAGCAAGAGAGGATGAATGCAGAAGAAATATGGATGAGAGAACCATTGCTTCAATGTACTGAGGAACTTGCATTTTATGAAGAAATATTTGAATTTGTTTTGGCGGATTTAGAGAAAATAGAAGCTAACGGAATTCTTACAGAAGGTGCGGCATATTTACCTAAGTTAATGAAGAAATTGAGTATTTCAAAAGATAGGTATTTAGCTATTACACCGGCTAAAGAATTCCAAATTTCTCACTACAAAAAGAGAGAATGGGTGCCATATGTATTGGAAGGATGTAGTGACAAGGAAAAAGCTTTTTCTAATTGGATGAACAGAGACATTTTGTTTGCACAAGAAGTGCAACGACAATGTAGTGAGGAACAATATGTTTCCATCATAAACGATGGAAACATAGAAATTGACGAGTTGGTTGACTTAGTTGTTTCGCATTTTGGATTGAGGTGATTGATATAGCAAAAAAGAAAAGAGAGCATATTGTTTTTGACCAAATGTTGAAACTCAAAAAGAGTATTCCTTTTTCTATGGTCAATAAACAAAGTTCAAAAAGTAAAAAGAAAAAGTAGATTATCAAATTCGAGTTTGTAGATAACTTTAACCTTGAATTTTAACGACTAAAGGAAGTATGGATATGGAGAAAATTAAATTCAAATATCATCCGAATATTTATGAAGATGACATTCTTGTTCATGAAAATGGAGTGTGTCAGTGTTGCGGAAAGAAAGTATCTGAATATATAGAACATATTTATTCGTCCGAGGATGTCAATTGTATTTGTTTGCAATGCGTGAGCGACGGGACAGCTGCCGTAAAGTTTGATGCAGAATTTGTTTCATGTGCAGAAACTGTTAGTGATCTTGAAAAGAATGATGAGCTGTTTCACAGAACTCCCGGGTATCTGGGATGGCAGGATGCATATTGGCTTGCATGCTGCGATGATTATTGCCAATATCTGGGGCGAGTTGGAATTGATGAATTAAAAGATATGGGAATCAAGGACGAGGTGCTGGAGGAATACGTTCAGCGAAAAGATGCATATTCGCTTGAAGTTGTTGAAGAATATATGTATAAAGACGGAGATATGTCTGGATATCTGTTCAAATGTATTCACTGTGGAAAATATCATTTATGGGTGGATGCAAATTAATATATTTGAAAATATCGTGATATGGATTTGTGGTTATGCCAATGCACAAGGGGGAACTGTATATAAGACAATGTAGTATTCAAGTTATGTTAAAATATATTTGGAAAGAGATGTTATGGAGGCTGTAAGTTGAAAGAGAAGATAAAAGAGATATTTACAAATTGGGATGAAACACTCATATGGTCTTGTTTGCAAGGCGTTATGGGAGAGATTCATACGAATGCTACACAGGATGCGGCAATGGCGATATTAGGTGATTTTGCATTTTTCGCAGGAAAGCCGGATAGTGATTTAGTTCGGTTCAAACCGGAGAACTGCAATCAGGATTTTATTATTCTGGTTCCGCAAAGCGGGGAGTGGGCTCGGCTAATCGAAGAGTACTATGGAAATAAAGCCAGGAAAGTTACAAGATATGCGATCAAAAAGGAAAAAGATATTTTTGATATCCCCAGGTTGGAACAGGTTATTATGAGCTTGCCGGAAGAATATGAATTGAAAATGTTAGAGATGGCAGAGTTTGAGCTGTGTCAGAAGAATGCATAGGCACATGATCTGATTTCCCAATACAAAGATTATGATACTTATGAAAAATTGGGACTTGGCGTAGTAGTTTTAAGAGATGGAGAATTACTGGCAGGTGCATCGTCTTATAGCAGATATAACGAAGGAATTGAAATAGAGATTGATACACGAGAAGATCAGCGAAGGAAGGGGCTGGCCTATGCGTGTGGAGCAAAATTGATTCTGGAATGTCTGAAGAGGGGCTTATACCCAAGTTGGGATGCACAGAATAAATGGTCAGTGGCTCTGGCGGAAAAACTGGGATATCATTTCAGCCATGAGTATACGGCGTATGAGATTTTTGGCTATTAGTAGGAGCAGAGAATATAGAGGCCCATTTTTGTTTCAAAGCAAAGTTGGGCTTGTTTTTTTTCTTATTGTTTTGTAGGATGGAATCAGAGCAAAAAGGAAAGGATTGGTAGTGTTTATGCGTAAAAGATATGTTATCGCTCAGTAGTCTGGGCATAAAATAAAATTGAAACTTATGCTCAGATGAATCCGAAACAATAATAGGAGGATTATATGAGCTATATCAAAGCGGAAGAAATTCTGCCCAAGGAAGTAATTGAAATTATTCAGCAGTATGCAAGTGGTGTCAACATCTACATTCCCTGCAAGGAGAAGAAAGAGTGGGGTAGCCAAACCGATTCGAAGGCCTATTATCGTGTGCGAAATGACAAGATTTGCGAAATGCATCGCCAAGGAAAATCGGTACGGGATCTTGCATATGAATATGCTTTATCAGAGAAAAGTATTCGCAGAATATTAAGAGAAACGAGACGTTCAGCATAAAGGAGGATATTATGAGTAATTACAAGTATTTCACATTGGATCAAGTCCCTGAATTAAAGGACGAAGCAGCAGAATGGTTCCAAAATAAATGGGGTGTGCCAAAAGAAGCATACCTGGAGTGCATGGATGCATTCTTAAACAATGAAACAAAAAACGGTTGGTATTTGTGTCTTGACGGCGACCGCATTATCGCCGGCATGGGAGTGATTGATAATGATTTCCATGATCGAAAAGACTTGTCCCCGAATGTATGTGCAGTATATACTGAGGATGATTATCGTTGCCAGGGAATTGCCGGAACTTTATTGAATCTGGTAGTGGATGACATGAAGAAAAGAGGTGTCTCACCGATTTACCTGATAACGGACCACACAGGATTCTATGAGAAATATGGATGGGAATTCTATTGTATGGCACAAGGAGACGACGAACCGGAAATGACACGATTATACATACATAGGTAATGTATTGAGAGCGCTGGTCTTGGGATTGGCGCTTTCGCTGATTTTATGGGAGGTTTGAAATGATAAATTTAAGAGAAGTGAATCACAGCAACTGGATGTCTTGCATTGAATTGGATGTCCATGATTTCCAGCGACCATTTGTGAATCCAAACATCTTTAGCCTGGCGGAAGCCTATGCTCATTCTGATATTAATCCAGCAGAAGCAGAGAAATATTATCGCTGTATTCCCAAGGCGATTTACAATGATGATGAATTAATTGGTTTCACGCTGATCACATATGAGAAAGAATGTGATTACGATGACACGCCGGCATATGAAATTTATCGCCTGATGATTGATAAGAAATATCAGCAGCAGGGCTACGGTAAGGAAGCTGTGCGACAAATTATCGATTATATTAAAAGTTTTCCATACGGAGAAGTTGAAAACATCTATGCCTGCTGGCATCCTGAGAACATGGCTTCACAAAAGCTGTGCCTGAGTCTGGGATTTGAAATTGTGGGAAAGGATGATGACGGCGCCATAATTGGGAGATTGGCAATTTAAGTCAGAGCGTTAAATGCACATCCACGCGTTGCCCATTCGTGCAGCATAGCTGCACGAATGTCGCGCTGTCGCGAATCGTCTGTTCGCAATATGAGTTGGCTTGTGAGCAAGTTCCCAGCCACTCAATTTAACATATTACAAAATTCATCAAGTTCCATTACTTCCTGTTTGTCGCTTTCTGCATCCCTTGCGCTCACAGATACTGACTTGTTCTCCTGTTCATTTTTTCCTACAACTAGGATATACGGAACCTTGCTCATCTTTGCTTCTCTAATTCTGTAGCCAAGTTTTTCGTCTCTTGCATCAACCTCAACTCTAATGCCCTTGCTGTCAAGTTCCTGCATAACCTCATTTGCATAATCTGCAAATTTGTCTGAAACCGGAAGTACCTTGACTTGAACCGGTGAAAGCCAAACCGGGAATTTACCTGCGTAATGCTCAATCAAAATTCCAATGAATCTCTCTATCGAGCCAAACACAACTCTGTGTAACATGATTGGTCTGTGCTTCTCTCCGTCCTCGCCAATGTAGTCCAAATCAAATCTCTGTGGCAATTGGAAATCCAGCTGAATTGTTCCGCACTGCCATGTTCTTCCGATTGAATCTTTTAAATGGAAGTCAAGCTTTGGTCCGTAGAATGCACCGTCGCCTTCATTTATCACATAGGATTTTCCCATTCCCTCAACTGCTGCTTTGAGAGAATTGATTGCAAGTTCCCACTCTTCATCCGATCCGATAGAATCCTCCGGTCTTGTTGACAATTCGATTTCATATGGGAATCCAAACTGTGAATATACATCATCAATCAGTTTCATCACTCCCTGAATTTCTGACATTACCTGATCTTCTCTCATAAAAATATGAGCATCATCCTGTGTGAAGCATCTCGCTCTCATCAAACCATGGAGTGTTCCGGATTTTTCCGCACGGTGTACAATTCCAAGTTCACCGACTCTCATTGGAAACTCGCGGTATGAATGAGCCTTTGATTTATATACCAGCATTCCACCCGGACAGTTCATTGGCTTAATTGCATAATCTGTATCATCCACACTTGTCAGATACATGTTGTCCCTGTAATGATCCCAGTGTCCTGATTTTTCCCACAAATTCTTCATAAGCATTATAGGTGTAGAAATTTCAACATACCCGTTTTTGTGATGAACATCTCTCCAATAATCAAGGAGCAGATTCTTCAAAACCAATCCCTTTGGGAAGTAGAACGGAAGTCCCGGGCCCTCTTCCATCAATGTAAAAAGTTCCAATTCCTTTCCAAGTTTTCTGTGATCTCTCGCTCTTGCCTCCTCAAGCATATGAAGGTGTTCCTCCAACTGTGATGCCTTCGGGAATGAAATTCCATAAATTCTTGTAAGCATCTTATTATTCTCATCACCTCGCCAGTAAGCCCCTGCCAACGACATAAGCTTAATAGCTTTTATGTGACTTGTATTTGAAATATGTGGCCCTGCACAAAACTCAGCATAATCACCCTGAGAATAAAATGAAATCTTTTCATCATCAGGCAATTCGTTAATCAGTTCAAGTTTATAACTTTCCCCTCTCTGCTCCATGTACTCAACACTCTTAGCCTTAGATTTTTCCGCTACCTGAATCGACAAAGATTCTTTTACGATTTTCTTCATCTCATTTTCAATTGCTTGCAAATCTTCTTCTTGGATAGAAACCGGAAAATCAAAATCATAATAAAATCCATTCTCAATTGCCGGGCCGATTGCACACTTAACATCCGGATACAATCTCTTTACCGCCTGCGCTAGCACATGCGCACTTGTGTGCCAAAATGCCTTCTTTCCTTCTTTTTCTTCAAAACTTCTTTCAACTACTTCTCCATCTCTTAATACAACTTTCATAACTGTTGCTCCTTTCCTTACACTATTACTATTTGCTGCTAACATAAGAAATAGGATTGCTTTGCCATTTTTCATTTTGGAAAATAAAAAACACCCCTAAAGCCATAATACTATAGCCTTAAGGGTGCACAATATGCACGGTTCCACCTTAACTTTTCACTTCGAGTTCAATCAAACTCTATCCTTTAACGCAGGAGTACGACAACGCTTACTGAGTTTCGGCATTGCAGCTCTGGAATGGTTTTCGTAAATCTTCTTCATAAATGACTTCCACCAAATGTCATTCTCTCTGTATGCCTCCGAATAAACTACTTTTTTCCGTCAATGCTTTTCTTATGTTATTAAGTTGAGTATAACTATAAATAGTTTCGTTTGTCAAATGTTTTTTCAAGAATGCTAAAGCGTTCTTGAATTTTGGAAAGATGGCCCAATGGTAAGGCGCCATATAGCTAACCTGTGATAATGGTAAAGGAACAAACTGGAGGTTTGTAGTGCTGGGAAGGAAAGTGTGATATGATAGAGAAAGTTACAGAAAGACAAATCGCGGATTTGTGGAGGTAAATAATGTGTGAATTCAAAATTATGAAAGCAGAGATAGAAGAGGTTCCAATGATTGAAGAAATCGTTGCGATAACTATCAAAGAAATATATCCAAAATACTATTCTGAAGAAGTTGTGACTTTCTTTTTGGAATTACATAATTCAGAAAGTATAAAAAAAGATGTTTTGGCAAAGAAAACTTATGTTGTAAATCTTAAAAATATACTGGTGGGAACGGCGACTGTGGATGATAATCATATATGCCGTTTGTTTGTATTGCCAGAGTATCAAGGACAGGGAATAGGAAGTGCTCTGTTAGACTATTTGGAAGATAGGATTATTAAAGAGTATGGTTGTACTTTGATTGATGCTTCATTGCCATCAGGTGAGTTTTACAGGAAAAGGCGTTATCGTCAGGTGGAACACAGAGAACATCAAGTGGCAAATGGGAAAATACTTTCTTACGAGGTGATGTGCAAAAAATATCTCCCGATTAATCCAGAGATTTATAATGCACCCACACATCTTGTTCGAAAAGAGATGGAACTTCAGGGGATAGATTTGGATGAATTGAAGAAAGAGATTCCTATGCGGGTATATTTGTTGGCAGACAGTTTGTATGATACTATGCTGGAAAAAAATGTGGGGACACTGAAATATCACGTCGGTGGAGAAGTATATGTGATGAATCACAATGCACGTATCGGTTTTGTTAAGGGCGAAATGTGTTCGCCGGGAATCGCAACCCAGGCAGAGGATTTATTTGCGGCTGGGGTGAAAGAACTAATCCATGTTGGATTTGCAGGAGGATTCCCTGGAACGAATATTGGTGATTATGTAATTACGGATGGCGCATATCATGACACTTCCGTCGTTGGTTTATATGGATTCGAGGGTGAGAGGATAGAAACCTCAAAAGAACTAACCGATTCTTTATACCAAGAAATGAAAGAATGCGGGCTGGAAGTTCAAAGAGGTTATCATTGGACTACGGATGCCGGATATGTTGAGACGGATTGGTATATAAAGTATTTTGAAAAAAAAGGAGTTAAGTGCGTTGAAATGGAAGGCGCCGGTTTGTTTACAATTGCCAAGTTCCGTTCGCGTAAAGCCACTGGAATCTATGTAGTCTCAGATTCCGGATCAGGCGATGACTGGGATTTAGGATGGGGCGAAGCCAAATTGGAACAAAGTATACAGAAGTTAATTGATGTTATTGCTGGGTGGAAGTAATTTACAACTTCCAGTTTGTAGAGATATTTAACTTTTACTATAACAGACAACGAGGAATGGAGAATTAATGGATGAATGTGCTAATGGTTAATTTGCCTTTTGCGGGCCATACAAACCCAACCCTTCCGCTAGCGGCTAAGTTGGTGGAGTTCGGGCATAGAGTTACGTACGTGAATGCTCCCGAATTTAGAGAAAAGATTGAACATACCGGCGCAGTATTTGTTCCTTATAACAATTATCCTGAAAATGCGAGTGAACAATATAAGAAGAAGAATTCTTTTCTTGCAGCATTTGATACGGTAATTTCACTTACGGAAAAGTATGACATTCTTATTTACGAAATGTTTTTCTACCCTGGGATAGATCTGGCAAAAAGGATGGGAATCCCTTGCGTAAGACAGTTTTCTCAACCGGCATGGAATGAGAATACCTTGGATGATGCGCCATCACTATTCAAAATATCAGCCAAACTGATAGATATGCAGGTGTTGCCAAAGAAGATAGCGAAGCATAAAGGCTTTTTGAATACCTGTCTGAAGGACGGGATTACAAAGAGTAAACCTGAGCTAAATATTGTATATATACCAAAGCAGTTTCAAAAAAGGAAGGAAGAATTTGATGATTCATATTTATATGTAATTCCGACACCGGAGGTAAGGCCGGGGGAAATGGCTATTCCATACGAGAAAATGAGGTCGCCTGTTGTATATATTTCCCTTGGAAGCATTCTGAGTGATAAAAGCTTTTACAGGAAGTGTATCAGGGCATTTGGTGGCAAAGAATTGTCTGTAATTTTAAACACAGGGAAAGTACCACCGGACTCATTGGGGTATCTGCCTGAAAACATATATGCTTATTCATTTGTACCACAGATAGAAGTGCTTTCTCATACAGATGTTTTTCTTACACATTGCGGAATGAACAGTATTAATGAAGCTTTGTGTTTCGGGGTACCGATGGTGGCTATGCCCTTTATAAACGATCAGGTTACAAATGCTGAACAGTTGGTTAATCTTGGAATTGCCAAAAGGATTCATTCTTTACTTCAGAATACTAAAGAAATCTATAGCGCAGTAATGGAAGTTGCACGGTCATCGAGTATGAAAGCGAAGGCTATGGAAATGAAGAATTCAATAGAGAACCAGGAAAGCTGGGAAAGTATTATAGCTAAAATTGAAAAATTAGTTATTTGATGTGCAGTAGATGGTACACCTGTTATAGATATAAAGCCATATTATCCGGTATATGATAAAAAGGATGCATCTGTTCCAGAATGGGTTGATCGCTTGATGGAACACTATTTCTGAAAGACAATTTCAAGTTTATAGGAGGAATGGAAATCTAGCTAAAGGAGAAAACGCAATGGTTAATCCGTGGAAAGAAATAAGTCTTTCAGACTATGAAAACCATATGAGTTTAGATTCGGTGAAACAACTTCAATCGTTGAATCTCACTATGAAAGAACAATTTAATGATTATGATGTTAATACAGTAATGATTATGGGGATTGCTGGCGGAAATGGTTTGGAACATGTCAATGTTAATAAATATTGTAAGGTGTTTGGAATTGATATTAACGACGACTATTTGATGGCTGTAACAGAAAGGTATAATGATTTATCAGGAGTGCTAGAGTGCCTAAATATAGATATTTTAAACGAGTCAAATCAGTTACCAGAAGCCGAGTTGATAATTGCAAACTTGCTGATTGAATATGTAGGTTATGAGGCATTTGCAAAGGCAGTTGCAAAAGTTAAGCCGAGATATGTATCATGTGTTATTCAAATCAACGAAAAAGAGAAACAATGGGTTTCGGATTCTCCGTATATTCATGCTTTTGATGGATTGGATCGGGTCCATTGCCAAATGGAAGAGAATGAATTAACAACTACTATGAATAAAGCTGGATACAAACTGATAAAGAAAATCAGGGATACTTTGCCAAATGGAAAGAGCTTAGTAAGACTTGATTATGAGAGATAACTTCAAAGATGTAAAGGAGTCAGTTATGGAATACATAAAGGTTACAAAGGAAAACATTGAAAACGAACATATTTGTTGCGCCATTTCAAATAACAAGGATATTCAGGTTGCCTCAAAGAAAGAGTGGCTAAACGAACGCTTCGATGAAGGGCTTGTTTTTATAAAAAGTACCGAGAGAGGTAAATGTTTTATAGAATACATCCCTGCTGAAAATGCGTGGAATCCAATTGATGCAGATGGGTATATGTATATTGATTGTTTGTGGGTATCTGGAAAGTTTAAAGGTCATGGATATTCAAATGACTTATTAGATGAGTGTATTGATGACAGTAAAAACAAGGGAAAGAAGGGATTGTGTATTCTTTCTTCAGCAAAGAAAAAGCCATTCCTTGCAGATCCACATTATTTGAAATATAAAGGTTTTCAAGTATGTGATGAGGCGGATAATGGAATACAGCTTTGGTATTTACCATTTGAGAAAAATGTGTCTAAACCACAGTTTAAAGAGTGTGCAAAGAAACCGTATATTAAAAAACAGGGATATGTTTTGTATTATACTTCTCAGTGTCCGTTTAATGCAAAGTATGTGCCAATAGTCGAGAAGACAGCCGAAGAAAATGGAATTAAATTTGAAGCAATTCATATTAAAAGTAAAGATGAGGCACAGGAAGCACCTACGCCGATTACAACATATGCATTGTTTTTTAATGGAAAATACATAACAAATGAGCAGATGAATGACAAGAGATTTTTAAAATTGATTTCACGTTAAAAGCATTGATAATAAACTAGGAACGTGTAACAGACAAATTCAAGTTTATCGCGGTTTGTAGGGAGAATAAAATAATGATTACGAAAAACAAACAATCCAATGAAACAATCAAAGAGATGGCAAAGGTTGCATTTCCTAATAAGTCGGTGTCTAAGATAAAAGAACTGACAGAGGGAATGTGCAATGTTACATATCAAATAGTGTTCGATGATGCTAGCGAAAGTATCTTAAAAATTGCTGCAGAGGATACTACAGGAAATACTTCCAATGAAATAAATCTAATGAGGGCAGAAGTTAGTGCGATGAGATTAGTGTCTGATAATTGTTCATTTAAAGTGGCAGATGTCCAGTACTATGATTGTTCTAAAACGGTATGTAACGGGGATTATTTTTTTATGGAAAAAATACCGGGATATAATTATATATTTATAAAGGATAATTTACCTGAAACTGTTATTGCAGTATTAGATAGAGAAATTGGCAAGATATCTAAAGAATTAACTACTATTACCAATAAGCAATTTGGCTTTTTGGGAGACGAAAAAAGATATAATTCTCTTTTCGATTTCATAAAAGTTATGCTAACTAATCTGATATCTGATGCGCAAAAGAGAAGTATAGATATTGGGTGTGATGCACAACGTCTAGTAGAACAGTTGGATAGCGAAAAATATGTATTTGATTCAGTCGAATTGGCTACCTTGGTTCATTGGGATATGTGGGAAGGCAATGTGTTTGTAAAAAATAATCACGTGTCTGGTATTATAGATTGGGAAAGGGCGCTATGGGGCGAGCCTTTTATGGACGATCGATTTAGAAAACACAATAGAAATGAGAATTTCTTAAAAGGATTTGGAATAGTTGATTTTTCTGAAAATGAATTACGCAGACTTCGTTGGTACGATATTATTTTGTATTTGACCATGATGATAGAAGTATTCTATCGTGAATATGAAGACAAAGGTCAGTATCAGTGGGCGAAAGAAATGTTATTAGGTGTATTGTAGTGCGGCAAAATGCGAATGGACACTGCGCTAAATTCGGATTGAACAAAATCGCGGTTTGTAGGGATAATACGACTTTAGAATAGGAGTGGTGGTAATGAATAAGGTTGAATATAAAAAATATGACAGCTCGTACGAAGAAGAGGTATTAAAGGTTTTCGTTGAGTCTTTTGTTAATTATCCTCTTTTCTGGGGAGTTTTCGAAGACCGCTTTAAGTCTGATGAAAAACTTCGCAGTTTCCATGAGCGTCTTATGAAGGGAATATTTAAAGCAACTATTCGTAAGGATGACTGCTATACAGGTTTTGTGGATGGAAAGGTTGTGTCTGTTGTAATTATTGAGAAACCATCAGATAAATCCGTTGGCTTTTGGGATTATGCCGTAAGCGGAATGGTAGGTATTATAGCGCGAGTTGGCATTAAGGATACCCTTGTATTTATGGATATGTCAGATAAAACGGAAATAGTTGTAAAAAAAATTACCAATCCCCGCTGGCATTTGTATTTTTTGTCAGTTGCCCCTAAATATCAGAACCAGGGTATCGGATCTAGTGCGATACAGGATTTCCTTATACCTATGGTAAAAGAAAATGGTGGAAACTTAATTACCGTAACTACCAATGCTAAGAAAAATGTGGAATTTTATGCTAAAAACGGATTCTCACTTGTTAAAGAAGAAACCCTTGAATGTAATGGAAAAACTGTTGGAAACTGGACTTTCAGAATGGATTTATAAAATGGTAACTATTATAATAACCAACTTTTGTAATTGAAATAAAAATAAAAAATAATATTCTTATTTCAGAAAACACGCTAGAAATTGAAATAAAAACACGGAAAAGAGTGTAGAGTCAACTTTGGTTGACTCTTTTTTAGTTTATAAGAAAGTTCTCTGAACTTCCATTTAACGGATTGCATAAATGTATAGATAAAGATGTCAGCCGCTTTCGTGATTGTAAAAAATCACTATCGCATAAGATAACTTACAGAGTAAGTTATCTTATGGCTGACGCGCAAGTCTTGAATAATTAAAAAGGAATTGCAATTGCCTCGTTGTACAGGGATTGCAATAGTTCAATAAAGTCTTTAAGACAATCTCTGTTGTCATTTTTATGAGTACAAAGCACACATGTAAAATTTTCCTGACAGTCGAAAGGAATCCAGGCAAATTGGCCACTGTGGTCGTTTAAGAAACCCGGAGCAAGGCAAACTCCTTTTCCGGCGGCAACATTGGTTAAGGTGGTGTCATGGTCTGCACTGTTAAAATAATTGATTTTACCGGTTGCAATGAGCCGATTTTGTACAGCTTTTAGAGCAGAAGGCGATCCGCCGCCAACCATCAGTGTTCTATCGTACAAATCTTCTTCGCTTAAGAGATTTTTTTGTGCAAGAGAATCATCCTTTTGAGAAATTAAATATATTTTGCTTTCGAAGAGTTCCCAGGTGTTAATGCCGGGGATTTTTTTTGTTTGCTCCTTTAGGGCAAAAACAATATCTGTATCGTTACTTAAAAAAGCTTCCATTGAGTTTTCATATTTAAATTTTGGAACAATCTGTATATCAGGATGTGTTTGGGCGAATATGCGCATAGCCTCCGGTAAAAAGTAAACAGCCTGCCTTACCATAAGGGTAATGGAAATGGAGTCTTTGTACTTGGCACTGAAGTTCTGACCTTGCTCGATTGCACGTTTGAAATCCTCGCGCATTCCCGTAAGGTAAAATACGAACTGAGCTCCGGCAGGAGTAAGCGTTGCACCTTTTCCGCTTCTTTCAAAAATGGCAAAACCTATCTCTTCTTCTAGTAACTTAATCTGATAAGAAAAGGTAGGCTGACTGACAAACATATTTTCAGCAGCTTTACTAAAATTTAATGTATGTGCAAGTTCTATGCAATAATCAATTTGTTTTGTGTTCATGACCTTAACCTCGCGCTATTTAATAATTAAATTAATTATACAATATTTCGATTGGATTTTACAATAAAGCTGTGTGATAATTTAATTAAGAAAATAAAACATGTTTGATATGAAACATTGGTAATAACAAGAAAGTCAAAAGGAGGAGACAAATGGCAAAGACGTTAATCGCATTTTTTTCAAGAGCAGATGAAAATTATTTCGGTGGAGCAATGAGATATGTAAAAGTAGGAAACACAGAAATTGTATGTAATGATATGAAAGATATGATAGAGGCAGATATTTTCAAAATTGAGATGAAGAATTCATATTCACCTGTGTATATGACATGCATCGACGAGGCTAAGAAAGACCTTAGAGAAAATGCCAGACCGGAGCTTAGTAATTACTTAGAGAGTATTGATGAATACGACACAATTATTTTGGCTTACCCTAACTACTGGGGCACAATGCCAATGGCAGTTGCGACATTTCTTGAGAGATATGATTTTGGCGGGAAAACAATTCTTCCACTTTGTACAAATGAAGGCAGTGGAATGGGAAGCAGTGAGAGGGATATTAAAAAATATGCACCGGGAGCAGAAGTAAAGTCAGGTCTTCCTATCACAGGAAGTCAGGCAGCTAATGCAAAAGCAAGCGTAGAAAAATGGCTTGGTAAAAATGGCGTTATTTAAAAGGAGTACAGTAATGGAATATAAAAAAGGTTATGTATATGAATTGATGGATAAGGGAGGCCCGACAAAAACAACAGAGCCATACTTCAAAGAGGCTGTTGAAGAAATGATGAGGGCGAGAAAACTTTGTGCTATAGCAAATGCAAAGATGCCGGATGATCCAACATACGTGGAAGACTTAGAAGAATTATTTGGAAGAAAGCTGGATGATGTCAGAATTCTCACTCCGTTTATCTGTGATTTTGGAAACAGAGTTAAGTTTGGAAAGGGAGTGTTTATTAACCATTCGGCGATTTTTTCGGCATCGGGTGGAATAGAATTTGAAGATGGAGCAATGGCTGCACCGGGACTTAGAATAGCGACAATAAATCATGACATGAATGAGCGTCATACTAAATACACTTATGGAAAAGTTACTGTAAAGAAAAATGCGTGGCTTGGAATGAATGTAACTATATGTCCGGGAGTAACAATCGGTCAATATGCTGTTGTTGGAGCAGGTGCAGTAGTTACAAAGGATGTCCCTGACTATGCTGTGGTAGGAGGTGTACCGGCTAAGGTAATTAAGTATCTGGATCCTAGCGAACAAAAGGAGTGACTATGGGCGTGGAAGAAAAAGATATAAAGATAATAACAGATATGTACCAAAAATATTGGAAGTATATGATTGATAAAGACGAAGCTGGTCTTAGAAAATTAATGTCTGATGATTATGTTTTGATGCATATGACAGGTGTAAGACAGTCAGTAGATGAATTTATTAGAGGTCTTCTTGGAGGGACGTTTAATTACTATTCGGCAGAACACGATGAAATCAATGTTAGAATTGATGGAGATACCGCAACGATGACAGGAAAAAGTAGTGTGGTTGCCGCAGTATATGGTGGTGGCAAAAATAAATGGAAACTTCAAGGGGATTTCACCTTGAGAAAAGAGAATGGTGCTTGGAAGTTTACAAGTTCTAAAGCGTCAACATATTAAGCTGATGAAAATTATGAATCATTTTAGGAGGAATAAGTCATGGAAAAAATAGTACTAAATAATGGAATCGAGTGTCCGGTAGTTGGAATTGGAACATTTATGTTATCTCCGACAGAGGCAGAAAACAGTGTCAGAGAGGCCCTTAAGATGGGATATTCTTTGGTGGATACAGCAAATGCTTATGTGAATGAGAGGGCTTGTGGCAGAGGTATCAAAGACAGTGGACTTTCTAGGGAGAACGTGTTTATCTCGACTAAGTTATGGCCAAGTGAATATGAAAACCCTAATGCTGTAGATGAAACATTAGAGCGTCTTGGTGTAGATTATGTGGACCTACTTTATATACACCAGCCAGCCGGAAATTGGCTTGCCGGATATAGGCAACTTGAAAAGGCATACAAGGAAGGTAAGGCTAAAGCAATTGGTATTTCTAACTTTGAAGGGAAGTATATAGAAGAACTTGAGAAAGAGTGGGAAGTGATTCCACAATTTATCCAGGTTGAGGCGCATCCATATTTTACGCAGAAAGAACTTAGAAAGACATTGGATAAGTATGATATCAAGTTGATGAGCTGGTATCCGTTAGGACATGGTGACAAGTCCTTAATCAACGAGCCTCTCTTTGCAGAACTTGGAAAAAAATATGGTAAGAGCAATGCCCAGATTATTCTCCGCTGGCATACACAAATGGGATTCGTTGTAATTCCGGGAAGTAAAAATGTAGAGCATATCAAAGATAATCTTGATATTTTGGACTTCAAACTTACAGATGAAGAGATGGATGAAATAGGAAAATTGGATAAAGATACGAGATATTACCATAGAACAGATGCACAATTAGAGCAGTTTGCAGGTTGGAAACCAAACTTTGAGGAAAAATAAAAATATCAATTATAGGTTAACTTTTAATAAAAGTTCCGGTTACTATAGGCGGGTAAGACACCCGCCTTTTCCATTAAGGAAAAGTATTTAAGACAATGTAGTATTTATGTTAAAATATATTTGGAAAGGATGGAGCAGGGCAGAAATGCCTGTTGGCGTATGAATGTAAACTGTCGTGTTACATTTGCACTTGCTATTTGCTTGTTGAGAACTATGGGAAATTGTATCATAAAGACATAAGATTAAATAGGAGGGACTAATATATGAACAAACTTGGAGCTAAGATAGCTGAAAAAAGGAAAAGCATAGGGATGACTCAGATAGAGTTCGCTGAAAAAATGTACGTTTCTCGGCAGACTGTTAGTAGATGGGAAAGCGGTACAGCTATGCCTGATATTGAAAAAGTCGGAGCAATAGCAGACATCCTCGGGGTAAGTTGTGACTATTTGCTCAAAGATGAGGTGGTCGAAAATGGTGTAGCACAGGCAAGAAGTGTCGGAAGACTTTTGAAAAGCATGGTCGGAAAGATGGTTAGGCTAACATTTTTTGACGAGGAAGCAGATGTGGAATTGTATAATACAACATGTCGCATAATAGATTTTGAAGGGAACTGGATGCGAATCACCGCAGACATGAAAAAAGGAAAGATTGAAAAACTTATACCGGTTTCTTCGATTCTTTCCATAGAAATTGTAAAGGAGGACAACTGATGGAATATTTAGGCTTTATATTCGGATTATTTGGATTTTTAGCATATTGCGAGTTATCTTCCCTAAAAAAAAGAGTGGTCGCACTGGAGGAAGAACTTGCTGGTGTCAATGGAACTTCTTCATTTGAAGAAAGGAAAAATTTGCTTGATGCAATAGAGTCGTATATTGGGAAACAGGTTACCCTAGACCTGAAGGAAGACTATGAAGACTTGGATATTGTAATGTATGGTAACTCAAAGAATGGAACCAATACGATTCTTGACGCAGACGATGATTGGATTCTTGTTCGTATTGATTCTGCAAAAGGCAGTAAGGAAAAGCTCATTAGAGTGGGAGCCATTCAGAGAATTAGTCTGTAGTGTTGGTGCGGCATTTTTGCAAGGTATACATGAAAGAGCGAGGATAAAATAATGAATGTAAAATATGAAAAGAAACTGGAGATGACTTTTATTGGATATCATACAGAAATCCGCCCGGAGGAAGGGTATCAGAAATGTCCTGAATTCTGGGACAAGGAGTTTGCTGCAAAATATGCAAGACTCTGGCAGACTATGAAGCCTGAAACCGAAATTGAGAAAGCAATTTTAGAAAACGAAATCGGTATGTTTGCAATCTGTTCAGAATCTGAAAACGGATTTCTGTATTGGATTGCAGGACTGTATAAGGGCGGCGATGTCCCTGAGGGATTAGAATTATATTCTTTCCCGGCAAGTGACTGGGCCATTTTTACGGCAAAAGGACCGATGCCTGGATCTCTGCAGACACTTAATACTGCAGTATGGCAGGAATGGTTTCCGAATGAAGGCCAAAAATTTCAGGCAAACGGAAAAGCAACCCTTGAGGTTTATTCGCAGGGTGATCCGCAGGCTTCAGATTACGAATGTGGTATTTGGGTTCCGGTGCAGACAGAAGGGAGGCTTTGATCATGAATGATTATATTGCATATTGCGGGCTGGACTGTGAGGTCTGTGAAGCCCGTTTGGCTACAGTTAATAACGACAATGAACTGCGTATAAAGGTGTCGAAAGAATGGTCAGAGCTTAATGGAGTGGAGATCACACCGGAAATGATCAACTGCTCCGGCTGCCGGATTCCGGGAGTAAAGACAGTGTACTGTGATTCTTTATGCCCGATCAGACAGTGCGCGAGAGAAAAACAAATGGCAACTTGCGGCAGTTGCCCGGAAATGAAGTCGTGCGAAAAGGTAGGAGCAATTATAGGGAACAATCATGATGCTCGGGGCAGGCTTGAAAATGCCGGAAGCGTATGATGGCAAATGTAATAACAGGAATAAGAATCCTTGTGAGTGCGGCACTCCTGCTTTGTCCAGTGTTTTCTCCAATCTTTTATGCAATGTATCTGATCGCAGGATTATCTGATATGGCTGATGGGATCGTTGCACGGAAAACAAATTCAGTCAGTGAATTTGGATCGAGATTCGAT